>JAFGDS010000108.1 GCA_016931995.1 Pirellulales bacterium
AAAAAGTGCTTCCTTCGGCTTTGGGTGCCATGCCCACGCTTGCGTGGGCATGTTTTCGCGCATTTTCGAGGTTTCACATGCCCACGCAAGCGTGGGCATGGCACCCTGCGACTTTTTCAACAGGCTATTAAGCGAATTACTGCGCGAGGCAACGCCGGCGGAGGTGTTCGAAGCGGGCGCGCAAGGCGGGGCCGCCCAGCTCGGGGTGGGTGATGGCGGCCAAAGCGATGATCCGCTCGGCCTGCTTCGGATTGCCCAGCCGGTAATGCAACTCGGCCACGGCGTACTTGGCCTCGAACCAGGCGGGGCTCCCCGGCTTCGTCCTTCGTTCGATGGCGCGCCATGCCGAGAGGGCTTCGTCCAGCGCGGGTCGATCTTGCCGCGACGCCAAGAGTCGCGCCCGGCCTTGCTGCACGGAGGCGTCGTCCGGATACCGCTCGGCCAGCGTCTGGAAGTGGCGCAAGGCGTCATCCGTCTGGCCGGCGTCGGCCAAGGCTTGAGCGTGGATCAGGCCAACGCGCCGTCGTTGGGGTTCGGCGAGGCCGTCGAGCCCCGAACCGAGCAGGCCCACCGCATGGAGCTGCAACGGGGCCAACTCGGCCCGCACGGCGGCCGGGGCGTCCCGCGCCACCCGCGCCAGATCGTCCACCAGGGCGACCGTGGCCTCGACGCCGGCCTGGGAGATGCCCTGCAGGACGGCGTCGGCCTGGCCGCGGCGGCCTTGCCCGGCCAGGGCCGACACCAGCGCGGCCCGCACGGCCGACGTCCACGCGGCCGGGGCATCGGGCGCGGCGGCCAGGCCCGCGGTAAGAAGCTGTTCCGCCCGGGCGTAGCCGTCCGGCGGCGCATCGAGCCAGAACCGTCCGGCTCGCAGCACGGCGGTTTGCCCGAGCGCGTCGAGCCGTTGGGGCAGGCGGCCGTTGCCGTCCACAACGACCGACTCGAGCCACGCGGCGGCGCGGCCGGCCAGCTCGCCCACCGGTTCGCCCGCGGCGCGCTGCGCGGCCAGCCAGGCGTCGTGGCAATCGGCCGCGGCCGCGACCGCCCGGGCGTGGTCCGCGTCGGCCGGGCTCATCGCCGTATAGGCGGCGATGGCCCCGGGCCAATCGCGCTGGTGCTGGCGAAGCCGGCCCATCCACCAGCGGACTTGCCCGGCCGTGGGACCATCCGGCCAGCGGCGGAGGTGCTCTTCCAGAAGGTCGGCGTAGACGTCCAGCTTGCCGGCGGCGTCGTTCCTGGCCACCTCGACGGCGTTGGCGATGGCCGCCTGGTGCAGCGAAGCCGCCTGCGATTCGTCGGGATGGGCCAGGGCCAGCTTGCGGAGCCGGTCCATCGCCTCGGCGTGGCGGCCGCGCTGTTGCTCGATCATCGCGGCCGTGCGGCCTAGCTCCATCGCTTGGCCCACGTTACCCTGGTCGGCGGCCAGAGCGCTTGCCCGGTCGTAGGCCGAAAGGGCCTCGTCCACCTGGCCGGCCAGGTAGGAACTCGCGGCGGCGCGGGCGAGCATCTCGACGTCGCCGCTGCGCGCGGCCGTCCGCAGCGCCCCGGCCAGCAGCATCTCGGCGCGCCGGATCCAATACGGATCGCCCCGATCCCGGATGAACCCGACCATCCGGTTCGCGTCGGTCTGCCACCGCTCGGCCAGTGCCGCGTCCTTTGCCTCGGCGGCCCAGCGCCAGAGGGACAACGCCGCTTCGAGCCGGGCGTCGTCCCACTCGGGCGAAGTCGCGCCGTCGCGATCCCGAGGCAGATCCAGCATGGCGGCGATTTCCCGCCGATCCGCCTGGCCCAGGGCCAAGCGAACGCCTTCCGCCTGCGCCTGAAGGACGACCGACGCCGGGGGCTGCTTTTCCATGATGGCCTGCAACGCCGCGCGGGCCGCGGCCGGATCGTCCAACAGCCGGTAACACGACGCCTCGCCCAACCGGCTCCGCCACGCCAAAGGGTCGACCGTGTCGAGCCTGGCCAGCTCGCCAAACAGGCCAACGGCGCGCGACAGGGCATGAACCCGCTCCGCCGTCTCGGCCGGGAAACACTGCGCCTGCCCGGCCAGAGCCCGGGCGAGTTGGTATCGCGCATTGTTGCCCAGCGAAATGAGTTCCTCGGCGGAAAGCGACTTGCCGCGGCCCGCCGGACCGCGCAGGGCCTCGTTGATCCGCTGCGAGAGCGGTTCGATTTCCCGGATCGCCGCGCGAAGCTCGGCTTTCGCTTCGTCGAGAGCGCCGGCGTCCTCGACGCCCAGGGCCGCTTCCTCGCGCGCGATCTCGCCCCGGCTCAGGTGGATCATCGCGGCCTGAAACGCGACGAGAAGCCGAAACGGATTGGCCGGTTCTCGGGCGAGGAACTCGTCGGCCACGGCCTCGGCGCGTCGCCACAGCGGGCCGCGCGCCTGCGGGGCCGCGCCCACGGCCCGTTCCGAGAGCGTCCGCACCCACTCGACGGTGAGTTCCGCCCGGCGGCGCTCGGGCAGATCGCCCTGAGCCAGTCGATCCCGGCAATACGCCTCGGCCAGCTCGAAAAGCCCTCGCTCGCGCAAACCGTCGAGAAACGCCGCGTCTTCTTGCGCGGCGACGGGAGCCGGTGGCCAAGCCACGAGCAGGGCGAGAGTCAGCACGAGGATGGGGCGCCATGCCCCCGCGAAGCGTGGACGTGCCGGCAAGGTGGCAAGGCCACCACATGCCCACGGCAAGCGTGGGCATGGCGCCCGGCAAGACACGCATCCGATCCCGAACACCTTATCCCCCTCATGCGGCGGCGGCGAACTGGATTTTCGCCAGGCCGATCCGCCGACACAGGTCGTAAAGATCGATCGCCCGACCCAGTGGCGCCTCGCCGGCGACGTCGAGGATGACGGGCAGGTCGTTCTTCACCCGGGCCACGGCGGCCAACACGGCGCCGACGTCTTCGAGCCGATCGTATTGCCGCCCTTGCACCCGCCATCGAGGTTGGCCGTCTTCCCAGAGCACTTCGACGACGATTTCGTCCAGGTCGGCGATCTCGGGGTCGATCGGCGCCGCCTCGGCCGCCGTGCCCGGCAGACGCACGTTGGTCGGCAAAACCTCCTCGACCGCCCGGAAGCTGGCCGTGGCGATAAAAAACACCAACAACAAAAAGATGACGTCGATCATCGGCGTCATCTCGAGCTGGTGGTGGCGTTCGTCGCGATGGGGTGGTCTTCGCATGGGTTCCCTTCAAAGCGGAAGGGCTTGCCGCGCGAAACGTCGCGGCGACCGCAGCATACATCGACGCCCCTGGCAAATAAACACCAGTCGTGTTTCCGCCAGCGGCACCACCCGTCGGAGCGTGGGTAAGCACGCCGGCGGGAGCTCGCGAGCCCTCTATTCCGCCCGGCTTTCCGCTCCGGATGACCCGGGGTAAACTGGGGATTTCACGCCACGGTACTTTTTCTCGGCGCCATGCCGGAGGCCATTCGCGCCATGGGCCAGACCGTCCGCGCTTTTGTGGCTATCGAGACCACGCCGGCCGTGAAGTCGGCAATAGGCGGCCTGATCGAGACGCTTCGTTCGGTCGGAACGGACGTCAAATGGGTCGAGCCCCACAACCTACACCTTACGGTCAAATTCCTCGGGGACGTCACGCTCACGGAGACGGCCCGCGTGTGCCAGGCCGTGGCCCGGGCGGCCGCCGAGGTGGAGCCCTTTGCGCTGGAAATCGTCGGCGTCGGGGCGTTTCCCAACGCGGCGCGACCGCGAACCCTCTGGCTCGGCGCGCGGTGCGACGGCCCGGCGATGATTGCCTTGCACAAGCAGGTTGAAAACCGGCTGCAAAAGCTCGGGTTTCGCAAGGACGGCCGCCCGTTTCGGGCCCATTTGACGCTGGGGCGGGTCCGCCGCGCCGGGCCGGGCATGGCCGCGCTGGCCGAATTGCTGGAGAAACACGCCGGATTCGCCGCGGGCGCGGTGGGCGTCCGCGAACTGATCGTCTTCTCCAGCCAGCTTTCCCCGACCGGACCCACCTACACCCCGCTCGGCCGCGCCCCGCTGGGGACGTAAAAGATGGCCCCTTGCGGATTCGCAATGTCGGGCCTTGCAAAACCGCAAGCGGTTCGTTGACCAGGATAGGGCGCCACTGCTGGACAAGCCAGCACCATGGCGCCCCGCCGCGCTAACCGCCGGCGGAATGTTGCGGGGTGGGTTTGCTGGCCGACTCCCGCTGGAGTTCCTCGCGCACAATGGGCAAGTCGTCGGGCGCCTCGACGCCAATGCGGACCGCTCCCTGGGCGACGCGGACCACGGTAACCGCGATCTTGTCGCCAATCAGAATCCGCTGGCCGACTTTTCTCGAGAGCACGAGCATCGCAGTGCGCCGCCGCGGGCAAACGGCATCGTCATTTGCGGGCCGGTCGCCCCTGTCGCGAAGACCATGGGACACAAACGTATACAATCCATTGTATGGTAGCAGTGCCAGCGAGGCTCGGCAAGCGTCTGGCTGAGCGCCATCCCGCCGCTGGCTCGGCGCGATTCCAAACGGGATGGTCTTTTCCCTCCGGGCCCCACGTGCAAGGGGGTGCCCCACTTGCTTTGCCAATGCCGTGACGCGTGGAAATCCCGCATTAGCAGACCCGGTGGCGCACGTAAGAGAGGAGATTTCCGGGTTGCGTTCCCTGAGAAAAGCGCTGAATTGCGCATTCTGGGGTATTTTTCCGCATCTTGCGCCGGGACGTGGGGAGGCCGCTTCACAAACGCTTTTTGCCAAATTATGGTGGTTTTCCGTAGGGAACGTTTTCGCACCCGGTCGCGAGCCGTCGGCAGACAAGACATGGTCGGATTGCGCCGTCGCCGGGAGGACTGCTTCTGGCCGGCGCGGCTGGTGTGTACCAGACCAAAGTGGTATAATGCTGGTTTTCGCTCCGTTGTGTAGGTACCCGTTTGGAGGAGGGATCCATGGCTGATCCTGCTGCGCTTTTCGACGCGATTCTCACCGGCAATGCCAAGAAGGCCGCGGAAGTGACCCAAGCGGCCCTCGAGGCCAACGTCAATCCGTCCGAGTTGCTCAACAAGTACATGATTCCCGCCATGGACGAGGTCGGCCGGCGGTTCGAGTGCAACGAGTATTTCGTGCCCGAGCTGCTCATTGCCGCCCGGGCGATGAAGGCCTCGCTCGAGCTGCTCACGCCGAAGATGGCCGAGATCGGGACGAAGGCGGCGGGCCGCGTGGTGATCGGCACCGTCAAGGGCGACCTGCACGACATCGGCAAGAACCTGGTCGCGTCGATGCTCGAAGGCGGCGGATTCGAGGTGATCGACCTGGGCGTCGACGTGCCGACGGACAAATTCGTCGAGGCCGTCAAGGGCGAGGAAGGGACGATCCTGGCCCTGTCCGCGCTGCTGACGACCACCATGACCATGATGAAGACCGTGATTGAAGCCCTGGAAGCGGCCGGCGTTCGCGCCAAGACCAAGGTGATGATCGGCGGCGCTCCGATCACGCAGCAATACGCCAACGAGATCGGCGCCGACGGCTACAGCGACAACGCCAGCGCCGCGGTGGCCGTCGCCAGGAAGCTCGTCGCGGGGTAGCGATTCGTCCAGGAAGCCGTTGCCTCGTGATCGACAAGCCGTTCGCGGCTTCGCATTGTGTGTCACTGGCTCCCGCCGTGTGCCACTGGCTTTGCCAGTGCGATCCTGGAATAGGGGTTCCGCACTGGCGGAGCCAGTGGCACGCAAACCGGGCAATGGTGGAGCGCGGGGCGCACAAGCATCCCCATGAATCGGAACAGGTTTTTGCCGGGCTCACGCCCGGCTTCCTTGGTTTTGTTGCATCGTGGTGATCGCGTGGACGATTCGACGCGGCCCAGTTTTCGCGAGGCGCTTTCCGCCGGGCGGTTTGCCTACGGCGCGGAGGTGGTCACCACGCGCGGCCCGTCGACGGCCGAGTCGCCCGCCAAGCTGTTGGACGTGGCCCGGGCCCTGCTGGACGACCCGCGGATCGCGTGGATCTCGGTGACGGACAACCCCGGCGGCGGGCCGATGCTTCCGCCCGACTGGCTTGCGGGCATTTTTCCCGACGCGCGGCGCCGGATCGTCCTGCACCTGACGTGCAAGGACATGAACCGCAACGGCCTCGAAGCCGCCGCTTGGCGCTATGCCTCGGAAGGATGCGACAACATCCTGGCGATCACCGGCGACTATCCCACGGCCGGGTTTGGCGGATTGGCCGAGCCGGTGTTCGACCTGGACAGCATCGGGCTGATCTCGCTTCTGCGTTCGATGAACGAAGGGCTGCGCGTGCCCGGCCGACGCGGCCAACTCGAATCGCTCTCCCGCACCAACTTCTTCATCGGCTGCGTCGTCTCGCCTTTCAAACAATACGAACGCGAGCTCGTGCCGCAGTATCTCAAGCTCATCCGCAAGATCCAGCTCGGCGCGGCGTGGGTGATTCCGCAGTTGGGCTACGACATGCGGAAGTTCAACGAGATCAAGCTGCTCCTGGCCTCGCGCGGGCTGGACGTGCCGGTGGTCGGCAACGTCTACCTCCTGAGCCGGTTCGTGGCCAAGCTGTTCCACGGCGGCAAGCTGGCCGGTTGCGTGGTCAGCGACGAGCTGCTCGAAAAGTGCGAGAAGTACGCCGCCGGGCCGGACAAGGGCCGCGCGTTCTTCCAGGAACTGGCCGCCAAGCAGTTGGCCGTGTTCAAGGGGCTGGGATTCGCGGCGGGCTACCTGGGCGGCATCAACACGCCCGAGCAGTTTGGCCAGATCATCGACCAGGCGGAAAGCTACGGCCCGGACGACTGGCGCGACTTCCTGCCGGAAATCCGCTTCGCCCGGCCGGGCGAGTTCTTCCTGTTCGAGCACGATCCCAAAACCGGCCTGGGCGACCCGACCCGGATGAACCCCGAGTACGTCAAGTCGCTGGCTCGCCCCCGCAAGCCGAAGGACGCGACGCTGGGCTACTGGATCTCGCGCAAGGTTCACGCGTTGGCCTTCGAGCGCGGCCGAGGGATCTACGGGCTGGTGGCAAGGCTGTTTCGCTGGTTGTACAAGAACGACAAACCGGGCGTGCTGGGGCGGATGGCCTACTGGCTCGAACGCGAGGCGAAGCACGTCGGCTACGGCTGCGAGGACTGCGGCGATTGCAGCCTGCCCGATTGCGCGTACCTTTGTCCGAACGCGGCCTGCTCGAAGGGCTCGCGCAACGGCCCGTGCGGCGGGTCGTGCCGGGGGCGCTGCGAACTGGACGACAAGGAGTGTTTTTGGGCACGCGTGTACGAGCGGCTCAAGTACTACGGCGAGTCCGAGACCATGTTCAACCATCCGCCCGTGCTGCAAAACGCGCAGCTCAAGCACACCTCGGCCTGGGCCAACACGTACCTCGACCGCGACCACCACGCGCCGCCGGCGAGCGACGCGGAAGAGAAGGAGAACAAGGAGTCATCCTGAGCGCCGCCCATCGTCCTGAGCGAAACGCGTCATCCTGAGCGAAACGCGTCATCCTGAGCGAAACGCGTCATCCTGAGCGAAACGCGTCATCCTGAGCGCAGCGAAGGATCTCGTCTGGAGTAGAAGACGGTGTTCGAGTATTACGTCTACATCATGGCCAACAAGTCGCGAACGCTCTACACCGGCGTGACGAATGACCTGGAGCGGCGCGTATACGAGCATCAACACAAGCTTGTGAAGGGCTTCACCAGCAAGTACAACATCACCAGGTTAGTCTGGTACGAGTCCTTTCCCGACATCGAACAAGCCATCGAGGGAGAGAAACGCATCAAGGGCTGGCTCCGGTCGAAGAAGATCGCGCTCGTTGAGTCAATGAATCCGAAATGGGAGGACTTGAGCCTGACATGGCGCGAAGGCCCAGCGGTTGGGAGCGATACAGCATCGACACAGTAATACGACCGGAAGGGAGATTCTTCGCTGCGCTCAGAATGACGAGGGTTCGCTCAGAATGACGAGGGTTCGCTCAGAATGACGAGGGTTCACTCAGGATGACGTCGCTGCGAACGGAATGATGAAAACAAACCTGATAGGCGAGTAGGAGTGCATTCATGCCCATTGAAGGACTAACGATTATCGGCGAAACGATCAACGACTCGGTGCCGTCGACGCATCAGATGTTCGAGGCGGGCGACGTGGACGGGTTGTTGGAGCTGGCCAAGATGCAGGACGAGCGGGGCGCGGCCTACATCGACGTGAACGTCGGTCCGCGCTCGGGCGAATTCATGGCCGATCTCGTGAAGAAGATCCAGGCCGTGACGGCCAAGCCGCTGTCGATCGACACGCCCGACGCGACGATCGCCCGCGCCGGCCTGGCCGCGTACGATCCGGCGCGGGCCGGCGGGCGCAAGCCGGTGCTCAATTCGATCTCGGCGCTTCGCGCGGAGATGTTCGATCTGTACGCCGTGCGGCCGTTCATGCCGATCCTGCTGGTTTCCGAGCAGGTGGTCGACGGCCAGTCCGGCCCGTGCCACACGGCCGAGCAAACCCATGAGGCCGCGAAGGCCCTGCTGGCCCTGGCCCGCGCCAAGGGCCGCGAGATCCCCAACAACGAGTTGATCTTCGATCCCGGCATCGCGCCGATCGGGACGGACGCCGAGGGCAACCTCAAGCGGCTCGTGGCCGCCATGGCGCTGATCCACAACGACCCGGATTTCGCCGGCGTGCACATGTCGGTGGGGTTGAGCAACTTCACCGTGATGCTTCCGTCGAAGCGGGCCGACGGCTCGCCGGTCAAGGGACCGCTCGAAAGCGCGTTTCTGACCAAGACCATGCCGCTGGGGCTCGACATGGTCATCGGTTCGGTCAAGCGAAAGTACGACCGCCTTGCCCCCGAGGACCCCGCCATGCGCTGCGTCGAAGAGGTTCTGGCCGCCGACGGCTTCGAGGCCATCATGCGCGTCCGCGACTTCTACGCGTAGGAGTGTCGGGGCCAATCGCAACGCGTTGTCGTTGTCATTCCGAGCGCAGCGAAGAATCTCCCCGGGATTGACCCACACGAGATCCTTCGCTTCGCTCAGGATGACCATCCCGTCACTGCCGAGCGCGGCGAAGAACCTCCTAGGAAGCCGGGCAACATAGAGCCTTTGCCTCCCTAAGGATGACCTACACTTGTTGTGCGGGCGTCAATCAGCCCCCAGACTCTCTTTCGGAAACACCCTCATGCCGCAAGAGCACTCCTCCCCGTTGCCGCCGGATATCGAGATCGCCCGCCGGGCGACGATGCTGCCGATCGATCAGGTTGCCGCGAAGCTGGGCATGGAATCGGCGGACCTGGAGCACTACGGCCCGGTGAAGGCCAAGGTGTCGCTGGACTTGTACAATCGCCTGGCCGACGCGCCGACGGGGAAGCTCATCCTGGTGACGGCGGTGACGCCCACCCCGGCCGGCGAAGGCAAGACCACCACGAGCATCGGTCTGGCCGACGCCCTGAACCGGATCGGCAAGCGCACGACGGTGTGTTTGCGCGAGCCGTCGATGGGACCGTGCTTCGGGATGAAGGGCGGAGCGGCCGGCGGCGGCTACGCGCAGGTGTTGCCGATGGAGGACATCAATCTCCACTTCACCGGCGACATCCACGCCATTGGCCTGGCCCACAATCTGCTGGCCGCCATGCTCGACAACCACCTGCACCACACGAACGCACTGCGGATCGATCCGCGGCGGATCGAGTGGGGCCGCGTGGTGGACATGAACGATCGGTCGCTGCGGAACGTGAACGTGGGCCTGGGCGGCGTGAACAACTCGATCCCGCACGAGAGCACGTTCGAGATCACCGTGGCCTCGGAGGTGATGGCCGCCTTCTGTCTGAGCGAGTCGCTCGCGGAGCTGCGCGACCGGCTGGGGCGAATGATCGTCGGCTACACCCGCGACCGGACGCCCGTCACGGCCGCCGATCTGAAGGCCCATGGGGCCATGACGGTGCTGTTGAAGCACGCGCTGAAGCCCAACCTGGTGCAGACCATCGAAAACAACCCCGCGTTCATCCACGGGGGCCCCTTCGCCAATATCGCCCACGGCTGCAACAGCATCCTGGCCACCAAGCTGGCCATGCGGCTGTCGGAATACACCGTCACGGAGGCGGGCTTTGGCGCCGATCTGGGCGCCGAGAAGTTCATCAACATCAAGTGCCGCAAGGCCGGCATCCACCCCGACGCGGTCGTGATCGTGGCCACCGTGCGGGCCCTGAAGCACCACGGCGGCGTGCCGCTGGAGACCCTGCGCCGGCCCAACGTCGAGGCGCTGGACAAGGGCGTCGAGAACCTCAAGAAGCACATCGAAAACATCCACCGCTTCGGTCTGCCGGTCATCGTGGCCATCAACCACTTCGCCGCCGACACCGACGAGGAAATCACGTTCATTCAGGACAAGTGCGCGTATTTGAGCGTGAAGATCGTCCGGGCGAACCACTGGGCCGAGGGCGGCCGCGGCGCGGAGGACCTCGCCCGCGCCGTGGTCGACGTGGCCGAGAACACGAAGGCCGACTTCGCGTTTCTCTATCCGAATTCCTGCACGCTCTGGCAGAAGGTCGGCATCATCTGCCGCGAGATCTACGGCGCCACGGACGTCCTGGCCGACAAGCGGCTGCGGGAGAAATTCCAGCACCTTCAAGACGCAGGCTACGGCGAGCTGCCCATCTGCATGGCCAAGACGCAGTACTCGCTATCGACCGATCCGGGCTTGAAGGGCCGGCCGAAGAAGTTCGACGTGCCGCTGCGCGACGTGCGCGTGGCCGCCGGGGCCGGGTTCGTCATCGTCCTGACCGGCGACATCATGACCATGCCGGGACTCCCCAAGATCCCCGCCGCGGAGATGATCGACATCAACGAAGAGGGCAACGTCGTCGGGCTATTCTGAAAGCCAACGCCGCGGCGACGGCCGCCAGGACGAGCGTCGAGGGTTCGGGCACGGCCGTGCCCCCGGCGCCGGCGCCCCAGTTGGCCGCCAGGATCGCGAGATCCAGGTCGTCCACGTTGCCGTCGTCGTTGAAGTCACCCTCGCCCCAACGGGCCCCGCCGGTCTTCAGCCAGAATTGGGCCACGATGGCCGCGTCCGCCGCGTCCACGCCGCCGTCGTTGTTGGCGTCGCCCGGCGCCGGGGGCGTCGGCGTCTTGCCGGTCACGGCCACGTTGTCCACCGCCCAGTACCAGTCGTCGGCGCCGGCAAAGTGCCACGCGAAGAAAACGTCGTCGCGCCCGGCGGCCTCGGGCACCTCGAGCAGGCGGCGGGCGTAAAAGGGCTCTTCGTCATACTCGAATAGCGCGGCGCTGTAGTCGAAGACGACCTTTAGGATCTCGTCGTCGGCGTCGGGGCCGTTGGCGTCGTCGTCGCGCATTAACAAAACGCGCATGGCGTCGCCTTCGTCGTTGACGGGCACGGATCCCTCGCTCTCGTACCCCAGCAGGACCTCGCTCAGCGCCGAGAGATCCAAGACGGGCGTCATGAGGTAGTCGTCCACCGCGAAATCCCGCCCGTCGTTGTCGATCATGGCGAAATTCGCGGCAACCTCGGGGTGTCCGATGCGGTTGACGTAATTCGTGTCGACCAGGCCGGGGTTGTACTTCCCGCCGGGATCGGTCGTCGTCCACGTCCGCTCGCCCAGCAATCCGTCAACGGTCATCCCGCCCAACGTTCCGTCGCCGAAGTCCTCGGCAAAGACCTCGACCCAGCCCGGCCGCGGCGGCGCGACGTCGTCGATCAGGACGTTGTCGATGGCGATCCACCAGTCCTGGTTGGGCTCGAAGTGGCGCACGCGGAGGCGGACGTCCTCGTGGTTGGCGGCCAGGCCGGTCAGGTCGACGTCGAGCCGGCCGTAGTAGCCGTCGGCGTTGGTGTTGTCGGGAAGGACGGTGGTCGCTCCGTTCCAGGTGAAACGGCCCGGCGCGACGCGGCGAAAGGCGTTCGTCCACGTTTGACCGCCGTCGGTGCTCACGTCAATGTCGAAGACGGCCGCCCCGTCGTTGTTCAACTGAGCGCATACGTCCGCGTGCAGCCAGACGGCGCCGGCGCCGAGCGTGCCGAAGCTCGGCGTGTGCAGATCGTGCGACATGCCCGAATCGACCAGGTTCGAGTAGTACTGGGCGTCCGAATCCGAAATCATGAAGTACCCGTCGGATGGAGTGCCGTCGGCGGTGGGTGGATTGTGCCGCGCGCCGGGATTGGTGATCGTCCAGGTGGACTGCTCGATCGGTTCGTTCACGTCGACGATGGCCCAGCCGGCCGCGACCACCGCGTCGTCGTCGGCATGGCCATTGAAGTCGTCCTCGAACCAGACGGCGGCGGACGCGTCGCCGGACGCGCCCCACAACGCGATCGCCACCACGATTCCCCCCAGGCCACGAAGCCCGCGCATGATGTCCCCTCTCCCATTTCCGGGTCGAACCGGCCCGCCGAGATGATCGGATGCCCTTGCACCCAGTATAACCAGACCCTCTTCGGGCGGGAACCAAATGGAGGCTTTCCGCAAGACGCGCCCAGACGTGCCGCGACCGAAGAGGACCGACAACCTGTTTCCCCCTTCCTGGGAGGGGGGTGGTGGCGCTGGCTTCGGTCAAGGCCAAGAACGTGTTTGGAAATTGGGTGCCACTGCTGGCTTGTCCCCGTTCTGACCCTTTCCGGAGGTCAGGCGAGAAGAGAGGGCAAGATCGCAACCGTCACGCGTCGCCATCGACGGCGGGCTCGACGGTGGCGTCGAACCGCCCAAAGACCATCCGCCCCGCGCTCGTCTGGAGCACGCTGGTGACGGCGATCTTGACCATCTGGCCGACGTGGTCTCGGCCTTGCTCGATGACGACCATCGTGCCGTCGTCGAGGTAGCCCACCCCTTGGCCGGCCTCTTCACCCGGCTTGACGATCCGCACGTCGACCTGTTCGCCGGGCAGAAAGACGGGCTTAAGCGCGTTGGCCACGTCGTTCAAGTTGATCACGCCCACGCCGTGCAGCCGGGCGACCTTGTTCAGGTTGTAGTCGTTCGTGACCAGCTTGCCATCGAGATGTTTTGCCAGCAACACCAGCTTCAAGTCGACCGGCTGGCCCGCGAACTCCGGCAGTTCGCGGTCGTGGATCTGCAGGTCCACGTGCGGGTCGTTGCGCAGGCGGTTGAGGATGTCCAACCCGCGGCGTCCGCGGCTCCGTCGCAGGCGGTCCGAACTGTCGGCGATGGACTGGAGCTCGCCGATGACGAACCGGGGCATGATGAGCTGGCTGTCGAACAGTTCGGTGCCGATCACGTCGGCGATCCGGCCGTCAATCACCACGCTCGTGTCGAAGATGAACGGGCGGCGGCCCTTGGCCTCCTTGGCGAACTCGACGTAGGGGATGATGAAGCGGAAGTCGTTGCGGGTTTGCATTAGCAAGCTGATGCAGATGTAGCAGACCACGGCGGCCAGCGCGACGTTGATGATGCTGCGGATGGTGGCGTCGTTGGGCAACACCGGCGTGAGGGCCAGGCCCACCACGTAGGCCAGAAACAACCCCACGATCAGCCCGAAATAGACGGACGAGATGACGTCGAGTTGCTTGCGCCGGATCAGCATGTCGACGACGATGACCACCAGCGACAGGCCGATCATGCCGCCCAGCGCCGCCCATTGCATCGCCGCGTTGTCGGCCGGGACGATCTCGTGGCGGATGATCGACACCCCGATGGCCGAGGCCACCATGACGAAGATCAGTCGAAGGATTAGGAGAGCCATGAATGAATTACCCCGCGATGAATGGATTTCCGAGGCGGTCCACACAGGATTCATTGTACGCCAATAATGGCCGGATAATAAGAGTCTACCCCGGAACACCCGCCGGGGACGCGTGTTCCGACCGGCGCGTCACGGCCGAGCGCAGCGAAGGATCTCGTTGGCCTAGCACGAGTTGAGACGCTTCGCTTCGCCCGGCGCGACGGTCCAAAGCGATCCGGCACGCGGTCGCCGCCGACTCACGCATTCGGGCCGATCGCCTCGGTAAGCTGCTCCCACAGGGCGTCCAGGGCCTGGGGGATCACGTTGGTGTCGCCCAGGACGGGCATGAAATTGGTATCGCCGTTCCACCGCGGCACGATATGCCAGTGCAGATGGCCCGGCAGGCCCGCCCCCGCCACGCGGCCCAGGTTCAACCCCACGTTGAAACCCTCCGGTCGCATCACGGTCTCGAGCAAACCGACCAGCCGAGCAAGGTTGCGCATCAGCTCGCCGCCCACCGCCTCGGGCAGTTCCTCCAGCCGCGCCACGTGCCGTCGCGGGGCCAGGAGCACATGCCCGCTGTTGTACGGATAACGGTTCAACACGGTTACCGTGTGCTCGGTGCGGAGCACCACATGGTGCGCCCGGTGGTCCTTGGTCACCGCAGCCTGGCACAGAAAGCACTCTGGCTCGGCCCCCGATAGGAACTCGAAGGTCTCCTCCGGGTCCGGCGGCTTCGCCTCGCCCAGGATGAACGGCAATCGCCACGGCGCCCAAAGCGGATCAGCGGTCACGGCATCGAGCCTCCGGAAAAAGGACTTGGGAATGCAAGTCTATAGCAGATGAGGGCTTAGGACAAGTGGGCTTGGAGTCTTTCCCCGCCGGCGACATTAAAGCGAAGAAACTACGCGGCTTGCGCCGATTGTGCCGATGGGCGCGTTGCCCCGGCCACTCGCGGCTCGGGTCGCAGGCAGGTAGACTGAAGAATTACAGGACCGAGTGATTCTCGTCCCGCAGAGGCATGTGGTTGACGCCCCGAAGGGCCCGGTTTGCTCAACTGGGACATCACGCTGAGATCAGGGCAGCGGCAGGGACGTGATGCTGTGGCCTGTTGTGGCCATTTGGGAGCGTGCTTGCCCATGGACCTGAAGAAGAAGGCCGTTCTTGATCGCATCAAGCATCTTGAGGAAGCGATTGCCAAAGGACGGGAATATCTTGAAAGCGGCAAACATGCACATTGGCAGAAGTTTCAACCTTTGTTTGACAACAAGGTGAGGGACGGCAAGGTATTGCCACCTCACAAAGATTGGGTGAAAAACGTGTTTCTTCCACGTCGAGAAAGGGCTTTGGCAAAGGCTCAGAAAGTACTGGAAGAACTAGATTGGGCTGCTCTGGCCGGACCAACCGATGGGCCTTCGGCCCGCGACCTGTCAGGCGTTTGAGGGTTCTTTAGGCTGGTTTCCATGGACTTCCGCGTCGATCTGGACACGTTTCGCGGTCCGTTGGACCTGCTGCTCTTCCTGGTGCGGAAGCACGAGGTGGAGATCACCGATATCCCCATTTCGCTCATCACCGACCAATATCTCCAATACCTGGCGGTGCTCGAGCGGCTGGACGTGAACGCGGTGGGCGAGTTCATCGCCACGGCCAGCATGTTGATCGAGATCAAGTCGCAGCAGGTGCTTCCCCGGGCGGACGAAGTGCAGGACGAGATGGAAGACCCGCGGCAGGAGCTGGTCCGCCGGCTGCTGGAATACAAGAAGTTCCGCGACGCCGCCAGCATCCTTGAGGAGCGGAGCCGCCAGTGGCAGCAGCGTTTTGGCCGGCTGGGCAACGATCTGCCGCCCCGCCGGCGCGATCTGGCCGAGGAGCCCATCCACGAAGTCGAGCTTTGGGACCTGGTCAGCGCGTTCGGCCTGATCCTCCGCGAAACGGAGGCCGTCAAGCCGTCGAACATCGTCTACGACGAGACGCCCATCCACGTTTACATGGCCCGCATCCACGCCCGCGTCGTCCGCCGGGGGCATCTCTCCTTCGCGGCGCTTTTCGAGCGGGGCATGCACAAGTCCACGCTGGTGGGCATCTTCCTGGCGGTGCTCGAGCTGGTGCGGCACAACCGGCTGCGGCTGGAGCAGAACGAGATCTTTGGCGAGATCTGGCTCCTGCCGTGCGCCGGCGGCGAGGCGCCGGTGGACCCGTCCCAGGTCGATAACTACGAGCACACGGCCGAGCCGGCCCGGGACGCATGATCCACAACCTGCCCGTCAAGTCGATCCAGCACGATGGCCTGACCATCGAGGGCTACTCCCGGGCCGCGGTGCAGACGTACTGGCGCGTGCCCGAATTGAAGTTGGGCTTCGACCTGGGCGCGCAGCCGTGGTCGTTCATGGGCACGCCGAACTGGTTCGTCAGCCACGCCCACATGGACCATCTGGTGGCCCTGCCCGTCTACGTCGCCCGACGGCGGATGATGAAGATGGATCCGCCGACGATCTACATGCCGGGTCACATCGTCGAACCGATGCAGCGAGTGCTCCGACTTCTGAGCCGGCTGGACCGCGGGCGGCTGCCGTGCGAGCTGGCGCCGCTGGCGCCCGGCGACGAGGTGAATCTTTCGCGCGAGCTGGTGGTGACCGTCTCGGCCACCACGCACACGGTGCCGTCGCTGGGCTTCGTCGTGTGGGAGCGCCGCCGGAAGCTCAAGCCCGAGCTGGCCGAGCTCTCCGGCGATCGGATCCGCGACCTGCGCCTAAGCGGCGTGGACGTGACGAACGAAGTGCGGATTCCGCTGGTGGCCTACCTGGGCGATAGCGCGCCGGCGGGCTTGGACGCCTGCCCGGCCATGTACCAGGCGAAGGTGCTTATCGTGGAGATGACGTTCGTGGCCCCGCGCCATCGGAAGGATCGCATCCACAAGTTCGGCCACATCCACCTGGACGACCTGGTGGAGCGCCGCGACCGCTTTGCCAACGAGCGGATTATCGCCGCCCACTTCAGCACGCGCTACCACGCGCGGCAGATCGAACAATTCGTCCACCAGGCCCTGCCCGACCTCCTGGACGGGCGGATGACCCTGTGGATCTGACGGCGGACTCCTTCGCTATTCAATATCCGCCACGTCGAACAGCTCGCCGCCGTTGATCGAGCCGAGGGCCGACCACACGTTGTAATCGATCGCGTCGGGGAGGAAATGGACGGAAGCATCGGCGAAGACGCAGTTCACGCCGCCGGAATGGAAACTGTTGGCCCGCCAAGGATAATAGGTATGGTCGCTGTTTGGCGTGTATTCGAAATAGACGTAGCTGTGGAGGTTCATGCCACGACTGTTCGAGTTGGTATAGTCGCCGGGGGGATCTTTTTCGGTGCGGGCCCAGGTCTCGCAGATCATGGCGGTGTTGGCCGTTCCGTCGGTAATCTCATCGATGGACGTGTTTGAGTCGTTGTAAAAGATGCCGTTTGTGGCGTTGCAATGCCGCCCGTGGCTGTTTGAATACGTGACCGCGCCGTCTTTATGGGCCAATGTTCCAAACTCCTCGTTGCCGGCGACGGCGTAGTAATGGATGATGCGAGCCCGTCCGTTGGACCAGTTGCCCGTGAGTCCCTGAAACGGATCGCTCGGGCAGAGGAGCCAATGGTATTTCTTCTGCATGATCTTGACGTTGTTCGCCGCGCTGTACTGCGGGCAGGCCTCGAAATCGAGCAGTTGATAGTCGGCCAACTCGTCCATGAAGGGGAAGATCAGGTTACACCACATGCCGATCTTCCCTTCCCAGTAGCAGTGGTTTGCCTTGATTGTCAGGCCACCGATACCGGTCGTCGTCGGCACCACGAAATAGCCTTCCGCTCGGTAATTGCGGTCGCCGATGCTCCCGTGGACTTCGCCCGAGGGAAACGTCTGATGGGCCGAATGATACGTGTTCATCGCCACGCCCATCTGCTTCAGGTTGTTGGCGCAGTGGAGCCGCCGGGCCGCCTCGCGGGCCGCCTGCACCGCGGGGAGCAAAAGAGCGATCAGGACACCGATGATCGCGATGACGACCAACAATTCGACCAGCGTGAAACCGCGGGCTCGGGGCTTTGCGGACATGGGCGTATCTCTCCTCGACGAAAGTGAACGTGTTGTATTGTACTCGCGCGTCGGCGCGGGGAAAAATGCGGGGCGACGTGCCCACGGTTGCGTGGGCACGTTGGTTTTCAACCTACTGACTTTTCAATTTGGATGTCAGTTCGAGCGGAATGTCGTTGTCCTTGTCGGCAACCACCTCGGCGGACAGGCCGGACTTGTTGGGGTTGTCGTATTCTATCGGTATGAGCCACGGCGACGGGGCCATGTTGCCGAATTGATCCAGACCGCTGCCTTCCTTCTGGGCGCGGACGCGGATCTTGTGCCATCCGACCAGGGCGCCGGGCTTGCCGGCGGTGGTGAGGGTGAAGCGGCCGTTCTCGTCGATGTAGCCCACGGCGGGCGGGCCGACGGGCGTGCCCTTGTCGCGGTCGGGGATGAACTGGACCGTGCCCGTTGGAACCGGTTTGCCATCCAACGTGACCGTGCCGGAGACATTGGCCATCGGCGGCAGCTTGGGCCCCCGGTCGCAACCGGCCACGAGAAGCCCGACGGCAAGAAAACACGACACCCACGCCCAAGACGCACTGCGCATTGCACCCCCCCGCGGAAAAGGACGACGGAACGGAGAACAGGGCCGCCCCCTCCCCACTACATTCTTCATACTAACAGTCCGCGAATAAATCCGCAATGACCTTTGCGGTCATATTGCGCAAACCATCTGTCTTTTTCCGACACGGTGCGCGAAACGGCGGTCGCCGCAACTAGTTCTACGTAATGGGATTGGGGGCACCCATGGTGGTTGGCGGGCACCTCCGGCAGGACGATCCCATGTGTGCTCCATCACACTTGATGGAACGATCCCCCTGGGGCATCGCCGCCCTCGGCCGTGCTGGACAATATGCACACAGCCGCACACAGCCGAGGGCGGCCGTGCCACGGGGCCGATCGCGGCTACCGGTTCGCGATTTCACGGCGCGAATTCCTAAGCTGCTGATGGGAAATACCACATGTGTCGAGGAGTTCCGTGGAAACGTCAGGCATGCCCCCTGCCGGCAAAGTCATATGTCCTTTCTCCAGCCCAGGCGTTTTCGTGCCCTTTTCTCTAGCCCAGGCGTTCACGCCTGGGGGAATGGATTAGAAAACGACGTTTTTTTTCACCAGCCCCCTTCAGGGGGCGCGTCTTCCACATCGGCACTTCCGTCGCCGTCGTCGGCCGTCTTCTCCAACAGGACAGACAGCCTCCCGCTGCCGTGGTGCGTTTCTTGATTGTCGATGTAGCTTGACCGATGAACGTGCTCACGCCGACGGTCGGCGGCAAGCGAACCAGAAGATGCACGTGATCGGGCATGGCGTTGTGGCGGATCG
>JAFGDS010000109.1 GCA_016931995.1 Pirellulales bacterium
CCGGCGACAAAACAATCAAGCAAGTCGAAGGCTTCGGCAGAAATCTTCGTCGTAGTTTTTTCTTGAACAGGCACCATCGCGTTGTTTCCAGTGTTGGCAAATGACGACAAGTCACGTAATAGTCATCGTCTCTGCCGCCTTCATGGCCCCATGTTACTCATCATAGGCGGAGAGAATTGGCACCGCCAACGCCGATTGGGTAACATCTTCATTATACAGACGTGGCGGTAATCGTCTAGCCCCCACTAGAAGGGGTGCGCCATGACCCGAAAAATCCCCGATTCAAACTGACCCACTACCTGTCGGGCCGGCCCCCTTGGCTCCCGGCGGTCGTTTTAGTACGATACCCAGGATCGGGCGTCACGCGCCCTTCGCACCCCTAGCTCAATTGGATAGAGCATCGGTCTACGGAACCGAAGGTTACTGGTTCGAGTCCAGTGGGGTGTGCTTGAGGCGGTGGGGTGAGTCGGGTCAGTGCGTCCGCGTGCCGTTTCTCTCTGCGCCCGAAACTCGCCGAGACACCGCCCCTCCGTCCGCCAGCGGGTTCCTATCGCCAGTCCCGATCCCGCGGGCGGCGGGTCCTGGCGGTTTTCTGGGCGGTCTGCTTCGGCCGTCCCAACAAAAGCGCGTGTAGCAACAGGGCCCGCCGTCCGCGGGATCGAGCCGAGCATCGGTAGCCTCAACCGATGCTGTATCCCTGCCCCAGACGAGCGGAATCCCGTTGCGATGAGCGGTTAAGTACCCCATTCCAAGTATAGGATTCTTGGGAGTGGGACGTCGCGTTCCTCTCCGGCTTGCCTTCTTCGCTTGCCGTTTATGCGCCGCGGGCGGGGATGGCACTCACGGACCAGGCGAGACTGACGACCCAACCGATCAGGCACCAACCGAGGAAGAGGTTGATCACCAGGATCGGACCCTTGTTCGGGTGATTCCGCGCGGCCGCCACGATCGTGGGCAGCAAGTAGATCGCGACCAGCGTCCCCCAGAAAGCCAGCCCAAGGAGGAACGACCCATTTTCTCTGACAATTAGGAGGACGAAGCCAATTGTCGCGACTGCGATGAACGTCAGCACGAAGATCATCCCGGCAGGAGAACGCAATGCGCGGCCCCATTTGGACGCAGCCGAACGACGCTCGCGCGCCAAGCGGACGTTCACTCCACACGCCGGACACGTCGGCTCCTGGATGTCCACCGCGCGGCCGCAGGCCGGGCAAGGACGACTCGTCTGATAATGCCGTCCGCACTGTGGGCATTCAGAATCCACGGCGGTGCGTTGGACGACTGGGATGCGGCAGTGCGGGCAAAGCGGCATGGTGAATTCGGTTCAAGTGGTTAGTGCCGGCGTCCTTCGGCGTCGATTCCTCTGGCGGGCATTTCTTCGACAATGTCCTTGAGACGTCCTGTCCTCAGTCGTTCGGCGGCGTCGCGGAGACCGTGACAAATCTCCACCACGTCGAGTTGTTCGCCGTTCTCCAATTTTGCCGTGACCAGATAGACATTCATTTGGCCCATTGCCACTAGCCGGTCGGCTTTCTCGCGATCGTCCTTCGCCGGCAACCGTTGGCCAAGATCGTCCAGGAGGGCGAGCCGATCGACATCCGGCGAGGCGATGTTCCAAAAGACCGCCACCCGCTGATGTGCCTCGGACAAGGGCCCCGCGAGGGTCCTGTCGCCGGTTCGTCCCGCCCGCTCGGCGAGATCTGCGGCCGCCTCAAACTGCCCGGCGATCTGGGTATAGGCCGGATCAGGAAAGGAGATCGATCCCGAGCCGATCGGCCGATCCGATTCGGACACGAAGTGGCCCCTAAAAAACAGGCAGGCCACGAGTGCAATTGGCGATGCGCACGCGAAAAGAAGGAGCAGGTAGCCGGGGCCAAACCGGAACCGAACGCGCGGCGGCGGAGCAACCTCCGCCAAAGGAACGTGGTATTGCCAATGACATTGGGGGCACTCCGCGTCGGTGGCGGTTTGCCAGACGACAGCGACGCGACAGCGTGGACAGAGGGGCATGAAGGTCTCCGATTGTCTCTCCTCCTGATTCTGAACGCCCTTCACTCTCGGATCCATAACCCGGTTTCGGGGGCGCAATAACGCGCTCGCGGCGCGGTGGGGTGACGAGTGCTTGTCACCACGACGGGAAGTCGCCAAAAAAAATCTGCGACTGGCCTTGACGGCCGGCGCGGATTCGTTCTAATCGCCGATGCTACACGTGGCCCCGCGCGGGGCCGAGAGCTTTTGTTTCTTTCACGCGGCGGTTTTTAACAATCGGGCGAGCCCGCGCTCCTTCGTCAGGCCGGCGGCCAGTTATTGGGTCCGCGGCCGAACGCGGTTCGGCGATTCTCGCCCATTCGCGGCCCTTTCCCGATTGTGGGTAGGCCGCGGACCCGACAACTGGCTTCGCTGCGCGTGGGCGCGCGCAGGCCGATCCCGCAGGTCCCTTGCCCCAACTGCGCTCGGTCTGCGCGCCCCGCCAGCGCGCACGGAGGAGCGGGCGGCAACGGACGGATCGACTGGCGCGGCGCGAGCCCCAGCCAAGAGGAGCCCTAATGGCGATCCGGAAGCTCGACACCTTTGACGTTGCTTCGCGCGGTCCGGCGGCCGCGCCGGAACCGCGGACGGCGCTGCGGTTGTTTGTGCCCGACCGAGTGGACGGCAGCTTGCCGCCGCTTGCGGCTTCGCAGGGCCGGCTCTCGCCGGCGATGAGCCTGTCGGAATTCTTCGACGGGTACGTGTGGCCCGTCCTCATGCGGCCGCGGGACACGTCGGCCCGCACGCTGGCCGAATACCGACGGAGCCTCGGCTACTGGGTCGAATTCACGGGCGATCCGCCCCTGGGGGCGGTGAGCCAGGCCTTGTGCGTCGAGCTCCTGGCCGGCCTGCAGAAATGCCCGGGCCGGCCGAGCCGCGGCAACGAGACCTTGGCACGCAACACGATCCGGAAGCATTGCACGCAGTTGCAGTATCTCTTGGACCTGGCCGGGCCGCGGTCGCGGGCCAACCGGATGGCCGCGACGAAGAAGGGCCTTTTTGGCCTGGACGAGGACGGGCTGCCCAACGAGCCGCCCTATCTGGTCCGGTCGCCGGCCGAGCGGAACGAGGTGGACGAGGTCTTCGAGGTCGAGGAAATCCACGCCTGGCTCGAGGCGTGCGAGCGGGCCCGCGTGCCGCGGGACCTGGGCGTCGCGCCGGCGGCGTGGTGGAGGGCCTTGATCCGCTATCTCTACAACACCGGCGTGCGGCTCGGCACGGCGATGGCCATCCGGTGGACGTGGCACGAGCGGGACGAACGCGGCCGGCTGTGGCTGAAGGTGCCCAAGACCGAGATCAAGGGCCACGCGCAGAAGAGCTTCTACGTGAACGCCGAGGCGGCCGACGCGATCGAGTCGATCCGCACCGCGCGGGAGATCGTGTTCGCCTGGCCGCACCATCCGCGGTGGCTGCAAGCCGTGCGGGTGAGATTGCAGGCCGCAGCCGGCCTGCCGCCGCATCGCCGGTTCGGATTCCACGCCCTGCGCCGCGCGATGTGTACGGAGGCGGCCGAGATGAACGCTCTGGTCGCCCAGAAGCAGGCCGGCCACACGGCCATCGCGATGACCCGCGACAAATATGTGAACAAGCGGGTCGTGGCCGCGACAATGGAGCGGCTGCCCCAGCCGAAACGGCGGCGGACCAAGGACGACGATCCGGATCAAAAGAAGCTGTTTTAGTGGCCAGTGGTTAGTGGCCAGTAGGCGGTAGGCGGAAACCCGAATCCCGAATCCCGAGCCCCGAACCCCTAGCCCCAGTCCCGATTCACGGAGGAACGACCGATGGCCAACTTCTCGGCCGAGACCGCGACGAACGGACGTAGGCGGGTGTTCGCAGACGGGGGCGTGCTCGTGGCCCGGTCCGACCTCGTGGATCACCGGCCGGCCCCGTTCGATTGGGGGCCGGCCGCGTCGCGGGATTCCTTGCACCGGCTCGCGCTGGCCATCCTCGCCCGCGAACTGGGCGAGGATTCGCTGGCCGTTCTCCACTACCGGGACTTCGCCGCGGACGTGCTCGCGCCGGCGGATTGCGGCGCCTGGTTCCTGTCCGGTTGCGCGGTCCGCCAGTGGCTCGACGCCAGGGTCGAGGGCTACCGCGATCGAAAGTGCGTGGCAGTGACGCCCGTCGGCGGCCTGGCTCCGCCGCCGCGCGGCGTCACCTTGGACCAAAACCACCCCAACCAGAAGGGAGGTGACCGCGTGAAAGCACTCTGAGACGTCGATCGCGTAACCGCGGGCCGGATCGCGGATCGACGCTCAACTCAATTGTTGGGTTGCAAGACACCGGGCACGACGCCCGGCTCACCGATTGCCACGAAGGCACTCGCGGGGTGGAGCAGTGGTAGCTCGCCGGGCTCATAACCCGGAGGTCGCGGGTCCGAATCCCGCCCCCGCAACTGAAAAGATCGCTGAAGGGAGGAACCACGAAATGCACGAAAGGGCGGCGGGGCCGATCGCTTGGATGAAGCCGTTTGATTCACTAGGCGCGGAAATCCGGGACATGTTGCGGCGGGACATGCCAAGGGTCCTCGATATCGAGCGAGCGGGCTTCGCGCATCCGTGGGACGAGGCTGAGTTCCATCGCGCGTGCAAGTTGACGAAGGTGCGGGCCATGACGGCGGCGCTGTACGAGCCCGATCCAGACGACACGGGCCTGTGCGCCGTCGAGACGGTGATCGGCTTTATGGTCTTCGAGCTGGGCACGCGCGCGGTCGAGCTCATGAACCTGGCCGTCGCGCCGGAGTTTCGCCGACGCAGCGTCGGTCGCAAAATGATCGACTATCTTTCGAGCTATCTGTCCGAGAAGCGGCCGCGGATCGTCGCCAACGTGTGGGAGCGGAACGTCGACGCGCAACTGTGGTTCCGCGCGCTGGGGTTCAGGGCGGTCCGCATCCTGCCCGGCGAGTACGAGGATGGCAGCGAGGCGTGGCAATTCGCCCGCCGCTGGCGCCCGGCCGAGGCGGCGGCACTAGCCACTGGCCACTGACCACTAACCAAACACGGAGCGCGGGCCGAGGGATCGCCCCCGCGGCCACGGAAGGGCGGGCAAGCGGAAACGGCCGGCCGACGCGAGGGATCGCTCGGCCGGCGTGAACAACGAGATCGACAAGGAGGACGTCATGGTGGGCACGGTGTTCGTGGATTCGACCTACGCGCGGCCGCAGATCGCGATGCCGCCGCGGCGCGTGCAGTGCGGCGAAACGGTCGTCGAGGTGAGTCTCGGCTTCCGGTTGTCGCGCTGCCCGGGCTGGATCGCGCGGGGGCTTCTGCGGCTTCTGTTTCGGTGGGTCGCCCTGGAACCGATGCTCGAGATACACCTGCTCGAACCACGCCGCCAGCCGCCGCCGTTCGACCCGTACTTCCGATCGGCGAATTAACGCGGGGGAAGGGGGATTGGGGATTAGGGATTGGAGGACGCCATGGAAGAAAACGATCCGTTGCGGGCTTTGCGCCGGCATAGGGCGATCGGCCCCGCCACGAAGCTCGCGTTCGAGTGGTTGTGGCGCGCCGCCGGCGAGAAGCCGGGTCGCGTGGAGGTCTCGCTTTTGCAATGGGGATTGGAGCTCGGCCGATCGGAGCGGTCGGTCCGGGGCTGGATTCGCGACCTGGTGGCATGGGACCTGATCCAGGTCACGGGCCGCGGCGACGACGACGAGTGGCACGTCGACGTCTACCATCCCGCGCCGCCGAGCGATCGTCGCAAACCCGCCTCTTAGGCTTCCCAAGGAAGGGACCATGGAAGACTACGACCCCACCTTCTTCGATTCGCTCGCGCCGCTGCACGCGGACAACCGCATCGGCGCGAGCGTGGCCCGCGCGTTCGAGTGGCTCTGGCACCAGACGCGGGGCAAGCCCGGGTACATCCTCTTCACGACGAGGGACCTGGCCTACTTCTTCCGCCGCGCCCAGAGCCGCGCGGACGAGTGGATCGACAAGCTCGTCGAGGCGGGACTCATCGAGATCATCGAGCGGACGCCGCGGGGCGTGCTGCACGTTTACGTGTACCACCCGAACCCGGCGGCCGAGCGACGCCGCGATCCGCCCGATCCGCAGCGACGTCTGGCGTTCGCCGACCAGACCCAGGAGTGGGACGAGCCGGCCCGCGCCATTCCGTTTTCGGCGCCGAAAACGGAAAGTGGGAGTCCGTCCATTCCGGTTTCTTCTCCGAAAACGGAAAGCGACGGGGGGAAAGCACCCGAGGGCGGGGCGGCGGTCGGCGAGTCCTTTCCGGTTTCTTCTCCGAAAACGGAAAGCGACGGGGGGAAAGCACCCGAGGGCGGGGCGGCGGCGGGCCGAGACGATCCCGCGGCACACCTGTCTTCCGCGTGCGCGGGCGCGCCCGCGCGATTACCAATTACCAATACCAAGAAATCAATCTTACCAACTTCCCAATCGTTACCAACCCAACCGTTACCAAGCGGGCACGAGGTCGGGGATCGGGAGTCGGGGATTGGGGATCGGGGGTCGGGGCTTCTGCCGCCGCGCGTCGCGCGGGCCGAATCCCGAGTCCCGAGCCCCGACTCCGCCGCGCCGATCGGCGCGATCCTGCCGGCGGCGATCGGCCAGGCGATCGACGCGGCCACGGACGAGCGGGGCGCGGCTGCCAGGCTCGAGGCCCGGATCCTGCGGGCCGTGCCCGAATTGGCCAAGCGGGAGTGCGTCGACGGGAAGTGGCTCGACGGCCTGCACGCCGCCAGGGATGCCGTGCGGCTGGTCTTGGACGCGGGCGTGAGCGAGCGGGACTTGGGCGCGATCTTCAACGACGTCCGCGCCCTGCGGGCCGCGGGCAACCTGGCCAACCCCGGCGGGTTCTTTCGCTACAAGGTCGACGAGCTGGCCCGGCGCCACGGGATTGATCTGCGCGCCCCACCCCGCGGCACGTGAGCGAGCGTGTGTGTTTCTCACTTCTCCCAACCGAAAGGAAAACCGATGAGTTTAGGACTGTCGAACATGTCGAAATCTGGCCCCGAGGACATCGTCCGCGCCATCGCCGTTCTGGGCGCGGAGGCCAACGGGCCGAGGATCGTCAAACTGCCCGGCGACACTGAGTATGCGATCGTCCACGGCGACGAGTACGAAGTGCGGCCCATGCCTGCGCGGCCGCGGGAGGAGCGGGTATTCGATCTGGCGACGCTCGTGGCCCGCGCGGCCACGTTCGAGCGACCGGCGGCGATCTGGTATTCGGCCGACCGCGTCGCGGTGTGCGACGGCCAGACCGGCGACCGCCTCTGCACGTGGCCCCTGCGATGCTCGTTAGCGTGGCAGCATCTGGCCGACTATGGCGGACCGCCGTCGTTCGGACACCAGAAGCTGCTTGCCTTACTCGTCGACGTGCTGGACGCCCCGGAGGACGTCGTGGATGCCTTCCGGCAATTGCGATGGAACGTCTCGACCGAAACGGTTCAGGCGGTCTCGCCGACGAGCGAGTCGCGATCCGAGACCAAGGCGCTCCCGCCCGACGCGCCGCGGACGATCCGCCTGCAAGTGCCGTTTTGGGACACGCCCGGTTTGCGCGAGACCTGGTCGATCGACGCTCGCGTCGAGTGCTTCCTGCGCGACGAGGAACCGAGGATATCGCTCGCGGCCGGGCACGACGCCCTGATTGAGATCGGCGAGCAGGCCATGGACTTGCTGCGCGACAAGATCGCCGCCGCGCTGGCCGAGGCGAATCTCGCCATTCCCCTTTACCACGGCTGCCACTGCTGAGCGAGGAAACCATGAAAACCAAAACAATCGGGCGGAGCAAATCGAGGTCGGAGGTCGGAGGTCGGAAGTCGGCGCGGGGCCGCCCATCGACCTCCGCCCCGAGCCCAGAATCCCCAGCCCCCAGTTCCGAGCCCCCAGCCCACGTCGCCGGGAAGCCCGTCACCTTGCTCGCCCTGCTCGCGCCGATCGAGAGGATCGGACCGAGCCCCTACAATCCGCGGCGGGACTTCCCGGCCGAGGAGATCGAACAGCTCGCCGCGACGATCCGCGCGGTCGGCATCGTGCAGCCGATCGTCGTGCGGCGGATGGTAAGTGGCCGGTATGAAGTGGTCGCCGGCGAGCGGCGGCTCCGCGCGGCCAAGGCGGCCGGCCTCGATAAGGTGCCGGTGATTATCCGCGATCTGGACGACGACCAGGCCCGCGAGATGGCCATAATGGAGAACCTGGCCCGCAAGGACCTCAACGCGATCGAGGAGGCCCAGGGCTTCGCGGCGCTCTTGAAGGGGCCCAGTGCGCCGACACAGACGGAGCTGGCCGCCCGGCTGGGCTGCTCGCAAGGGCACGTCGCCAACCGGCTGCGGCTCCTGCGGCTGCCCAAGGCGTGGCGGGACCGCATTCGCTCGGGCACGCTCCCGCCGAGCCACGCCCGGGCGATCGTGCCCTACTGCGAACACCCGACGCTCATGGCCGCGATCGGCCGGGAGCTCGACGCCGATTTGAAACGCAACGACGGCCGGTTGTCGGATGTCGAGACGTTCCAGGCAGGCATCGAATACGCGATCAATATGAGCACGAAGCCGCTGGAAGGCCAGCGGTACGATTGCCGCCGCGGCGGGCACGTGCCCGTCTTCGCGCCGACGCCCGATGAGGAAGCGCAGCTCGGCGTGATCGAGATCGATCTGGACGGCCAGAAGGAGCGGCGGGCCACCAACACGAAGCTCTGGGAGAAGCTCCAAAACAAGCACGCGACCAAGTGGCTCAAGGAGAACGCCAAAGGCCGCAATGGTCGGGCCGCGAAGAAGGCGGCCGGGAAAAACGGCAAGCCCAAGCCGCCCTCGCCCGAGGAGGAGGCGGCCCGAGCCCGCGAGCAGGCGCGGCAATTCGCCCGGCGGCTCTGGGAGTTTTACGTGGATTGGCTGCGGTACCTATGCGCGCAGGTTCTGGCCGACGCGACGCCGGCGGAGGACCTGATCCCCGTGCTCCTTTGGTTCGCGCAGGGGCACGTTCCGTTCGGGATGCACCGCAGCACGTCCGACGTGGCGGCGGTGCTCAAGACCCGCAAGCTGCCCGGCTCGGGCGGCGCGGCCATCCTGGCCATCCCGGCCAAGAAGGCGACCGAGATCGGCGGGGCGATCGCCGGGCGGTGGTTCCACGATCCGAAGGAGGGGCCGCGGCCGTTCGTGCCCGACCCGATCGTCCGCGCGGTGGCCGAGCGGCTGGGGATCGACCCGGAGGCCGAGTGGCGCCGCGAGCGGGCGGGGCCCTTGACGGAGCGGTACTTCAACCTGCACGGCAAGGAGCGGCTCTTGGCCCTGGCCGACGAGCTCGGGACCGACCTGGCCGACGCCGAGCGGGCCACGAAGGCGGCCTGCGTGGCGGCGATGATGAAGCGGACCGGCCTCGCGCTACCGAAGGAGCTCGCGCGGCCGCGGCGGCCCAAATGAAGTCGGAACGCGGAGGTCGGGAAGTTCCGACTTCCGCATTCCGACCTCCGACCTCACACCTGAAAGGAGTCAACCATGTTGGTGCTCTCACGGAAGCGGAATGAGTCGATCCGGATCGGCCAAGGCGTGTTCGTCACGGTTGTGGAAATCCGCGGCGACAAGGTGCGGCTGGGGATCGACGCGCCCAAGGAAATCCCCGTCTGGCGGACGGAGATCGATCCGGGCGACGAGCCGCCGAGGAGGTCGCGGGCGTGAACGTCCAATCAACGGAAACGGTCAGCCTCTTCGTCCTCGCCAAGCGCTCGCCGACAGACCAATAGCACCCATGGCAAGAAGAACGAGGATGGACGGTTCGGGAACCGTGAAGAGGTCCACGACGTCTTTCCCTCCGGTTGAATCGTAGCCTCCGGCAAAAAGGGCGCTCGGTCCCGCAGTGGTGGCGGCAAGACTGCGGCGAGGCATCGACAGCGTCGCGGTGCTGCATTGGCCCGTGGCAGTGTCGAAAATGTCCACAACATCGCTGGTCAGCAATCCGCCATTGTAACTGACGCCTCCAGCAAAGATCGCCAGATTGCCGACCGTCGTGGCGACTAGGTCGCTACGAGCCTGGGAAAGCGTGGCCGTGGACCATTGCCCCGTTTCGGCGTTATAGATATCGACCACCGCGCTAGCGGAAAGGCCCCACCCTCCCGCGAAAATGGCCAGATTCCCTACGGCCGTGACGGCCAATGCATCCCTGGCCTCGGACAACTGGCCGGCCGACCAGATGCCGGTCTCAGCATCGAAGATGTTCACTACGGTACTTCGGTTGGAGTGAAAAAGGGCTTTGCTGCCCACGGTGGTCGCTACTGTCCGGCCGCCCGGCCCGAAAGGGAGAGTGTCGGTCGACCAGGTGTTGGTTTCGGAGTCGTAGATGTCCACCACCTTGCTGCTAAGGCCATTCCCAGTCCAACCGCCAGCGAAATAGACCTTCGTGCCCAACGTGGTGGCGCCCAGACCAGAGCGCGCGACCGACAGAGCATCCTGTTGAGACCATTCGTCTCGTGCGAGGTCATAGATGTCGACGCGACTGACGTGTGAATTGCTGTTTCGCTCTCCACCGGCGAAGATCGCCTTGCCGTCGACCGTTGCGGCGGCAAGGTCATGGCGGGCGATTGAGAGCGCGTCCGTCGACCATGAGCCGGAATCTGCATCGTAGATGTCCACGCGGTTGGAGTAGTGATAGCCACCAGCAAAGAAGGCTTTGTTGTCCACCGTCGTGGCCGCGATGTTGTACCGCGCCGAGGAAAGGTGGCCCGTGGTATGGGTAATCTCTATGGCGGGGGGAATCTCGATCGCAAGGACGAAATTGCCGTGCGACCATTGACAGACCGCCACAATTGCCAGAGAAGTCAAACCACCCATCGCGCGTAACATCCAAGTGTCTCCTTCAGTGGGTCAGCCTGTAGGATTTCGCACCGCGTTGTCGGCCAGATCCGATAAGGGTCACCGGTGCCGCCATTATAACGCCGCGCCCAAAGGGATCCACAATCCACCCCATTCACCATGACGCCGTTGACTGAGGCCCCCTTCCAGGCGGGCTAAATCCTCACCCCATAGACCGCGGGGGCCGTGGCGGCCGCGGGCAGGAGTATTTCATGCGAAATAACGCGGCGGAACTCAGCCGGCACCAGAAACGGGTCCTCGCGGCCCTGGCGGCCCTCGCCAAGCGGCACGGTTGGCGGTGGTGGTCGCGCCGGGCGATCGGGCACGTCGTCGCCGCCGGCGAGTACCACGCGACGATCCAGATCGAGACGATCGCCGCGCTGAAGCGGGCCGGCCTGGTCCGGTCCCAATGCAACTCGTGGTCCGAATCCATGCGGCGGGACGTGCGCTGCGCCTGCGCGCGGCGTCTGTGGGGGCTCACCGACGCGGGCGCGCGGGTTGCCGCCCAGACGCCCGTCGTCCTGGTCGGCGACGCCGAGACGAGGATCGCCGCCACCCTGCGGTTTTTCGACCGGCCCATGGAGTACGACTACGAAGACGAGGTCGAATTTTGGCTCGCGGTTCGGCGCGGCCAGCCAGACGAGGCGGACGGCGCGGCCAACGATTGCGGTTAACGCGGGCTTTCCGCTGGGGTCAATTTCTCGTCACGCGCAAATCCGTCTCACTGCATTGCCATACGAAAGGCGAGGGGGCATCGGAGAAGTCGGCGAGGTGCCTCTTCGCCTCCTCTTCCGTGTCGTAGGCGCCGCCCAAGACCATTTCGCCTTTTGGCTTGTTGTGGGCGCTAACGTTCTGAATCGATCTCCGGTTCTGGTTCGTATCGTTGTCCAGCCGACTGTTTTTGAAACCTTCGCTGATGTACCACTTGCTCAGTTCGAGCCGAATCTGAAGGTATTGCGACATGGCAATAGTTCCTTTCAAAGGGGTTCTGGATCCCGCATTGGGAACGGAGTCCTGAGCAAAAATAGGCCACAACCAACCACCCGGCCGGTGGTGGAAACCGTTCTTGGCTCCATGCCGGCATCTTCTCAACCGGCGGGCCCGGTATCACGGATCGGGCCCGGCGTATTCCGCGGCGGCCCCGGGTATTCTCTTTTGGGCCCAAAGTATTCCGCGGATTCGGCGCGGCGGGGCGGGATTCGGCTTGACGGGCGGGCGACGCGATGGCTCCATGTCCAATGCGGGGCGCGGGACCGCGCCCGGCCACGAACCCCCCCGAGGAGACCGCCATGCACGCCACCATCGAGAACGACGACGCGATCGGCGACGACCTGCGGATCACGAAGACGACCCGCCGGGCCGCGGGGAGCGGGACCTGGGTGATCGGCGCGGTCGCCGGCCACCGCTTCGAGGCCCTCGTTTTCCCCGCGCACGCGGCGTGCCCCGATTTCGAGCTGGGCGACAGCCGCCTCTCGAAACTCTGGATCGAGCGGCTGGCGGACCGGCGGACGGTCTGCTCGTTCGACCGCGGCTGGGACCTCCGTCCCGCCACGCCCGAGGCGGCGGCGATCGCCGACTTCCTCGCCGCGGGCCTGGCCGAACACGTTTACGGCAACTAGGAGATCGCCGCCATGAGACGCCCCGATGTCACTATCCGCGGAACCCGCCACGCCGGCGCCCACGAGGCGATCCAGCATTTGTCGGTCTCGGCCGACAACGACGCGATCGCGATCGGCGGGACGTACCTCACCGTGCCCCGGGCCGAGGCCGACCGCCTCGAGTCCGCGGGCGTTCCCTTCGCCCGTCTGTTCGACCGCGACGGCCGCATCGTGGCCGTGCCGACCGGGCGCGATGGACCTGCAACCGCGAGGACCCAACGATGACCGCGCAGCCAACGCCACGCAACGACGACCCGCCGGCCGGCGGCCCGCTCGTGCCGCACGGCACGCGGGTGCTCAATATCGAGGACGGAGAGCCGGGCACGATCCTCAACGGCTATGCGTTCGATCCCGACGAGGGCGGCTGGACCGAGTACGAGGTCGAGACGGCCCGCTACATCGAACGCTGGCCGCGCAGCGAGTTCATCCTCTTCTCCGAGTTCGGCGATCCCGACGCCTGAGAGACGCCGAGGACAGCGCAAGCCTGATCGCTCTCGCAAACAACGCCCGAGCTTGCCGCCTTCTGGAAACGAGGAAGCCCTTCGCGGACTGGCCCAAGACCAGTCAGATGGACTCCATCGCGACGGCGGCATGCGCGGGCTCATTCAGCCTTGCCGGGTGCCTCCAACTCCGGTGTCTCGGGAGGTTCGTTGGTTTGGATGACCGCGGGTCCTGAGACGACCTCGATCCGCGTCCCGCATCGCGTGCCCAAATCTCGCATGACTTCTTCGATTCGGTTGACCTGCTCGAGGACGGTCGGATCATCTTTCACGATCTTCGCGATGGCGAGGGGTTGAAGGTGAGGTGGCAGGTCTGCCGTCTCGCGGAGGTTGGCAATGTACTGCCCCGTGGCTTGTTGTCGGATCAATTCCGTGCTGGCCTCGCGCTCCTCGCGATGCGCCGCGATCTCGGCCGCTTCCTCCGCCGTTCGCCGAGCAGTACTGCCTTCTCTGGCGACTCTCGCCCCCACCACGTATTTGAGGAGCCGGATGGGCCCCTTCAACGCTCGCATGATGTGACCGCACGTCTTGCGGAAGCGGCCGACGTCGTCAAGCGTCAAAAGCCCTTCCGGACCGGGCCTAGGTCGTCCTTGAACTGTCAGGACCGTCGGAACCGTCTCAGCGGAGTCGTGCCATGATTCGTTCATGAAACGTCCTCCGCGAAAGCCGGCTCACGCGCATCGACAACGCGAAAATCAATTCCATGTCCGCCGAGAAGGCGGTCGAGCTTCGACATCTCAAAGAACAACTTGGCAAGGTCTTCCGCCGTGGCAGTGCCAGGGGCAATGAGGAGTTCCAACGTTGGCGTAAGACCTGTGTCGGCGCGAAAGAGCGTGTGGGCAAGGCTTTTCGCCGCGGCAGCGCCATGATCCGTCAAAGGCTCCAACGGCGGCATCCAGGGTGACCCTTCGCGAAAGGGCGAGATCGCTACCAACGTCGGCCTGTCCACTGGCCAAAGCGGTCCCAGCTTATCGACGTCAATGGGATCACCGAGGGTCGGCAGGGGACCGGGCGAGAACATGGCAAGCCTCGCGAGGTCCTTTCGCTCGGCCTCTTTGGCCATATCTCGGCCCGAAGAATCCACAATCAGATGGGGGGCGGTATTGAAAACAGAGCAGGCTGCGGAGGCAGCTCCGGTGGCGGCGTCGATAACATCATCGGCGAGTGAAGAACCCGAAGGAGTGATAGCGCCAGTCTCGTAGCTGGGCTGCAAAGAGTCGATGTTGGACGCGCCTCCAACACCCGCAATGCAGCCGGCGCGGGCGGCCTTGGCAGCAAAGGCGGCGGCCTTGGCAACATATCGGTCCGTCATCGAAGAGAGCTGGATCGCCGCGACTTCCACTTGCGAAGCGGCCGCACTGGCTGCGGCCGCGGTGATCTTGCCGGCCGCAAAATGCGCAGCGGCCGAAATTGCGGCCTCCACGACTTCGGCGTGATTCGGGTCATTCGAGCAAGAGAGTGACTGGGCCCGTCGCGCGCACCGGGCTGCGAAGGCCACGACAGCCCGGAGGGAGAGCTTCCTCAACTCTTCTTCATATGGCGGTCTCGGCTCATCGCTCATCTGACGTCTCCGAAACGTCCCTCAATGGGAACAACATCCCTCCACCGTTGTCAGAATAACGGCCCCCGTTGGGGGCGTCAATCGCGGTGGCTTGGGGCGGAGCTGGCGCCGCGCGCGGAGGATCTTCCTGGGTCGAAAAGCCCGGTAGGGATCACAGCCACGGCTGTCGGCATGCACCGACTCATAATGCCCCCCGGCCAAGGGCTGCGATTGACGCGCTTCCCGCGATCGGGTTAGGCTATTTCTGCACGGATCGGCCGGCGCGCGGCGTAAAGCTCTGTTGCCGCGCACGTTGCGCCGTGGCCGGCCGGCCGTTATACAATGGCAGCTCGCCGCCGCTGGCGGCTTCGCCCATGAAACGCCTCGTCCAGGCCGTCTTCGATCTCATCTGGCCGCCTGAAGAGGGCGACCCGCTCGCGTCGTTCTGGCAGCAGGCCGTCGTCTTTTTGGCGATTGCGGCCGCCATCGCCGCGGTGGCACTGTTGTAGGGGCTGGCGAAGTCGGAGGTCGGAATTCGGAAGTCGGAGGAGACCATCTCCGCTTCCCGCTCTCCCCCTTCCGACCTCCGACCTCCGATTTCCGATCTCCTCCGGCGCGGGGTGGCCACTTCTTTGATTTGCGGCGGAGGCGGGCCGCGTCGTAGGATCGGTTCTGGCAACAGGGCGGAACCGGAGCAACCATGTCCGCCCCGCTCGATCCCACAGCGCCCGCCCTCACGGTCCCGCGGCGGCTTCGGCCGACGCGGGACCGTTTTGCGCGCGCACGGGTCGGGCCAGGAGAGCCGCGTTGACCCTCGATCCCGACCGCGTCGCTCACGTCGAGCGCCTGTTGGCTGAGCAGCGTCATTCCCAGCGGGCCATCGCGGCGACCGCCGGCGTCAGCCGCGGCACCGTCGCGGCGATCGCCGCCGGCCGGCGCCGCGTCCTGCCGCCCAGAGAGCCGGACCCCGGCCCCGCGTGGCGCGATGGGCCGGTCAAGCGGTGTCCCGCCTGCGGCGCGCGGGTCCACCTGCCGTGCGAGGCGTGCCGGCTCAAAGCGGAAAGCGGAAAGCGGAGAGCGGAAACGCGGACGCCCGAGCGGATCGATCCTCTCCAGCTTGAGCTGCGGCTCGAACACCTGGTCCGTTACCCCGAAGCCCGCCGCCGGATGCGACGGCGGATCCAAGAGCACGGCGAGCCGGCCCGCCCCCAAACCCCAGTCCCCAGCCCCTAGCCCCCAAACCCCAGTCCCCAGCCCCTAGCCCCCGATCCCCGAGTCCCGAGATGCTCAAAGACCCCGAACTCGCCGCCGTGTTGTGGCACGCGCTGGAGCGCGTCGCCGGCAAGGAGGGCCGGCGCGATCACCTGACGGCGGGCGAGCGGTACGACCTCAAGCTCGCAATCACGGGCGAGATCGCCGGCCAGCCGATCGACGCGGTGCGCGTCGCCGGCATCCTCTCCGTCGGGCACGACTCCACGCGGGCCAGCTCGACGGGGCCGAAGGCAGAGCTGCTCTTGGCGCACGTGCTGGCCAGGCTCAACGAGCGGACGCGGGAGAAGATCTGCCGCGAGCTGCCCGAAGTGTTCGCCCGCGAGGGTAACCAGTTGCCCGCCGCCGATCCGGCGATCGTCGCCGCGGCGACCAACCTGCTCGCCCGCTTGCGGGCCAAGACGGAGATTACGGCCCGCGGCCCGGTGAGCTGTCCCTACACGATCGCCCTGGAGGCCTGAGCCGGCCGCCGGGCGGACCACAAAACCCTGTTGCCCATCGGCGTGGACGGCCCGCGCGGCCGGCGTTTTGAACCCTTTTTCTTTTTAAGGAGTGCTCTCTCATGTTCACGGGAATCCTCGGCGCGATCCTCACCAAGCTCATCGGCGACGCGGAGAAGCTCCGCGCGTTCCTGCAGTCGCAGTGCGACCTCCTGGTCGAGTGGGCCGCCACGACCGAGACGGCCGTCGACGACATCCTGGCCAAGGGCCTGGCCGCGATCCTTGCTAGCCCCGAGGCCTGGCGCGACTTCCACGCCGCCGTGCTGCGGGCGATCCACCTGGTGGACACGACGCGACCCTTGGGATATTGCGAGACGTGCGGCGTGGCTGCCAGTTTCGCTCGGAGGGACGCCGCCTTCAACGACCTGGTCCAGGCGGTGGCCGACAAGACGAAGCTCGACCTCGCCACGATCCTCGCCCTGATCGACGCGATCATGAAGTTGATCGACGCCTGGCGCAACCGCTGAACGAGCGGAGCGGGGGGCGGGGGACGAAGGACGAAACCAGAATGACGAATCAATGACGAAGCCCGAACCCCGAATCCCCAGCCCCCAGTCCCCAATCCCCAGTCCCTAGCCCCCAGTCCCTAGCCCCTAGCCCCCAACCCCCATTCCCCCGATGCGCAAACCGCTTCCCTGCTTCCTCGCCGCGGCGGTGTTTCTCGTCGCCGCGGCCGCGGCGGCCGCGCCCGTGGCCAAAATCACGGGCCCGACCGAATCGCTGCCCGGCGACCTGGTCGTTCTGAAGACGGACGGCACGGTCGGCGCGGGCTTCGCCTGGACGGTCGACGGCCCCGACGGCGTCGACGCCCGTTGGTTCGCCACGGACGGCGGCAAGAACGTCGTCTTCGCCGCGCGGACCCCCGGCCGGTATCTGTTCGTCCTGGCCGTCTGCGCCGACGGCCAGGTGGCCCAGACCAAGCACGTGCTCCTGAACCAAGAGAACGGCCCGGGACCGAATCCGACGCCAAACCCTTACCCGCCCCCGAGCGCCGCACTGAGAACCCTGGTGGACCCCGTGACGGCGGCGCTCGGGGGCATCCCGCGCCCGGATGCGAAGGCGGTCAATGTCCGGTTGGCGGCGGTGTTCCACCGCTGTGGCACGGCCGCCGCGGACGCCGCTAGCACCGGCGCCCTGCGTCAGAAGATCATCGACGAGGGCCGCGCCGAGTTCGGCGCGGACCTGCTCGACGCGGGACAGTACGACCGGGCCGAGGCGGCGATCGAGGCGGCCCTGCGCGAGACGCTCACCCTGGAGAACCGCGCGATGGACGCGGACCTGAAAGCGAAGGCGGCCGCCGTCCTCGAGGCGATCGCCTGGGCCTGTTGGGAGGCGAGCCGATGAGCGTGCGATTCCGGACCCCCGACGAGATCCGCCGGGCCTACGAAGACGGCCTGCCCGGCTGGCGGTTCAACCCGCGGACCATGGACAAGTTGTTCGCCGACGGCTGCGCGGACACGTTTGCCGACGTGGCCGCGCACCTGCGGGGCGTGGGCAAGGGCAAACGGGCGCTCCTGTGGCGGTCGCGCGAGAAGTTCGACCCCGGCGCGTTCGGCAAGGAGCCGCAGACCCGCGGCAGTTGCACGAGCCACGGCGACCGCAGCGCCCGCGACACCACGCGATCGGTCGAAATCCACATCAAGGGCGAGCCCGAGGAGTATTACCTCCGCGGCGCGACCGAGCCGACCTACGCCGCCCGCGGCCACGCGGGCGAGGGCATGGACCCGGCCGTGGCGGCCCGGTTCGTGACGGAGGTGGGATTCCTCTTCCGCGAGAAGTACCCGTTCGGCGATCTCTCGTCGCTCAACGAGGACCTCTGCGACGCGTGGCGGCGGATGCCGGCCGAGCTGGTGGCCGAGTGCCGCAAGCACCACGTCGGCCGCTACGTCGCGCCCGCCACCGCGGACGAGGCGAAGGACCTGCTGTTCGCCGGCTACGCGATGCACAGCGGACAGAACATCGGATTCCGCACGGAATCCGACCGCCGCGGCATCGCCGTGCCCAGCGGCTCGTGGAGCCACGACATGGCCACCGTCGGCTACGACGACACGCGGGAGGTGTATCCGGTCTGCGTGTTCCTCGTGCCCAATTCATGGGGCAAGTGGAACGAGCAGCCGAAGGTCTGGCCCGCCGACGTCTACGGCCCGTGGCCCGAGGGCTCCTTCTGGGTGGACGAGGAGGTGTGGGCCGAGCACTTCGTCGGCGGCCGGTCGATCTTCGCCTACTGCGACGTCGCCGGCGTGCCGCAAAAGACGCTGCCCGATTGGGGCATCGGCAACTTCCTTTGAAGTCGGAAATCGGAGGTCGGAGGTCGGAAAGTCAACCGACCTCCGACCTTTCGCGTCCCTCGTCCCCCGTCCCTCGCCCATGAACGCGCCCTACGTGATCGCCGGCACCAGCACCGCGGCCTGGGCGCTGGCTCAGGCCGCGGCCAAGACGGACGTGGTGGACGGCTGGGAAGGGGCCGTCAACTTCACGGCGACGGCGGCGGTGATCACGATCGCCGTGACGCTCTCGCTCAAACTCGGGCCGCTGATGTTGGGCAAATACCACGGCCTGGTCGAAAAGGTGGGCAAGGCCCTCGACCGGAACAACCGGGCCCTGCGGGCCAACGCCCGCAGCAACCGCGCCCTGGCCGCCGCGATCGATCGGCTGGGCGAGCGGGTCGGCCCCGCAAGCCCGTCGCCCGAGGCCGCCGCGCCGCGCGACGCGATCTCGACCGGAGGAGCGTGACGTGGCCGTGTCGTTCAACGAGATCGACCAGTACCTGTCCATCGCCGACAGCGCGGCGATGACGCTGCCCGACGCGGATTGGACGCTGGCCGGGTGGATGAAGCCCGACTCGTTGGCCGGCACGGGCAGCCAGTTCGTCGTGTCGTGGAACCACTTCAACTACCTGCCGTCGCTGAACTGGTGGTTCCGCGAGGCATCCCACCCCAGCGAGGCGGGCAAGATCAAATTCCGGCTGAAGGACACCGCCGACCAAATCGAGGTCTACTCGCCCACGGCGGTGATTACCACGATGGATTGGTATCACCTGTGCCTCGTCCGCAGCAGTTACACGTTCACGCAGTACGTCAACGGCGTGGCCGCCGGATACGGCGTCCTGGGCAAGATGGATGACATCAATCCGTCCGTGCCCTGGCTCTTCGGCGCGGTGACGGAGTTCGACCCGGACAGCTACTTCGGCGGCCGCTTGGCCGAATGGGCCAAGTGGGACCGGGCCCTGGGGGCCGACGAGCGGGCCGCGCTGGCGGCGGGCCTCGCGCCGATCTGGTACCCGACGGGCCTGGCGTGGTGGCTGCCCCTCTATACGTCGCACGAGGAGAAGATCGTGCCGCTTTCGGTCACGGACAGCTCCGGCGGCCCGGCGGCCCATCCGCCGCAGATCAAGTATCCGCCGCCCAATCGCCGCGGGATCGCCTGGCAACTCAACCCGCTCGGGATCGGAGTCTGAAGCATGTCGGCAGTGAAGGGGTCTCCGCTGACGGACGGCCAGGTGCCCGTGCGGCTGGTGAGCGCAGTGGATCTGCAAACGCCAATGCCGGGCAAGCAGGCCGGCGAGCTGCTGGTCAAATACTGGAAGCTCGGGCAAGAGGGCAAGACCTGGTACTACGTCGATCAGGAAGGCCCCAACTGGTTCGAGGCGGGCGACGGCGATTACGCGATGCAGATCGGCGACGAGGAGTGGACCAGCGAGGGGGACTGGATGTACGAGGTCGCGGCGTCGGGCTGCGCGACGTTCCTCGGCATGGTGCACGTCGCGTCGGCCGCCGCGCCCGGCCCCAGCGCGGTGGAGATCGCCGACGCCGTGCTGGCCCGCAGTGTCGCCGCGGTGGAAGGCACGGCGCCGGAGCACTCGCTGTGCACGCTCGTGCTGGCCGCCCTGGAAAGCGCGATCGCCGAGGGCGTCTGGACCATCAAACGGATGGACGGGGTGACGCCCCACGCGGTCAAGGCCGTCGCGACCGACCCGACCGCCAAGCCCGTGACGGGGGTGAGCTGATGCAAGCCGGATTCTGGGACCTCGTGGCGTGGCTCTTCCGCTGGCGCGGCGGCCGATCGCCTGGGCCCGCGGCTTATTCCGTCCCGGCGATGGACGTCTTCGGCGCCGGCGCGGTCCTCGCCGAGGTCCGTCTCGCCGGGGCCGAGTCGTCCGACGTGTTCGTTTCCGGCCGCGTTGCCGGCGAGGTGGCGCCATGACCCGCGACGATCGAGGCCTCGTGTTCAAGAACGGCACGGCCACGCTGCTGGCCCGCGTGGTCGGGGAGGACGCCGCGCCGATCGGCCAGGCCGACATCGACTCGATCGTCTACTCGATCTACCAGCTCGACGCGGCCGACGCCGACTGCCGCCTGGCGATCGCCGGCCACGCGGACGTGCCGCTGGCCGTCGAGGACGTGATCTTCGACACGCTCCAGACGGACGCCCGCTGGACCGCCGACGCCATCGGCTACAACTTCGCCCACACCATCGACGTGGCCACGGCCCCGGCCTTCGCGATCGCCGGTCGCGACTACCTTGTCGAATACCGCCTCGCCCCCGTCGCGGGCCAGCTCATTCTCGTCCGCTTCCGCCTGCACGCGATCTAGCCATGCCCCGCCGCCCGTTGCGAGTCTGCGCCCACCCCGGCTGCCCGGCCCTGACGCCGCGTCGCTACTGCGCCGCGCACGAGCGGCTGCCGGCGGCCCGGGAGCCCGACCGCCGCCCGAGCGCCGCACGGCGCGGCTACGGCGGCGATCGGTGGCGATCGCTGCGGCTGGCCGTGTTCCGCCGCGACCACTGGATCTGCCGCGCGTGCGGCAAGGCCTGCGCGTCGGGCCGCCTCGCCGCGCCGGCCGACCGCGCGCACTGCGACCACGTCGTCCCCAAGGAGCAAGGCGGCACGGACGAGATCGACAACCTGCAGACGCTCTGCGGTTCGTGCCATAGCCGCAAGACCGACCGCGCCGAGGGCGGCTTCGGCCGCCCGCCGCGGCCCGCTATTTCGCGCGAAATACCGCGGCGACTACCGCCCGAGGGGGGGTAACGGGTCAAAATCCTACAGGGGGGGCCGCCCGGGACCGGGCTGGACCTCGCGCGTTTTTACCCGCGAAATTCGAGGGGGGGGTATTGAGGGGGCGAGCAACGAGCGTTTGAGCGGGCGGCCCGGGAGGTGCAACTCCCGGGCAGCCCTTCACACGACGATCTGTGCACAGATCGCCATGCGTTTCCGCGTGGAGGATCGAGCCGTGCGCAGAGCGAACCGGACTAAAAAGAATCGGGCGACCGCCGCCCGCAACTTGAGAACGAAAGCCGCGCCGCTCCGGGAGTCCGGGGCGCGGGCGTTGGAGCGCAAGTGGGGAACGAAGCCGGGCCAGCTATGGACGATCGCCAGCCGGCACGGCGGCGCGCACCGGCTGCTCTGCGGCGACGCGACGCGGGCCGAGGACGTGCTGCGCGCGATGGACGGCGCGCAGGCGGCCCTCGTGGCGACGGACCCGCCCTACGTCGTCGACTACACGGGCGACCGGCCGCGCCCCCGCGCGCGGAAGACCCGCGCGGGCAAGGACTGGACCGACCTGTTTCGCGAGCCGAAGGCGAAGGACGCGAGGGCCTTCTTCGCCGCCGTGTTCCAAAACGTCCTCGCCGTGCTGGCCGACCACGCGGCGATCTACGTCTGGCACGCGCACAAGCGGCATCCCATCCTGGCCGACGTCTGGCGCGAGCTGGGCATCCTCGAACACCAGCAGATCGTGTGGGTCAAGCCGGCGTCGGTGTTCGGACCGTCTTACTGGCACTGGCGGCACGAGTGCTGCCTGATGGGCTGGCGGCGGGGATCGCAACCGCCCTACGGTCCGCGCGAGCACAACTCCGTCTGGGAGGTGGATTACGAGGGGAAGAAGAGAATCGTCGGCAATCTGCATCCCACGCAGAAACCGGTCGAGCTGTTCGCGCGTCCGATCCGCCGGCACACGCAGCCGGGCGACGTCTGCTTCGAGCCGTTTTGCGGGAGCGGCTCCCAGCTCGTCGCAGCCGAGCGGATCGGGCGACGGTGTTACGCGATCGAGCTCGAGCCGGCCTTCGTGGCCGTCGCCCTGGAGCGGATGGCCGACATGGGGCTTGAACCGAAGCGAGAACGCTGATGGCCACGCGAGGGCGCAAACCCAATCCGAGCGCGCTTAACCGCCTGCGGGGAAACCCGGGCAAGCGCGCGACGAACAAGCGGGAGCCCAAGATCAAGGCGGAGATCCCGCCGTGCCCGCGGCACTTGGACGCGGAGGCCAAGAAGGAATGGCGCCGCGTGGCGGGGATCCTGCAGAAGCACGGCCTATTGACCCAGGTGGACCGAGCCGTGTTGGTGGCGTACTGCCGGGCCTGGAGCCTGTTCGTCGAGGCGGACCGGCACGTCCGCGAGCGCGGCATGACGATGGTCTCGCCCAAAACGGGCGCGGTGTACCAGAGCCCCTACATGAATCAGCTCACTGCGGCCATGAAGGACCTGGTCCGTTTCGCCGCCGAGCTGGGGATGACCCCGTCGAGCCGATCGCGGGTGAAGGTGGACGTGGACGGACCGGAGTCGGACCCGATGACCAGGCTGCTCTTTGAGCGTTATGGCAGCACGAATTAAGAAGACGCCGCAGCGCCGCAAGCCATGCAAGTTCACGATTCCCGATCGAGACCGCAACGACCCGCGGGTCGTGGAGTACATCGAGGGCGTCCTGTCGGGCCGCATCGTGACGGGGCGGCTTGCGCGGCTGGCGGTCGAGCGGCACGTCCGCGACCTGGCGGAGGGCGCGAAGCGGGGCCTGTGGTTCGACTACGAGGACGCCCAGTTTACCCTCGACTTCGTCGAGTGCCTCTGCCACTCGAAGGGCGAATGGGCGGGCCGGCCGATCCATTGCGAACCGTGGGAGGCGTTTCTGTATTGGGTCCCCTTTGGCTGGAAGAAGGCCGATGGCAACCGGCGATTCAACACCGTCATCCTCATCGTCGCGCGCAAGAACGGCAAGAGTCTCTTGGGGGCCGCGGCTGGGCATCGGCTAACGGTCGCCGACAACGAGCCCGGGGCCGAGGTCTACACCTTCGCGACGAAGAAGGACCAGGCCCGGATCGTGCACGAGGAGGCCCGGCGGATGGTCCGCCGGTCGCCGTCGCTGCGGCGTCGGGTCGCGATGCACAAGGACAACCTCTCGATCGAGGCGACCGACTCGAAGTACGCGCCGCTGGCCAGCGATTCGGATACTCTGGACGGCCTGAACGTGCATGGGGCGATCGGCGACGAGCTGCACGCCCACCCGGACCGCGGGCTGTGGGACGTGATCGAGACGGCCACCGGCGCGCGACGGCAACCGATGATGTGGGGGATCACGACCGCCGGCCGCGGCGACGATCCGAATTCCCTTTACCAGGAACTGGCGGGCTACAGTCGCAAGGTCCTCGAGGGCCTCGTGGAAGACGACAGTTGGTTCGCCCTGATCTACCAGATGGACGGGGCGACCTACGACGAGGCAGGTGCGGAGGTCCGGCCGGCCGACGACTGGACGGACGAGGCCAACTGGATCAAGGCCAATCCGAACCTGGGCGTCTCGGTCAAGATCGACGATCTGCGCCGCAAGGCCAAGAAGGCCAAAGAGACGCCCGCGGCGCTGGCCAACTTCCTGCAAAAGCACCTCAACGTCGAGGTGGCCGCGGCCGCGGCCTGGCTGCCGGCCGGCCTGTGGGATCGATGCCGCGGCGAGGATCCGTTGTATGGGCCCGAGGGTCTGCTCCCCGCGCAGATCGAACGGTGGAGGGGCCGGCCCTGCTTTGCCGGCGCGGACCTGTCGAGCGTCGACGATCTGACCGCGGTCGTGCTGGCGATCCCGATGGACGACGGGTGCATCGACGTGGTCCCGTTTTGCTGGTGTCCGAGGGAGAACGCGATCGGCCGGCAGCGGGACCGGCGCGTGCCTTATGTGACGTGGGCGGAGCGAGGCCTGTTGGAGCTGACCGAGGGCGACAGCGTGGACTACGACTGCCTCCGGGCCAGGCTCCGTCAGGTCCGCGACGAGTGGGGCCTGGACGTCCAGGAAATCGCGATGGACCCGCACAACGCGATCTACGTGGCGACGCGGCTGGCGGACGAGGACGGCTTCACCGTGTTCGAGCATCGCCAGGGATTCCTCTCGATGAATGACCCGATCAAGCAAACCCAAAAACGCCTGTTGGACCGAAGGCTCCGCCACGGCGGGCACAAGGTCCTCGCCTGGTGCGTGTCGAACGTCGTCACGCGGACCGATCCGGCGGGCAACATCAAGTTCGATAAGGAGGCGGCCAGCGAGAAGATCGACCTGGCCGTGGCGATGGTCATGGCCGTGGGCCGGGCCCTCGTGGTCCAGCCGAAGCGGTCCGTGTATTTGACGCGAGGAGTGATCGCGCTATGAATGAGAACCACGAAAAACACGAAACGCACGAAAGGGGCGCGGGGCGGGGGACGAGGGGCGAGTCAGGGCGGTTAGCCTGGTCGACCGCGGACAGCGTGTGCCTGGTGGCCATCGCCTCGACGGTCTGGGGCCTCTGGCTGATGTGGCCGCCGGCGGCCCTCGTCGGCGCCGGCACGTTCCTCTACTTGCTCTCGGTCGGCATGCACAAACAGGCGGAGCACCATGATCCTTGATTCCCTGATGGCCGCGTTCCGGTCGATCGAGAACCCGCGCGTCCCGCTTGCGCAGGCGGCCGACGATCTGTACGACGCGATGTGCGGGCCGGAGTCGTCGGCCGGCGTGCGGGTCAGCCGCGAGACGGCGCTGACGCTCTCGGCCATGTGGCGGGGCGTGAACCTGGTCTCCCGCGACGTGGCCAAAATGCCGCTCTTCCTCTTCCGCCGCAAGAGCGACGAGGACCGCGAGCGGGCGAAGGACCACCCGGCCTACCGGCTCCTGCGCCGCAAGCCCAACCGCGAGATGACCGCCTTCATCTTCTGGCAAACGCTCGTGGGCCACGCCCTCATGGCCGGGAACGGTTACGCCTACATCTTCCGCGCGGGCGACGGCTCGGCCGAGGAGCTCATTCCCCTTTTGCCCGATCGGACCTGGCCGGTCCGGATCAACCGCCGGCTGTGGTACATGACGCAGATCAACGAGGAGTCCCGGACGCTCCGGCCGGAGGACGTGCTGCACGTGAAGGGGTTCAGCCACGACGGGATCGTCGGTTACAACGTGATCGGCAAGGCCCGCGAGTCGGTCGGTTGGGGGCTGGCCATGCGGAAGTATTCGGCCCGCTTCTTCAAGAACGGCGCCCGCGTGTCCGGCGTCCTGATGACGCCCGGCGCGATGAAGGAGGAGGCCGCGGCGAACTTGCTGCGGAGTTTCAACGAGCAATACGCCTCGCTCGACAACGCGCACAAGACGCTCCTTTTGGAGGAGGGCGCCAAGTACCAGGCCACGACCGTCTCGCAGGACGACGCGCAGTTCCTGGAGTCGATGGAGTTCTCGCTCTTGGACGTGGCCAACTGGCTCAACCTCGCGCCGCATAAGGTGGGCCACCCGAGCCGCACAAGCTTCGCCAGCCTGCAGGAGGAGAACCAACGGCACCTGGACGAGGCGATCGACCCCTGGGCCGTGAACATCGAGCAGGAGTGCGACGACAAGCTTTTGACCGAAGAGGAGAAACGCGAGGACACGCACTACTGCGAGTTCAACCGCGAGGCCCTGATCCGCGTGGACTTCCGCACCAAGGTCGAGGCCCGCTCGAAGCAGATCATGTCCGGCGAGCTCTCGCCGGACGAGGCCCGGGCCATGCAGAACCGGCCGCCGCGCGGTGACGGCCTGGGCGGCCGCTACTGGATGCCCACGAACATGCGGTTCGCCGACGAGCCGCTGGGCGGCAAGCCCAAGCCGCCGGCCGGCGGCAACGACGAGGAGACGAAGCCCGTCGTCGACGAGGAGCCGGACGATGAAGGCCAGCGGAAAGCGGAAAGCGGAAAGCGGAGGGCCGCCGAGTGGAACGTCCTCTGCGACGCGGCGGGTCGCGTGTTTTCTCGCCTGGCCAACGAGGCCCGGCGGGCCGCCAAGCGGCCGGAGCGGTTCTGCGCCTGGCTCGACGAGCTCGACCGCGAGCGGCCGACGCTGGTGCGGATGCTGGCCCCGGCGATCGGCCTGCATGCCGCGCCGATCGGCGCGGACACCGGGGCGCTGGCCGATCGCGTCACCGCGGGGTTGCTCGCCTCGTTCCGCGCGGATCTGTTGGAGATCGCCGGGGCGGCCAAGCCCGACGAGCTGGCCGGCCGCGTCGACGCCCACCTGCTTTTGGCCGAGGCCTTCGCCTCCCACACCATCGATCACCTGCTACAGGAGCCCACCCATGCCCCCTAGCCCCCAGCCCCCGGCCCCCAATCCCGAGTCCCGAACCCCGAGTCCCGAACCCCGAACGCCGAGCCCCGAGCCCCGAGCCCGCGGGCCGGAGCGCCGCACGATCGGCCCCGAGCTGGCGGCCGCGAGGGTGGAGGCCCGCGACGACCAGCCCGGCCGGATCGTCGGCTACGGCGCGGTGTTCTACGACGGCACGGAGGCGACCGAGTACGAACTGTGGGAAGGGACGCGGGAGCGGATCCTGCCCGGGGCGTTCGATCGGGCGATCCGCGAGGACGACGTGCGGGCCCTGATGAACCACGACGTCAACCTCGTCCTCGGCCGGAACAAGGCGGGCAGCCTCCGTCTGGCGGCGGACGCGCGGGGTCTGCGCTACGAGATCGATCCGGCCGACACCCAGGCCGGCCGCGACGCCGCGGCCCTGGTGGCCCGGGGCGACATCTCCGGCAGCTCGTTCTCGTTCGTCGTGACGGACGAACAGTGGCGGGTCGAGGACGAGATCCGCATCCGCGAGATCCGCGGCGTGCGGCTGTTCGACGTGGGGCCGGTCACGTTTCCCGCCTACGAGGCCACCACCGCGGGCCTGCGGGCCGAGGGCGACCCGACCGAGGCTCGGGAGTCGCTCGACCGCTGGCTTGCCCAGCGGCGGGCCCGCGAGGCAGAGGGGATGGATATGGACGTGCGGGTGGCGGAGGTTTCCCGGGACCCGACGTAGTCCACGGCCACCACGGGCGCTGGAGGCCATGTCGCAATTCGCCTTGGGGGTGGACGCGGCGTCAGTGCCCGGGCATACTACGCAATGTCCTGGCACGTCTCGTCTTCTTCCACTATCTCACATCGGCGGGTGGCATCCATGAATTCACCGAGCCCCTTCAAACGCAAACCCTGGGTATTCCTTTCTCATTCCTCGTCCGACAAGGAGTTCATCGAGCGGGCGGCCATGGCGCTGAAGAGATTTGAAATCGAACCGTGGCTGGACAGCGAAGAGATCAGACATGGACAACCCTGGCTGGATGCAATCTTCGAGAACGGCATCCCGAATTGTGACTGCACCTTGGTTTACCTCACGGAATCATCGCTTCAATCGGCGATGGTCAAGAAGGAAATCGACGCGTCCGTGCTGCAAAAGCTCAAGGACAAGGGTGTTGGATTCCTTCCCTATGTCTCAACTGAGCAGATTCGTGAACAGCTTCGAAGCGACATCCAGGCAATTCAGGCTCCACTCTGGAACCTGGCCAACTTCGACGTTCTTCTTCCGCGGGTCGTGGCCGAGATCTGGCGCAGCTTCAGCGAGCGGACATCTTTGATCGTCGTAAAAGATGAACGGACGGCACACCTTGAGGCCGAGCTGGAACTCGTGAACTTGAAGGCCGCGTTGTCAGGCGACATCTTCACGGAAGCTGAGGAGAAGGACTTCCGATACATCTGGGAGAAACTCAATCGCCGTGACGAGATCATCATCGCGGTCCGCAAGAACGAGGATACGTCCGAAAGGCACACCTTTTCGGTAGGTGTCCGATCATTCATTCCACTCCTTGCCACTCCGGGACAGCTTGAATTCTCCGACGATTCTCTGAGTGATGTTTTGCTCCGATCTGAGATAATCAGGCAATGTGTCAAGAAACATTTTTTTTCGTCTGTTGAGTTCCCGATGCTCGGCAATGACCTTATTACGTTTGGGTTAGTCGCCAGCGAATGGAGACCGGCGGAGAGGGCGTCCAACGAATCGCCCATGTTGCGAAGGGGCTTTGGGCGGAGCGCCCACTACGACTTGGTGTATACTCCGAAGATGTTTCGATTCAAATATTGGTTGACGTACCGGGGGCTTTTGCCGCCAGAACTGGATGTGATGGCCGTAGAGAATTCGGCATAACAGCTTCGCTCGCCTCTCCTGGCGCCGGCATGGCCAATTCCTGCAGTGGACAGCCGGCCGCCCCGGCGCGTAGACTGGAGACTCATTGCGAAATACCCCCGCGCGGGCCCGGGCACGCCGTGACGTGCCGGACCTGAGGCGGTCTGGCGGTGAGCCGGCTGACGCCGTGATCGGCAGCGACTCGCCCGCGGTAGGACCCCACGGATCTATCGCCGGCCTGGCGCTCGCCGATCTTTCTTTTGCGCGCCGGCGCGGTGGGTTTGCGGGTCCCGAGTTCCGAGCCCCGAACCCCTAAACCCCCCAAAACCGTCATGCCCGCACCCGCCAAGACGTCCAAGCAACTCCGCGAGGAGCGCGCCCCCCTGGTCACCCGGATGAAGGAGCTCCGGGACAAGCACCACGATCCCAAGCAGGAGTGGACCGCCGAGGACCGCGCCAACTGGGAGAAGGTCAACGCGGATTACAACGACCTGACTCGCCAGATCGAGGAGGTCGAGGCCTCCGACGCGATGGACGCCCGCCTGGCCGCCGTCGAGGGCGAGCAACGTCAACCGGCCGGCGACCCCCGCGTGGGCCGCGAGAACCTCGACAGCCGCCGCGCCGCGGCCGGCGCGTCGGGTGCGGCGAGCGAGGAGGACCGCGCCGTCGCGATGCAGGGCTGGTGCCGGCGGCAGATGGACCAGGACGTCGAACCCCGCCACGAGGAGGCGGCCGCCCGCTGCGGCCTGCGGCTGGACGCCAGGCAACTGACCATCCCGCTGTTCGAGACGCAGCGGTGCCGCTCGCTGCAGCGGCAACTCCGCTCCGTCCACCCCGAACGCATCCACGACGCCTTCGAGGGCCGCGCGATGTCGGCCACGTTGGGCGGGTCCGGCGGCGGGTTCGTGCCCGAGGGCTTCGTGCGATCGCTGGAGGTCGCCCTGCTGGCCTTCGGCGGCATCCGCCAGGCGGCGGAGATCTTCCGCACGGAGACCGGTGAGCCGACGCCCTGGCCCACGATGGACGACACCACGAACGAGGGCGAGCTCGTGGGTGAGAGCAAGGAGGTCGCCACGGCCGATCCGAAGGTCGGCCAGGTGCTCTTCCATGCGCACAAGTATTCCAGCAAGGCGGTGCTCGTGCCGCAGGAGCTGCTGGAGGACTCGGCGTTCGACCTGCCCAGCATCCTGGGCGCGATGCTCGGCGAGCGGCTCGGGCGGATTACGGCCAAACACTGCACCACCGGCGACGGCAACGGCCGACCGTTCGGCATCGTGCCCGCCGCCACCGTGGGCAAAACGACAGCCGCCGCGACGGCGATCACCTACGACGAGCTCCTGGGCCTGGAGCACTCGGTCGATCCGGCGTACCGGATCGATTCGTCCTACATGATGCACGACAACGTCATCTTGGCGTTGCGCCTCTTGAAGGACGAGAACGGTCTGCCGCTGTGGCAGTCGAACATCGCCGAAGGGCGGCCCGACCGGCTGGGCGGCCGGCCCATCTTCATCAATCAGGCGATGGACGCTTCGCTCGTGGCCAACGCCAAGACGGTCCTGTTCGGCCAGCTCTCCAAGTTCAAGATCCGCGAGGTCCGCGGCGTGCGGCTCTACCGGCTGCAGGAACGCTACCGCGAAAAGGACCAGGACGGCTTCGTCGCCTTCCTCCGCCTCGACGGCCACCTGCTGGACGCCGGCTCGCATCCGGTCAAGGCGCTGCAGCAGCACGCGTGACGAAATCGGAATTCGGAGGTCGGAAGTCGGAGAGCTAACCGACTTCCGAATTCCGACCTCCGACCTTCGTTCCCCCAATCCCGAATCCCCAATCCCCCAAAACTCCCATGTTCATGCTCAGCGAAGACGTGAAGCTCACGCTCGTCCAGCCGGGGCTGGCCGACGGTCAAACCGACCCGGACAGCGCGCGGGTGGACATGCAGGGCTTCGACGGCGTCATGTTCGTCGGCGTGGTCGGCACGATCACCGGCAGCGGCACCGTCGAGCTGGCGGTGAAGCAGGCCGACACGGACATCGTCGGCGCCGCCCTGGCCGGCGCGAGCGCCACCGCCGAGGGCTCCGCCAACTCCGATAAGCTGCTGGTGATCGACATCGACAAGCCGAGGAAACGCTACGTCGGCACGACGCTCACCCGCGCCGTGGCCAACAGCATCTACGGCGGGACGATCGCGATCCAGTACAAGGGCCGCAACAAGCCGGTCGTCACGGCCGCGGCCCAATTGGCCGCCGACATCGTCCGGCTGCTGTCGCCCGCCCAGGTGTAAGCGGCTCACCAACCCTCCCGGAGTGAACCATGCGAATCCGATTGCGCTGCGCCCGGGCCGGCGACGGCTGGTCGCAGAAACCTGGCGAGACGATCGACGTACCGACGGGCGAGGCCCGCCGGATGGTCGCGGCCGGCCAGGCCGTGGCCCTCGAGGAGTTCCCGCCCGAGCCCGACCCGCCGGAGGGCGCCGCGGCCGCCGACGGCGGGGCCGACGCGCCCGCGCGTCGGAAGCGAAAGACCAAGAGACCCGATGATCCCGCCGCGACCGATTGAAATGGCGGCGATCCGCCCGAGCGAAGCGGCCGTGCGACCGCGGCCGCGGGCCCGACTTGCGCGCGAGGTGACCCGTGAGCCTCAACCAGACGACGCCGCCCGCGGCCGAGCCGATCACGCTGGCCGAAGTGAAGGCCCACCTGCGGATCGACCACGCGGATGAGGACGCCCTGTTGGGCTCCTACATCAAGGCCGCCCGGACGTGGGGGGAGCTGCGGCTGCGCCGCCAGCTCATCACCGCGGGCTGGACCCTGGGCCTCGACGCGTTTCCGCCCGACGGCGTGATCCGATTGCCGCGGCCGCCGCTGCAATCGGTCCAGTCGATTATCCACCTCGACGCCGAGGGCGACGAGCAAACGCTCGATCCGGCGCTCTACCGGATCGACGCGGCCGGCGAGCCCGGGCGGATCGTCCGGGAATACGGCGCGACCTGGCCGGCGACCTGGCCCGTGCCCGAGGCCGTCACGATCGCGTACACGGCCGGATTCGGCGACGCGCCCGCCGACGTGCCCGAGGATTACCGGCTCGGGCTCCTGTACCTGGTCGGTCACTACTACAAGCTCCGCGAGCCGGTCATCACGGGCACGATCGTCACCGACGTGCCCCTGACCGTGCAATCGCTTTTGTCCAACCCGCATTTTGAGTTCGCATGACCGCCACCGTTTCCGCCGGCAACCTGACGAAGCGGGTCGCGATCGAGCGTCCCGTCGAGGCCCACGTCGACGGCGAGGTCCGCCTCTCCTGGCAGACCGTGGCGACGCCGTGGGCCGCGATCGAGCCGCTCTCCGAGCGCGAGTACCTGGGCCTGGGCGCGGTGCACCAGGAGGCGACCCACCGCGTCGTCCTCCGCTGGCGCGCGGGGCTGGACGGGTCGATGCGGATCCTCTACCGCGGCCGCGTGCTCGAGCTGGTCGGTCCGCCGCGGAACGTCGACGAGGCCAACGTGCGGCTGGAGCTCTTCGTGAAGGAGACCGACTGATGGCGCGTCGGGCGGTCGGCAACATCCAGATCGGGATCGACGTCCGCGGCGACGTCGAGGCGAAGGCGCTTTTGGACGCGTTGCCGTTCCGCGTTTACCGCCGCGTGCTGCGCAGCGCCGTCGCCAAGGCGACCCGTCCCATCGTCCGCGACGCCAAGGCCCTCGCTCCCAAGCGCAACCGGACCGTGGACGAGCAGGGCCGCGAGGTCGGTCCCACGGGCCTTCTGCGCAAGAGCCTGGGATTCGTGATCCGGACCTACCTGACCCGCGGCGTGGTGTTGGGCGTGATCGGTCCGCGGAAGGGATTCCGGACGATCATCGACGGCCGGCCCCGCGATCCCATCCACTACGCGCACCTGGTGGAGTTCGGCTACCGGATCGCCCGCGGCGGGACGCTGGCGACGACGACCGGCGGCGACGCCCGCGCCGCGCGGAAGGACAAGAAGAAACACAAAGGCGTCCACGTCGCCACGCACCTTGCCCGGCCGTTCCTCCGGCCGGCCCACAAATCGAACGAGCGCCGCGCGATGTCCACCATCGAGCGGGAGGTCGCCGCCGGCATCAAGCGCGAGGCCGCCAAGCTCGCGGCCAAGGGCAAGCTCCACAAATGACGAATGACCAAGCATCAATGACCAAGGAAGCACGAAGCCCCAATCCCGAATCCCCAGACCCGAACCCCGAACCCCTCGCCCCGACGTTGCGAAGCCGCAAGCGGCGGCAAGCTGCCACTGACCGATGCTCGAGCCCAGCCTGCACGACTACCTGACCGCCGACGCCGATCTGGCGGCCCTCGTGGCCGGACGGATCCACATGATCCAGTTGCCCGCGGCGCGGCGCGGCGAGGTCCGGCTGCCGGCCCTGACGATCCAGCGGGTGGCCACCGCGCCCGAGGCGCACCAGGGCGGGGCGTCGAACCTGGGCGACGCGACGATCCAGCTCGACGCGTGGGCGAACGAGTACGGCCAGGCGAAGGCCGCGGCCGAGGCGGCGCGGCTGGCGATGCTGCGGCTGGCCACGGGCGGCGCGATCGGCCGGCCGGAGCGTCGGATCGAGGTCCTGCACGTCGCCCACCGCGGCGAGCACGACGACCCCGAGCCGCCCGAGGGCGGCCGCGCGGCCGGCGGCGGCCACGTGATCCTCGAGTTCGACGTCCGCTGGCGCCGCGCCGTCCCGAGCCCCTAGTCCCGATCCCCGAATCCCGATTCCCGAGTCCCGAACCCCCAGCCCCGACCATGGCCCCTCCCTACGTTTCCACCGGCATTCAAGTCACCTTCCCCGGCCTCAGCGCGGAACTCTTGGACGTGAACAAGACCGACGAGGAGGCCGAGCAGCTCGACGGCACCCACCAGCTTTCGCCCGACATGTACCGGAAGTGGATCTCCGGCCTCGTGGACGGGGGCGAGATCACCTTCCTGCTGCACTGGGGCGGCTCGGTGCCGGAGCGCGGGACCAACGGCAGCCTCGTCGTCCAGTGGCCGGGCGGCCAGACGATGACCGTCAACGCGAACCTGAGCAAGGGCGGCGGCATCGCGGCCAACCTGGGCGAGAAGATGACGAGCCCCGTCACGTTCAAGCTCAACGGCAAGCCCGCCTGGACCTGATCCGACGGCCGGGTATTTCGCGCGAAATAACCCGAACCCCGAGTCCCGATCCCCGCACCCCGCGTCCCGATCCCCGGAGAACCCCATGGCCCAGATCAAAGTCGCCGCCACGATCGAGGTGGCCGGCGCGTCGATCGTCTCGAAGCTCGCCCGCGAGGCGGACGGCCTCATCTTCCACGATCCCACGCTCGCCCCGGGCAAGGCCGGCACGCTTACGACGCGGACCGACGCGAACACGGGCGTCGCCACGCTCGGCGCGGGCCACGGGATCACGGACGCCGACAAGGTCGACGTCTATTGGGCCGGCGGCCTCCGCCACGGCATGGACGTCACCGCCTACGACGGCACGACGATCACCGTCGACGGCGGCGCCGGCGACGACCTGCCCGCCCAGGGCGCGGCCCTGGTGGTCGGCGTCCGCCAGGAGATCGACGTGGACTTCGACGGCGACGACGTCCAGTTCCTCAGCGCCCACTGCCCCGAGCGGGCCCACGTCGATTTCCAGACCGGCGCCTCGGTGAGCGTGCATGCGCAGGAGCTGCCCGCCGAGGAGGCCTGGACGTGGGCGGCCGACCAGGGCGTCGCCAATCCGCTCGGGGGCGACCCCGTGGGCAAGGTCCTGGCCAGTTGCGGCTCCACTGCCGGCGGCAAGCTCACGATCGCCGGCGTGCGCGACAGCACGCCGTAGGAAATCGGAAATCGGAGGTCGGAAGTCGGAGAACTAATCGACTTCCGCATTCCGACCTCCGACCTTCGTCCCCCAATCCCTAGCCCCCAACCCCCAATCCCCGCCATGCCCTGCATCCAATCCGAACGCCCCGAGGACGCCTACCGCGCGCGGGAGGACGGCCCGCCCGTGGACGAGCCGGCCGACGCGGCCGAGCCGATCGAGTACGTCGAGCTCGACCGCGAGGCGATTCTCGGCGCGGACGACCTGCCCGTCGAGTCGGTCCTGATCCCCGAATGGCCGGTCCACGGCCGGCCCGGCCGGTGCTTCGTCCGCACGATAACGGGCGAGGAGCGCGACTGGTGGGAGGTGTTCCTGCACAACCACCGCACGCCGGACCGAAAGCTCAACGCCAAGAACCTCCGCGCGACGCTCGTCGCCCTGTGCGCGTGCAAGCGGTCGGGCGAGCGGCTCTTCGCCCTGGACGACGTGGAGCGGCTCGGCAAGAAGAACGCGAAGGGCCTCGATCGGATTTACGACAAGGCCCTGACCCTGAACAAGCTGACCGAGAAGGACGTGGAGGACCTCGTAAAAAACTCCGGAAGCGACCCAGCCGTCTCACCGCCTTCCGCGTGTGCGGGGACGTCGGGGTCGTTCACCCCGTCCACCTCCTCCGCGAGCTGAGCAGCCCGCAACTCGCGGAGTGGATCGCCTATTACCGCACGGAGCCCCGGGGCGAGGACCGCGACGACTGGCGGATCGCGAAGCTGGCCGCCGAGCTGGTGCGGGTCCTCTGCGGCCGGTCCGCCGCGGCCGTCACGGCGAAGGACTTCCTCCTGCGATTCGACGAGCCCCGCGCGGCCGCGCCCGTCGACGCGGACGCCGCGGCCCGCGCCGAGCGGGCGCACGAGCTCCTGGTCAAGATGCAGCAGATCTATCCCCCAGCCCCCAACCCCTAGCCCCCGACTCCCGAGCCCCGAATCCCCAGTCCCGAGCCCCGAGTTATGGCCACCGTCGGCAACCTCGTCGCCTACGTCACCGCGAACAGCTCGCGGCTCGGCCCCGACCTCGCGCAGGCGAAGGGGAAGATCGGGTCGTTCGCCAATTGGACAGACAAGACGTTCGGGAAGATCCCGCTCTTCGGCGGTCCTGCGGGATTGGCAGTCGGCGCGCTGGGAGCGTTGGGCCTGCGCGAGGTCGCGGCGGATTTCCAGGGCGTTGGCGAAAAAATCGATGCGATGGCGAAGTCGGCGCGGCGGCTGGGCGTCTCGGTGCAAGAAATCAATCGCATGCACTACTGGGCGAATCTGGCAGGGGTCAGTGTGGGGACATTGGAGAAGGGCCTGCAAAAACTGAATATTGCGGTGTGGGAAAAGGGGCTCGGAAAAGGCGCCGGGGGCGAAGCTCTTGCCGAGTTGGAGGGCATCTCCGGAAAGTCCATTAGGACGCTCTACGACTTCGCGGATGCCCTTCGCGCATTACAGAACCCGGCAGATCGACTTCATTTTGTGTCGGAGATTCTGGGATCGAAGAACACGCAATTGGTCTCGATTCTTGAACGGGGGTCCGCCTCACTGCGGGAACAGAACGCCGAACTGGATCGTATGTCGCGCCTGTCTGATGCCGCGGCCCATAGCGTCGAGGCGTTGCATCGCGCGCAGATGAAGCTCGGAATGGCAAAGGGTGGTTTCAAAGAGACCGCTTACATCGGCTACGCCTATCTGTCCCGACCGATTTTCGAGAACCTCAATCGAGCGGTGTCTGGGGTGATCGGCGGGGATTTGGGTCCCGCCTTCAAGATGCTCCTGAGTGGTGATTTCGGGTATGCGGAAGAGCTCGTCCGGGAACTCAACGAGGTGCCTGGGGCGAACGAGAAGATCGAACAATCGATACTTCGAGCGAGGGATGCGGAAGACAAGCGGACAGCGGCGATCAAAAAAACGGTGGACGCCCTGGACGACATGCTCGCAAAATCGGAGGAGCAACAACTCATCAAAGCGGGCAAGACGACCGAGCTGCGGCTTGCGCTGGAGAAACAACGCGACAAACTGCCGGCCGACGAGTTCAAGAAGCTCTGGGACCGTCTGCTGGCGAGCGAGCAGGCGGGGCGGGCGGCCGACGACAAGGAGGCGGCGGACAAGCTGAGGGACCAGCTCAGCGATCGCCTCCAAGCGCTTGAGACTCGGGCGATCGAGGCGGTTGCAAACCAGGGTCTCTCGCCGGAGGAGGCGGAGCTCCACCAGCTCGAACGCATGATCCGCGAGGGCAGTGTGAAGGGACTGGATACGCTGCTTGCCGTGACGCAAAAGCGCGTCCGCGAGGCGAAGGAGACGGCGCAAGTCGAGCGCCAAATGGACGCGGCCGCCAAGGCGCAAGAGCAGCTCCAGGAGAAGTTCTCCAATCTAACCGAACGGAACATGACGCCGCGGGAGAAGTACCTGGCGGCGATGCGCGAGCTGGGCGGCGATCTGGGTCAGGGTCTGCCGGCGGAGACGGCCCTGCGCGAGGCGGACCGGATCGGGAAGGAGCTGCTCGAGGCGGAGTCGCCCAAGGACCGCGATGCGCGGCTGGCCGAGGCGCTCGAGCGTGGCAGCGCGGAGGAGATTGCCGCCCGCAACCGGGCGATCTACGGCGGGGCCGATCCGCAACGGGAGACCCGCGAGCTGCTTCGCCAGCAGGTCGCCCACCTGCAGAAGCTCGGCACGATCGACGCCAGCCTGCGGGAGATCCGCGACGGCAAGTTCCCGGTGCTCACCGGGAAGGGGGACGCCGCATGAGCGCGTCGATCACGGCGATCAAGGTGGGCGGCGCGAGCGGCGTGGGCCGGCTGGACTGCACGCGCGAATACGTGCTCATCTACCTCGTGGAGACCACGGACCCCGCCGACGGCTCGATCATCGTGGGCAACTGTCCCGGGATGCCGCGGCGCGGGTACGTCTACGGGTTCGGGAACGAATACGACCTCGGGGCGCTGTGCCAGTCCGTCACGCCCCGACAGATCTCCAAGCTGGTCTGGGAGGTCACCTGCCAGTTTTCGAGCAAGACCGAGGACCCGGACCAGAATATGGAGAATCCACTGGTCCGCCCGCCCCGGATCGAATGGGACGCCGAGACGTTCCTCGAGCCCTACGAGCGCGACGCGAACGGCAAGGCGGTCCTGAACGCCGCGGGCGATCCGTTCCGCGCGCCGCTCGAGCGGGAGGCGAGCCGGCTGATCCTGCGGTTCACCCGCAACGAGGCCACCTTCTCGCCGATCGAGCAGGCCGCGCTGGCGAACAAGTGCAACGCCGACACGTTCATGGGGGCGGGGCCCGGCTGCGCGAAGCTCTCCGCGCCCAAGGCGGTTTGGAAATACGAAAACGACGTCGGCTACTGGGAGAAGAGCTACGAGATCAAGTTCGATTCCAAGGGCTGGAACGAGCATCCCGCCAACATGGGCTGTCGCCATTACGCCTACCGCGTCGCGGAGCCGGGCGGCATGCCCCAGAAGGTCAAAGTCCTCGCGGAGGACGAAAACGGCGTGGTCTCGACGGAGCCCGTCCATCTCCGCGCCGACGGCTGGCCGTTGGAGCAATCCGAGATCGAGGCCGGCAACATCGTCTACCTCGATTATCAGCCCTACGAACGCATCCCCTTCGGCCCGCTGTTTTCCTGATCCCGAGCCCCGAGTCCCTAGCCCCGAACCCCGAATCCCGCCATGGCCATCCCGACGATCCAACAAGGCGACTTCCACGTCAACGGCACGTTCACCTGCAAGGCGTTCGGCGGCGCGAACGAATCGATCCGCGACGAGGACGTCTCGCCGGCCGCCGATCTGGCGACCGGCAAGATGCGTCACCGGTTCTACTGCAAATTCGCCCAGGACACGCCCGCGGCGATCACCATCCCCATCCACGGCGTCTTCGGCGCGACGGCCGAGATCGTCGGCGTCGAGATCTTCATGGTGACCGCGCCGGCCGGCGGCGACAAGAAGGTGACGGTCGACGTCCAGGCGGGCAACATCGGCGCCGGCTACGCCTCGGTCCTGACCGCCGCGGCCGAGTACACCACGAGCGAGACCGACCGCGAGGTGATCTCGGCCGGCATCGACGAGCCGGACCTGGCCGACGGCGATTCGCTGGTGGTCGTGGTCACGCCCAGCGGCTCGACCGGCACCGGCGGCACGGGCCTGCACGTCACGGTCATCGTGGACGAGAAGCCGATCTAGGTAGGTCGGAAGTCGGAGGTCGGAACGCGGAATTCTCTCCGACCTCCGACCTCCCAATTCCGACCTCTCCCAATCCCTGGCCCCTAGCCCCCAATCCCTGCGAAGCCGCAAGCGGCGGCAAGCTGCCATTTATCATGTCCCTCCCAGACGAAGGCGCGCTGATTTCCCGCGGATTCGGCCAGCGGATCGACCGCGCGGTCCGATGGGTCGAGCGGCAGATGGGCGCGGCGCGGCCGCGGCCGCTCCCGCCGACGCAGGTGCTGTCGAAGAAACGGGGCATCCTCTTCCGCGCCGACGAGGACGTGCCGGCCCACGGCCTGGTGGCGCTATTTCCCCACCCCGATCCCGATGAACTGCCGGTCGGATACGGGTACGGCCTCTACGTGAACGGCCCCCAGGACGTGGCCGCCGGCGGGACCGGCGTCTGCTGGCCGGCCCACGAACCCGTCCCGGCGCTCCATTACACGCACGATCCGGGGCGCGCCACGAACGTGGGCGACACGTGGGGCCCGAAAATGAGCGGGGGCGAGGGCAGCAAATACTGCCTCTACCGCGGGCTGCCCGGATTCATGTCACATCCGTTTTCGGGCGTCACCTGGATCGACGAGCATCACTTCGTGGCCGACGCGCAGTGGGACATGCTGGCCGGCCGCTGCTATTGGTGTCAGGCGCGGTACATATCGTGCATGGAGGAAAACGACAATCGCCGTTGGGTCATCGCCGCCTGGGCCGCCGCCGCGCAATCGGCCGGCTTCGTGTACGACGGCGTGAATCTATGGCCGGCCATGGCGATCACGGTGTCCGTCGGTCATACGTTAGCGCCCCGGGATCCTCCGAAGTATCCAACCCCCAATGTGGTTGCAGGCGATTACATCGCTTATATTTATGGCGCGAGCGGGTACACGATCCAGTATCTCTATGGCGCCGTCCTCCCCGGCCTCGTCGCGCTGGGCGTGGCGTGGAACCCGCCGCCGGAATGACGGCGCGCCGGCGTCGATCATCGTCTCGCCGCCGGTTGCCCCAACGGTCATGGCGCTGGGGTGTTTACCCCAGGCGCAAGGCGGTCGGCGGTTGCGATCGGTCCATCGTCGATTGACGCGCGTCGCCACCGCGGCTAATCTGGTGGTGACAAGGCCGGTGCCTTGCCAACCTAGGGGGCACTGGTCTTCATTTGATGTCCACCGTTGACTCTCTCATTGCCGCCCTGGCCAGCCCCGATCCAAACGAGCGTGCGGCGGCGGCCGAGCGCCTCGCCATGCTGGGGCCGGAGGCGGCATCCGCAGCCGTTGTACTCGTGCGGGCCTGCGCGGATACCTCGACCGAGGTCCGCAAATGGGCGGCCGTGGCGCTTTCATCACTCGGAACCCCTCGCGTCGCCCATGTCATCCCGTTGGCGGGTCTCTTGATGGACGACAACGCCTGGGTCGGCTATTGGGCGGCCACGCTGCTGGGTCGGATCGGCGCCGCCCCGGCCGTACCCGCCCTGGCCGCGGCCGTGAACAGCGGCCCGATCGAGGTCCGTTGCCAGGCCGCCTGGGCCCTGGGGCAGATTGGCGAGTCGGCCCGGGCCGCATTGAGAGTCCTCCTTCAGGCAACCGCCAGCGACGACGTCCGATTGGTCGCCAGAGCTCGCGACGCGATCGAACGGATCAACGGGTAACGCCGAATTGTTGCGGACTACGCCTCAACGCCGTCCGCCGCGGGAAGATCATGCTGGCGGCGGATCGGAGGCGCGGGGAGAATGGCGGTATTTCGCGCGAAATAGCGGCTTCCCCAGGCGACCTCAATCTTCGTTCGGGGGCGGCGGGCAGGCGGACGACGGCCAGACGACCTTGTCGAGGATCTCGATGCGGTCGTGTTCCCGTTCGCTCACGTGGTACCACACGAACTCGCCGAGCGGGCAGCGCCAGAGGCGCAGGAAGGGCGCGACGCCGATCGCCTGGATCAGCGCCTGCTCGATGATCCCCGTTCCCACGTGGTGAAAGAGCGCCGTGTAGACGCCCGCCTCGGTCAGCTCGGAAATCCTCATGACCACCTCTCCCCAACAACGCCCAACGGTCCTGCTCCCCATCTTTCTCGCGTTTCCGCCTCGCCGCGTCCAGTTGCTCCCCCCCTTCGGCGCGCGGACTACTCCGGCCGCTTTGCCGCGATTTTCGTCCGCCCGCCGCTGAGGGGAGTACGAACCTTCGGTTACTGAGACCGAAGGTCGAGCCCCGCCGGTCTCTCTGATTGACGCCCCCCGACGGGGCTGGTACGCTGGTGACAGTGGAGTGACAGTCCGCCCGATGGCCGGCTGACCGGACGCGGCGGCTGTCCTTCTCTTTGTTGGGGCCCCTCGGTCACAGGGCACTTCGCGGCCGTGCGCCGCGGCTCGTCGGGTCGAGGGCACACGGGGACCGATGATGTCGGGGAGCATGACTGTGGACGGCGCGCTTCCCGAGCCGCTCGCGTCGCTCGTTTCCCTGGGCGACAACGAACGCAATCTCCGCCTCCTCGTCGAGCAGATCAAGGCTCCCACGGGCATCATCCCGTTCGTGGGAGCGGGCATGTCTGTCCCCTTCGGTTTCCCCGCATGGCGGCCGTTTCTGATTTCGCAAGCGCCAGACTCGACGACACGGCAACAGATCGTGGAGTTGCTCGATCAAGGTCTCTACGAAGAGACAGCAGAGGCACTTCTCGACGCGCTTAGGGCGAACTCGCTGCAGGACGCCATCGACCATACGTTTGGTGCGCATCGGCTGCCAGACCCGCTGCCGCCCGCCCCGATTCGACAGTTGCCCCGACTCTGTTCAGGACCGGTGTTGACCACGAATTTCGATCCCGTTCTTGACGAAGTCTTCAAGAGCGCCGGCCGGCCGTTCGACGATCGCATCCTCGGTATGAAGGTGGACTTGCTTCGCGAGGTGTTCCTCAAGGATCGCCACGTCCTGGTCAAACTCCATGGCGACGCAGCCGATCGGACCGACCGTGTGCTCACCTGGAGCGAATACGAACACGCCTACGGCGAGCGCGAACCACTGACGGCATTTCTCCGCTTCGCGATGACGCGACCGCTGCTCTTCCTGGGGTGCAGCTTGGAAAAGGACAGGACGGTTCGCGTTCTGGAGGAACTTGCAGGGGAATTGCATAACCGTCACGCCGATGGCCTGCAAATGCACTTCGCCATTCTGGAGAAGCCGGCCGACGAAGCGACGTTCGCCGATCGCAAACGACGGCTGAGTAAGTTGGGCATCCGCCCCATCTGGTATCCGACCGGACAACATGGACGGATCGAAGACCTCCTGGCCTATCTGGCCCACCAGTCGGGGCGGGGCCCGGTCTTCGGCGCCATCCCTGCGGAGCCTCCGCACTACCTGCACCGTAGCCCGGAACTGACCCAGTTGCGCGCCGTGCTCTTGGCCGATACTGGCGTCAATGTGGCGATTACGGGTCGCGGCCAAACGGTGGGCGTGCAAGGGATGGGCGGCGTCGGAAAGACCGTGCTGGCCGCGGCGCTCGCGCGGGACGCGGACGTGCAACGAGCCTATCCCGACGGCGTCTACTGGTTGACGGTCGGCTCGCGGCCCAACGTACTCGGACTATTGAACGAGCTGGCTGGGTGTACGCCAAATGACGACGGCCCGCTAACAACCGTGGCGCAGGCGCAGACGAAGTTGCGCGAGGCGCTTCGGGGAAAGCGCGCGCTGTTTGTCCTTGACGATGTGTGGCGCGTGGACGATGCGGTGTTGCGGAACGTGGTTTCGGCGCCTTCACGGCTGCTTGTCACGACGCGCAACCGCGAGGTATTGGTGGGCTTGGAGGCACAAGAGGTTTGTATTGACGTGCTCTCGCCGGACGGGGCGCTCCGGATGTTGGCCGACTGGGCCGGAGAGTCCGACCCCGCCCGACTGCCGGCCGTTGCAGTCGATATTGTCCGGGAGTGCGGCTTCTTGCCGTTGGCCTTGGCAATGATCGGAGCCATGATCAGACTTCGACCGACTGCGTGGGACGACGCGTTGGAGTTGTTGAGGCATCGCGACCTTGAGGAATTCCGCACGCGGTTTCCTGACTACCCGTACCCGGACCTTCTCCGGGCGATCGCGGTGGGCGTTGATGGTTTGGAGGAAGAAGACAAGCGGCATTACCTGGACCTGGCCGTCTTCCCGGAGGACGAGGCAATCCCGGAAGGACCGCTCGAGGTCCTCTGGGGTCTTTCGCCCGCGAGGACGCGGGCCTGCATGGACCGCCTGGTGGCGCGGTCGCTGGCAACCTGGCAGGAGAAAGACGGGCGGCGCGGGATTCTCGTGCACGACCTGCAATACGACTATGTGCGGAAGGTGCGGGAGAAGGACCTGGCGCCACTTCACAGACGATTCCTCGACGGCTACCGGATACGATGCCCCAATGGCTGGCCAAGTGGCCCGGACGATGGGTATTTCTTTGATCATCTGGCCGGACACCTGCAAGAGGCCGGTTTGAAGGAGGGACTCGACGGGTTGATTTCTGACTTCTCATGGCTCCAACGACGACTTGAAGTCAGCAGGGTCACCGGGCTTTTGGCTGATTGCCGCGTTTCCCGCGATCAAAAGTACATTCGGTTCGTTAGTCATGCGATCCAACTAAGTGCCCATGTGTTGTGGCACGACAAACATCAATTGGCATCACAGCTTTGTGGTCGGTTGGCTCACGACGATGGTCCTGCGGCTCAAGCCGTGTTGGCCGGGGCCATCCAGTACAATGCCACATCGTGGCTCCAGCCACTAGTCCCCACGCTTCAAGCCGGTGGTACACAACGATTCACTCTCGAGGGCCATGTCGATTCGATCAGCGCGGTGGCGGTTTGTGCCGATCGTCCTTGGGCCGTTTCTGCGTCGCAGGACATCACGCTTAAGATCTGGGACCTCGAGACCGGCGAGTGCCTGCGGACTCTCAAGGGCCATCAAAACCCGATCTGGGCGGTGGCGGTTTGTGCTGATCGTCCTTGGGCCGTCTCCGCGTCGTGGGACAAGACGCTCAAGGTCTGGGACCTCGAGACCGGCGAGTGCCTGCGGACGCTCGTGGGCCACCACAATCAGGTAATGGGGGTGGCG
>JAFGDS010000014.1 GCA_016931995.1 Pirellulales bacterium
CGCCGGGCTGTTCGTGTCCGATCGTCCGTTGCCCCAGAGCGAGTCGTCCAACGTCGAATCCGCGCAACTCGCGGACCGGGCCGTGGCTATCGTCGCGCATCGGACCAACGCGGTCGATCGATTGACCGTTTCGGAGCTTCGCGACGTTTTTGCGGGCAAGGTAATCAACTGGCCCGAAGAGACGCGTCGCATCGAGTTGTATGGGTTGTCGCGGAATCACGAGCTTGCGGGGTGGTTCGAGCAGAAGATCGTCGGGCCCACGCGGGAGGCGCGCGTCAGGCGACGGACCAGCACGGCCGAGGTGATCGAGGCGGTGGCCGCCAGCGCGGTCGGCATCGGGTTCGTCGACGTGGCCCAGATCGGCCCGGCGGAAGACCGGGTGAAGGTCGTCGGTCTCATCCCGCCCGACGCGGAGCGTGTCCTGACGCCGAGTCGGCGGCGCGTGCCCCAAGACTATCCGCTCGCGCAACCGTTGCTGCTTTATTTGTCGCCCGAGGCCGACGGGACGACGCGGGAGTTCTTCGACTTCCTGGCCGCCGGCGGCGGCCGCGAATCCCTCCAAAAACACGGCTATGTGCCCTCGCCGCCTCATCGGCGGCTTGGCGGACCTCGGGTGTCATTTTCGTCGCGTTCGGCGGCGCGAGAACAGCAAGAGAGTGAAAGCGGCGGGTTTTTGAAAGAGGGCGGGTGAGCACTCCCGTCATCCGCATTGGATGGGATGACGGCCCGTTGCCTCGCCACGCTGGAGACCCTTCATACTTCAGTTTTCCATGACTCGAGGACATAGGATGATCGGTCATCAACGGGGGAAGATCGGAAGAGCGTTTGGAATGGGGACGCTTGTGGGAATCCTCCTGTTTGGCGGCAGTTCGACGGCCGCGGCCGTGGACGGAACGGCTTCCTCGACCATCAGCGCCACCTTGAAACCCGACGAGAACGTTGGCGTGGGATTCGACTGGCTGCCGCGGAACACGAAAGTTGTAACGATCCATCTCAATCCACCCGGCGATTGGCGGATCGTCACGAACGAGACGTCCTCACGGGTCGTCGACCAATCCGGCGACACCATATGGGAACGGACCCATGCAAGCCCGACGCAACACACATGGAAGGGTTGCGGCTTCAGCAAAGAGGACCCGAAGCGAGTCATCAACGCGAGGACCTACGCACGATTTGAAGGTCTTCTGTATCGCGACGGCGGCGGCGAGGGACAAAAACCGTCGTTTAAAGCATCGATCGCCGACGTGGACATCGACGTGGACTCGCTCGGACTGCACACGAGCGAACATTGGCCTCCTCTGGCCACCACGCACGCCTGCGGAGGGGAGGACCCAGGTTGCCGTTGCGGCGACTACGAGGACTACATCGAGGACACGGATGGTGGCGGTCTCTACCTGCCCGCCTCTCTCATAAGCGGAACCGGCGCCATGCCGGCGACGGTCAACAACATCGCCAATACGTCGTATAAGATTCTGCGCGTGGACGTCAAGCCGTCGTGGGCCGGCGCCCCGAACCCAGGAACGATTGGCCAACTTACGTTCGTTGTCTCCGGAGACGGCGTGGCGCTGTACGAGATCAGCACGGGAAACAAGGTAACGTCTCCCGTGAGCATACCCGAAGGCGGTTTCTCGGAGGAATACGCCATTCTCACCAACGATGATTTCGATGCGGCGGGAAGCATCAAGGCGACTTTCAAGTGGAACTCCGATCTTGCGGGAGGCCCCGATACGGCGGTGGATTACGTGCGGCTTGCGCCCATCGTATTCGATCTCGACACCGATAGCGACAACACGGGTCCGGTCGATCGCACTCCGGAGGAGGATGCGCTGGAAGACGTCGACGGCAACGGCGTCGGGCAGGTCGGTAAACGCATCTTCGTCAACATGGATGACGACAACAAGAACGGCGTCGTGGATGCAAATGACGAGAAAAAAGCGTATACGGACGCCGATTTGCGCGACAAGGATTTCGCGAAGATCGTGCTGGAGGGACCCGGCAGCCCGCCGGCAGGCTATTCGCTTTGGCTGGGCGCCGATTCGGGCTTGAAGATATGGTATGATCGGCGGAAGACGCCGCTGTCGGCCTGCCCAAAACCTCCCGACGGGACTTCCGGTTCCTGGTACATATGGGATGTCGGTTCGTCGGGCGCCAATCACCCGCACGCGCTGTTCGTCGAAGGCGTGGAGATCGGTGAAAAGGAGGTCTTCTGGCGATTCGTCAAACCCGGCGGATCGGCGAACAACCCCGCCGACGTGGTGGCCCGAGATACCGTGGAGATCAACGTCGAAAAGATGGTGTGGCCCAATCAGGACCCGGCGGTCAATTGGGACAAAAACGAGTCAACGAACGAATGGAACGGGCTTGAGCTCGCGGATGGTTGGTTCATGAGCGGTTCCCTCTGTGATATCATCAACGGCGCGATTGGCTTCATCCGGACCGAGTACCCGAAGAAGATCGCCGACGGCAAATGGCAGGGAGCCGCCGAGCATGCCAGTGATGCGAAGCTCGACCTGGCGAAGCTATGTGGAGGGACGTGGGAAGACAACGTCACGGTGCGGATTGAAGTCGTCTTCTCGTACGAACAGAGCCCCAATATCTCGGTTGGGCAGTATGTCGACACGACGCATCCCTTCAATAAGGAAGGCTTCTTCCACAACAGCGGCGTGAAGATCGAGAACCTCTCGGAGATTCAGATCTATGACACGGCCAGCCTCTTGGACGCCATCGACAACGGCCATCAAGGAATGATCGAAGGAAGTTCCGTCACGATATCGGACGATCCGAATCACGATATTGACCAAACCGGTACCGTTCTTTTGCGGCACACGGGGAGCGGACCCAACGACTGGGTGGCAGAGAAGGTCAGCGCGTTGATAAGCGGCATTCCCTACGAGTGGCCGGGCTGCACGAACAAGCTGGCCGATCTCCGGGCCGCGCCTAAGGGCGGACAGGCAATGACCATTCTCGTATTCAGGGAACCGGACGATGAATACACGTTCACGGTGACGATCGATGGGCAACAGAAGACCTATACCAACATCAAGCGGGGCGCCGCCATCGACCCTGGCATGCTCTATCTCCAAAGCCACTGGGGTAGTGGCGTCAAATTCACCACGCTCAAGGTTCGGAAGCCATAGGAGGCCGATGATGTCGAAATACGCCGCGAAACAACCTCTCGCGCGCAAAACCTCGAGGGAATGGCGCCGGGTGGACCGCTGCGGCCCAAGAGGCACGTGGTGCGCCGTGGCGGCTGCCGCGATGTTGATCGGTCCCGCGACGGTCCCTGGCCAGCAGCCGCCGACGACGCCCGTCGAAGCCGTCGCGGAGTCGCAGGAACCGGCAACACGCGACGGAACCCTCACGATGACCGAGAAGGACTTCGAGGCGTTCCTCGCCCAGCGTTCGCGTTTCCGCGACCTGCTTTGGTTCCGCAACGCGAAACCAATCGGCGACAAGACGCAGGAACAACTCAGGGCCATGCAAGAAGAGCAGCAAAAGGCGCGCCGTCCGTATATGCTCTTCGTGCAACTCCCGGATCGACTGGTCGGTTTTTTCGGAATCAAGATCACCGTTGACCTCGACGCGCCCAACGCCGGTCTTCCCCGGTTGGAGGAAGCGTTCCCGCACTTTCCCGAGATCACGGGTTTGTGTTTCAGACACGGCTCGGGGCAGTCGCGACTAAGAACGTTGCTGGAGAAATCGCGAGAGCTTCCCAATCTATTCAGGATGACCTTTCGGCAAGGCGGGCTGTCGCGGGACGACGTTGCCGCCCTTGCAACGAACGCGCGCGCCAGGCGTCTGGAGCTCGCCGGGTGTTTGGTGACCACGGATAGCTTTATGGAGCTTGCGAACATGAAGAGCCTGGAAGAACTCGCGGTGGATGGCGAAACAGCGCTGACCCCGGAGTGCTTCTTGACGCTGGCAAAGCTGCCCAAGTTCCGTTCGTTCCACCTGAACAATCCCACGGCCTTCGACGTCCCTATCCACGAGGACACGCGGCTCGCCATCGAGTCCTTGAACGGACGCCTTGAGGTGTTCAGCGCGCGCGAAATGCCCACGCGCGTCCATGCGTCGTTTGTGCGCGCCTTGTTCCAAGTCAGGTCGCTCAAGACTCTCGAGCTCGACGTAGTCGGGCCGGGGTTGACCCTCAAGGACGTCGAACAATTGGAGAACCTGACCGATCTGTCGGAATTCGAGTGCCACCTGCCTCGAGTCAATCCGTCGATGAGCGCGGAAGACCAGGTGAAGGCCCGCGCCATCATCGAGAAAGCGTACGCTCGCGCGAACGAGACGCGCCGGAAGCAATCGGCGGCGGGAAGGTAGGCTACACCCGTAACAAGCCGGCCGAGGGCGCGTCCGCGTGAAACGGAGAATAACACGATGACCGGCTGTCAAACGACGATCCGACAGACGCGTCTCGCGTCGTCCTTGGCGTGTGTCCTTGCCGTGGCGATAACTCCGCCGGCATCGGCGGCGGCCCCGCGCGCCGGCGGATCCGTCGTCGTTCATGGAAGCTGGGCGGGTCTGAAGATCGCCGGACGACTTGCCATGGAGTTCAACCGCCGCAACCCAAAAGCCGCGGTCGATTTCCTGCCTCGCGACAGCAACCAGATGGGCGGTATCCTGCGCGAACGCGAGTGCGACGTGGGATTGGTTCTCGACTCGCTTGCGCCGAACGTCGGCGAGACACTTGGCCAGCGGTTCGACGCGTTTCCGCTCGGGCGGTTTTCCGTGGGAGTAATCGTAAACGCCAGGAACCGCGCCAGATCGATCGAGGCTGACGCCCTCGGTAGCGCATTCCAGGGTAACGTCACCTCGTGGGCCGACGTCGGAAAGGGCAACGGCCCGCGCCAGATCGAGCTGTTCATGCCGTTGGCGCCCACGTCCGAGAGTTGGATCTTCCAACACGGGGTCATGCAGGGCGGTTTTTCGGCGGCCGTATGCAACGAATCGACGCGATTTCACCGACAAAAGCTGTCGGACGCCGCAATCGTTGGCGCCGTGATCGAGAAACAAAACGCGATTGCCTTCTTCCTGCTCGGTCCCAACACGATCATCGATGATCGAATTCGCCTCCTGGCAATCGCCAAGCGGCCGGCGCCGGCGGTGTTGCCGACGTTGGAGACGATCGCGGAGGGGACGTATCCGATTATCGATCAACTGACGTTCTTTCTCCATCCCGACGCGCCG
>JAFGDS010000015.1 GCA_016931995.1 Pirellulales bacterium
CCACGACTCGCGTGATGACGCGCCGGATGAGAGATCCGCCGCCGGCGTTGCGACGAAGCGTGACGTTCGACAACGGCGAGGACTTCGCGGAGCATAAGCGGTTCGCCGAGGCGTGTGATCTGGAAGTCTATTTCGCGTTGCCCTATCGCTCGTGGCAACGCGGCGCCAACGAAAACACCAACGGACCCCCGCGGAAGTCCTTGCCAAAATCCTGCGCCGCATTTGATTCTTGACAGCGCCGTCTGAACTCCTTCAGAAAATCAAGGCCCCTCTCCCGCGTTGCGGGAGAGGGGAGAGTGTGTTGCGTGTCCGCGCGAGTGCGGGCATGGCGCCCAACGCCGAGCGGATCCGGGATCCACCGTCCCGCCGCTGCGAAGCCGCGAGCGGCCTCGGCTTTCGACTCCCCAGTCCCGAGCCCCTAGCCCCGAGTCCCGAGCCCCGAATCCCGAGCCCCGGCTTCTCCGTCCGACTCATCCAGCGGCTCCTCCGGCACGGACTCGCGGCGGCGCTTCTTCTTCACGCGCTTCACCTTCTTCGCCCGTCGGACGAGCGCGTCGGAGGGCGCGTCGGCCGGCGGGGCGGCGGCGGACGGCCGGTCATTCTCCGGCAACAGCCGGGCTTCAACCTTGAGCGACCGGAAGAGGCGGTGGATGTGGTCGTGGCACGTAAAGAGGAGCACCTGGTGCCCGGATTGGGCGAAGTCGCAAAGCACCTCGGCCGCCGCCTTCGCGCGGGGCGCATCGTAGTTGACCAACACGTCGTCGAGCACCACCGGCAGCCGGGCGCCCCGCCGGGCGTACGTGCTCACCAACGCCAGACGCAGCGCCAGGAACAACTGCTCGCGCGTGCCGCGGCTGAGCGCTTCGACCGACACGGACTGGCCCCGGGCGTCGTCCACGCGGAGAACGTCTTCGTCCAGCGGCGTCCACACCCGCGCGTACCGCCCGGTGGTCAGACGGCGAAGATATCCGGACGCCTCTTGCAGCGCCTCGGGCTGTCGCTCGCGTTCATAGAGTTCCTTGATCTCGCGCAACACGCGGCCCGTGATGGCCAAGATCTGCCACCGCCGCACGGCGTCGTCCAGGCGTTTCTCGACCGTGGCCAGTTCCATCCGCTTGGCTGCCTGACGGCGGTCGTCGGCCAGAGCCTTGAGTTGCTCCGCCAGCCGACCGCGGACTTCGTACTGCTGCTTGAACCGCTCGGCGATGGCCGCCAGCCGCCGGTCGGCCTCGACCCAGCGGGCCTCGAGATCGGCGTCGGTCGCGCCGTCGAGGATCCCGGCCATGGCCTGCTCGGTTGCGCGTCCGCCCAGGGCCGCGCGGATCTCGGCGTCCAGCGCATCGCGCCGCTGGCGCAGAGCGTCGAGCCGGGCGGACTCGTCGGCGCGGCGGCGCAGGTCGTCCTCGTCGGCCACGCCCCACCGCGCCAGCAGGGCCCGCCGCCGCCGCAGCGCCCGGCGAAGGGCGGCCTTGGCCTCGACCCGCTGCCGGCGAAGCTGCCGGGCTTCGTGGTCCAGTCGATCCCGCGTCCGTCGCTGCTCCTCGTGCCGGCGGACCTCGTCGGCCAGCCGGCGGACAAGCTCGATCGGACCGCCGTCGGCCACGTCCACTTGGGCCTCGGTGGCCACCGCCACCAGCCGCTCGCGCAGGCCGTCGAGTTCCGCCTGACGTTGGGCAAGCTCGTCCCGATCGCGTGCAAGCCGCGCCGCCAATTCGCCCCGCCGCGCCGACGACCGCCGCCAGCGGCGAACCTGCTTGACGGACAGATCCTCCGGCAGCCCGGCCGCGGCCAACGCCTCGCGCCAGCGGCGCCGCGCGGCGGACGACGCTTCCTCCGCCTGGGCCAACCGGGCGGCGGCCGCGTCGGCCTCGCGCCGCGCCGCTTCGTGGCGGCTCCGCAGGGGAACGAGCGATTCCAGGGATTTTAGCACCGCCTCGGCCTGAGCAAGCCGGTCGGCGCCGACCTGGCCGGCCTCGCGGAGCTGGTCGTCCAACTGCCGGCGTTCCTCGCGGGCTTGCTCGGTCTGGCGTTGGAGCAGGTGGATCTGTTTCTGGCACGCGTCGATCCGCCGGGCGTGGGATCGCTCGATCGCCACCTTGCCGCCCGCGGCCAACCCGACGCCGGCCAGACCCACCAGCACGAGCGGCCAGCCGGTCGTGCCGACAATCGATGCCGGCGCGAAGAGCCCCGCCATCAGGGCGACGACGCCGAAGACGAACAGGAGCCCCAGACCGGCCACCATCCACAGCGGCATGATCTGTCGGCCCAACAAGTCGCGGCTCTGGTGATCCAGATCCGCCGTATTGTGATCCATTTGCGCCAACCGCTCGTCAAGCTGCTCGCGCCGGCGGAGCTGGTTCGCGAGGTTGCCCGCCCGATCGAGCGCGGCAGCGAGATCTTTCTCTCCGCGGGCGGCCAACTCGCCGTTAAGCTCCGCGGCGAGGCTTCGGGCCGACTCGGCGGCTGCCTCCGACTGTTGCCGGGCCTCGACCAACGAAGCGCGAAGCCGCTCGATCTGTTCGGCGGATTGCCGCATACGCGACGTCGCGCGGCGCGCCGGCGCGGCGGTCTCGCCGAGGATCGGGGCATCGCGAAGGCCAAGCTGCCGGCGCTGGGCGGCAAGCTCCTCCTCGTTCCGGGCGATCTCGTCGCGCAACTGCGCGGTCCGCTGGCCCAGCGAGAGCATCCACCCTTCTTGCTCCCGCATCGCCTCGATCCGCGCGGCCTGGCGGCAGAGGGCCTCGTTGACCGAAATCGCCTCGGCCTGACGCCGGGTCTCCCGATGGCGGCGCGTCGTTTCCTTCAAACGCAGGCGATATCGTTTGGCGCGCCCGACAAGTCGCGCCAGCCGCCCGAGCCCCCCGGCCGGAATCGCGCCGGCCGCGCCGGACGAGGCCAACTGCGCGTCCAGCGCCGCGCGATCGTGCCACTTTGGGCGGAGCGAGACGGCCAGTTCCAGTTCGCGGGCTTGCTGTTGGAGCGATTGTTTTTCTTCCTCAAGCCGCGCCACGTCGCGGTCGAGCCGCTGTCGCTCGTCCCAAAGACGCGTGTAGGCGTCGGTCTGGGCGTCGAGTTCCTCCAGTTCGGCCAGAAGCCGGGCCCGCTGGTCGGCCAACTGACCGATGCGGCAGGGCTTGCCGTCGTCGCGCAGAAGGCGCAGCCGCGATAGCTCCGTCTCGCGGATCACTTCGACGAGCGACACGCGGTCCAGGCCGACGCTCAGGTTGAACAGCAGCGAGGCCGCCTCCGTGTCGCCCAGCACTCCCAGCGCTTGCAGCTCGCGCAGGCCCACGGCAAAGACGTTGTTGAAGGTCGCCTCGTCGACGCCGGACAAGAGCGCGGCCAGAAGCTCGTCGCCGTGCCGGGTTCCGTCGGACGCGACGAGGATGGCCCTGGCCTGGCCGTCGGCCGCGCGAAGGTCGTCGTGCCGCACGAGTCGCACCGATCCGTCCGGCCCGGCCAAATCGAGCGCGCCGCCGGGCCGCCCGCCCCGCGGCGGCGGCAGATACCGGCGCCGCTCGGGCGTGAACCCGTAGAGCATCGACCGGATGAACTGCATGAGCGTCGTCTTGCCGGCTTCGTTCGGCCCGCAGAAGACAGAGAGCCCCTCGGGCAGTTCGCCCAGCCGCAGATCGCTCCAGACGCCGAAGCCGTCGACTTGAATCGCGTTGATTTTCACGAGTCCGGCTCCTCTCCACTCAACAGATCGATCCCCAGCATGGCCGCCTCGCGGAGGACGGCCCGCCGCGCGTCTCCCTCGGGCAGCCACGCGCTCGCGCCCGCCACGGAGTCGGCCGGCAACAACGATTCGAGCCTCAGCAGCTCGTCGGGCTCGTTGGCCAACTGGGCGATGCGGCGGAGGAAGTCCCCGCGGATGTTTTCCTGGTCCCGCAGGGGCGCCGGCGGCGCCGCGGGCGGCTCGGCCGACATGGCCACGCTCCAAATGGCGGGCGGTCCCTGTCCGAATCGCTGGCGGAGCCGCGCGAGCAACTCCTCGGCCAGCGGTCCGCGACGGATCGCGCGAACCAGTGGGCCCGCGCCGGCAATCGTCCACGTAACGAGCTGATCCGTGCTCGCGGACGTGGCGGCCAGCCGCGTCATTCGCTCGTCCAATTGCGCGTCGAGCGACGCGCGCGTCGTTTGCTCTTCCACGGCGATGCGTTCGTGACGCCATCGCATCACGTCGGTTGCCGCGGACGAAAGCCGCACGTTCCGCTCGGAATCGACCCGCACCAGGGTGCAACCGTGCGGGCCGGTCTCGTCCGGCTGACGGCCTTGGGGACTGCCCGGATAGTGAACCACCGGCATGGCCTCGGACACGGTTGCCCTGGCATGACGTCCGCCCAGGGCCCAGTAATCCACGCGACTCGTTGCCGGCGATTGCGCGTCGATCTGCCCATGCGCGACGGCGATCGTGAAGAGCCCCGGCTCTTGCGGCTCGAATGGCGCGGGGGCAAGCCTCTCGCGCTCCGACCGGCTCGCGCCGACGATCCTCGCCACGGGGCTATCCTCGTGGCGAACGATCCACTCCTCGGGCCGGCCTTTGGCGAAGACGTGGACGTTGGCGGGCAGCCGCAGCGAGGGGGGCCAACTCTCCGGAGGATCGACCCGCCCGCCGGCCCAATAGACTTCGATGTCTCGGCCGGCCAACCGCTCGAATTGTTCGAGCAAGAAAAGCGGTCCCCGCGGCCCCGCGCGGCGACAATGCACCAAGTCGCCCGAGAGAACCACGAAATCGACCTGTTCGGCCAGCGCCGTCTCGAACACCCGTTGGGCGGAGAGATACGCCGCTTCGAGGAAGAGTTCCCGCAGGTGTTCGGGCACCTCCGTCACGCCGAAGGGAGGCGTTTCGAGGTGAAAATCGGAAGCATGGACAAAGCGGAACGGCCAGTTCGCCATGAGGGTCCCCTTATTGCCAGCGCAGACTGCCTCCTCCACCCAGGCGAGTACGTCGCTCCAGATTCCCAAGTCCCTAGTTTATCCCCGCCCGGCCCACGACTCCATGGCATTTGCCCCGTGGGGCGGGATTCGCATGGAGAACTGGGTAGTATGGCCATTATAGAAAAGAGCGTGACACGTTGGGTGACACACTCCGCGCCTCTGCGCCTCCGCGCGAGGCTTGTCCAGCTTCTTGGTATCACACGGAGCCGCGGAGAGGAGACCGCGCCACCCCAGGAACGACTACTCGCCTTCGGGTTCCAGTTCGACCCGAACGGTCTTCCATTGCTGGCCGATCGAGACTTCGAGCATCTTGGGGGCGTAACCGGCCCGGGTGACGTGGAGATGATACGTGCCCTCGGCGGGCAGCACGCGATCGAAGCGGCCGGTTCGCGGGTGGGACGCGTGAACCTCGTTCTCGAAGGTTTTTATCTCCGCGAGAGAGACGGCCGCCTCCAGCGGTTCGCCCGTCCGCGCATCGACCACGTGGCCCGAGAGCGTGGGACCCGCCGCGAGCCGCTCCAAAAGATACCGCCAGCCGGGCCGCGCGCCGGCGACCATGGGGTCCCGCTCGGTGGCGAAGGGCGGATTGGTCCGAGGACCTTCCCACAGATACGCCAGCGTGCCGTGACGCCAGTAGTGCCAGTCTTGATCCACGCCGTCCACGCTGTAGATATTCCGCACCGCCTTGTACGTCCGATCCGGCCGGCGCGACTCGGCCAGGGAGGCCATCTTCTCGCCAACGATCCACGCCGCGCTGGGCTCGGGATTGCGGACGCCGTCGATTGTGTAGGGCACGAGGATCTTGGTGCTGGCCGTGTGGAAGGTGATGAGCATGACGAACCGCTCGCGGTCGGCCAGACGCATCATCGCCTGGGTTTCGGGCTCGGAGGCGGGCGCGGGGCCCCGATACCACGAGTGCGCCGGATCGCTGTTCGAGCCCTTTTCGCCAAGCGAGTGCCATCGGAAGGGGTAATTGCGGTTGAGATCCACGCCGTCGCGCGGGTCCACCCGCCCGTTGGCGTTCGTGTCGCGGCCGTTCTTGCGGCCCGTGCCGGTCTCGTGGAAAAAGGCGTGGCAGCCGTCGGGATTGGCCAGCGGCACGCACCAGATCACGTACTCGTCCACCCAGCGCCGCACTGTCGGGTCCGACTCGTACCCCGTCGCGAGCTGCTCGACGATGTCCAGCACGAACTCGGTGCTCAACAGCTCGCTGCCGTGATGGGCGCCGACAAAGAGAAGAGCCGGCTTATCGCCGCGGGGCCGGCAGCGACTCGTGATCCGCAGGGCTAGGATGGGGCGCTCGCGCCAGGTCGTGCCAAGCGTTTCGAGCTGGGCAATCCGGGGATAATCGTGGGCAAAGGCCGCCAGCAGCTTGGCGACCATGGCGTCGTCGTGGTAGCCGTCGTTGACGACGATCCGCCCTTGGGCATCGCGCGGGACGGGTTTGCCCATCCGTTCGGCGAATCCTTCCAGCCGCGGCGCAAACGGCGTCGGTGGGGTTTTCTTTGCGGGAGGAGCCTTCGTCGCGGGCGCGTTGTTCGCGGGAGGATCCGCCGCGCGGCACGCGACGGCCGTGAACAAGGCTATACCCAGCGCGAGTTGTAGCGACGCCTTCATTACCCGACATTGTATCCAGCCGTCGGCGGCGCGTTCCAGTTCGCGTACTTGCGTGCGTTGTGTTTTCCCGTCAAGATCGCCTTATTGTGGCCGAATACTCGCAAAGGAGGCAGAGGCGTTGACTCTCCCCTCGGATAGGCTATAATCCCCCGATAGCGTGTCCGCGTGACCCCACGAGAGAGAAATTGCAGGGAGCAAGCCATGAAATCGCGCATCGCTGTCGGTTTGGCAATCCTGGCACTCGTCATTGCGGTCAACCCTGTCGCGGCCCAACAGCGGCGTTTCGCCGACCTGGTCGGACCGGTTGCCGTCAAGCCGGTCGCGACGAGCCAGCCGGTCGAGGTGCCCTACATCACCTGGGGCGGTGACGTGGCGACGTTCCTGGCCAACGGCGGGCTCACCACGCAGCCGGGCACGATCTTCGCCCGCCAGGGACTCAACATCCGTCTCGTGCCGGGCGACGACTTCGTTGGCCAAGTGCGCAACTACCTGGCCGGCAAGTCGCCTTTTGTCCGCGGCACGTTCCGCATGTTGGGCCAGGCCAGCGAATCGCTCGGGGCCGACCCGAAAACCAAGCCGGTCATCATCCTCCAGCTCACCTGGAGCGCGGGCGACCACGTCGTCGCCCGCGAATCGCTCCGCACGCTCAACGACCTGAAGCGAACCTCGGGCAAGAAGGTCCGCGTGGCCCTGCAACGCGGCGGGCCGCACGTTGGCCTTCTCGACGACATGCTCACTAGCGCGCAGCTCGCCTGGAGCGACGTCGAGCCCGTCTGGGTCGCCGACCTGACCGGACCCGAAGGACCCGCCGAGCTGTTCCGCAAGGATTCCTCGGTCGACGCCTGCTGCGTGATCTCGCCCGACATGATCGGCCTGACCGGTGGGCTGGACTCCAAGGGCTCCGGGGCCGAAGGCACGGTCGCCGGCGCCCACGTGCTCGTGTCCACGGCCACGGCCAGCCGCTCCATCGCCGACGTTTACGGATGCCGCTCCGACTGGTTCGCGGCCAACCGCGCCTGGGCCGAAAAGTTCGTCGCCGGATACCTGCAGGCCAGCGACGAGCTGCGCGCGATGCGCGACGGCTTCGAGAAGTCGGGCCAGATGACGCCAGAGTACCGCAAGGTCCTCACCATGGCCCAGAACATCTTCGGCAAGGACGTCCTGCCCACCCTCGAGGTGGACGCGCACGGCCTTCTGTTGGACTGCACGTTCGTCCGACTGCCCGGCAACATTAGCTTCTTCCTCGACAAGGGCAACCAAAACGGCTTCGAAGCGAAGCTCAAGGCGACGTTGGACCTGGCCGTGGGCCAGGGCTACGCCAGGGTCCGCAGCGGGTTCGTGCCCGCCGGGTTCGACTACCGCAAGCTCGCCGCGCTGCCGGGCATCCAGTTGAAATACGAGGAGCCCTCGGCCGCCGGCGCGTCGATCGACGCGGAGGCGATCGAGGTGTTTCCCGGCCAGGAGCTCGACGACCGCACCATCGTCAGCTTCACGGTCAAATTCCCGCCCAACCAGACGGTGTTTTCGCCCGACCAGTACGGCGCCGAGATCAACCGCGTCATCCAGTCGGCCAGCACGTTCGGCAACGCGGCCATCGCCATCGTCGGCCACGCCGACCCGACCAAGACCCTCGTGGACCTGGTCCGCGCCGGCGAGGCGAAGGGCGTGCTGAAGCGTTCCGGCTCGCCGGGCAACTACCAATACTTCCTGAAAACCAAGGACGGCTTCCGGCCGCTCGATCTGGCGCAGACGCAGGCGATCGTCGAACTGATCCAAGGCGGGGCGCTGGACGGCGTGGATCCCAGCCCCCGGCAGACGATGCAGGCGGCCCTGAACTTGTCGCTCGCCCGGGCGGAGGCCGTGAAGCAGGGCATCGTGGACTACGCCAAGCAGCAAGGCAAGACGCTCAACATCAACCAGGTTCAGCCGGTTGGCGCGGGCATCCTCGAACCGCTCGTCTCGAAGCCCCGCAACCGCGACGAGGCCGAGCAAAACATGCGCGTCGAGTTCAAAGTGATCCGCGTCCCCGGCGAGGCCATCGACAATTTCGATTATTGAGGGGAGGATCCGCGTGCCACTGGCTCTGCCAGTGCCTTGACGTTTTGAGTGCCACTGGCTCTGCCAGTGCCGCGTGCAGTGGTTCGCGCACTGGCGAAGCCAGTGGCACGCGGTCGCATGACCTATGAGCCGCTCGCGGCTTCGCAACCAATCATGGGCTTGGGGTGAACCAATGAAAACGATCCACGCGGCGCTGACGGGACTGATCGTCGTCGCGGGCTGGCTCGCGGCGGCGCCGGCCGGCGCCGGGCTCAACGTCGTCGTCGTGCTTGACGATTCCGGATCGATGCAGGGGCGCCTCGCGAGCGACGCCCGCATGACCCGCATGGACGCCGCCAAGCAAGCCCTCCTGACCGTGCTCGACAAGCTGCCGCCGGACGCCAAGGTGGGCATCCTCGCCCTGAACAGCCAGAACCGATCCGGCGAGCCCTGGATCCACCCGCTCACGACGATCGACCCCGACAAGCTGCGTCAGGCCGTCCAGGGGATCCGCGCCAGCGGCAACACGCCCCTGGGTCAGCGGATGATGAACGGGGCCAATGCGATCCTCAAGCTTCGGGCGAAGCAACATTACGGCACGTACCGGCTCTTGGTGGTGACCGACGGCGAGGCCACGGACGGGCCAATCCTGGAACGCAACCTGCCGAACATCCTCGCCCGGGGAATCTGGATCGACGTGATCGGCGTGGACATGGACCAGGGGCACAGCCTGGCCACCCAGGTCCAAACGTATCGCGAGGCGGACGACCCCGCCTCGCTCGAAAAGGCGATTGCCGAGGTGTTCGCCGAGACGACCGGCGATTCCGGCGTGGCCGGGGAGTCGGATTTCGAGATTATCGAGCCGATCCCCAGCGAGGTCGCCACCGCCGCGTTGGCCGCGCTGGCCCAGCCGGACAACGATCCGGTAGACCGGCGCGCGGCGCCCGGGCAAGATGCGCCGGGCGCTCCGATGCCCGCCGTGCCTCCGGGTCCGCGGAGACCCGGCGACGCGGCGACCTCCCGCGTTCAGGACGGCCCGAGCCTGCTGGGCTCTTGTTGTGGCGGACTATGCGTCGGGGGGATTATCCTGGTGATCCTCCTGGTGGTCATGGCCGCCGCCAAACGGCCGAGGAGGTTTTGACGAATGGAGTGCCACGGGCTTCGGCAGGGCCCCGCCGAGTGCCACTGGCTCTGCCAGTGCGTGAATCGGGGCACGCCACGGCACTGGCGGAGCCAGTGGCACTCGCAACGCACATGCTCACGCAAGCGTGAGCATGGCACCCGGCGATTCAGGCACTGGCAAAGCCAGTGGCACTCACGCCGGAGTTGGGACCGGGCGTGAGTGGTTGGAGGGAAAGCGGCGACGAGTCGCCGCGCTCCAAAGGGTGGAAAGGGGATGGCGCCGTGTCCAAGGGGAAGCTGCTGGCGGTCTGCATCGTGTGGCTCGTGGTGCTGGGCATCGGGGCCGCGATCTGGAAGCTCGTGATTCGCCCGGCGGTGACGCCGGAACTCGAACAGTCCAGCCGCTACGACTACCGCGTTCCGCTCGCCCTGGACTCCTTCTCCGGCTATGCGGTGCTTCGCGGCGAGGCGTTTCGCGAGGAGCTGGCCAAGCGTCGGATCAAGCTCGATCTGGTGGACGACGGGGCGGACTACGCCCAACGCGCCAAGGCCCTGGCCGACGGCGACACGCCGATGGCCGTCTTCACGATCGACGCCCTGGTCAAGACGGCGGCGGATCTCGGCAGGCTGCCCGGCGTGATTGTCGCCGTGATCGACGAAACCCGCGGGGCCGACGCGATGGTCGCGTACAAGAACGCGATCCCGAACGTGGACGCCCTGAACGACCCGCGGACGAAGTTCGTGCTGACGCCGAATTCGCCCAGCGAGACGCTCGCCCGCGTGGTCATGGCGCATTTCGACCTGGGGGCGTTGGGCGAGAACCCGATCGTCGAGGCGGCCGACGCCGAGGACGTGTACCGACGCTACCGGACGGCCAAGCCCGACACGCACCAGGTCTTCGTCCTTTGGGAGCCCTACGTCAGCAAGATTCTCGAAAACCCCAACACGCACGTCGTGGTCGACAGCGGCCGCTTTCCCGGTTACATCGTCGACGTGCTCGTGGCCAACGAGGATTACCTGCTGAAGAATGAGGACGTGGTGGCCTCGATCGTCGAGGCGTATTTCCGCGCCCTCTTCGCCCACCGCGAGGCGATGGTCGATCTGGTTCTCTCCGACGCGAAGGCGCTGGGCGCGCCGCTGACGCCCAAACAGGCCGAAAACCTGGCGCGGGGGGTTCGGTGGAAGAACACGCAGGAGAACTACGCCCACATGGGCTTGGAAAACGCCGCGTCGCTGCAGCACGTGGAGGACATGATCGCGAACATCACCGAGGTGCTGTTGCGAACCCGCGCCATGCGCCGCGATCCGACGGACGACCAGCCAAACCGGCTCTACTACGCGAAGGTCCTCGCGCGGTTGCGGGACGGCAATTTCCACCCGGGCGAAAAGGCGGAAACCGTCCGCGGCGACCAGGATTTGGGGCCCCTTACCGACGCCGAGTGGGAGCGACTCGTCCCCGTGGGCACGATTAAGATCCCGCCGCTCGTGTTTGCCCGGGGCACCGCCGCGCTCACCTCCCAAAGCCAGAGCGAATTGGACCGGTTGATCGAGAGGCTGGGAACGATACGATATTACGTGCTCATCCGGGGGAACGCCTCGCGGCAAGGCGACCTCGAGGCCAACAAGGTCCTGGCCCAGCGGCGCGCGCAAGCCGCCGAAGAGTACTTGATTCAGCACGGGGTAAGCCGGGACCGCGTCCGCGCGGTGGGCGGCGAGCCCAGCGGCAGCACGTCCGTGTCGTTCGTGCTCGGCCGGCCGGCGTATTAGGAGCCGATGGACGTCCGTAAGAAGGTGTTGTTGGACCTGTTCGCGTCGCCCGGCACGCTGTTGCCGATGGTGGGGGGCGCCAGCGCGCTTATCCTATCCTGGGTCCTCGATGGCTCGGCGGCCACCACGTGCATGGGCCTGGGCCTGGCGGGCGTCCTGGCCGGGCTGGGCGTGTTTGCCACGCGGCTGATCCTCGGCCTGGAGGACATCACCAATCAAGCGTACGAGTACGTCCGCGGACAGAAACAGAAGGAACGGGAGGACGCCCTCGACCGGCTCGACGTGCAGCTTCGTCGCGACCGCGACACGCGGACCGAGCGATGCCTGCGGACCTTGCGGGAGCTGTGCGGCCGATTCACCGAAGAGATCCAAACCGGCAAGGTCACCCGGGCCGGCGCCGAAGTGGCCGAGATCGTCGAGGAGCTTTTCAACAGCGCGGTGGACCAGCTCAGGCGAACCTACGAGCTTTGGGAGTCCGCCCGGCGGGCAGACGGCTCGGCAAAAGAGAGAATCCTGCAAGAGCGGGAAGACGTCATCCGCGAGGTTACCGCCGCCGTCGAACACCTGCGCGGGACGATCGAGCAATTCCGCACGCTTTCGACCGGACGGAAGAGAAAGGAACTCGGCCGGCTTCGCGGGGAGTTGGACGAGGCCCTGCGGGTTGCCCGCCGGGTCGACCAGCGCGTGGCCGCCTGGGAAGACAATACCCCCATCCAAACCCCATCCGAACAGGAGTAAGTGGAGATGTTCAGAGCGATCGGACGATACCTTCGGGCGATCGGATACCTCATCACCGGCCGGATCGACAAGGCCCGGCAGGTGCTCATGGCCAATCCGAACGTGATGCGGGCGACCTACGACCAGGTGATCCGCGACAAGACGGGCCGGATCCACCACTACAAGGACGCCGTGGCCGGCATGATCGGCCAGGAAGAAAAAAAGAAGTCGCAGATCAAATCGCTGACGGACGAGATCGACAAGCTCGAACGCCTGCGGGCCGGGGCGGCCGCGATGGCCAAGAAGCTGGTGGATAAGCACCGCGGCGACGCGGAGGCCGTCAAACGCGACCCCGAATATGCCCGGTGCCAAAGCGCGTTTAAGGATTTCAGCACGACGCTGGCCGAGAAGGAGCGGCGGATCGCCGACATCGAGGCCGACATTACCGCGCTGGCCAAAAACATCGGCAACCACAAGGTCCAGATCCAGGGGCTTCTGCGCGAGCTGGACAAGATCAAGGAGGAGAAGCACGACGCGGTGGCCGACGTGATCTCGGCCCGCGAGGAGCAGCAGATCGCCGACATGGTCGCCGGCATTTCCGAGGACCGCACGTCGCAGGAGCTGGCGGAGCTGCGCGACATGCGCCGCGAGATGAAGGCCAAGGCCCGCATGTCGCGCGAGATGTCCGGCCTGGACACGAAACGCGACGAGGAAGAGTTTTTGGCCTACGCCCGCGAGGGCGCCGCGGCCGACGAGTTCGACGCCCTGATTGGCCTCAGCCGCAAGGAAGGCGAGACCCCGGCCGGCCCGGAGCCGCCGACGAAGATCCCGGAGGCGTGAGCGGCGGAAGTCGCAATGACCAAGCACCTATGACCAAGGAATGTCTCAAGCACCAATGACCGGGTGGGAGGAGGAGGAGGTTGGGCGACGAAAACCCCGTCATCGAACGAATACCCAATCCTTGAGACTTCGTCCTTGGTGCTTCCTTGGTCATTGCGACTTGGTCATTGGTCATTTGTCCCAACGTGTCCACCCCCAAACGACAATCCAACCCAAAGGAGTGTGTGCCATGAAGAATTACTGGCTAATCCCGACCCTGTGCGTCGTCGCGGCGCTGGGGTGCGGTCGTTCGGACGAGAAGAAGCAGGGCGCCGGGACCGAAAAACCGGTCTTTAGCCTGGCCTGGTCCGAGTATCCGTCGTGGAGCGTCTTCGGCGTCGCCCACGAGCAAGGCATTCTGGACGGCCGGGAGGGCGAGTTCGGCCCGGTCGAGGAGAAATGGGGCGTGGACATCGTGCTCAAGGAGGCCGACTACGACACCTGCCTGACCCTCTACGGCAGCAAGAGCGTCGACGCCGCGTGCATCACGAACATGGACGCCTTGGCCCCGAGCCTGGGACGCGACTCCGTCGCCGTCATGCCCACCTCGACCAGCGTCGGCGCCGACGCCTGCATCGCCGTCGGCCTGGCCGACCTCGACGCCCTCCAGGGCAAGCCCACGTACGGATTGGAAAAGTCGGTCTCGCAATACGCCTTCGAGCGGTGCCTCGAAAAGGCCGGCAAGAATCCGAAGGAGTATCCCTTCCGGAACATGGACCCGGCCGCCGCGGCCACGGCCATGCAAACCGGCCAGGAAAACATCCAGTCGATCATGGTGTGGAATCCGTTCGTGCTCCAGACGCTCCGCACGAAGGACGGCTCGAAGGTCCTCTTCGATTCCTCGGCCATTCCCGAGGAGATCATCGACATGGTCGTCGTCGGGCGCGACAGCCTGGACAAACCCGGCGGACGGAAGTTCGCCCGCGCGGTGGCCGACGCGTTCTACCAGGTCAACGCCCTGCTGGCCGATCCGAACGAGGGCGACGCGACGCTCGTGGCCCTGGGGGCGAAGTTCTCCAGCCTGGGACTGGAGGACATGAGGAAGGTCGTCGAGCAGACCCGATTCTACAAGACGCCCGAGGCGGCCCTGGCCCTGTTCGAGGGAAAGACGTTCCGCGACGAGACCATGCCCAAGGTCGTCGATTTCTGCGCCACGCACGGCATCGTCGAACGGAAGCCGACCGTCGGCTTCGACGACCCCAAGGCCCAGGTGGACTTCGACACGTCCATCCTCAAGGAAATCCAGACCGCGGCCTGGGACGCAGATAGCGGTAGCCCAGGCGGCGCAGCAGCCAGTAGACCGCCGGCAGCGAACGCGGCACGCTGAATTCTTC
>JAFGDS010000016.1 GCA_016931995.1 Pirellulales bacterium
AATCACAAAATCGTGAGCGAAGGACTTCAGTCCGAAGCCACGATTCTCAACGAACCCACCGCCTTGCAGGCGGTGGTGGTTCAGTCCTTTGCGTACAACTCGGGAAACACTTCCTCGGGCAATTCCTGCCGGCGGACGCTCGCGCGGAGCGTGGCGACAAACTGAAACTTATGGTTGGCCACGGCTTGCTCGCTGATCTGGAGCTTCGCGGCCACGTCCTTGTTGGCCCAGCCGCGCACGAGCAGCAGTTCCAGACACTGGAGCTTCTCCCAGTCGCCCCGCTCGCGCCACCGCGCGATCTGCTGGCCCATGCCCTCCACCAACGCCGTCTCCTCCAGCCCCCGCCGCTCGCCGCTGCGGAGGATGCTGCTGGCGGGCCGGGCGCTGCCGGGCTGTTCCCACGAACCCGTGCGGCTCGACGCCGGCGCAAGCGGCACGGTCGGCCGCCGCCCCTCGCGGCGAAGATGATCCGTCAGCTTGTGCGCGGCGATGGAGAACAGATAGCTCTCCAGCGACCGCCGGGCATCGTAGTTCGGAAGGCTGGTGAGGAAACCGATGAACGTCTCCTGCACGATGTCCTCGGCCGCCGCGCGATGGTTTGCCCGGCTCTCGACAAACGCCAACAGCCGGCCCTCGAACCGCGCAATCAACTCGTTCCACGCCTCCGCGTCGCTCTTGCGGATCCGCTCGATGAGGAGTTGGTCGGTTTGGCTGGAATCGCTCATGGGGGCGTTGCGCGGGGGACGGAATGCCAACCACCCTATGATATCATCGCGACGACCAGGAACACAACCGCCAAGACTCCCGCCGCTATGGCAATGACCCATTTCCGATGCCCGCGGAACCGCCAGCCCAGCAGGCCGCCCGCGACGAGTCCCAACGGAAGGATCACAAAAACGAGGATTTCGCGACCGAGCAATACCTCGTCGGCCCGAGGCGCCTGCGCGGCCGTGGGGACGTGCTGCGCGATCATGGGAACGTCGTAGGAGTAGCCGCCGACCGCGGACGTTGGATACGTGTTGATGTCGCGCGGCCGCTTTGGCTGCTCCATCGCTGGCCTGTCGAGCCAGAAGAACCCAAGCACGACGACCACCGCCACGACGCCCGCCACAATCGCCGCCCTTCGTCGGTATGCCCCGTGCGTGGCCGCATCGATCTTCAGCAGCGCGAACGCGGCCCCGAGCACGCCGAGCACCGCGGCGAGGCAGACGCCACTGATGGCGATTCGTTCTTCAACCTCGGCTTCGCGCCAGCCTTCCTTGATCGCCTCGTTCGCCTGGCGGTCGAAGACGAGCCGCAGGTGCAGCCGCATCATGGGACCCACCATCTCCGAAACGATGGGCTCTTCCCATTCGTCGCGCAGTACATGCTCGCGGAGGTACTCGTGCGACAACACGTCCCGACCGTGCGTGGGATGGCCCAGGTAATACGTGGCATACTCCGCGGCGGCCGATCGGAGGGTATACGGCACGGCCCGATCACATTCCAGGCGCGACGAATAGGGCCCCACACTGACGACGACCTGATAGCCGTCGCCCTGGCGACCTTGCGGCATGTCCACCCACGCCGGCCGCGGCGGATCCTGGGCAATGGCGTCGCTCTCGTGCTCGTGCGGGGCATCCGGTGCCGGCTTGTCTTCCGACGCCATCGCCTCGCGCTCCGCCGCGATGGCCCGGCCCAGGTAGTGGCCCAATGCCTTTAGCGCGGTCAGCTCGTCCATGTCCGCCGGCAATTCCTCGACCACGGCGCCGGCAAGACTCCGCACCATGGCCTCGATCGTCGGGTCGCCGACGGGCGAGGGCTTTTCGATGGGCGGGGCTGCCTCGGGTGCCGGCGGCGGAACGTCCGCGGCCGGCTCGGCCGCTTTTGACGCTGTTCGAGACTTTGCCGCGCGCGGCTTCTCGATCGCCAGGCTGATCGCCCGGCCCAACGCGCGGATCACGCCCGGATCGACCTCGGGCTTGGCCGCGGGCGCGGGAACCGTCGGCGCGTCAACGGCCGGTGGGGATGGCGTTTCCGCGGCGCCAGGCTGCTCGTTCACCTCGTCAAGAGGTGTCGCGACGGCGTCGCGGGGGACGGCCATGTCGCCGCCCGTCGAGCCGGGCGGGCCCAAGATGACATCGGGTGGTAGCGGAGGCGTGGGAACCCACGCGGGCCTCTCGATCGGCATCGCCGTCGGATAGTCGTGAACCACCGTGGCCGACGGGTGGCTCGGAACGTAGCTTGCCCGGGTCCAAAAAACCGCCGCCGCCCCCAACACCACCAGCGGGACCGGCGCCAGAAGCAGCACGAGGCCGAGCACCCGCGTCTTCGGATTGGCCACCATCGCGACGAGCCCGCCGAGCACGACCAACGCCAGCAGGGCGAACACGGCAAGCGCGAAGAAGCTGATCCCGACGGCGGCGTTCATATCCATGGTCCCCTTTGAAAAACTCCTCTCCCTCCGGGAGAGAATCCCTTCCGGCTGCTCTCCCTTTGGGAGAGCCCATTCCGTCCCCTCTTCCTTTGGGAGAGGGTTAGGGTGAGGGCAAATCGGCCGTCGAGGCAACGTCAACCCTCGTTTCGATTGACGATCCCCTCACCCCCGGCCCCTCTCCCGCAAGCGGGAGAGGGGAGCGTTGGGTTCACCTCTCATTCTTCCGAAACCTCCGCCTGACGGCGATGGGGCGGAAGCCAAGGGCTGGCCAGTTGGACGGCGATCGACATCGTGCAAGCCACCATCACGAGCCACGGCTGCGGGAAATGCCACAGCCACGACACCAGACCCGCCACCAATGACGTGACCACCAGCGACCACAGGCTCAACCGCGCGTGGCGCAACGGATCGGCCTGCCACCACCAACGGACGAACAGCATGAGCGTCCCGAAGACGGCCACGTACGCCAGCAGCGTAGGTCCGTTCTGGTAAAAGCTCGCCGGCAACCGGAACGGCGACTCGGGAAACCGCCCGTCGTAAGGCAGCGAAACCAGAAGCCACTGCGACGAAGCCCAGGCGAAGCCGCCGAGCCCCAATCCGATGACCATGAGCCCAAAGCGGCGCAACACGGCCTCGCCGCGGGTGCCTTCCCACAGCTTCGACGGCAGCATCACGGCCCACGTGCCGGCGATGCCCACCAGGGCGACCCACGCGCACTGCTCGATCTTGGGTAGCTCGCCGCCAAACCCGGCGACGATCGCCAGGACCAGGCACATCGTCAGCGCCACGAGCGTGCCCAGGAGCATCGACCCGAGCAGCTCGGCCACGCGCTGCGGCACGGGCTTCAGGACCAACGCCGGCAGCGGCCGCTCGCCGCGGCGCGGGCGGTGGTGGCGCGGCCTGCGCCACGCGCCCGTCTTCGCCATGGCGGCCGCATTGGCGGAGGCCGAAGGCGTCCGAGGAGCGGGTGTGGGAGTGGCCGGCGGGGGAGGCGGGGGCGCAACGTAGCGAACCGCGCGCGGCTGGCCCACCAACACGATCGCGCGGATGATCCGATAGCCCACGTAGGCCATGAGCAAAACCATCCCCACCGTGATCCAAATATGGAACGTCATCAGCGCGCCGAGGATCCCCAGCGTGGTGAGAATCACTCGAGCGGGCATGTTCAGGTTCGCCCAGCCCTCGCGGAGATTGCCGAAAAGCTCCTTCACCGCGCGGAGCACCGGCTCGTCCTCCTCGATCACTTGGGCAAACGGCGTGTCGCCGCCCGGCGCGGCCGTTGGCCCACCGCGTCCGTTGGACTTGGAGCCCGCGGAAAAGGTGGACGAATCCACGCGGGCCTCGCGCGCCAGCGGTAGCGGCAATCGCGCGAGCATCTGCCCCACGGAGCCGAACCGGTTGGCCGGGTCTTTTTCCAGTGCTTGGGCGATTACGCCGCGGTACGGCTCGGCCACGGCCGAGAGATCCGGCTTGGCCGTGAGGTGCTTCATCAGCACCTCGCCGACGCTCTCGCCCTCGAACGGCACGCGGCCGGTAAGCATCTCGTACAGGATGATGCCCAGGGCGTAGATGTCGATCTCCTTGCCGTAGCGGCCGTTGGCCACCTCGGGCGCCATGTAGTGGACGGTGCCCACGCTCTCGGTGTGGCCGCTGCGCCGGCTGCACGAGATGAACTTCGACAGGCCGTAGTCGCCGATCTGCACGCGGCCTTCGTCCGAAAATATGTTGGCCGGCTTCAGATCGCGGTGGACGATGCCGTGGTCGTGCAGATAGGCCACGCCCGCCGCCATGCCGTGGAACCAGGCCAGCGCCTGTTCGGTGGACAGCCCCTCGGGATGCGCGGCCAGCACTTCGTCCAGACTAGCCCCGGCGACGTATTCCATGACGACCCAATGGTCGCCGCGCTCGTCCTCGCGGATGTCGTACACGTCCAGCAGATTGGGGTGCTTGAGATTCAAGCACTGCTTGATGCCGCGCAGCTCGACGTCGAGACTGCGGCGGATCAGTTTCAGGGCGACCTCCTTGCCGGCGTCGCTCGTGGCGTAGTACACCTCGCCAAAGCCGCCGTGGCCGACGCCCCGTTTGATCGTGTAGCCCTCCAAGGGCCGCGAACCGCCGGCAAAAGCAAATCGCGCCGTGCCGGAGACAGCCTCCCGAGGACCGCCCTGTTGGGTGGGGGGTAAACTCATCGTCATGGGCCCTGTCTGTTGCACGGTTGCACCGATTTTTGAACCTTTATTGTACCACGCCGACCCCGGCTCGCATTGCCACCCGAAGCGCCCCCGTCAGAGGGACTCCAGGCAAAGCGCGAACCGGTCGCCGGCGATCCGCGAGTTCCGCGTGATGGGGCCTCGATCTCGGTGTTCCTTGCCGTCGATTTCAAACGTGCCGGGCGCCCGGAAGAAGAGCCGATCTTCCTGGCGATACAGAATCAACTCGTCGCGCCACTTGCGGCACACGACGTGGCTTTGCGGCTTGGGACCCAGGACGAACGCGTCGGCCATCAGGATAATCGCGTCGGCCGAGGGTTGGGTGCGGTGCCGGCTGACGAAGTCGAGCCGGGCCGTGGCGCTCAGGGCGTGGGGCCGGCGAAAACGAAGCCGGACCCCCTCGCCAAGCTGGATCACGTTTCCGTCCCGCAATCCGGCCGCGCCGGTGACTCGTTTACCGTCCACCCGCACGTCGCGCAGGGCTTCGATCACGTACCCCTCGCCGTCCCGCACGATCCGCGCGTGGCGGCTGGAGAGGTCGCCGAGGATGGGCACGTCGGCCGCGGCGGCCGGGACGGGCTGGCCCAGGACGACCGCGTCGCCCAGGCAGACCCAAAACCCGCCCACCGCGTCGATCCACAGCAGAAACCGGCCGCTGTCCGTTGGCGATGCTCCGTCCATCGATCGCAAACCCCACCACGTGTTCGCCCAGCGAATCATTGTGACATCCCCAAGCGTCCCGGGGTAGCGGCCCTCAGTCCTTCGCCACGTCGCGCGTGGCCGGCGCCTGGCTGAAGTACTCGGTCACCTGCTCGACGATGTTCTCCGGGGCGGGCTCGTCCATGGGGATCTCGTCGTGGTAGTACTGCTCGGCGTTGACCAGACGCTCTTCGGTGTCCAGCCGGATCTGCAAGTCGGCGATCAGCTCCTTCACGCGGCCCAGCGCGCTGTCGTCGAACTCGTAGTTGCTCGTCGTCTGGGCCGCGGCGACCATCTGCCGCTGCGCCTCGAGCCGCTCGACCTCGACCGCCAACTGCCGCTTGGCGGCGAGCATTCCTTCGAGCCTTTGCCGGGCGGATTCCAGACCCTGCTTCCGGGCGTCGCAGATTTTGCGGAGGCTTTCGAGCGTGGCCTCGCCCGTCTTGAATCGCTGGAACCGGTTCGCCAGGTCCACCTTGACCTGCTGCTTGGTGTACGACCGGCCGGCGTAGTGGAAAACGTCGCGGCCGCTCGTGAGATCCGACTTGAGCGTGAGCAACTGCTCGCGGTCCTTCTCGCCCCGCTCCTCGGCCTTCTGGATCTTCTCCTCCAGCCGCGCGATCTCGATCTCCTCCTTCGCGATCACGTGCATGTTCTTGCGGACCTCGGGCTCGAGGCCCTGGATCATCTGGCGGGCGCGTTGGATCTGGAACTCGACCGGCACGGCGTCGCGGACCGAGTCCTTCACGCACCGCGCCGACGTTTGGACGTAGCTCCAAGCCCCCGTGCCCGCCACAATGAACGCTCCCACCGCCAGTACGGCGACAATCAACAACCCTCGCTTCAACATGGCTTGTTCTCCCTCGCAACCAGGTTTCTTCCCCACCAGGGGGAGTTCGCGGACATATGCCCAAAACCAACGCGGCCACCTGGTCCAGGCGCCTGGAAGCCGCTCTGCGCAGTGATTCGCCCGGTTTGTGGAAATCTTTGGCGGATCGGAAAGAAATTGGGAGGTCATTCCAAGATGCCATCGCCCACCCCCCCGTCGGAGCTTGTCATCCTGACCATAAAGCCGTCATCCTGACCATAAGCCGTCATCCTGACCATAAGCCGTCATCCTGACCATAAGCCGTCATCCTGACCATAAGCCGTCATCCTGAGCGAAGCGAAGGATCTCCGTTGTCTGGTGACTCAGCCAGATGCTTCGCTGCGCTCAGCATGACCCGGTTCCGTTCCCAATCCCCAATCCCCAATCCCCAATCCCCGACCCCCGACCCCCGACCCCCGACCCCCGAGTCCCGAGTCCCGAGTCCCGAGTCCCGAGTCCCGAGTCCCCAATCCCCCGAAAGCCACCTTGGCCGAGTCGGCATTCCGGACTAAACTGCCAGCGGCGCACCGAGATAGCAAAGGCCAGCCGCATGGCATGTTCGGTTGAAGACCTGGTCCAACGGATCCACGCCTCGCCCACGCGATTCGTGTTGGCGCTGAGTGGCGGGGGGGCCCGCGCCCTGGCCACTCTGACGGGCATCCCGGGGGCGTCGCGGACGCTGCTCGAGGCGGTTGTGCCCTATTCCTCCGAGGCGATTGTCGCTTGGTTGGGGGGGCGGCCCGATCAGTTCTGCTCGGCCGAAACCGCTCGGCGGATGGCCATGGCCGCCCTGCTGCGTGCCCACAAACTGGCCGACTCCGAGGCCCCTTTGGCCGGCGTGGCGTGCACGGCCAGCCTGGCGACGGATCGTCCTAAGCGGGGGCCGCACCGGGCGCACGTGGCCATCCAGACCACCTCCTTCACCGCCACGCGATCCGTCGAACTGGTCAAGGACCGCCGCGGGCGAGACCAGGAAGAGGAAGTGGTCGGCCGGCTGCTGCTCAATGCCGTGGCCGAGACCAGCGGGCACGAGCCGGCCTTGGACCTGGGCCTCGAGGCGGACGAGCCGGTCGTCCGCGCCCAGACGATCGCCCCACCCTCGTGGCAGGAGCTTCTGCTGGGCAAAACTGAAACCGTGCGGCACGGCAAGAAAGCGGGCGGGGACGAGTCGCTCGAAAACAAAGTCCTCTTCCCCGGGGCGTTCAACCCCATCCACGACGGCCACCGCGGCATGGCCCGGATCGCCGCGGAGCTGCTGGGCCGGCCGGTTGAGTTCGAGATCGCCATCGTCAACCCGGACAAGCCGCCCATCGACTTCGACCAGATGAAGCGGCGGACCGAGCAGTTCGACCGCGAGCAGGTGGTCTGGCTCACTCGCGCCGCGACGTTCGTCGAGAAGTCGCGGCTCTTTCCCGGCGCGACGTTCGTGGTGGGCGCCGACACGTTGCGGCGGATCGCCGATCCCCGCTACTACGGCGACGACGCCGCGGCCTGTCAGGCGGCGCTGCGGCGGATCGCCGCGCGGGGGTGCCGGTTCCTCGTGTTTGGCCGCAACACGGGCACGGGCTTCGTCAGCCTAGCCCATCTCGATCTGCCCGAGCCGTTGGCCTCGATCTGCCGCGAGGTGCCCGCCGAGCAGTTCCGCGTGGACGTCTCCTCGACCCAGCTTCGCAACGCGCGGATGGAATGGAACGAGCGCGGCGCGCTGCCGTGACGCCCGTCCCGAAGCTCGGACGACATCATCATGCAGACGTGACCTTATCCAGCGCGTGCCACTGGCTCTGCCAGTGCTGAATTGCCTGTGTTTCCAAGCACTGGCAGAGCCAGTGGCACTCAAAAGGGGCTTATGCACGATCTCTCAATTCCGACGCGCTACACCAGGACAGGCTCCAGGCGGAGGGCTCGCCCGTGCCGACAGGCTACTATCACTTCTGGCTGAACCTCGCCGCGCTGGTCGCGACGAACCTGACCGGGCTGGCCGCCGTGTGGGTCGCGCTCGGGCGAGGGCATTGGTTTGTCCGCGCCGCGGCGCTGGGCGCGTGGGCGGGGATGTGGCTCCTCGTGCCCGCCCACGAGATCACGGCCATCATTGTCGTCGAAAGCCTCGTCGTCGTCCCGCCGCTCATGCTGGCCCGTCAGGCGCGGACCCGAGCGCCGGGCGGGCCACTCGTGCAGTACACGATCCGTGACTTGCTGCTGGTGGCCGTGCTCGTGGCCGTGGTTGCCGCGGCCGGGTCGACCGCGCCGGCGAAGACGTGGACGACGCTTGAGTGGTTTCTCGACCCCAAGATCGTGCCCGCCTGGTGCTTCATCGTGGGCAACGGCGCGATCAGCGGCGCGTTGGTGTTGTTCGCGGCGTGGGTTGCCCTGGGGCGAACCCAGCCGGCGATTCGGCTGGGCGCGCTGGCGGCGGTTGTCGCGATCCTTCTCGTCATGCTGAGATTATGGCTAATCAACCCACCGCCCGGGACGCCGGTCACTGCCCGTCTGATCGTCACGCCGGACGGGGCGTGGTTGGACATCGTGCCGCTTGTCCTCGGCCTGCCGGTGTTGCCCGCGATGACGCTGGCGATCGTCGCGGCCCTCGGGCGGCCGCGCGCCGGCGCGGAAGAGGGCCGCGGCATCGGCCGGCGCGTCTGGCGCGCCGCGCTGGCCGGGCTGCTGGTCCTGATCGGCGTCGCGCTGGTCGTGCCGTCGCTTGGGTTGTTCTACGCCCTCATGACGCCCCCCGCGATGCCCGACGAACCGCCCCCGCCCGAGCCCAACGGCTACGATACGCTGGTCCGCATCGGCGGACAGCTCGCCAACGTCAACGTGCCGTACACCAACGATACCCGCCCTTTGGGTCAGCCCTTCGGGCCGGATGCCTTTCGGGCGTTTCGCCGGCAGTACGACCCGCTGCTGTCCGAGGCCCGCGCCGCCCTGGACCAGCCCTGCCGCGTGCGTGTAACGTTCGATCCCAGGTCCTTGGGAGACTCGCCTCAACGGGTGCGGCAGCTTTGCCGGGCCCTGGACGCGGCGGGCCGCGCGGCCGCCTTCGACGGCGAACATGCCGCCGCCGTCGGGTATCATCTGGACACCGTGCGGCTCGGACGACAGGCCGGCCGCGGGGGCATCCTCGTCGATTGGCTCGTGGGCGTCGCGATCGAGGGCGTCGGGTTGGCGTCCCTTCACAACGAGCGGGCGTCCCTCGACGAGCCGCTTCGCCGCGACGCGATCCGCCGCCTTACGCAACTCCAAGGGCAACGCGAGTCCGTGGACACCTGTTGGCAACGCAACAAGGCATGGGAGGTCAAAACGTACGGCTGGCAGGGTCGGTTGTTCCAGGCGTTTGAATGGTGCGAGGGGGGCGCGATGTTCGACACGGTCCAACGAGCGGGCAATCGCGCGGACGCCAAGTTGCGGATCCTCCTTGCCGAGTTGGCCCTGGCCGGCTATCGCGAGATGCACGGCCAGTGGCCAGCGACGCTCGACGCCCTCGTGCCCGAGTGGCTCGACGCGGTTCCGAAAGACCACTTCCGCGACGGCCCGTTGGTCTACCAGCGCACCGACCAGGGCTACGAACTCTACAGCGTGGGCGCCAACGGCCGCGACGACGGCCGCCGGTCGTACCTCGCCAACGACCCCGAGGGCGACGACGTGTGGTTCTGGTGAGTGCGCTAATGTGTTGTGGCACAGCCGCCCTCGGCTGTGCTGTGTCGGCGATCACACAGCCGAGGGCGGCTGTGCCACAACTCTAAGCTGAAACAAGTAATGCCTGCAAGGTCCACTGGAGTCGAGATTGCGGTCCATAACGTTTGGGTTTCCCACATGTTCCCTTTTCTCTAGCCCAGGCGTTTACGCCTGCGGATCGAAGAAGCGCTAATAGGTCTTTTTTTTAAGTCCCCTTCAGGGGACGAAATCACCGCAAAATCAACCCATTGCCCCCGAAGGGGCTGGGGGAAAAGGGGGAACGGTGAATTGATACGCGACCGCAGGCGTAAACGCCTGGGCTAGAGAAAAGACAAGTGACGTAGCCGGCAAGGCTCATGCCTGCCGTTCCCACTGAAGTCCTCGACACCATGCGGGAATTTCCGTCAGTGGCCTAGCAGATCCGCGGCATTTGCTCGCCGGAGAGGAGATCGACCACGCGGCTGCCGCCCAGGGCGCCGCGAAGCTCGACGACGCCGGCGCCATCAGTCGTGACCTGGCCGATGATGGCCGGCTGGGGCGCGGCGGGGTGGGAACGCATGACTTCGAGAATTCGCTCGGCCGCCTCGGCGGGCACGAAGGCCACCAGCCGGCCCTCGTTGGCCACGTAGAGCGGGTCGAGACCCAGGAGTTCGCAGGCCCCGGCCACCGGAGGGCTCACGGGGATCGCCGCCTCGTCCAGCCGGATGCCCACGCGGGCGTCCTCGGCAATCTCGCAAAGCGCCGAGGCCAAGCCGCCCCGGGTGAGGTCGCGCAGGCAGTGAATATCCGGATCGGCCTGGAGCATGGCCGCGACCAGGCCGGCCAAGGACGCGCAGTCGCTGGGCAGCGCGCCCTCGAAACGCAGCCCCTCGCGGACCGACATGACCGCGACGCCGTGCCGGCCCAGGTCGCCGCTTACGATGACGGCGTCGCCCGGCCGAACGCGAGTGGGCGAAAGCTCGACGCCCGAGGGTACCCAGCCGACGCCCGCCGTGTTGATGAAGATTCCGTCGGCCTTGCCGCGATCGACGACTTTCGTATCGCCGGTGACGATCCGCGCGCCGACCTCCTCGGTGGCCGCGCGGATCGACGCCACCACGCGCCGCAGCGTTTCGATCGGAAAGCCCTCTTCGAGAATCACGCCCGCGCTTAGGGCCAGCGGCGCGGCCCCGGCCATGGCCAGGTCGTTCACCGTGCCGTAGACGGCCAGGTGGCCGATGTCGCCGCCGGGAAACTCGATGGGATGGACGACGAACGTGTCCGTGGTGAAGGCCAGCCGTCCGCCGGGCGTATCCAAGACGGCGCTGTCGTGGGCCGGCGCGGCCGGATCGGCGGAGAATTCCTTGCGGAAGAGCTCCTCGATGAGCCGCCGCATCAATCGGCCCCCGCCGCCGTGCGCCATCTGGATCGTCTCGTGATCCTGCCGCGGCACGGGACAGGCAAGGGAGAAGGGTTTGGCAGCAGAAGGCTCGGTGGGATTCATCGGACAAACAGCCCTTGACGCCCGGACACGACCACCGTGCTCCCGTGCGTCCTGTCAAACCTTACCGTTTCGGAGTTGCCCCACGATGAGCGAGGCGTTGTGCCCGCCGAAACCGAAGCTGTTGGACATGACGACGTCGATCTTGTGGGGGCGGGCGACGTTGGGGGTGTAGTCCAGGTCGCAGGCCGGGTCCGGCGTCTCCAGATTGATCGTCGGGGGAACCACGCCGTGGCGCATGGCCAGAATCGAAAGGACCATCTCCACGCCGCCGCTGGCGCCGAGCAAATGCCCAAGTTGGCTCTTCGTGCTCGAAATGCCCACCTTGCGGGCGTGCTCGTCGAAGACCGTTTTGATGGCCGTCGTCTCGGCCTGGTCGCCCAGCACGGTGCTCGTCCCGTGCGCGTTGATGTAGTCGACGTCCCCCGCGTTCAACTCGGAATCCGCCAGGGCCAGCACCATGGCCTTGGCCGCGCCGGCGCCGCGTTCGTCGGGCTGGGTGATGTGGCTGCCGTCGGCCGACGCGCCGCAGCCGAGCAGCTCCGCCAGGATCTCGGCGCCGCGGGCTTTGGCCCTTTCCAGCTCCTCGATCACGAGGATCCCCGCCCCCTCGGCCATCACGAAGCCGTCGCGGTCGCGGTCGAAGGGCCGGCTGGCCCGGGCGGGGTCGTCGTTCCGCTCCGACAGAGCGCGCATCTGCGTGAATCCGGCGATGGCCATGGGCGTCAGGGCCGCCTCGCTTCCGCCGGTGATCATCACGTCGGCCGCGCCGCGTTGGATGGTCTTCAAGGCGTCGCCGATCGCGTTGGCCGCGCTGGCGCAGGCGGTCGATACGGCCGTGTTGGGCCCCTGCAACCCGTAGCGGATCGACACTTGCCCGCTGGCCGCGTTCACCATGAGCTTCGGGATGGTGAACGGCGAGACCTTCTCCGGGCCGCGCTCGAGGAGCTTGGTGTGCTGGGTTTCGATCTCGCTCAGGCCGCCGATGCCCGAGCCGATGATCACGCCGCAGCGGAAGGGGTCCTCGCGGGAAAAATCCAATCCGGCCTGGCCGATGGCGTCGATGGCCGCGGCCAGGGCGAATTGCGAGAACCGATCGAGCCGTTTCGCGTCCTTCGGCGCCATGTAGGCGTCGATCGTCCAATCGACGATCTGGCCGCCGAAGCGGACCTTATAGGCCGAGCAATCGAAACCCGAGAAGGGGCGAACGCCGCTCTCGCCGTTGCAGATCCGCGTCCAGAGCTCGTCCGGCCGGCATCCCAACGCCGTGACCACGCCCAGTCCCGTTACAACCACGCGTCGTTTCATGTGCATCCGTCAAGCGCGGAAAAGACATGGAGGGGGGAAGCATGCCAACGCCGCCTGAGAGAGAACGGACCTTCGTCCGGCCGCCGCGCCCGCGGCAAAGCCCCCAAAAAACGCGCGATCGCGCGCTCGGGATCGCCGCGGCCGGCGCGCCGGCCCGTCCTCGTCGCCGTGGCGCCCTACTCGGCCGCCTGCTTGGCCTCCACGGCCTTTTCGATGTGCTCGATGGCTTGCCCGACGGTCTGGATCTTCTCGGCGGCGTCGTCGGGGATGTTGATGTCGAACTCTTCCTCGAGCTCCATCACGAGTTCGACGGTATCGAGCGAATCGGCCCCCAAATCGTTCACGAACGAGGTTTCGCGAGTGATCTGATCCTTGCTGACGCCGAGCTGCTCGGCGACGATGTCGTTGACGCGTTCTTCAACTGAGGCCACGTGGCGGTCCTCCTGATCAACACACTTCCACCGGGCCGCGCATCCGGCCCCCATCTATACCAAAACGATCAAATTGCCCCAAACGGACGCAAATCCTACAATTTGCCCCGTCTTCTGACAACCCCACAAGCCTTTACTCTATACCGACTTTCCTTGAAAATGTCCATATCGCCCGGCCGGGGTAAAAGGCAAAGCACCCCGCGACCCCGCGCCGCGAGACGGCATGCGACGCACGATCTTGCCATTCTCGGCGAGAGCCACCCCGTCAGACGGTTAGCCCCCCATCCACAGTAAGCACCTGGCCGGTGATGTAGTCGGCCGCCGGGCTGGCCAGAAACAGCACGGCGTCGGCCACGTCCCGCGGACGGCCCAATCGCCCCAGCGGTACCCGCTCGCGGATTCCCGCGATGATCGTCTCGCCGAGCTGGGCGGTCATGTCCGTCTCGATGAAGCCGGGCGCCACGGCGTTGACCGTGATGTTGCGCCCGGCCAACTCCATGGCCACCGTCCGCGTCAGGCCGATCACGCCGGCCTTCGACGCCGAGTAGTTCGCCTGGCCGGGATTGCCCATCAGCCCCGACACGCTGGCAATGTTGATGATCCGCCCCCGGTGGCCCTTGATCATCGGCTTGGCCGCCGCCCGCGTGAAGAGAAACGTTCCCCGCAGGTTGATCGCCAGGACGCTGTCCCACTGGTCGTCCTTCATCCGGACGAGCATGCCGTCGCGGGTGATCCCGGCGTTGTTGACCAGGATGTCCAGGCCGCCTCGCTTCTTGACCACCTCGTCCACCACCGCGTTGACCCGGGCGCTGTCGGTCACGTCGCAAGGGTAGGCGTCCACGTCGGCGCCCTCGGCCGTGAGTTGCGCGACGGTTTCGTCCAACATCGCCGCGTTGACGTCCACGCACGACACCCTCGCGCCGCACTGGGCCAAACTCTGGGCGATCAAGCGTCCCAGCCCGCGGGCGGCGCCGGTCACCAGGGCTACTTGCCCCGCCAAATCCGTCGTGATGCGGCTCTTTTGGGCTTCGCTCATGCGTTTCCTTTCTACACGTCCACCGATTGGCAGGAGAGACTACGGTCGATCCGCCGCAGCAGGCCGCGCAACACCCGGCCGGGCCCCACTTCGTAGAACTCGCCAAAGCCTTCGCCCAGCAACGCCCGTATCGAGTCCTCCCAGCGAACCGGCTGGACCACCTGCTGGATGAGCAGTTGCCGGATCTCCTCGGGGTCGTCGTGGGCGCGGGCGTCGACGTTGGAGACCACCGGGATCCGCGGTTTTTTCATGGGCACGTCGGCCAGGGCTTCCGTCAAGCGCTTATCGGCCGGCTTCATGATCGACGTATGGAACGCCCCGGCCACGGCCAGGGGAATGGCCTTCATCGCGCCCAACGACGGCGCCAGCTCGGCCGCGCGCTCGCACGCCGCGTTCGTGCCCGAGATAACGATGTTTCCCGGGCAAAGAAAATTGGCGATCTCGAGGATCTCGCCGCCGCGGGCCTTATCGCAAAGGGCCTCGACTTGAAGCCGCTCCAGCCCCAGGATGCTGACCATGCCGCTGGGCAAGGCGTCGGCGGCCTCTTGCATGGCCGCCCCGCGCCGCTGCACGAGCATCAGCCCGTCCTCGAACGTCATCACCCCGGCAAACACCATCGCGGTGTATTCGCCGAGGCTCAATCCGGCCGCCGCCTCGCAGGAGAGGATGACGTCGGGCGACTCGTCCCGCAACGATTCCAGCGCGGCCAGGCTCGTGACGAACAGTGCCGGCTGGCTGCAGACCGTGGAATCGAGCCGTTCGGCCGGCCCCTCGAAGCACAGTTGCGCCAGGTCGTAGCCCAACACGTCCGCCGCGCGGTCGTAGAGCGTCCGCGCGGCCGGCAACGACTCCGCCAAGCGGCGGCCCATTCCGACCGTTTGGGCTCCCTGCCCAGGGAATAGAAACGCAATCCTGCTCACGTCGACTCGCCTGTTACTCGACTTCGACGACCGTTCTGCCCATGTAGTGCCCGCAGTTCGGGCAGACCACGTGCGCCGGCTTGGCCGTGCTGCACTTGGGGCAGTAGGTGAGTTCGCGGGGTTTCAGGGCGTCTTGCGACCGGCGAATGCCGGTCCGATGGTTGGAGTGTTTTCGCTTGGGGAGAGCCATGGCTTGGTCCTCGCCGCCAGAAGCCCCAAACGGCAGGGCATCACCGGCGCATCGTGTAAAATGCCGAGAAAACCCGAAGCGTTGACCCCGGGCGGAATTGCGAATCCCTTATGCTAGACGGGCGGCCATTGCGTGTCAACCGGCCTTTGGGCCCGTCGCGGGACGCCGCCCCCTCCCGGTCGCGCTGCCGCGGCGCCCAAGTCGATCCAGCTTGACACCGCGGCGGGTGGACGGGTACGCTTCAGATATAAATAGTGTCCCGCTCGCGCGGACCCTCTTTCGGCACCGGAGCAGCCGCGTTCCATGTCTCGATTCGCCCCCTCTCGTTGCGCCCGCGATACGCGGATCCCCCCAATGCTGGTGGCTTTCGCCGTGCTGCTTCTGGCTATCTCGAGCAAGGTGGCCCGAGCCCAGAACGTCGAGCCGGCCGGTGACGAGCCGGCCGACGCGGAGCAGCCCGCTCCCACCGAGGGGTTCAAGCAGTGGCCGGTTGACGAGAAACTCCTCTCCGCCCAGACCGAAGTCAACCGCATGGTCCGCGGCGGCTTGGTCGCCGGCCAAGAACAGCGTTTCGACGACTTCTTCCGAAAATACGCCCTGCCACTATGGACGGTCGAGAAAAATTTCCCTAGTCTTCCTAAATTACGTCAATCACTCCGCAACCAATTGAACTGGGCAAGGACGAATTCCGCTTACGATCGGCTCAATACCCTCTTGCTGGAGGAGTTGGGCAAAATGGCCAACGCGGCGGAACTCCACCCAGCGCCGCGTTTCAACGCCATCGTGATGATCGGCGACCTGAACGTCCGGCCCTCCGCGACAAACCAACCGGCCAAGCCGCTGCCGGCCGCGCTGAATGTCCTGCTTGCGGCTTTCGAGGACGAAAAACAAAACGACGCGGTCCGCATGGGCGCGATGTTGGGCATTGTTCGCCACGCGACGCTGGGCATCGACGACGAAGCCGCCAAGCGGCGCGCGGCGGCGGATATGCTCGCGCTAGCCACGACCCCCGAGGTCTCCGGGCGAACGCGCGACGGACACGCCTGGATGCGCGCTCGCGCCATCGGCGTGCTGGGCCAGTTCAAGTCGCCCGGCCAGGACGGCGCCGTGGCCAAGGCCATGCTGGCCATTCTCGACGAACCCGGCGCCCCCTTCTCCGTCCGCGCCGCCGCCGCGCAGGCCCTGGGCGAGCTGGACCTGACGCCCCAATCGGGCGTGGGCGCCGTCGAGGCCGCCCGGGCGCTGGGGCGACTCGCCCGCGACGCCTGCCGCGACGAGCTCGAACAGTGCGAGAAGAAAAAGGACCGCCTCTTGAATGCACGCAAACTCAAAAGCCGGCTCATTCCCGTCCGGATCGGCCTGACCGGCACGAAGGACAGCGTCACCGACCCCACCGGCGGCATCGCCAAATTGGCCATCGTGCCGGCCGACAAGAAGGCGGTTGTCGATATCTGGAAGCCCATCGAGATCTGGATCGGCAAGTTGGACGACAAGGATCTCACCCCCAAGCCGGAACCGACCCCTCCCGGACCCGGAATGCCGGGATTCGGCCTCGGCGGCCCCATGGGCGGACTCATGGGCGGCGGCCCGATGGGCATGCCCGGAGCGGGCGGCATGCCGGGTATGGAGACCGCCGAGACGCCTAGCCAGGTCGCCTCCAAACGGATCCTCGCGGAAATCAAGACTGAACTGGAAGGGTTCGAAACGCTCTTGGAAGCCGGCGCCAAGTAGAACCGCAACGTCAGGTTCGCCGCGCAACAGCGGGTTCTCGGTCGCGGTCCCTCTCGCGGCAAAAGGATTTGCCCAACGTGACTGTCTCATCCCGCCCATCCCTCCGCCACAAAGCCGCGCGCCGCGCGACAATCGTTGTCATCGCGCTGGCGCTGTCGGTCCCGGGCTGTCGCCCCTGGTCGGGCCGGATGGCCGAGGTGTTGCGGCCCGGCGGGATCGAGACGCCCTCCAGCGCGGAAATCGCCGCCGACGCCCCGCCAGCGTCCCTCTCCGACCTCGAATTCCTCTTGGCCAAACCGGACGGCTGGAGTCTCGCGACGGCGTCCGGGGAGCCTTCCCAAGGCGGCACGCCCTGGCGCTGGCGTCTTGCCGGCATGGACGAATTGTTGGCCGCCGGCCAGGTCGATCGCGGCGTCCTCCGCCAAGCTCTCGCCTCAAAAGAAACGATCGTGGCCGGCAATGCCGCGATCGTGCTGGCTCGGCTGGGCGACCCGTCGGGCCAGGACAAGCTCATCGCCGCGATCCAATCCCTCCAATTCAATATGCCCATGCGCCGCGCCGCGGCCGAGGCCCTGGGCAGCCTCGACGCGAAGCCCGCCGTCGAGGCCGCGCGCACGCTGATCGACCGCCACGGCGTCTGGACCGGCCCCAACCGCGGCGGCTATCGGCCGGACCTGCACGCGGAGCTGCTCCGCGGGCTTGCCCGGCACGTGGATCCGGCTGACGATCCGCGATTCGAGACGGCCCTGCACAGCCCCTCGGCCGACGTCCGCCGCGAGGCGGTCGTGGCCTGGGCCGGCGGCCGGCGCGGGGCCCTGCCCGAGACGGCCGCCGACCTCTCCGCCGATCCCGACCCGCGGGTCCGCGCGGCGGCGATGGAGGCAATCCGCGTCCGGCGTCATCCCAAGGCGCTGGCCTATCTTGCCGACGGCACGCGCGACATGAACCTGCACGTCCGCCTGGCCGCCATCGAGGGTCTGGGGCAAACCGGCGGAGCCGAGGCCATCGACGTGCTCAAACGGGTGCTCAAGGAGCGCTCGGAGACGCTCCGCGCGGCGGCGGTTCGGGCGCTGGGCGCGGCGGGCGCCGACGAGCCGGTGCTGGGCGCGGCTGGCGACGAGGCCTGGCAGGTCCGCGCCGCCGTGGCCGAGGCGCTTTCGCGTCATCCGGATCCGCAAGGCCGCAAGCTCGCCCGGCAATTGCTCGACGACCGCGGCCCGCAGGTGCAGCTGGGCGTGCTGATCGCCACGGACGCCTGGCCGTTGGCCGAGGCGGGGCCCATTTTGTTTGCGGCCCTGGAGAAGGACGCTCTGCAAACCCGCAACGCCGCCGCCGAGCGGCTGGCCGCCCGATGGCCCCCCGGAGCGAGTTTCCCGCATCGTGGCCCGCCCGAACGCCGGGCGGAGTCCGTTGCCCAGCTCCGCGCGGCGTTCGAGCAGGAGTTCGGCGCTGAGGGGGGCACTGCTTCGGTCAGACCACGGCAGGTCGTCTCGCCCGACGCCGTGGCCGGGGCCGCGCGGCTCGTGGCCGAGCTGGCCGATCCCCGCCTGGCGTCGGCGGACCGCCAGCGGGCGGCCGACGCGCTGGGGGCGATGGGTCCAACGTTGAGCGAGGCGCTGGCCGTGCTGGCCATCGACCATCAGCAGCCGCTGCCCGAGACGGTCTTCGTCGAGATTCTGCCCCAGTGCGAGCCCGCGTTCCAGGCCCTCGTTCAGCTTCGTTCACCCGACGTGGACGAGCGCCGCCGCGCGGCCAGGCGGATTCTTGCCCAGGCGGAGGAGCGTCCGCTGGGGCGGCTGGCCCTCTGGCGTCTGGCCGACCAGATGGCCGCGGAGTCCGATTCGCTGGTATGGCAAAGCGTGATGACGGCTACAGCCTCGGACGCGAGCCCGCCGGCCGTGCGCCTGGCGCAAATGGCGATCGGCCACGCCTCGAGCGAGGTCCGCCGCCGAGCGTGCGAGTACCTTTTGGCGCACCCGAGTCCAAGCCACGTCCCCGTGTTGTTGCCGGCGCTGGAGGATCCGGACCAGGGCATCGTCCGCGCGGCGGTGGCCGGCCTGGTCGCCGCTGGACATTTGGACGACACCGCCCCGCTTTTTGATCTTTTGGCTCGGGCCGACGAATCGACGCGCGTGGACGCGGCGGCAGCGCTGGCGCGGTTTGGCGACGACCGGGGCGTCGAGGAGCTGCTACGGCTCGCCCGGCACCGCGACGCCACCGTGCGTCAGCGGGCCGCGGAGGCGATGGGCCATCTGGCGGATCGGCGTTTCGTCCCCGTGTTGATCGAGCTTCTCGACGATCACCTTTCGATCCGCCGGGTGGCCCTGGCGGCATTGCCGAAGGCGGCGGGCCACCCGGCGCCCCACCCGCCGGCGCGTCCTCCGGCCAACGCCACCGAGGAAGCCACGCTCTGGAAGCAGTGGTTCGCCCAAGAGCACGTCGGGATCGGCAACCGTCAGGCGGCCCGGCCGTGAGCGATCCGGCGGCGCCCAATTCCAAGGGGATGGGCCGCCAAAAGAACAGGGCTGCGCCACAACCTCATCCGTTCAACCAGGCGTGATGGAGCACACATGCGATAGCCCTGGCCAAGAGAAGCGGCCCCCCACAGGGAGGGGGTGCCCGCGTCTTCTTTTGCCAAGGTCCGTTTGGGCAGACCCGTCGGGCGGATGGTGGGGTGCGGTCGCGGCAACGGGGCACGCCTGAACACAACGTGTTCCTTGCTCCGGGGCTGGCTTGCATCCCGCCCCCAAGACTCCCGCGACCTCGATCCACCCTACGTTGTTCGGGCGACCTCGATCGGCCCGCGTTGCCGCGCCGTGGACCGAAACCGTGCGGGGTGGCTTGGACGGCCGTGTTGGGTCCAGTATGATAGCGGCAGGTCGGATACGACCGTCGGTCCCGCCGTTTGCGGCCGGCCTTTTTCGGCCCGAGGACCTGGACCCGAATCCCCCTGAGTCCCATCACGAACAAATATCCAAGAAGGAGAAGACACGATGGCGGCCTATGCAATTCCCAAGCTGGCCAGTATTCCCAAGGCAAAGAAGAAGCAGGTCTTCATGGTGGCCAGCGGCGACTTGCGGCCGGCCGCGAACCAGGAGTGCTGGGCCGCGCAAAAGGCGATGGAAGACGCGCTGGCCGCGGCCGTGGCCGCGGCTGGCTACGAGTTGGTCCGCGCCCATCCCTACAAGGCCGACCAGAAGCACGGCTTCATCGCCTCGCAAAAGGAAGGCATGGAAGTCTTCGCCAATATCGACCCGAACGCGAAACTCATCGTCGCCGAGGCCGTGTGGCAATACTCGCATCACGTCCTGGCCGGGCTCATCGGCCATTGCGGACCGATCCTCACCGTGGCCAACTGGTCGGGCATGTGGCCGGGACTGGTCGGCATGCTCAACCTGAACGCCTCCATGGCCAAGGCCGGCGTCAAGTTTTCCACCCTCTGGGGCGAGGACTTCACCGACAAAACCTTCCGCAAAAACCTCAAAAAGTGGCTCGAAAAGGGCTCCGTGCGCCACGCAACCAAACACGTTACGCCGCTGGACGAGGTCAAGGTGCCCTCGGCCGAACGCCGCTTGGGCCAAGCCCTGGCCGAGCAGCTCGCCCGCGAGAAGGCCGTGATGGGCGTGTTCGACGAAGGCTGCATGGGCATGTTCAACGCGATCATCCCCGACGATCTCTTGAACGACACCGGCGTGTACAAAGAGCGGCTCAGCCAGTCGGCCCTCTACTACGAAACCACGCAGGTCTCCGATCAAGAGGCCCAGGCGGTGCGCCGCTGGATGGACGAGCGGGGCATCAAGTTCGTGACCGGCCCGAACGAGGCCACCGATCTGACCGACGCCCAGATTCTCACCCAATGCAAGATGTACATCGCCGCCGGGCGGATCGCCGACGACTTCGGCTGCGACCTGATCGGCATCCAGTATCAGCAGGGACTGAAGGACCTCCTGCCCGCCAGCGACCTGGTCGAGGGAACGCTCAACAACACCGACCGGCCGCCGATCAAGAGCCGCGACGGACGCCGCATCCTCTACGCCGGCGAGCCGATCGTCCACTTCAACGAGGCCGACGAGTGCGCCGGGCTGGACGGACTGATGACCTACCGCGTCCACAAGGCCATGGGCCAGCCGGTCGAAAACACGCTGCACGACGTCCGCTGGGGCGACTGGGACCAGTCCGGCACGGTCAAGGACTACGTCTGGGTCTTCCTCATCAGCGGCTCGGTGCCGCCGGCCCATCTCAAGGGCGGGTGGAAAGGCGCGTCCAGTGAGCGGCAGCCCCCGATGTACTTCCGCCTCGGCGGCGGCACGATCAAGGGCGTGTCGAAGCCGGGCGAGATCGTCTGGTCCCGCGTCTTCGTCGAGGGCGGCCGGCTGTGCATGGACCTCGGCCGCGGCGGCGTGGTCGATCTGCCCGACGCCGAAACCCAGCGCCGCTGGAAGGAGACCACCTCGCAGTGGCCCATCATGCACGCCGTGACCTACGGCGTGACCCGCGACCAGTTCATGGCCCGGCACAAGAGCAACCACATCCAGGTTGTCTACGCCAACAGCGCCGCCGAGGCCGACAAAGCCCTGCTGGCCAAGGCCGCCATGGCCGAAGCCATGGGCATGAACGTCTACCTCTGCGGAACACGCAAGAACGGCAAGGCCTGGTAGGTATTCAGCTCCTCGAGCGGGAGTTGGTACCATCTCAACATTCAGGCCAGCAAACATAGCAGTTTGATGAAGGTAGCGATGGACTTGATGGGTCTCGCATAGAGAGACCAAGTCATAGCTTCGGTGCCGCGGCCTGGGACGCAGATAGCGGTAGCCCAGGCGGCGCAGCAGCCAGTAGACCGCCGGCAGCGAACGCGGCACGCTGAATTCTTC
>JAFGDS010000110.1 GCA_016931995.1 Pirellulales bacterium
CAATCCGAGGAATGTCGATCAGGTTGAGAACGTCCCGCGTGGATAGCGATTCTCGCACGGCTAAATCAATCCACAGATTCCGCGGAGGAGCCCCAAAGGGAGAGGGGAACATGGTACACTGCTGAGCAACCCAACGGACGACGGAGTGGGACGCGTCTTCCTCTTGCCTGGAGCAACCCGTGAATCATCGCGAGCGAATCCACGCCGCGGTCGGCTTCGAGGCCCCAGACCGACTCCCTGTAAGCGAATCGTTCTGGGACGGAACGATCGACGCGTGGAGGCGGCAGGGCATGCCGGACGTCGATCCGGCCGACTTCTTCGACTTCGATCTCATCCACATGCACCTGGACGCCTCGCCGCGATTCGAGCAGAAGGTGCTCGATCGCGCCGACGGCATGATCACGTACCAGGATCGCTTCGGCTACACGGTCCGCAAGCAGGACGGCCGGTCCGGCAGCATGGAGTTCTCCGACCACGTCACCACGGATCGCGAGGCTTGGGACCGGATCAAGCCGCGTTTCTCCTTGTCGCCCGATCCCGCCGAGCCCGCCCGCATCGACGACAAGTCGTACTTTGCCCATTTCGATCCCTACCCAAGTTGGGACGAGGCAGTCGGCAAGTATGAACGGTTGCGGGCGACAAACCGCTACATGCTCTTCGGCCTCTACGGCCCGTGGGAGGCGACGTGGCGTCATCGCGGGCTGGACAAGCTCTTGCTGGACGTCGCGCTCGATCCGGACTGGCTGCGCGACATGGCCGACACGTACGTGGACCTCGTCCTGGCCATCCTCGACCGCGGCCTCGCGCTGGGCATGAAGCCCGACGGCGTGTTCCTCATCGAGGACCTCGGCTCGACGCGATCGCTGTTGTTCTCGCCGGTGAGTTGGCGGACGACGATCGGGCCATCGTTCAGTCGTCTGGGCGAGTTCCTCGGCTGGCACGGCATCCACTTCTGGATGCACTCGTGTGGAGCAATCCACCCGATCGTCGACGACCTGGTCGAGCGCGGGCTGAACGTGCTCAACCCGTTGCAGGTCGCGGCGGGCATGGACGCCGCGGCCTTGCGCGAGCGCTATGGGCGGCGTCTGGCCTTCTTCGGCAATATCGACGTCCACAAGATGACCGGGCCGGCCGGCGCGATCGAAGAGGAATTACGGCGCAAGGTCCCGCTTGCCCGACAGGGTGGCTACATTCTCCATTCCGACCACTCCGTGCCCCCAACCGTGACGTTCGAACGCTACCGCTGGATGCTCAACACGGCTCGCGGGTTGTTCGACGCGTAGAGGACGGCGTCTGGCATCGCGCGACCTGACGGACGCTATCGCGCCGAGGGCTTCAGGTCGGGCCGGCTCTCGTCGTTCGCGAGGGCCACCTGTTCCAGGCGTTTTCGGACCCTGAGACGGTCCAAGCCGGAGCGAAGCCGGTCGAAACACCCTTCGTACCAATCGGCGGCGCGAACCAAAAAGAGGGTCCGGTCGTCGCCGGTGGCTGTCCGCGCCGCGTCCCACCACGCGTCGGCCAGGGCGAGTTCGGCTTCCGCGGACTCGTGCGCGGCCAGCTCGCGCTCGGCGAGCGACGCGAGCGCGTCGTCGCCTCCCCTAGCCAAGTAAGGCAGTCCCTTGCCCCAATCGCGCTTGACGAAACAGTACCACCGACCGAGAAGCCCATTCGCGTTCTTGTCGCGAGGATCGCTCTGAAGCGTTGCGCGCGCCCGTTCCGCCTGACGCCACTGCTGATGGAGGCGTTCAAGGCGCAAACGAAGCTCTCGCGTTTCCACCATCAGGTGCCTCGCGCGAGATCGCTGGCTAGCAAGCGACAGAGACTTCGCCAGAGTCAGGGCCAGCTCGTACCGATCGGCGTTCACGGCCTGGGCGATCACACCGCGCGACGCCGCCACCAGCGAGGACGGATCGCCCCCCGCGCCGGACCGATCCGCGAACCGCGTCAGCAAGTCGCGCTTCACGGACACGGCGTCGATGGCGAACTGGCGGTCGATGACGTCGATGAATTCGAGCATCCACGCCGCGTCACCCGAATCGCCCGCCGCCCGCGCGGCGGCGAGCAGCAGGATGTACCGCTCGTCGGGGTTGCCTTGGGCCCGATTGGCTTCGTCGGCCAGTCGCTTCGCCCGGTTGCGATGCTCGTTGGGCCCGTCGACGTCTCGAGAAGGAATACGTTCTTCCAACTCCTGGGCAATGCGCTGTTGCGCGTCGCGCGAGGGGACGGTATGCTTCCGTTGTTCGGCGGAGCCCGGCAACGCCGAGTCGGCAACGTGGTCCTGACGCGAGAGCGCCGACGAAGGCCTCGCCGCGCGGACGGCAATGTCGCGCGGCCCGCGCCGTTGATGGGCGGACGTTTTCGGGGATTCGACGTCCGCGGGCACGTTGGATTTGGGTTGTTGGGCGAAGTCGCGTGGAAGATGCGACGTCGTTGCCGACGTATTTTTGGCGCGCGGCGTCGCCTTCCCGGAATCGCCGGCCCACCAGCCGCGGCCGACCGTCAGCAGGATTGCCAATCCCGCGAACGCCAAGAGACACAGGACGCTTTCGATCGCGAGGCGGCGCGCGCGGCTCGACGGCGGGGTTGCGCCCCGGCCTCGCGAAGCGTTTCCAACAACGCGTGGCGAAGCTCCCCGACGTCCGCCGAGTCTCGTTCGGCAACGTTGCAGGGCGTCGCCCGTCTCGATCTGAAAGGCCCCGACGTCCTCGGCTGGCATGGGCGCCCGGGCGGAGGACGAGAGAGAGGTCGCTCCCATGGCCACGTTCTCGATGGCCACGTTCTCGATGGAGGCGTCCTCGCGGCCGCTCGGCTGCGCGTCGGCGCGTGGCTTTTCTTCGCCCGACAACGCCAGGCGAAGCGCCAAGTCGTAGGCGGCTTTCTTCTCCGATGAAAGCAAGCAGGCTTTTGCCGTGGCGACCTCGTTGAGCAGTTTTTGGGCGAGCGGGGCGCGGCTGCCCGACCGCAGAGCCCGCAAATGGGCCATTTGCCGATCCGCCGCGTGGGCGATGATCTCGGGCTGGTTTTCAAACAACTCGACCGACAGGAGCCGATAATGGTTCGGCGGCTGTTCGGACGGTGGAATGCCCAGCCAAACATGGTAGGCGTCGGGGGGCTCGTGGGACATGCTACTGTTTGACGGGACGCGGCTTCAGAAGCGTCGTCGCCTTCTCCGCCAAGGTGGCATTCGTGGAGTGCGTCAGGCGACCGACGACGTCGAGCGCCTTGTCGTGGACGGGTTTGGGCAGGCAATAGCCGGCCACGTCCGCAATACGCAAGCCCGGACGCTCTTTGTGCAAATCCATCTTACCCAGGACGTCCAACATTCGCTTTCGAGCGACAAGCGGCGTGGTGTCCTGGGCCAGGGCGTCGAGCAGATCGGGCATCGCCTCATAGGCCGTGCCGAACTCCAGAAGATCGATCAGGCGAAGCAACGCGGCGTCTCTCACCTCCTGATCTTGGGCCTGCTTCCATATCGTCCACACCAAACGGGCCGCGAAATAGTGTTTTTCGTCGGACACCTGACGAAGAGCGGCAAGACGTTCCTCGACGGATACATTTTCATCGAGCATTGTCTTTGACAACTGGTCGTACTTCTCCGTCATTGCGGGCGACATGTGCGCGGGGACGTCGAAAGACACGGATTGGGTGATTGGCGGACCGCGGCGGTACGGATAGAAGCGTTTGAGCCCCTTGTCGGTCATTCGCTTGGCTCCGAGAAACCGACAATTGAAGGTGGCGTGGATCGTCATCTGCCCGGGAATCATCACCACGAATCGGTCCTGCTTTGGCCGCGAGGTCTTGCCCACGCCGAGCGGTTCCCACTCGAGATTTTCCACGCCACCGGAACCTCCCCGTCCCGAGCTGGGAAACCAGTCGCGCGTCTCCCCTGGGATACCCTTCACCTCGGCCGCGAGGCGCCACATCGGCATGAACTCCAGGGTGGGCTGATCCCAGTCGGGAAGAAGCAGATCGCGATTCGAGATATTTGTCACGGTTGCAGCCACGGGGATCCCGTCCCCAACGTACCATTGTTTCCGTTCCTCGGTGACGCCGAAACTGACGCGGACCGGCGCAGCCGGCCGGGCAGCCGTGTGCTTGTCGGCCTCCCGCGCGAACGCGCCCTCTTGCCCGATGATCGTCAAGACAACGAGAAATCCAATACGGCGGAATGGGCGCATCATTCGTCTCCCGTTACTCGACCCCCGGTATCGCGACACTGGCAGTGGTTCCAATGTACTTGGCATCCGCAATATCGTAGCTGAAAGCCAGCGACGTCAGAATCCACGTGAAGTCTGGGTGTCCCGGGTGCTCCGCCATGAACGCATTCTTCGCGTTCTGGCTGATCGTTGCCAGATTGCAGCCCACAATATCGTCAATGGTCGCGAAAGTATGGTCGTGAATCCATTGGGGATCGAACGTGATTCTGTCGTCCTCGTCCGGATCGGCTGTCTCTTGTTGTGTTTCATTGTCATACCAGTTGAACACGCCAAGCCGAACCAGTTCCTTCTGGATTTCTTCATTTGTGAGCGCCATCATGCGGCTACGTTCGTTCGCGGTCAACTCCGGCCCGAGGGTACCCTGGAACGTCCAGGTGAGTTTGCCCGGCCAGAGGAGGCATACTCCGGGGAAGCCAACCACGGAATACCCGCCGCCGACCGTGTGTTCGAGGCCGTTCTTCATGGACGTGGCGACCGAACACGTGTAGCCCGTGAATGTCTTGGTGCTGAAACACGTGAACAGCATCCGATATGGATCGTGCATCTCGGCGTGCCCGGTAAGGTCGTAGACGGGCGCGGCGCCGCCCTGGGTGCCCTGGGCACTCGACGGTCCCCCAAACCCCTTGTACCACGTCTGGTCCAATCGGATTTGGCTGCCGTCTATCAGTCCGTGGGCAACGGCTCGGAAGGCGCCTCGGGGCGTCACGCAGTCGTAGGCCGTGTTGAAGGTCTTCCCGTCAGGGCCAAAGAAGAGGTTGGGATCATCGTTCGAAGGATCGGTGCATACTGGCGTCGCGTTGGCTTCGGCCTTGCCGTAGAGTTTCCACATGTACGTCTTTCCGAATGCTTCGAAGGGGGTATCGGCCGTTCTGGTGTAGAAGACTTTTCTCGTGCGGGCATGGAAGGTTTCTTCATCGACCTTGACGGGCACGTCGCTGCCAACGGGGACGATGAGCAACTGCGCCGAATAGGGCTTATTGCCGGTCGTGCCAGGGTCGAGAAACTTGTATCTGGTTCCGTCATAATTAGGTTTGCCGTTGGCGTCCGTGCTTTCCTGCTGATTGGTGCGCGTCTTGAAGTTGGAGTCGGTCCAGTCGGCGGCGGTCGCCAGGCCCGACGATTTCCACTGGACGTTGCTCGTGCCCGTGGTGACCCGAACGATCACTTCCTTGATGCCATCGGCGCTGGAAGTGGTCTTGTATTGGATGAGGTTCGCCTTGTTTTGCTCCGTCCAGATACATGGGTATTCGTACCAATGGTCTCCATCTCGACGCATGTTGAGTTTGAGCTCGCCCGTGAGAACCTGCGGCACGACGCGCACGTAGTCCCTGGCCCAAACGCGGTCGCCTTTGCCCGGTGGTTTGTACCACATGAACACGGCTGATATGGCCACGGGCGCCGTGAACTCCTCGTTGGTGAGGATCCCCACAGTGGGAGTGATGTCGTCATCCGAGTTGATGGGGATTTCCTGCCCGGTGGTAACGCGGTGCGTTTGGTGGTCACGATTGTCGTAATAGTAAATCGCAAGACCGGGCTGGTAGATGTCGAACCTCAGATAGCCCTTGTTGCCGGTGCCGCCCAATGCGTCGTCCCAGGGGACGTTCAAGCGCAGGCCCATGGCCTTCCATGCGGTCTTGTAGGGTTCCTTGGTGGCGAAGTCACTCGGACTGGGAAACTCGCCTTCGATCAGGATGGGGATGATCGAGCCGCCGTTGGGCTCGTCGGCTTCCACGCGGTCCTCCAAATCGCTGTTGTCTGGTTGCCAATGGGGCGGGCCCACATGGGGCCATTTGCACTGCACGTCGATGTCCACGTCGGCCACGGACACTCCGAAGTCAGGCTTCGATCCTCCCGTTCCGCCCTCCCGATATAGATTACCGATGAAAAGGGCAAACGTCCCGGAATTGACGACGTCATGCGGCGTCGTCTTATTGTACCCGTAGCCCTTCCACGTGTGCTTGCTCTTGTCGAAGTTGCCCTCGTCGGGAGCCCAAATCGTGGTGCCCGAGCTTTCTTTCACTTCATTGTCCGCCGGCGTGACGAGGAACCATCCCGCGGGCGGAGTCAACGTGACGGTGACGGTCGTTGTGGTCTTGGGAAGCCATCCGAACGCGATCCCCACCAGCTTCTCCTTCTCCACCTCGATGGAAAGGCTAGGGGAGCTGCTTCCATCCGCGGCAATGACCGCCGATCGATGGCCAAACGTGACACTCGCGGCAAACACCAAGGCGGCGACGGCGATTCTCCCGAGAAGTATCCGAGACGTCTTCATTTTTGCCCTCTCCCTTGGGTATTTCGGTTGTCGATCGCCGAATCACTCGTCGCTGGAACGGACGTTCCTGTTCGCGCGCAAGGTGGCGACGGCACAAAGCCATGTTTCCGAACGGCTTCAGAGCCGCCGCCGGCGGCCAGGAAGTCGAAGAACTCCCACGTCGTCCCGTCGGCCTCGGGCGACAGGTAAAGGAGCAACGGTTGCGCCAATGGATAGCCCCGCGGCACGCGCTCGCGACTCGGGACCAGTGGATGGGCGCCGTCGGGCGGGACGAGACCGACGACCTTGACCCGGTCTTCGTCTGGGCCGATCTCGGCCACGTCGACGAACCCGATGCCGACCG
>JAFGDS010000017.1 GCA_016931995.1 Pirellulales bacterium
CCACCGAGAAGCAACGCCTTCTCGCCCAACAACTAACGCCCATAATGCCCAACCATTAGTAGACGGCGTTGCGTGGCACTCAAGCGAAGCCGCGAGCGGCCCATCACTCGGCCGTTTCGATGGTGGCCCACATCGACCCGCGGCACGAGGTCACAAACGCGTCCTTGCCGAAGGCGTGGATCTGATCGCGTTTGAGCTCGGCGCGTTCGAGCGTCGTGGTCAGGACGACCGCGCGGCCCTGGGTGTCGATCTGCTTGGCCAGCAAGAAGCCTTTCTCCGGCGAATGCCCAAAAAGATCGCGGAGCATCCAGACGACGTACTCGTAGGTGTGCTCCTCGTCGTTCCAGAGGACGACGTGATAGCGGGGCTGCTGCTTGGGCCGCTCGCGGGACTCAGGCCGTCGATCGGGCCGTGCACAAGGCGTTTGGACGGCAACAGAGAGGGAATCGGCCATCAGAAGATCTCCATTCGGGGGTCGCCCCCCCGATGGTCAGACGAACGGGATTGAGATATATTGTACACCCATCCTATCAAGCGTCGTCAAGTCAGGGGTTTTCCGCCGGGCCCCGTGCCGGGCGTGCGGTTCGCGTGTCACCCTAACCGGAGGTCTCGCCCGATGGCAACGATCGACCAGTACCTGGAAACCCACGCCCAGCGGTTCGAGCAGGAGCTTTTCGACCTGCTGCGGATCCCGAGCATCAGCGCCGACACCACCCGAAAGGCGGACCTTCGCCGCGCCGCGGAGGCCCTGGCAGGACATTTCCGGCGGATTGGGCTCGCGGTCGAGATCATCGAGGGGGACGGTCCCGCCCTCGTCTATGCCCAAAGCCCGCGCCAGGAAGGATTGCCCACGGTCCTGGTCTACGGCCACTACGACGTGCAGCCGGTCGAACCGCTGGATAAGTGGACGACGCCGCCGTTTGAGCCCACCGTCCGCGACGGCAAGGTCTTCGCCCGCGGCGCGGCCGACGACAAGGGCCAGCTCCTCACCCACGTCAAGAGCGCGGAAGCCTGGATGGCCGTCGAGGGCCGGCTGCCGGTCAACCTGAAATTCATTCTCGAAGGCGAGGAGGAGGTCGGCAGCTCGTACCTGGCCAAGTTCATCGGCGAGAACCGCGAAAAGCTCGCTTGCGATTGCATCGTCATCAGCGATGGAAACCAGTTCGCCCCCGGACAGCCGGCGATCACCTGCGGGCTGCGGGGTATCGCCTGCTTCGAGTTGATCCTTAAAGGGCCGAATCGCGATCTGCACTCCGGCTCGTTCGGCGGCACGGTCACCAACCCCGCCAACGCCCTGGCACGGATACTCGCGGCGTTGATCGACGCGGACGGGGTCATTCAGTTGCCCGGCTTCCACGACGACGTTCTGCCGCTCTCGCCCGCCGAGCGCGAGCAGCTTGCCGGACTGCCGTTTGACGAAGACCACTACATGCGCGATCTGGGCCTGACCGCTTTGGCGGGCGAGCGGGGCTTCACGACGCTCGAACGGCGCTGGGCCCGGCCGACGTTCGACGTGTGCGGACTCACGAGCGGCTACCAGGGCGAAGGGGCCAAAACCATCATCCCGGCCGTGGCTAGCGCGAAGCTGAGCTTCCGCCTGGTGCCCCGGCAGGATCCCCACAAGATCGGCCCGGCCTTGCGCGAGAAGCTCGCCGAGGTCTGCCCGCCAGGCATCGCGATGGAGCTGGTCGATATGCACGGCACGGCGGCGGTGCACCTGTCGCAGGACAATCCGTTCATGCAGGCGGCGGCCAAGGCCCTGGAGCACGCGTTCGGCGCGCCGCCGGTCTTCACCCGCGAGGGCGGGTCGATTCCCATCGTGTCGAAGTTTGCCCAAGGGCTGGGCGTGGACGCGCTCCTGTTGGGCTGGGGGCAGGACGACGACAACGCCCACAGCCCGAACGAAAAGTTCTCCCTGTCCGACTTCCACCGCGCCATCCGCGCCAGTGTCCGGCTTTGGGAGGAGTTCGGGCGGTTGGCCGGGGCATAGCGTCGCCGTACTCTTCACGCTCCGCGTGAAGAAACGGGGCGGGGCGGGCAAAGCCGCGTCCTCATGTTGCCGCGGAGTGTGCCACTGGCTCTGCCAGTGATTTGTGGGACGGACGGGCCTCTGCGCTGGCAAAGCCAGTGGCACACGGCGTCACGCGCTCACGTCGCCGCCGGCCGGTCGCGGACGGCGACGAAGGCCATGCGCAGCTCGTAAAGCGTCTCTTCGAACATCGAGCTTTCCTCAGGGCCGCGATTGCCCTCGGTCTTGCGCTGGAGCATTTCGATCGTGTCGATGAAATGCCGCGCCTGCGGGAGGTCGATGTTCGTTTTGCCGCTGACCGGATGGGGAAAGAGCCCCAGCGCGGCCATCGCCTGCGTGGCCAAGGTTGTGACAAGAAGCGGCAGCGACGGCTCCGGCCAGCGGACCTCGTCCTTCGGTTGGGCCGATGGCTCCGGCTCGGACGTCTGCGGCCCGGCGTCTCGCTCCGCCTCGACCTGCGATTTCCAATCCTCGTCGATGATGATCTTTTTGTCGTCGTTGGGTTGGTCGGACATGAATCGGACTCCAAACTCACGTGGCGCCGCTCGTGTGCCACTGGCTCTGCCAGTGCCGCGTTCCTTGTGTTACAAGACACTGGCAAAGCCAGTGGCACACGCGTAACGATCATTCACTTCGCGACTCCGGCTGCAATGACGCCTTTCCCTCGCGCCGGCTCGATCGTAACGATACACACGCGCGCCTCGCCTCGCTCGATCCGCTCGTCCGTCTCGATCGCCCCCGCCGCCGTGCAATAGACGGTTTGCCGTGGATGCACGAACAGGATGGGCACGCCGGTCTCCTTCGCCCGAGCGGACAGATAACGCCGGTTGCAGTCGCCCGACATGCCGAACGACGGGTTGACGATGAATTGCGCCCCGCCGGCCGCCAGCCGCTGGGCGACTTCCGGCACGCGCCGATCGTAACAGATCATGATCCCCATCTTCCAGGACCCGAGGGGAAACACGGGATATTCCTTGCCCGGGAGGTATCCTGGCGGATTGTCCCCCTTCCGGTCGCCGATGCCGTGGCCTTGCGCGAAATGGGTCTTGCGGTATTTGCCCACGATCGCTCCAGCCGGATCGATGAGAATCGCGGAATTGTGGACAAAGCCGCCGTCCCTTTCGAGAAAAGCAAGCACGAGAAAAACGTCAAGCTCGTCGCAGAGCTTCGTGAATCGCCCGATGCGAGGCCCGTCGCACGGCTCGGCCAGGGCGTTGAATCGCGCGACCAGCTCCCGCCTTTGCTCGCCCGGGGCGCGGATCACTTCGTTCTCGACGTAGCCGTCAATCGCGCCCTCGGGCGTGACGACGAGCTGGGCCCCCTGCCGCCGGGCTTCCCGAATGCGGACCATCAGCCGCCGCTCGTTCTCGTCCTTGTCCCACTTCACCGGCTCGAGCATGAGACTCGCCACGGCGATCGACCGCGGAGCGTCCGGCGCGACCTCGGCCGCTGCGCACGGCCGGCAGGCTGCGCCCAGGAATATCAGACAGCACAACAGGACTCGCATGGTGTTTGTCCCTCGCACGTGTGCCACTGGCTCCGCCAGTGCGTGAATTCCGCCATACGACAGCACTGGCGAAGCCAGTGGCACTCACACAACGGCACTGCCCCCCCCTATTCACCACGCTCTCAGCGTCGTTCCGCCTCGTGCGCCCGTTCGCCGCGGGCGGCGTGCCGCGCGACGGCCGCGCCCACAAATCCGGCAAAAAGCGGATGGGACCGCGTCGGCTGCGATTTGAACTCCGGGTGAAATTGCACGGCGACGAACCACGGGTGCTCCGGCAGTTCGACGATTTCGACCAGCCCGCCGTCCGGGCTCGTGCCCACCACCTGCATCCCGTTGGTCGCGAACTGCTTCCGGTACGCGTTGTTGAACTCGTACCGGTGCCGGTGCCGCTCGGAAATGTCCGCCCGTCCGTAACACTCCAGGGCCTTGCTGCCAGGCACGAGCACCGTGGGCTGCGCGCCCAGACGCATGGTCCCGCCCATGTCGGTGATGGTCTTCTGTTCGTCCAAGAGGCAAATCACCGGGTCGGCCGTGTTCTTGTTGAACTCGGTCGAGTGCGCCTGCTCCAATCCGAGCACGCCGCGGGCGAACTCGATCACCGCGCATTGCATACCCAGGCAAATGCCCAGGAAGGGAATGCCCCGTTGCCGGGCGAAATGGATCGCCTGGATCTTGCCCTCGATGCCGCGTTCGCCGAATCCGCCGGGCACGAGCACGCCGTCGACGCCGGCCAGGAGCCGCTCGGCACCCTCGCGCTCGACCACCTCGCTGTGCACCCGCTGGATCCGCACCTGCGCGAGGTTGTCGATGCCCGCATGGTCCAGGGCTTCGTAGATCGACTTGTACGCGTCGTGATGCTCGGCGTATTTGCCCACCACGGCGATGCTGATCTCGTGGTTGGGATTCCGCAGCCGGTGCAGGAGATCGTGCCAATGGGCAAGATCGAGCTTGCCGGCCTTCAAGCCCAGCTTGCGGATGATCAGCTCGTCCAGGCCGTTCTCGACCAGACTCAGCGGCACCTCGTAGATCGAGAAGTCCTTGTCCTTCTCCTCGATCACGGCCTCGACCGGCACGTTGCAGAACAAGGCGATCTTCGCCCGATCATCGTGGCTCAACGATCGCTCGGTGCGGCAGACCAAAAAGTCCGGCTGGATGCCGATCTGGCGGAGCTGGCCGACCGAATGCTGGGTCGGCTTGGTTTTCAACTCGCCGGCCGCCTTGAGATAGGGCACGAGCGTCAGGTGGATGTAGACGCAGTTCTCCTTGCCCACGTCGAGCGAATACTGGCGGATGGCCTCGAGAAACGGCTGGCTTTCGATGTCGCCGACCGTGCCGCCGATTTCGGTGATAACCACGTCCACGTCGTCGCCGGCCAGCTTACTCAGGACGTGCTTGATCTCGTTGGTGATGTGGGGGATGACCTGCACGGTCTGGCCCAAAAACTCGCCGCGCCGCTCCTTGTTGATCACGGCCAGGTAGATCTGGCCGGTCGTGTAGTTGCTGTCTCGCGAAAGCGGGCTGTTGGTGAACCGCTCGTAGTGGCCCAGGTCCAGGTCCGTCTCGCTCCCGTCGTCCAGCACGTAGACCTCGCCGTGCTGGTAGGGGCTCATCGTGCCGGGATCGACGTTGATGTAGGGGTCGAGCTTCTGCATCCGGATCGACAGCCCTCGATTCTCCAACAACATGCCGATCGACGCGCTGGTGAGCCCCTTGCCCAGCGAACTGACAACACCGCCGGTGACGAAGATGTGCTTAGTCATGGAATCACCCGATTGGGGGAAGGCCTCGTGCCAAAACCCAAACGGTGCATTCTAGCGGAAAGCCCAAGGAGATAAAGCCGGCGGAACTTTTCCTTTTCTCCATTCGTCCTAACCCTAACGGCAGCTACAATTTCCAGGGGTATTGTGTACCCGCCGGATTGGTCGTATTCTCGGACCGGCGCCGTGGATCCCTTCAATAACCGCGAACCGCGCGAGCGCGAGGAGCTGAGCATGAACGTCCGTCTGGGATCGTTTTGGTTGGCCAGCCTGCTGGGCTGCCTGGTTGTGATGGGAGGGCAAAGGGCCCTGGCGCAGGAGCCCACGCCGCCGCCGGCCGCGCCGGACGACGCGCCCGAGGCCCGGGTGATCCGCGAGCAGTCGATCTACATCCCGTACGAAAAGCTCCGCAACGTCTTCGAGAAGGAAGGCCGCGGCGTCTTCATCCCCTACGAAAAATTCCAGGAGCTGTGGAAGGCCGCCCGCGACAAGACCCAGCCCACGCCCGACGGCAAGCCGCCCGTCGGCGCGCTGGTGAGCGAGTCGGAGAACGAAGCCACCGTGGCCAAGGACGTGGTCCGTGTCGCCGCGAAGCTCAAGATCGAAGTGCTCGCCGAGGGTTGGCACGAGATCCCGCTGCGGCTGGCCGATGCGGCGATCACCCGAGCGACGATCGGCGACGTGCCCGCGCGGATCGTGGCTGATCCCGCGGGCTACAAGCTCCTTGTGGAGAAGAAAGGCAAGGAGCCGGAGTTGATCGAACTGGCGCTCGAATACGCCAAGGCGATCACGAGCACGCCGGGCCGCAATCAAGTCTCGCTCCAGGCGCCGCAGGCCCCGGTGAGCCGGTGGCGGGTGCGGATTCCCGAGGCGGGCGTGAAGGTGAGCATTCAGCCGATGATCGCCGCCTCCGAGGTGACCGGCGACGAGGTCAAGCCGGACGAAACCGTGCTCCTGGCGTTCGTCGGCGCCGCCCCGGCCGTCGAAATCGCCTGGACGCCCAAGGCCGAAGGCGCCACGGGCCTTGCCGCCCTGGCCGGCGTCGAAGCCCATCAACAGGTCCGCATCCACGAGGGCCTGACCCGAACCCAGGCCGTTCTGCAATACACCATCAGCCGCGCGAAGCTAGCCGCGCTCGAAATCGAAGCGCCGGCCGATCAGAAAGTGGTCAACGTCTTCGATCCGAACGTTCGGCAATGGAAGGTCGAGACGACCGACGCCGTGCAGAAGATCACGGCCGAGCTGTACGAACCCGCCGAGGGCCGGCAGTCGGTCACGGTCGAACTCGAGAAGTTCACCGACGAGAAAGCCGCCGGCTCGATCGACGTGCCCGTGGTCCGCGCGCTGGGCGTGGGCCGGCAACAGGGCGTGGTGGTGGTCGAGGTGGCCCAGGGTCTGCGGGCGGAAGCCAAGACGACGACCGGCCTCATGCAGGTTGACGCCGCGGAATTGCCCGAGGCCCTGCGCCAGGGCAAGTGGGACTTCTCCTACCGCTACGCGACCGTGCCGTACCGGCTGGCGTTGGCCGTCGAGAAGGTCGAGCCGCGGATCCTGGTCGATTCGGCGGTCTTGGTCCGGCTTCGGCCCGAGCGGCTCGAAATGGACGTGCTGGCGACCTACACGATCGAGCGGGCCGGCGTGTTCCGGCTCGAATGGGACGTGCCCGAAGGGTACGACGTCCGGTTGGTCCGCGGGGTGGGCGAGCTGCAGGTCGATTCGCACCACCTCACGGGCGAGAAGAAGACGCGGCTCGTGGTCAACTTGGCCCGCAAGGCGCTCGGCAGCGTGATGCTCGACGTGCGTCTGGCCCGCGACCTTGCCGAACCCGACCTTTTGACGCCAACCGGCAAGGCGGCGAAGATCCCGCTGGTGATCCCGCGGGTCGTGCCCGAGGGGATCGAACGCGAGACGGGCCGGCTCATCGTCTTCGCGCCGGAGAGTCTGCGGGTGAACCCGGAGGGCGACGCGGGCTTGCGGCCCATCTCGCTGGCCGAGGCCCTGGGCAGCCTGGCGGGCCGAATCGAGATGCCCGGCGGCATCCCCGCGTTTGGCATCGAATTTTCCGGCGGCGTGAAACCCATCCTGACCTTCGGCTTCGACCGCGAGCCGGTCAAGCTCTCGCTTTCCGCTGAGCGGCGCCGGCCGCAGGTGAGCGTGAGCCAATTGCTCGTCGCGCGGATCGAGGACGACGCGGTCAAGTATGAAGCGACGTTCTTTCTCGACGTGCTTTACAGCGGCATCAAGACGCTGCGGATCGACGTGCCGGAGAGCCTGGCGGACAAGCTTCGCACCCAGACGCCGGGCGTCCGCGACAAGCGGCTGGACCCGTCGCCCGAGGACGTGCCGGCCGGCTACCACGCCTGGCAGTTCAGCGGCACGAGCGAATGGGTCGGTCGTGCCGAAATCAAACTCGCGTGGGAGGAGAAGATCGACAAGCTGGACCTGGGGAAGTCGGTGCCCCTGGTGGTTCCGCGGCTCGTGCCCGCCATGGCCGACGCCGCGCCGGTGGATCGCTCCTGGGGTCAGATCGTCGCGGTGAAGGCCGAGACGATCGACGTTCAGCCGGAGGGCGAACCCAAGGCCCTGCGCCCCATCGACCCCCAACACGACCTCATGCCGGGCGTCCAAGTGGCCGACGCCGCCGGCGCGTGGGAGTTCCACGGCGATTGGGATCTGACGCTGGAGGCGACCCGCTACGAGCTTGAAGAAGTGAAGACCACGAGCATCGAGCTGGCCGTCGCCCGAATGGTCGTGACGCGGGCCGACCAGGTGGCCGTGCAGTTTCTCGCCCGCGTGCGCAGCGCCGGGCAACGACTTGAAGTGACGTTGCCCGCGGATGTCGAGTTCGACAGCGAGCCGCTACGGATCAACGGCCGCGCGGTCACGCTCGAACGGGGCGCGGCCGGCACGGTCTTCATCCCGCTGGTGGGCGCGGAGCCGGACAAGCCCTTTGTGATCGACCTCCGCTACGCCGCGCCCGGCAACGGCGGCACGCTCGAACTACCCGTCTTTCCCGAAAATCCCGCCGTGCTCAAGGTCCAGCTCTGCGCGTATCTGCCCGAGGAGTTGGCCCTGGTCGGCGTGACCGGTCCGTGGACCAACGAGATTGCATGGCGGCCCAGCGGTGATGCCTGTTTGACCTGGGAACCCACGTTCCCCCTGAGCGACGCCGAGTTGTTCGCGGCCGTGTGCCAAGGGGTGAACGTGTCGCCGGAGGAGGCCATCAAGGGCTTCCAAACCGACGGGCGGCGCTACGTCTTCGCGACGCTCCGCCCCACGGGACCGCTTCATCTCTGGACGATCAACGAAAAACTGCTCACCGGCATCGTGTTGGTCGTCGTGGTGCTGGGCGGGATTCTGCTGGTGCCTTGCGGATGGGGATCGCGGGTGCTGGCCGTCGGGGCGCTCGTCGCCGCGATTGTGTTGTGCGGCACGTTCTGGCCGATTCTGGCCATGCAGGTGCTCGATGGGTATCTTGTGCTGGCACTCGTGCTGGTCCTGGTGGTGTGGATCATCGCCTGCGCCCGCCGCGTGAGCTGCCGCCGTCCCGCGGCGTCTTGGGCGTCCGGCGGCCCGTCTCCAAGCGAGGCAAACGGCGCGCCGCCGCCCTCGCCGGAAGCCCCCGCGGCTCCGCCCGCCGACGACCAGGAAGGAGGCCCCAGCCATGCGTGACGCGCACCTCCAAACCCCTCGCCCCCAACCCCTCTCCCGCAAGCGGGAGAGGGGAGCCGTGGGTGCCATGCCCACGCTTGCCGTGGGCATGTGCCCGCGAGTTGTCCCCTTCAGGGCCCCGCGCCTCCTTCTCCTTCTCGCTCTCGCCTGGATCGTTCTCCCCGCCGTGGCCTTCGCCGCCGAGCTGGCGGAACAGCGCGTGCGGGAGATCTACGTCCCGGCCGAGGACCTGCACGTCCTCTTGGAAGGTCAGCCTCAGCGGGTGCTGCTGCCGCGCGACGAATACGAAGACCTCCTGGCCAAGGCCCAGAAAGCGGCCGAAACCAAGCCGCCGCGGACATGCCTGTGGACCGGCGCCGAGTACGCAATCACGCTCGAGGAAGAGCGGGCTCGCCTGGAGGGCGTCCTCCAGATCGAATCGCTCGACGATGCGCTGGTGGCCTTGCCGCTGGATCTGGGCGGAGTCGGCTTGCGCCGCGCGACGCTTGACGAGAAGTCCGCGGCGATCGGTCGGGGGCCCGACGGCAAGTGGATCCTCTTCGTCCAGGGCAAGGGTCCGCACAAGCTTGTTCTCGAGATGGTCGCGCCGCTCGAGACGACCGCGGCGACGCAGACGCTGCGTTTCCGCTTGCCGCCATCGCCGGCCGCGTCGATCCGCATGACCGTGCCCGGCGACGTCGAAGTGAAAAGCGGCCTCGACGTGGCCCGGCGCGAGGTGGACGCGACGGCCGGGATGACGCGATTCGAGTTGCTCCCGCGCGCCGGCGACGTGACGCTGGTGATGACGCTCAACAGCCACCTCGCCCGCACGAGCCGCGTGGTCGTGGCCCGCGGCGTCCAGATTGGCGAGGTGACCCAAGCCTACGAGGCCCTGCACGCCACCACGTCGCTTGCCGTGCTGCACCAGGCGATCGACCAGTGCCGGTTCCTCGTGCCCGAAGGGTTCGAGGTTACCGAAGTCCACTCGCCGGCCATGGCCAGTTGGGCCGTGACCGACGCGCCCGAGGGCCGGGTGCTCGCGGTGAAGCTCCGCGAGGCGACCACCGGCACGGTCGTGCTCCAGATGATGGCCGTCCGCGCGCCGGCGCGATTGGACAATTGGACGATGCCGCGGCTCGCGCCGCTGGACGTCGTGGGCGAGACGTCCGAATTGGGCCTGCTGGTCGAGGATCGGCTCGAGACGCATTCGATACGCGCCGAGGGGCCCATCGCCATCGACGTGGACGTGCTCGACGCGGCGCTGCCCGAGTCGGTCCGCCGGGGCGGCGAGGGCCGCGTGCCGCTGCGCACGGTGGCCGCCTTCTATGTGCCCAGCGGCGACTACACGCTGACCGCGGCCTTCCGCAAGCCGCCCGCCGCCGTGAGCGCCACCACCGCGCTGCTGCTGACGCTGGGCGATGCGGGCCAAGCCGTCCGCGGCGCGCTCGTCCTGCGGCCCGAGCACGAGAAGCTCTTTTCGTTTAATCTGGCCGTGCCCGCCGGTTGGCGGGTGGATCGGGCCATGGGCGCCGATGGACAAGCATTGACCATCGAGCGCTTCACGGGCGAGGACGGCGCGAGCCGCGTGCTCGTGCGCCTGCCCCGGGGTATTCCGGCCGGCGGCCAGGGCGCCGTGCGTTTCGACGCCTCGCGGACCCCACCCGGCTGGCTCGATGAGTGGAAATCGCAAAAGATCGAGTTCCCCGCCTTCTCGATCGCCGGCGACGTCCGCCAGTCGGGCGCGATCGCCGTGGCCGTGACCGACGATTTGGACGTGCGGCCCGAAACACTTGTGGGGCTCGTTCCCTTGGACGACGCCCAGAAGGCGCCGTTGGGCCTGGGCGGCACGGCCGCGCCGCTAGCCTACCGATTCGACGACCTGCCCTTCGAGGCGGCCCTGACCGTCCGCCGCAATGATCCCCGGATCACCGCGCGGACGTTTTCGTTCCTCCGCGTCGAGCCGGGGGCGCTGGTGGGCCACTGCGAAGTGGTCTACCGCGTCGAGCAGGCGCGAACCCGCTCGCTCGAGCTGATTCTCCCGGTCGACACGCCGCCGGATGTGGCGCTGCGCGGCGCGGACGGCGTCGAGGTCGAGTATTCCGCCCGCGAGGTCGAAGGCCAACGCCACTGGACCGTGAAGCTGGCCGACGCCCGCCGGGGCGACGTGCGCCTGCTGGTCGATTTCCTCAAACGGCTGGACGACGAGACCTCGCAGGAGTTGGACGCGCCGGTGGTCCGCGCCGGCGGCGTGGCGTATCAGTCCGGTCTGGTCGCGATCGAAGGCAGCGCGGAGCTCGACGTGCAAGTGACCGCCAAGGCCCGCCGCGTGGACGTCGGCGAGCTGGTCGACGCGCGGTATCAGCCGGGCCGGCGGCTGTTGGGCGTGTACGGATTCGTGGGCGAGCCGGAGACCGTGAAGCTCGCGGTGTTTCACCGCCCGGCGTATCCGCTCGATCCGGCCGTGGTCCAGCACGCCCGGTTGCTCACGCGGCTTTCGGCCCAGGGCACGGCGCAGACCGAGGCGCGATTCGATCTGGCCACGAAGGCCCTGTTCCTCGAGCTGAAGCTGCCCCCAGAGGCGTCGCTCTGGTCGGTGTGGGTGGACGACCGGCCGGTCAAACCGCAGCGCGAGGGCCAAAGCGTGTTGGTGAGCCTGCCGGCCGCGCCGGACAAGCCGATCCGCCGGTTGCAGTTCTTCTACGAAACGCCCGCCGCGGCCGTGGGCATCCTCGGCCGCGTGGGCGTGGACGCGCCGACGTTGCGGCTGGCGGCCGACGCGAAGTCGGAGGCGGTCGACGTGCCGCTGGTGGATCTCCAATGGGACCTGTACCTGCCCGGCCGGTACGACGTCGTCCGCAGCCGCGGCAGCGTGGTCACCAACGACATCGAGCGTCCGACGCCGGCCTTATTGAACGTGGCCGGGGCGCTGTGGTATCTGGCCGGCGGCGTTCGGACCCCGTTGGCTTGGCTTCCGCACGGCGAAGCGAAGACGAAGAGTGCGATGCCCATGTACCTTCGCGACGACGCCAAAATCGAAGCCCTCGCCGAGACCGCGCCGGCCGAGGACGCCCGGAGGGAGGACTATGAGCCAAATATGACCCTCATCGTTCCGCAGCACGAGCACGAGACAGGCGTCGAAGAGCCAGAAGCCGCGGAGCCGGCCCTTCCGGCGCCCGCGTTCAGGCCCGCCGATCCGTTCGCTGCCGAGGCAACTGTCCCACCGCCCACCGAGGCCCCGCTCGCCCCGCCACAGCCCGCCCAGCAACAGCCTGCCCAGGTCGCCGGCGGACAGCCGGTGGTCGGCAAGCCGGTCTGGGAAACGAGCAAGGCCAGCGCCTGGGCACGAGGTCATCGCAGTCTCAAGATCCAATTGGCGGACGAAAACGCCCCGACCGCCGCCACCGGCGAAGAGGCCACGCCAGTCGTCTTCCGCAGCTTCGGCGTGGACCCGACGCTCGACGTGACGCTGGCCGATCGCGGCCGGCTCGACACGTTTGGCTGGGGCGCGGCCCTGGTGGTCGCCGTGGTCGGCGCGGCCCTCACGCGCCGGCGGATCGGCGCGCGGGCGCGGTACGTGCTGGGCGTACTCGTTCTGGGCACGGTCGTGCCGGTCATCCCCGGCTTCCTGTGGCTGGCCGAGCCCTGCAACATGGCCGTCTACGCGGCGGCGCTCTTGGTGCCCTATTACCTGCTGGCCGGCCTCGCGCGGTGGCTGGTCTGCTGGGCGGCCGGTTGGTGTCCGATCCGCCGTTGGATCGCCACGACGGCCACTGGCGTTGCGTTGCTGAGCGTGGCGCTCGCAGCGACGGCTGCGACCGCCGACGAGCCCGCGCCGCCGGCCGGGCCAATCACCGTGCAGATCGTTCCGCCGCCGGCGCCGGTGGCCGTGCCGGCCGACGCGATCCTGATTCCCTACAATCCCGAGTCGGAAACCGGCATCGAGGACGCCCGGCGACGGCTGATTCCCTATGACAAATACGTCGAGCTATGGAATCGGGCGTATCCGGACAAGAAGCTCACCGCCACGGCCCCGCCCGCGCCCTTTGGCCTGGCCGGCGCGGCGTACACCGCGCGGCTGGAGGGCACGGACGATCTCTTGGTCGAAGGCCAAATCGAGTTGGACGTGTACGTAACGGAGCCGGTGAGCGTGCCGCTGGGGCTTGCTGGCGGCGTGTTGGCCCGGGCGGAAGAAGACGGCAAGCCGGCCCGACTGAGCGTCGTCGCCCCCGAGCAGCAACCGGTCCAACAGCCCGCGCAGCAGAAGGCCGGACCGCCGACCGATGCCGCGCGTCCGCTCGTGCTTTGGCACGTCTCGGGCAAGGGTCGGCACGCGCTGGCCGTGGCCGTGCGGATGCGGCTTGCACGGCAAGGCGGCTGGCGCGTGGCCGAGGGCGCACTGCCCGCCGCGCCCGCCACCGCGCTGGCCATCACCGTGCCCGCGGCGCAAACCGAGGTCCGTCTGGGCCAGCTTGCCGATCGGGCGAGCTACGACACGCGCGAGGCGGATCAGAAGATCGAGACCGCTCTGGGCGCGGAAGGCGCCTTGCGGATCCAATGGCGGCCCAAGGTGGCCGAGGGCGAAGTGGACCGGAGCCTGACCGTGGCCAGCGACGCCGCGCTGGACGTCCGCGAGGACGGCCTCGCCCTGGCCTGGCAGTTGGCCCTCAGCTTCCCCCGCGGCCACCGCGAGCAATTCACGCTGGCCGTGCCCGAGGGCTACCTCGTCAAACGCGTCGAGGGCGAAAACGTCCGCGGCTGGGAGGTCTCGCCGGGCGAGAAGTCGCGGAAGCTGGCCGTGTCGCTGTTGAAGCCGGCCGCCGACGCCGAGCGATTCACCGTGCGGCTGTGGCGCGCGGGCGTGCCGGCCGAGTTCGACGCGCCCGTGGTCGAGGCGCCGGAAGCCGCGTTGCACAAGGGCCGGCTCGTGATCTCGCGCAGTCCGCTTCTGGACGTGCAAACCCGCGGCGCTCGGGGCGCGGAGCGGACCGATTTGCCCGCCCAACAAGGGCCTGCCGGCGAGGAAGCGGCCAGCCCGCTGGGCACGCGGCCCTATCAGGCGTACGCCTTCGCCACGACGCCGTTTGCCGTCCAACTGAGCGCCGCGCCGCTTGCGCCCAAGACCACGGCCGCGTGGCAGACGATCTTGCGGATCGCCCAGGAGGAGCGGACGGTCGAGGCCCGGCTGCGGCTCGGCGTCGAGGACCGGCCGATCCACCGCGCGGAGATCCGCCTGCCGGAAGGATTCACGCTCGAAAGCGTCCAGGCCCCCGGTGCGTTTCATTGGGCGGTAACGGACGAGGGCGCCGAAGCGCAGTCGCGGCTCTTGACGGTCTACTTTGGCCAAGGACACGTGGGCAACGTCGATATCGTCCTCGAGGGCAAGCTACCCAAGGCCCCGCTCGACAAGCCGCTGACGCTGCCGCGATGGGAAGCGTTGGGCGTCGCCCGGCAACAGGGTGACGTCGCCGTCCAGGCCGATCCGTCCATCCGCGTTCAGGCCGGAGACCTCAAGAACTGTCAGAGCGTGCTCGTTGGCCAGGTCCACGCGTGGCTCGACGAGCCGCAGCGCCGGCTGGTTCAGGCCGCGCTGCACCACGTTGGGACGGACTACGCCGCGACGCTCTCGTTCGCCAGGCGAACACCGGACGTGACTTGCTCGACCATTTCCAACGTTCGCGTCACGGAACGGGCGGTCGAGGAGACGATTCTTTTGGACTTTACGATCCGCCAGGCCGGCGTCCGCAAGATCGCGTTCCTGCTACCGGCGTGGATGGCCGACTCCCGCGTGAGCGCGCCACTCATGCGGCAGAAGCCGTCGATCGAGCCGGCCGCCGCGGGCGACAATGCCCCGGTGCGGGTCACCGTTGAATTGCAGGACGAAGTGATGGACGAGCTGCGGGTGCTTGTGGAGAATGACCGTCTGCTGGCTGCCGGAGCGCGGCAGGCGCCTATCCCGATCGTCGAGACGGGTCGCACCACGCGGCGCTACGTCACGCTCGAAAGCGCCGGCCGCGACGAGGTCGTGGTCGATCCGGCGAAGCTCGCGGGCATGGAACCGCTGGGCCGGAAGCTCCGCGAGTGGCAAGCCCTGCGCGCGGCGCTCGGCGGCGACATCACCCAGGCGTACTTGGTCGCGCCCGACGCGGCCGAAGCGCGGCTGGAATTCCAAACCCGCACCCGCGAAGCCGTCGAAACCGCCGGCGCGCGGATCGGTCTGGCCGTGACGGGCCTGATGCTCGACGCCCAGGGCGCGTACCGGGGGCAGGTCGAGTATCGCGTCGATAACCAGACCGCGCAGTTTCTTCAGATCGAATTGCCGCACGGAGCCCGCCTCTGGGCGGCCGTCGTGGCGGGCGAACCGGTCAAGCCGATCAAGGACCCCGACGCGGCCGACGACCGGCACGTGTGCATCCCGCTGGTGAAGACCGCCACGGGCGACGTGGCCTACCCGGTCGTCCTGGTCTACGGCGGCAAGCTGCCGGCCTTGGCCCGATGGGGCTCGACCGTGGATTTCCCCGTGGTCCGCACGGTGAAGATCGAGCCCGAGCAGAGCCAGGTGAGGCTCTACCTGCCCAAGACGCACCGCTGGTTCGATTTCGGCGGGACGATGAGCCGCGTGGACGAAGAGGCCGAGCTTGCGGCCCAGCAGGTGGCGTTCAAGACGAAGGAAGCCGGGCGGCTGATGGACGCGATGAAGAGCGACAATCCCTACGCCCAGGCCCGCGCGGCGTACAACTTCCAGCAACTCGCGCTCGAGCAAGGCGGCCAGACGGAGGAGGAGATGCTTTCGTATTCCGGAAACAAGTCGCTCCAGAAGCAGCTTGCCCAGCAGAGCGAGGTCTTCTCGCAAGCGCAACGGCAAGCCCAACAGATCGACGCCGCGCCCGCGCGGGCCGCCCAAACCGACAATCGGGGCGAGCTGAACGACTTCTACGCCAATCAGCGCAACGCCCGCGCGGCCAACGTCGTCGACAGCGTGGGCGCGAACTGGCGATTGTCGGAAGAGTCGTCGAAACCCGCGCCGGACGACTCCAAGCCGGCAACGTACCAGATGAACCAGACGTGGCTGGACGCGAACCGTCTGGCCAACCCGGCGGCCGCGCCGGGCAAGGAGAAGAAGGCCGGAGAAGTCCGCGGCGATCGCGCCGCGGGCAGGGTCATCGTCAAGGGGAGCAAGCCCTCGCCGAAGATGCCCGCCGTGAGCGGGTGGCTCGAAAGCGGCGTAACGTCGTCGACAATGGTTCCCCAGCAGCAAGGCCAGCGGTTCATCCAACCGATGGACCAACCGCAGGCCGCTCCGGGGGGCGTGCCCTCCAGTTCCGCCGAACCGGCCGACAAGGTGGCCCGGTACAAGAGTCAGTTGCGGCAAGGCCAAACGGGACAGAAGGCGTATGGCCTGTATGACCGTGGCAGAGGCGTAACCCACGACGATGCCAACCCCCTTGCGGAATCCCAACGCCGCGCGACCGTCGGCATGTCCGCCCCCAGCGCGTTCGGCGGGGACCCCAATGATCCGAGCAGGTCCATCCCCCGCCGGCCACAACTCGCGGGGACGCAGACCGGAAGGCTGCAATTCGGTGTCGGCGTGCAAAGCGACATGGGTCTGTATGGCCCGGTCGTGGTCGATGGCCAACCCGTCCCTCCGGGCATGGGCGGGATGGGCGGCATGGGGGGCGGCATGGGCATGGGCGGCATGGCGCCGGGCGGCGCGCAGGGACCCGCCGCGCCGGCGGGGCTGGCCAGCCTGATCGTCCAACTGCCCGAGCCCAACGCGGCCTTCTACGACGCCTATCTGTTCACCACGCCGCGCGGTCGGATCGATCTGACCGCCCGCGCCGTGGACGACCAATGGGCCGGCGAACTTGCCCGGCTCGTGCTGGTCGTCGCCGCGCTCGCGCTGGCCGTGATGGCGTTCCGCCGGATCGGCCGGCCGCTGGGTGGGTGGCTCGCCTCGCCGGCGGGCTCGACTGCCCTCCTGGTCCTGGGCGTCCTCGGCCTAGCAAGCTGCATCTTTCCCGTCGCCGGCGCGGCGCTCCTCCTGGCCGGCGTGGCGCTGAAGATCCGCCGAAGGCGCATCGCGTCCGCCGCGGCGTGACGCGGGGAAAGCGTAAGTCAGGCTCCGCCTGATCTTCGGGCTTCGAGAACGACAAGTAAACCACGAAAGACACGAAACACACGAAAGACGCATAATGGTACGTCTTCCGGCGGGAACGATTCGATAGGTCGTTGCCGCCTCGCCTTTCGTCTATTTCATGTTTTTCGTGGTTCTCACTTATCTCTCAGACGCCAACGGCCCCCCGGCCCATTGGCTCCCCCGCGACCGCGTGTTAAGATGGCTCGTGGGGTGGGTCGGCCACTTCGCCAGGTTGTTTTCGGAGTCCTCCATGACGGCGCCTTTGACGGACAAAGCGGTGATTCTCGCCCGCGGACTGGGCAAGCGGATGCGCAAACAAGACGACTCCGGCGCGCTCGACGCGCGGCAAGCGGCCGTCGCCGAGATGGGCGTCAAGGCCCTCATGCCCATCGACCGGCCCTTTCTGGACTACGTCCTTTCCGCCCTGGCCGACGCGGGCTATCGCCGCGTTTGCCTGGTGATCGGGCCGGATCACGACCTCATCCGCGACTACTACACCCGCGAGGTCGAGCTGGACCGCGTCAGCGTCGATTTCGCCGTGCAGCGGGAACCCCGCGGCACCGCCGACGCCGTGGCCGCGGCCGAGCCCTTCGCCGACGGCGACGACTTCGCCGTGTTCAACTCGGACAACTACTATCCGATCGAAGCCCTGCGCCGCCTGCGCGAGCAGGGCGGCGCGGGCGTCGGCCTGTTCGATTGGCAGACCATGCTCGCCGAGAGCAACGTCTCCGAAGCGAGGCTCCGCTCGTTCGCCGTCGCGCAACTGGAAGGCGGCTGCCTCGTCGACGTGCTCGAGAAGCCGGACGAGGCCACGTGGAACGCCCTGCCGCGGCCCATCTGGATGAGCATGAACTGCTGGCAGTTCCGCCCCACTATTTTCGAGTCCTGCCGGTTGATCGAGCCGTCGCCCCGCGGCGAGTTCGAGGTGACCGACGCCGTGCGCCACTCGATCAACGTCCTGGGCGAACGGTTCCGCGCCGTGACCGTGCGGGCGCCCGTGCTCGACCTGACCAGCCGGCAAGACGTGGCCAGCATTGCCCAGCGCCTCGCGGGCACCGAGGTGCGGCTTTGAACTCGTTGGACTATCGCGGTTCGCTGGAAGACGAAGCCGCGCTGGCCGCGGCGCTTAGCCAGGCGGGCGACGAGCCCGACGCGGCCTCGGCCCGCGCCGCCCTGCTGGCCCAAGCCGCCGCCCTCGTGCCCGAAGCGTCCGCCCGCCGCGCCTTTTGCGTGCCCGGGCGGATCGAGGTATTCGGCAAACACACCGACTACGCCGGCGGGCGGACGATGGTCGTCGCCGCCCAGCGCGGGCTGGCCCTGGTCGCCGCGCCCCGCGGCGATCGCGCCGTGCGGATCAGCTCCGTCACGATGGGCCAAACCGTCGCGTTCGACCTGGAGCCGGACCTCGTGCCCCAGCCGGGCCACTGGTCGAACTACCCCATGACCGTCGCCCGGCGTATCGCCCGAAACTTCCCCGGCCCGCTGGCCGGCGCCGATGTCGCCTTCGCCAGCGACCTGCCGCTGGCCGCCGGCATGAGCAGCTCCAGCGCCCTGGTCGTCGGCGTGTTCCTCGTCCTGGCCGAGATCAACCGCCTGGAAGAACGGCCCGAGTTTAAGGCCGCCATCGCCGACCCGACCGATCTGGCCGGCTACCTGGGCACGATCGAAAACGGGCAATCGTTCGGGCCCCTGGCGGGCGATCGGGGCGTCGGCACGTTCGGCGGGAGCGAGGACCACACGGCCATTCTCCACGGCCAGCCCGGCCGCATCAGCCAGTACTCGTACTGCCCCGTGCGATTCGAGCGGACCGTGGACCTGCCGCGGACGCACGTGTTCGCGGTGGCCGCAAGCGGCGTCATCGCCGAAAAAACCGGCGCGGCCAAGGACCTGTACAACGCCGTCTCCGCCCGGGCCGCGGCCTTGCTCGACGTGTGGCGCGGCGCGACCGGCCAGACCGCCCGCCACCTGGCCGAGATCCTGGCCACCGGACCCGGCGCGGCCGAGCGGCTCGCCCGGCACGTGGCGGCCTCGCGCCGCGACGATTTCGACGCCGACTCGCTCGCCCGGCGACTCGCGCATTTTCAGGCGGAAAGCCACGAGATCATCCCCGCGGCGGGCGACGCCCTGGTCCGGGGTGACCTGGCCGCCTTCGGCCGCGAGGCGGCTCGCTCGCAAGACCTCGCCGAGCGGCTCCTGGGCAACCAGGTGCCCGAAACCTCGGCCCTAGCCGCCCTGGCCCTGCAGTGCGGGGCCGACGCCGCCAGCAGCTTCGGCGCCGGCTTCGGCGGCAGCGTCTGGGCCTTGGTCGCGCGCACCCGGGCCGACTCGTTCCTGGACCAATGGCGCGAGGCTTACGCCTCCGCCTTTCCCCACCGCGCCCCGATGGCCGCCTTCTTCACCACCTCCGCTGGCCCCGGCGCGTTGCGCGTCGTCCATCGCCTCTTCTGAAGACGACGACCGCCGCTCCGACGACGCCGCTGCCGGTCTGTCCAGAAGGCATTTCTCAAGGGATCGCCCCATTACCCCCTTGCGAAGCCATCTGCCCTTGCCGGGCAACACTCCACGCCGATCGCCGATATGTTGCCTTTGGTCTCCCCTCCCGGCCGCCCCAGGATAGGCTGTTCGCGTTGAATCGTCTTTGCTAGGATGAATCACCCACGCGTGACCTCGCCGGGCGCCCGCGGCTTCGCGTTGGGTGTCCCGGTTCAGCGGTGCGAATACCACCCACAATTGTGGTGGATACGGCCAGGTGAAATGGCCAACGTCCAATCGCAGCACGCGAACACGGGATTAAAACCACACACGCGCCTGTAGCTCAGGGGATAGAGCAACGGTTTCCTAAACCGTAGGTCGCAGGTTCGATTCCTGCCAGGCGTACTGATTCCTCTTGCCCGTGACCGTGGGAACGGGATGGGTGTGGGGTTCACGCGTGGGCAAGACCGGGACGGCTCCCCGATGCGGGCAACGTCGTTTCGCGGTTGCCACGCGACGCGAGGGGGTGCCTCTCCACGTGCGTCGCGGTGGTGGCGGGTCGCACTCAAGGTCCAGGCCCAGCCGGCGTCCTGACCGGGCTCATCTTTGTCGCGCGTTCGCGCGAGGGTAACCCCGGTGTTACCCCGCGACCACCCCCCGCCCAGGTAGTAGAAAAAGCCCCGGCGTAACTCTTTGTTACGTCGGGGCTTAGGAACTGGGGAACGAGGATTTGAACCTCGACTAACTGATCCAGAGTCAGTCGTGCTGCCGTTACACTATTCCCCAAAAGTGGCAGTAAAACGCCGAGGATGTCTTCAAACATATAGGGTTAAGGGGACCCGGCGTCAAGGGGGGCCGGGAGTTGCGGCTGGAAGAGGGTGGCTCTAGAATGGGGCTCGGCCCGCTGCATATGGCGACATGGGGACACGCGGGGCGCGGTCGTGCGCCGTCGCCGAGGTGGCGCGGCCACGAGGGTTCGCGGATATGGCACTATTGCGTGCGGTTGTCGGTCTTGAGCCGGGACAGGTCTTTGCGCTGGAGGGCGAGTCAACGATCCTCGGGCGTAGCCCCGACTGCGACATCGTTCTGGACGTCGGCGCGGTCAGCCGCCAACACGCGCGGGTGTCGTATGTGGACGGCGGGTACTACATCGAGGATCTCAACAGCCGTAACGGCACGTATCTGAACGATCGGCTGGTGAGCGGCCGCCAGCGGCTGGCCGACAACGATCGGGTGCGGATTTGCGACCTGGTGTTCGCGTTTCGCGCGGGGCCGGGCGAGGCGGACCCGATCGAGGGCGGCACGGTCACTCTCGAGCAGCGCGAGGCCATGCTGGTCGACGATGGGCGATCGACCACCGGGTCCACGGTCATGTCGAAGCTGGACGCCTCGGCCGGTCAGACCGGCGCGAGGCTTCGGCTTCAGCCCGAGGCCAAGCTCAAGGCTCTCGTCGAGATCGGGCAGAGCCTTGGCCGAGCGCTTGCCCCGGCCGAGGTTCTTCCGCGGATTTTGGACGGGCTGTTCTCGATCTTCCCGCAGGCGGATCGGGGTTTCATCGTGCTCAGGGCGCCGGACTCCGGCCGGCTGGTACCCATGGCGCTGAAGCATCGCCGGGATTCCGAGGCCGACACCATACGGCTGAGCCGCACGATCGTCAACGAGGTGATGCATCGGCGCGAGGCGATTCTCTCGGCGGACGCGACGACCGACGCGCGGTTTGACATGGCGGAGAGCATCGTCGACTTTCACATACGCTCGATGATGTGCGCGCCGCTGGTCGGCACGAACGGCGAGGCGCTCGGGGTGATCCAGATCGACACGCTCGATCAGCACAGCCGGTTCAGCAAGGAGGATCTGGACGTGCTGGTGAGCGTGGCTGGTCAGGCCGCCTTCGCGGTGGAGAACGCCCAGCTCCACGAGGCGGCGCTGCGCGAGCGGGCGCTCGCGCACGAACTGGCGATCGCCCACGAAGTGCAGCAGGGTTTCTTGCCCGACGGGCATCCCGCCATCCCCGGCTACGGCTTTTTCGATTTCTACGAGCCGGCCAACCAGCTCGGCGGCGACTATTACGATTACGTGTGGCTGGGCGACGGACGCTGGGCCGTGGTGTTGGCCGACGTGTCGGGCAAGGGCATCTCCGCCGCGCTGTTGATGGCGCGGCTGTCGGCCGAGGTCCGCTACAATCTGGCCAGCCAGGCGTCGCTGCCCGAGGCCGTGCGGGAAATCAACCGCGTGCTGTGCCAGAATCGCTGGGAAGATCGGTTCATCACGATGATCCTGGGCGTGCTCGATCCACGGTCGCATCGGGTGTCGTTCGTCAACGCGGGGCACATGCCGCCGCTTCTGCACGGGCAGCGCGCCACGTGCGAGGCGGTGACCCACGCCCAGACGGGCCTGCCGCTGGGCGTCGATCGGGACGTGACCTACGTGGAGACGACCGTGCCCCTGCGGCCGGGCGACTCCCTTACGCTGTATTCCGACGGCATCACGGAAGCGATGAACGACGCGGGCGACCTCTACGGCCGGTCGCGCTTGTGGGCCCGGGTGGACGGAGTGGACGAGCCGGACGTGGCCGTGCTGGGGCGCACGATCCTCGACGACGTCAAACGGTTCGTCGGCAACCGGCCGCAAAGCGACGACATGTGCATGACGTGCTTCGGACGGCTTGCGTGACGCAACGCGCCGGGAGCGCCGGCAGTGCGCGCCATTTGGCTTTGCCCGTGTCCTAGGCTGCCGGAATACGCGCACTGGCGGAGCCAGTGGCACGCGCGCGGAGCCAGTGGTATGCGCGCGCCGCCGCGCTTTCGGAGCCGATGGCAGACGCGAACGAGAGGAGGGCGGATCCCCTCGCCTCTGGCCCCTTTCCCGCGGGCGGGAGAGGGGAGGTTACGCGCGGCCGAGCAGGTCGTCGTAGAGGGCGGCCATCTTCTCCATTCGGCGGGCGAAGGAGAAGTCGGCCTCGATCCTCGCGCGGGCGGATTGGGCCAATGCGCGCCGCAGCGCGGCGTCGCCGAGCATCCGTCCCAACGCGTCGGCCAACGCCGGGACGTCGCCCGGCTCGACCAAAAGGCCCTGCTCGTCCGATACAACTAGATGCTCCACGCCGACCAGCCGCGTGGCGACGACGGGCACCTCCATGGCCATGGCTTCGAGGAGGACGTTGGGCAGTCCCTCGCGGATGCTGCTCAAGACGAACACGTCCATGGCCTCGAAAAGATCGAAGGCGTCGCCGCGCTGTCCGAGCAGCCGGACGCGGTCCGACCGGCCCAACTCGGCCAGCATGGACTCGAGCCGGGCGCGATCCGCGCCGTCGCCGACGACGATCAGATCGAAATCGAGCCCGCGGCTCAGCAGCGAATCGGCCGCGCGGACGAGGCCCTCGAAATTCTTCTCGTCGGAGAGGCGGCCCATGGCGCCGACCAGAAGCCGGTCGGGCGCGAAGCCCAGGCGTCGTTTGGCCTCCGGCGGCCTGGTGCGCCGCGTCCAGCGTTCCGTGTCGATCGCGTTGTGGACGACGACGCACCGGTCGGCGGGCATGCGGGTGTCCAGGCACCGACGACGCAGATCCTCCGAGACGCACACAACGCGTTCATAGTGGCGAAGGCAGAGCCGGTCGATGGCGTAATATAATGGCGTCCGACGCGTGTATTGGACCCATCCGTGCACGGTGCTCATCAGCCGCATCGGATGGAACCACCGCAGCACGAGCCCAATGGCGTTGGTCTTGTAGTCGTGGCTGTGCCAGATGGCCACGTTTTCGCGGCGGCACACGGCCAGAAGGCGGCGGACGACGCGGAAATCGAACGGCCCCCGATCGTCGATCTCGTCCAGCGGCGCGTCGAGATCCCGCGCCCTGGCGCGAATCGACCCGAAACCCGGATCGCCGGGCGGACGGAGATAGGCGCATCGAGCCCGGTAGCCCAGCGGCGGCAAATAGCGCGGCGAATGGAGGATCGTTTTCTCGGGTCCGCCACCCGCGCCGGTGACCATGCGGGCGTGGAGCACGCAGGGCAGTTCACTCGGCATGTGCCACCTCGTCGTCGCGGTGAGAGTCAATCGGTTGGAACACCGCCAGTTGCTCGAATCGGGCAGCCTTATCGGTCCAGTCTTCCCCGGCCAAACGCCGCCGCGCAACGGCTTGCGCGGTGGGAAGCCCTTCGGCCAGGCGTTGCCGCACGCGGGCGGAGAACTCCTCCGGCGTGGCCACCAGGTCGAGCGCGTCCGCCCAGGCGCGGTTGGCCGGCAGATCGCGCACGACGGCGGGTTTGCCGCTGGCCAGATATTCCTTGAGCTTCAACGGCTGCGACTCGCGCAAGCCCGGGGCGTCCAGATAGGGCATCACCAACACGTCGGCCTCGCGGGCGAAGGCCGGCAGCCGCGCGTAGGGCACCGCCGGCACGTGAACGACTCGTGGGATCGCGAATAGCTCGGCCGGTTCGTCGGACCGCGGTCCGACGAACGCCATCGTGCCGCGCGACAGATCATCGGCAAGCCGACGGACGAAGCCAACGTCCATTTGCCAGTCAATCGAGCCCCAAAAGAGGACCAGCGGTCGCGCGAGCCTCGCCAACTCGGCCGGCGACTCGTCGGCCACGTCGCGCCAACGCGCCAAATCCACTCCGTGCGTGAGCAACTCCGACGCGCGGCCCCAGGCGGCCAATCGGTCCTGGAGCTTCTCGCTCACCGCGATCAGCACGTCGGCCCGGCGGGCCAATCGCTCCTCCATGGGCTCGATCGCCGACCGGTCCAGGCTGGGCCATTTGCTGAAGTCGTCGACGCAGTAGTACACCCAGCGATCGACCGGCAGCCGGCCCACCAGATCCGCCACGATCGGCACCGTGGTGACGGCCACAACCGGGCGGCGGGCGGCTTGGAGAATCGGCGCGAGCTGGCGGCAGAGGAGCCGGGCGTTTAGCCGGCGGCCCACCACTGGGCCAAACGTCGGCCACATGCGCGGATTGAGCACCCGGGGATTGTCGGCGGCCGGTTCGTCGGCCGGTCGCGGCACGCGCGGCGACGCCCAACTTCGTAGCTTTTGGATTCCGCGACAGAACGTTATGTGATCCAGGGCCAGCCGCCGCATCCCGATCGTGTTTACCCAGAGCACCGGATACCGCGGCAACAGGCGGCGGACGAGGTGTTGGCAGCTCGATGGGTGCCGTCCCCAGTCATCGGAGAAGACCAGCAGCGTCGCGGGCGCGGCTTCTTTGGGCTCACTCACCGAGCATTTCCTCATAGCAGGCTTCGTAGGCCGCGTGCATGGCCCGCTCGGAAAACACCGCCTCGGCCTTGGCGCGGGCTTGCCGACGGATCGTCTCGCGCAGGGCCGCGTCGTCGGCCAGCCGGAGGATGGCCTCGGCCAGGGCCTCGTCGTTGCCGGAAGACGCCAGAAGGCCGGTCTCGCCCGGCTCGATCATTTCGGACAGCCCGCCGACGGAGGTGGCCACCACGGGCACGCCGGCGGCCATGGCCTCAATCACCGTGACGGGTATGCCCTCGCTGATGCTCGTCAACAGAAAGAGATCGGCGGCGGACAAGAGCCGGGCGACGTCGTGCCGAAGGCCCAGCAGGCGGACGTGCCGGCCGACGCCGCGGGTCTCGATCTCGGACATAATGGTTTGTCGTTCCGGGCCTTCGCCCACCAGGAGAAGCCGCAGTCGGTCCTGGACTTTGGCCACGCGCTGGGCAGTCCGCACGGCGGTGCAATGGTCCTTGAGATGGTCGAGCCGGGCCACCTGAATGACCACCAGGTCGTTTTCGTCGAGGCCAAGCTCGCGGCGGATGGCCGCGCGGTCGGCATCGTGCGGGGCAAACGCGCCGCCGTCGACGCCGTTGTAAACAATAGCGACGCGATCCGGGCGGATGCCTTCGTTGTGAATTAGCGCCTGGCGAACCGACTCGCCCACCGCCACGACCCTATCGCGATGGCGGAGCATGAGCCGGTTGAAGACGATGCGGCGCCGCCTGGGGTAGTCCGGAAACCACCGGCCGTGCTCGGTGAAGAGAACGGGAGGCCGGGTCGTGCCCAGCCGGGCGGCCAAGGCGTAGAAGAACGGCGTGTATTGATGGGCGTGGACCAGCGCGACGCGATGTTGGCGCCACAGCCGGGCGAGACGCCTCATGCACCGCGGGTCGATGCCCGGATGACGCCCCACCACCTCGACCGGGAATCCCTCGTCGCGGAGTTCCTCGCCGAGAGGTCCCCGCTCCTCAAGACAGAAAAACACAAACTGGTAGCGGTCCCGCAACCGTCGCGCCAGCCGCGCGGCGAGCACCTCGGCCCCACCGACGGTGAGGCCATGAAGGAGTTGGCAGACTGTGGGATTGGCTTTCATGTGCACGAGCGCGATTCACGCCTCATCGACCAGGAGGCGTTGTCCTCGTTCGAGGACGAGCATGGCCAGAAGCAGGTAGGTGTGATTCCTGCGGCGTTCGAGGTGTTCCCGGACGACGGTCCGAACCGTTCCGGGATGGAGCAGGCCGCGATCCAGGCAGCGGTCGTCCAAGAGAGTCCGTTCGACCAGCGGTCGAAGCTCGCGGCGAAGCCAAAGGCCCGGCCGCTCGTAGGGTTGGTGCCCCCGCGCGCCGAGCTTGGCCAGAACCCGCTGACGGAAGTGGGCTGCCCGTCGCACTAAATGGCTGGCGCCGATGCGCGTGCCCGTGTTGACGTTCGTCACCCCGAGAAACTCCGGCCGGCGCCGCTTGAGGATAAACTCCTGGGCCTCTTCGTGCAGCTTCAACTCCGGCGGCGCGGCCAATACGACCTCGATCAGGTCGTTGTCGAGATAAGGCAGCCGCGTCTCGACGAGCGATCCGAACTTCGCCAAGGACAACGTGATCTCGCGGCGCACGCGCTGCGCGAGGAAAAGATGGGAGATCCGTTGAAGAGGCGGCGCGACACTTGCGGACTCGACCAGGCACTCGTCCAGACTCCGACGGGCCATCTCGTCGAATTCGTCTCGTCCCACGCCCGCCAAAAGGGGTTCGCGCACGCCGTCGAGCATGTAGGCTTGGAGGCGCGAAAACGCCCAATGCCGCAGCGACGCGTCGTCCCGGACGGTCAAGGCCGAGTCGTCAAACGAGTAGTTGTAGGCCTTGGTCATGTGCAACAGCTCGCCGACGTGGCCTCGCAGCAGCACGCGAATCCCCATGTCCCGATAGAGAGGCAACGTCGGCATCACAACGCACGACGAGACGTATTGCCCGTCGGTCAGGCTGACCATGCGATCGAGATACGCCTCGAAATCGGCGATGAACGCCGTGTCCAGGACGTGGTTGGCGTGGCGGCAACCGACCAACGCGGCCAGTTGGGCCGCCAGTTTGTGGTCGGCGCACCCGTCGATTCCCAGAGCCACGGATCGGATGGGCGCGCGGTCGTGGTCCATCACGGCGAGAATGGCGCGGCCGTCCAGCCCGCCGGACAAGGCAATGCCCAAGTCGGGCGTGTCGTGCGTGCGCGCGTCCACCGCCCGCTTGAAGGCCGCGTCGATCCGCTCGAGCCACTGTTCGGGCGTCCGCGCGTCCACCTTGGTCTCGCCGGGAACGACGTAACGATCCACCGAAAGGCTAGCGTGTTCTTGCTCGAAAGCGAGCCACCCGGCGGCAGGCAAAATCTGGATCGACTCGAAGGACGTGTCGTTGGCCAGATACTGTCCGAAGGTGAAAAACTGCGCGAGCCCGCGAAGGTTTGGCCCCCGCGGGACGGTTGAATCGGTCAGGAGAGACTTGATTTCGGAGGCAATGAGCAAGCGGCGTTCGTCGGCGTGGAAGTAGAGCGGCCTCATGCCGAAGCGGTCGTTGACGGCCACAAGCCGACCGCGCGGCACGTCCCACACGGCGGCGACGAACTTGCCGGACAATCCGGCGAAGAACGCCCTTCCGCAGCGCTGGTAGCCGCGGAGCAGGAGTTCGGCGTGGCCCGTCCCCGCGAAGCGAACGCCGGCGGCTTCGAGCGCGCGGCGTTGTTGGGCGGCGTCGTACAACTCGCCGTCCATGACGAGGATCGAGCCGTCCGCGTCCGAGAACATCTGGAGTCCCTCGGGCCCGACGTCGAGTCCGAGGCGGCCCAAGGCGACGCCCGTCGCCGGCTCGACGCGCGACTCGACGCGATACCACGGGTGGTGCGTGGCGCGGCGCAGCATCCGCGTCAGGCGGTCGGGCAGTCCGCCCGATCCCGGCCGATCGACGATTCCAAAGACGCCTGGCATGTGGTCCTTTGCCTTGGGAGACGCCGCCTTGACCGCGTCCCTACATCTGTCCCTTCAACCGCGGTAATTCGACGAAGAACGTCTCCCAGATCCAACTGGCAACCAAGCCGCACGCGATCGCCGAGGCGATCCAGAACGCCCAACGGCACCGGCGGCGCGCGATCTCGCCAAGCTGCGACAAAGCCGCGCCGGAATAGACGAACACCAGCGGCATCAGGGCCAAATGATAGCGGGAATGGCCAAAAACCACCGTGTGCACGGCGCAGACGTGCCCGATCAACAACAATAGGAACCAGTGCATCCGCCGATCTTGCGGCGGGAGCACGACGAATCCGAACACGCCGCTCACAATCGCCAAGGCGTAGCCGCCGAAGATCGCCGCCGTCGCGGCCAACATGGCGGCGCGGCCATGGGTTCCCCAGAAGCCGCGGGTCATCCCCGCGATCACGGTCCGTTCAAGCTGCCAAAAGTTCAAGAATTTGATGAAGCACCGCTTCGCCGTCAACGCCGGATTGGCCAGGGCAAACGCTAGTCCGCGTCGCATGGCGAGCTTGTCCCGCTGTCCCTGGGTCAACTGCTCGTAGCCGGGCGTCTCCGACGCCAGGACCGCGTGCCAGCTTTTTTCGCCGACAACGCCGATGGCGTCCCACGTGCGGTAGAGCGGCGTGTGCTCGTAGTTGCCCATCATGAAGTTCCGCCCGCCCGCGTCTTCAATCACGGTGAACGTCTCTTGAAGCCGGGTGTTGCGCACGGCCCAGGGAGTCAGGATTACGGCGAAGGCAACGGCCGGCACGACGGCTAGCCCGAGGCGACAACGCCAGCTTGGCGACGGCGCCGCGAAGAACACGAATCCCACCAGAAACGGCACGAAAAGCCACAAGACGCTCCGCGTCAGCGCCGCCAGGCCCAACAGGACGCCGACCAAAAGGACGTCCGCGACCCGCCCCGTCCGAAGGAATCGCCGCATCGCCAGGCACGCCAGGCAGACCAGCACGGCGAAGAGGACCTCCGTCAGCAGGAGGTTGGAAAACACCAGAAGCGACGGGTAGAGGAAACAGATAGCCGCCGCCCAGCGTCCCACGCGGGGCGAGTACATGCCCTTGGCCAACTGGTGGACCAATCCCGTCAAGACCAACCCAAGCCCCAATTGCGCGACGCGCACGGCATTGTGATTGCCGACGCCGCACGCGGCGTACACGCCGGCGAGGAACGCGGGATACAGCGGAGGCCGTTCGGACGTTCGGATGCCCTGGGCGTCGCAAAAGTCGTGCCGCGTGAGGATGTTCGTCGCCAACGCGTCGAAGGACATCTCGTCGCCGATGTGGAGCGGCTGATCCCAAAAGCACCCCAACAGCCACAACCGCGCGGCCGCGCCCACGAGGATCACCGCCGCGATGGCGACAGTCTCTCGCCGGGTCGTCCGCGCGGCTTCGTCGGGTTTGCCGTTGATACCGACCGCGTTGTTCATGTGGCTACAGCTCCCAAAGAGTCTGCACGGTGGAGGGCGGAACGTTGAACCATGTATAGAGGATCGAAATCCGCACGAACAACAAGCCCACGAACACGGCCAGACACACGACGAGATACAGCATCAGGCCCCGCTCGCGGTAGAGCCGCTCGGGCGCCTGCGCCGCGCTTTCGTCCTTCAAGGAAATCCAGAAATAGTAGCTGAAAAACCCCGCGATGAGCGGGACGCTAAGAAGAAGCTCCAAATGATAACGGATGATGAACACGCCCAAAAAGAGCGCGGCCGCCGTGGCGTAGAAAAACATCGACAGAAGCAGCTTGTTTTCGTCGTAGTGGCCGAACGAGGACCGATACGCCGCCGCGCGCGCCGGGTCGCGGATCTGGCGGTATTCCGCGAACCGCTTCGCGGCCATGAAAAAGCCGCCGGCCATCCAATAGGATATCAAAAGCGACAACGGCGGAACGGCCGCCGCCGTCACCGCGAACCAGCCAAGCGCCAGGCGGATGGGATTGTTCACCGACTCCGAAAGCGTGTCCAGATACGGCAGCTCCTTCGTCCGGAGAGGCCGTACGTTGTACACGATCCCCATCACCCAAAGGAGTCCTGCCGCGGCGGCGAACGGCAAGTTGACCGCCCAGGCCATCCCCAAACCCGCGACGGCCAAAACGATCCACTGCCCGTATGCGACCGGCAGCCGAACGCGTCCGGAAGGGATGGGTCGGTTCCGCTTGATGGGATGGGCGCGATCGGTCGGCGCGTCCAGGATCTCGTTGAGCACGTAGTTGCTCGACGCCACCAGGCACGTCGCGGCAAACGCCCAGCCAAGCGTTCCCACGCGCACCGGCGTGCCTTCGCCGAAGTGGCAAAAGTACGCCAGCGCCGCGCCCAACAACATAAAGACGTTCTTGAACCAATGGTCCGGTCGAGCCACGGCCACGTAGGCGGCCAGAACCGACGGCCGCGCGTCGCCGTCGGAGGACATACCCGACGATTGTTGGCGGCTCGATTTCGTCTCGTCTCCGGAACGCGTCACGAGTCTTCCTCCTCCGCCGTCCATCGACCCAAATATCCCCGCGACCGCGCCAACGCCAGAAGCCGGCGCCACGCGGCCGGCCTCAGGGCGCGCGCCCCCAGACGCAGCCAACCCCGAAAACTCCTGCCTTGCGCGCGGATGCGCGCCTTTTGGCCGGCGAAGGGGATAGGTGCGCCAAAGTCGCTCGGCGCCGTGGGCACCGGCGCGCGGCCACCCGACGACCCGCGAAGGAACGCCGCGCGCGCGCCCTCGGTCATCACCAGCGCCGCCGCCCGCGCGACGTGCCGCGTCGCGAAGCCCGCCAGATCGCGCCATGCCCGCTCGTGCAATTGCTCCGCCTTCTCCCGCATGGCGATGGCCGCCGTTTCCTCCTCGTGTCGCGCCGCCAGGAGGAGCACGTTCGCTTTTCGGAATTCCTGAGCCGCCCAGGTTTCCGTCGGATACTCCAGGCGCTCCGGGTGATCCAGATACGGACGCTCGTGCTCGACCATCCACGCGGCATAGGTCAAAAGGCTTGCCCGCGCATAGACGTAGCCATCATCAAGATGCCCCCGCTCCGCCTCGATATCCAGGTATCTGGTCAAGGCGACCAGAAACATCGTGTAGGACCAGCGGCGCTCGGCGTCGAGCAGATCGAGCTTCGCCGGATCGTCCGCGGGATGGACGCACCGCCGAATCAAATCGCGGACCTTGGCCATGTATCGCTCGTCGCGGACGAGCAGCCACGCGTCCAGCAGGGCCTCGATCGAGTTGGCAGACGCCCGGGCGGGACCGGCTCGATCGGCCGCGACGAACATGCTGACCAAGCCGGTGGGACCATCGTCGACGAGGCCCAGGACGTTGCGGGCCCCGTCATCCGCGCGGAGCACCCACTCGGCCAGCCCGACGACGGCGTCCCGCGCGTCCGGATCTCCGGTCAGAAGATGGTAGTACCGCAACCCCGTCGCGTAATTGTGTTCGCTGCCCGGTCCTCCGCCGTATGGGGTTCGGTTATCGGGAACGTTGGATCCTGAGTAGGTGCGATGCGTGGCCGTGGACGCGTCGACGTAGTGATCCGTGTGCCAGAACAGCCCGCCGTTGTAGGCCGCCTTGTCGCGGCTGGTGTGATAGATGTCGATGTCCATCACGTGCCGCGCGAGCGGGTCGGCCAACTCGAACCAGCGGCGATCGCCCGTTCGCATCATCTGCAGCAGGGCACCCCCGAGAAGGTCGAACTGGTTGTTGTAGTGGGAAATGACCGGCCGGGGACTGCGGCAATATACGTCCTCGTGATCGGCCCATACGTCGCCGTAGTTCCGCCAGCCGTACTCGTCAATCACGTCGCGCTTGGCATAAAACGAGGTCGAGCCGGCAACAACGCCCTCGAGGTAGTCGGCCAACCGCGGGTCGTCGTCCTTGGCGGCCGGCGACAAATAGGCGACGGCGCCGCTGGCCGCGTACCAGCGGGGCGCGGCGGACGCGAATACCGGCTCGTGCGCCCAATCCAGCGCGTCCCCGCCCCGATCCTCTCCCGCGTCGAATCGAAGCCACACTGTATGCGTCTTCCGTTCGCCGGGCTGAAGCTCGAACTCGTCGTCCCATTGGCCCGGAAACAAACCGATGGCGACGCCTCGTTCGTCCGCTTCGATCGCCTTGGGAAACTGTTGCCAGAACTCGGGCACGGCCACCGTCAGGCTCGTCGCTCCATCGTCGCACGTCACGATCGGGCTGGCGCGAAGGCCCTCGCGCTCGGCGCCGTCGACGCGCATCCGATAACCCCGGAAGCGGCAAGGCACGCGGCCGTGGCGGTTGACGTGATTGCGGCTCTGCCAGTTCTCGCCGCCGCTGGAGTCCTGGTGGATCTCGACCGCGCCGTCGTCCGACTCCCGCGCCGGCTGATCCGGCTCGGCCTTGATCGCGAGCGTGCGGCGTCGGCCCTCGGGCAGATCCACGATCAGACGCAGCGCGTCAAATAAAAACGCGTTGGGATCGCCCATGTCCCATAACCCGCCGCGATGCCGGGCCGAGAGCGGATTGTGGATCGCCAGCGACAGCCGCGCCAGGCTCGTCCCGGCGTACAGGCTGATCCGGGCGTAAAACCGCAACGGCCGCCCGTGCGTCAAACGGCCGTCCAGCCGGATCGTCGTTCGGACCGGGCCAGTCGTCTCGACGCGGACGCCGCGGATCGTCGCGGGATGGGACCGGCCGTCCTTGTCGAGCACGACCCGGGCGGTGGCCGCGTCGCCCGAGGCGCTCCCGCCGCCGGGCCGGCACCGAAACAAAACGTGTTCTTCCCCGCCGAACTCGAACACGAACCCTCCCGTGTCCACGGCTATCGTCTTCCCCTCTCGACGCAGCGACATGCCTCGCGCGCCGTTCTCCTCACTCGCCGGCGCCGGGCCTTCCTCGCTCGGGACAATCGCCACGACACATTCCGTCGCGCCGGCCTGCAATTCGGGCGCCATGTAATCCAGCAGTAGCCAACGGACGCTTCCGTCCGACCACCGATCGAGCACCTGGGTTTGCGCGGGCTGTCGCGATCCTTGCGGCGCGGCTAGCCACGCGTCAGTCGCATCACGCAGCATCCCCTTGGCGAAGGGAAGCCCCACGGTGACCGGTTGACACCCGGCGCGGACGTCGATTCGGCTGTGCAGACGCAGCGGAACCTGGATGGCCTCGCGGTTGCGTCGTTCGCAAGACGCGGCCGGTTTCGGCTCGGCGCGGGGAGGATCGTGTGGCCGCGGGCGATTCATCCGACGTCACCTCCCGATCGCGACGCGGCCGCCGGAGCCGAAGACGCCCCGCCGTCCACGCGCGACGGCGGCAAGTAGGTATCCGCCCAACGGGCCAGCACGAGCAGCGACCAAAGCACGTTGCCGTGGCGACCCACCTTTGCCACGTGCGCGCGGTACACGCGGCGCACGGCCTGCTGGTTGACCAACTCGGCCACGCGGCTGGTGGGCGAGAGGACCGTTGACTCAAACACGTCGCGAAGCGGCCCGCGCAGCCACCGGTCGATGGGCATCTCGAAGCCTTGTTTGGCCCGATCGGCGATGCCCTCGGGCAACCGGTCGCGGAAAAGCCGTTTCATGAGCCACTTCGTCTGGCCGCGGCGGACCTTGTATTGCGAGGGGATCGTGGCGGCCAATTCGAGCAACTCGTGGTCCACCAGCGGAGGTCGCACCTCGAGGCCGCAGGACATGCTCGCCCGGTCCACCTTCGTCAAAAAATCGTCGGGCAGCAGCGTGGCCACGTCGGCGGCGATCATGCCGGCCAGCGGATCGTCGGCCGGCGCCGCGCCGTACGGCTCGGCAATCCACCGCGACGGATCCCGGCCGTCCAGCGCCGCCCACACGTCTTCGGCCAATAGCTCGTGCCGCAGCGGCAGCCGGCACAGCGCGAGCGTGTTGGCATACGCCTGCGCCGGCTCGCTCGCGAGGTTCGCCAGCAGCGTCTTGGCCCGAAGCAGCCGCGGGAGCCAGTCGGCCTTGGGCCACCAGCGGGCCGCCGCCGCCACCGGCCCGCGACGCAACCACCGCGGCAGCCGGCGCCGCAGCCACGCCTCGCCCAGATCGTGCGCGTAGCGGCGGTATCCGCCAAACGCCTCGTCGCCGCCGTCGCCCGAGAGAACCACCTTGACCTCTTGCCTGGCCAGGCGCGAGACGAGAAGCGTTGGCACGGCCGAGGCGTCGGCAAACGGCTCGTCGTAGTAGTGAACCAGGTCTTCGAGCGACTGCACCGCCTCGGGCGTCACCACCTGCTCGCGATGCAACGTGCCGAACCGCCGGGCGACCGCCCGGGCCTGGGGCAACTCGCTGAAGGCCGCCTCGCGAAACCCGATCGAGAACGTCCGCACCGGCTCGTCGTCCAAGCCCGACTGCACGGCCACCATGGCGCTCGAATCGAGTCCCCCGCTCAAAAACGCCCCCACCGGCACGTCGGCGATGCGGTGGGCGCGCACGGTCTCGGTGATCTTCGCGTCGACCGCCTCGCACCACGCCGCCAGCGACCGAGCCGGGTCCGCCTGGACGCGGAATTGCCAAAAGCGCCGCGGGCCGCGGTCGAGCGAGTCCGCCGTGACGGAAAGCACGTGGGCCGCGGGCAGCTTCCGCACGCGGCGGAAGATCGACCGGTCGCCGCCGATCATGCCCAGGGCCAGGTACTCGTCCACGGCCGCGGGGTCGATCGCGCGGTCGATCTCGGGATGCGCCAGAATCGCCTTCAGCTCGGAGCCAAACACGAGCTTCTCGGCGTCGCGGTAGACATATAGCGGCTTCAGCCCCACGCGGTCGCGGGCCAGCAGGAGCCGGCGCTTGCGCGCGTCCCACAGGGCAAAGGCGAACATCCCCCGCAGCCGCGAGACCAGCTCCTCGCCCTCGTCTTCGTACAGGTGAACGAGCACCTCGGTATCGCTGCGGGTGCGGAAACGATGTCCCCGGGCTTCGAGCCCTTGCCGGACCTCCTGGAAGTTGTAGATCTCGCCGTTGAGGACCACCTGGACGGAGCCGTCCTCATTGCCCATCGGCTGGGCCCCGCCGTCCAGGTCGATAATGGCCAGCCGCCGGTGCGCCATGCCGAACCCATCCGCGCGGAAGAACCCCTCCCCATCCGGCCCCCGATGCGCGATCGCCCGCCCCATCGCCTCGAGCACCCCCGGGGCGACCGGCCGCGCAACGTCGCGATACAAAACTCCGGCTATGCCGCACATGGGGTCACGAAAGACACGATTCTAATTCACCCGAGCCTATTGAAGCGTCACACACGATCTTGGCGCGACTCCAACTTCGCGCAGTCCATGACGGCAAACGCGAGAAACGAATACGCGGCAAGGCACTCGAATATCTCGTCATCCATTTGATTGTAGTACCGTTCGGCAAGAAAGCTGTACGGGTGGAAACCCAACGTCCCGAAGCGGATTCCCACGAACAGCCACACGGCCAGCGTAATCAGAAACACCCACACGGCGAATCGATTTGGCGTTGGGACGCCGTAATGGCGAAGGTAGTTGCCCAGCGACGGCCATCGTTTGATCCCGAGCGGTGGAAGCAGGAAGAACGTCGCCGCAATCAGGAAGAAGGCATTGGAGAATACGCTGATGGAGCCGATGTTGTGAATGGTTATCTCCTGCTGCACGTTGACGGCTCGGATAGCCTCCGGTGTTTCGACATCCAGCACACGTTGCCCCCAGCTAATCTCCTCTCCGCCGCACGTGATGAAGAAGGCGATGATCGGCGAGTAAAGCCATATCATGCGGCCGCGAACGGTGCGTTGCGCGCCCTTCCATCGAACGGCCACGCTGATGACCAGAACGGCCGCGGCCAGAAACCAAAGGATGGCCGATACGTTTTCCACCACGCCATCCTCGCGAATCAACGCGGAATACGCCTCCACGTCGGCTACCGAGAGGATCGCGACATAGAGGCCCCCGACAGCGGCAATCGCGACCAGAATTCCCCCAATGACGCGTTCGCGCCTGTATCTGGTTTGAACCCGTTCGCTCGCGGGCAACACGTTGACCCTATCGATATCAGCCGCGACCGCCGTCAGCACGCGATCGATTCGCCGTCGAAACGACACCGCAAGGAGCAGCAGTACAAGGCTCGCCGACAACAGCATCAAAAAGAAGGCCTTCGCCACGTCGAAGACGACGCACGCCACGGAAGCGAGCGCCAATGCGCCGGTCAACGCCGCCCATGCAACCAAGAGCCTTCGAACAACGTTCTTCATCTATGCCCCTCCAGCGACAAATGGGACGCCGACCGAATCCACCGGACAGCGCATCCGCACTTCGCATCTACCCCAAAAGCGGGTCGGCATTCAAGCGTCGTCGGGACGTTATTCATTGCGAAGCCGCACCACCCTCGCCGGGTTGCCCACGGCGACGGCGTAGTCGGGCAGGGGTTTGACGACGACCGAGCCGGCGCCGACCACGCAGTGCCGGCCCACGTCGGCCAGGACGACCGCGCGGTCGCCGATCCAACTGTCCTCGCCGATGGTCACCCGCGGCCACTCGCCCGGCTGTTCGCGGATGGGCACGTCCAGCCGGTCGATGCCGTGCTGCCGGCCGCCGTTGGCCACGGAGACGTGGGAGCCCAAGAGGACGTCGTCCTCGAGCGTCACGTCGCCCAGGCAGCAAAACGCCCCGACGTAGACGCCGCGCCCGATCCGCGCGGTCCGGTGGGAGATGATCGTGCCGAACGACACGCACGAGTCTTGCCCGCATTGCGACAGCACGCACCAATAAAAAGCCCTCCGTAAATACGCGCCGGTGAGCCCAGGCGCCAACGCCAGGAGCTGGGAAAACCCGGGAAAGGCCCGACTGGCTCCCAGGCACAGCGCCGCGACGGCGTAACCCGCCACGGCCGGCAATACCACGACGACGGCGGCGCCGTGGAGGATTTGTTTCGCGAGCCTTCGCGCGCGGCGTTCAGTCCTGGACATGGCGGGGGGTTGCGCTCTCGCGAGCCGGCCGTCTCAATGTGACAATGACTTTCCAGAGAAGCGGCCCGAAGATGACGGCGCCGGCCGCCGCGCAAAACAGGACTCCTAGCGGATAGAGCGCCCAGCCGGAGAGACCGCGGGCGTGGAGCCATTCGAAGACCATGAAGACGGCGATGAACGAGGTTCCGATCGCGGCGATCCGTCGGATAGGCAGCTCGATCCGGTCGATGCGCCGGCAGACGGCCAGCGTGGTCGCGGCCAGCGCGCCGAAGGTGAGCACGCTGGCCCACGCGGCGCCCATCATGCCGAACACCGGGATCAGGGCAAGATTGCCGACGACGTTGACGGTTGCCCCGACGACATTGCCCGGAACGAGGCTCCCGGTGCGTTTGGCCAGAAGCGCGGGGATCGTGAAGAAAGTCGTTATGCTGAACAGCAGATAGGCCAAACACACCACGGGAACGACGTCCACGGCCGAGACGTAGTCGGGCGCCGCCATGAGCGTGATGACCGGTCGGGCCAGAAGCGACACGCCCAGCAGGATGAGCATCAAACCCACGGTGAAGCACTCGAACACGCGTCCGTAGACGCGCCACGCGTCGGGCTGCTGGGCAATCTCGTAGACCGCCACGTTCCAGATCGACCCAAAGGGGATGACGCACATCATGTACGCCGCCTGGCCGATCATGTAACCCAGCGAGTAGATGCCCACCTCGTCCAGGTCGAGGTAAATCCGGAGGAAATACCGGTCGGCCTGGTGCATGAGAAGCTGCAACAGCGACGTAACGATCAGCGGACCTCCGAAGGCCCAGAGCTTCTTGGCCAGTTGCCATTGGAACGCGTAGGGGCCGCGGCTTCGCACGAACGTGGCGAGTCGGGCCGTTACCCCGACCAAACCCGCGATCAGATTGCCCCACAAGACGCCGTCGATGCCCAGTTCCATCACCACGAGGAAGAACACGTTCAGCGCGATGTTGACCAGAAGAACGGTCATCGCGAGGCCCACGGACAGGCCGGACCACTTGCGGACGCGAAGGTGCCCGTCGGGCAACTGCCCCACGGCCGAGAACCACAAGGTGGGCAGGACCAACGCGAAGTAACGGCCGCCGTCGACGACCGCCGGCCCAAGGGTCAGCCGGGCAAGCGCGTCGCGAGACACCCACAGCGGCAACACCACCGCCGTGGCGACGACGGCGACGAACGTCAATCCGGTCCACCATACCCGATCTCGATCCCGCTCCTGCTCGACCTCGAAATGATAGCGGTTCACGGCCACGGCGATCCCGCTGCCGATGAGGATCCCCAACACCGTGGCGGTGAGGTCGAGGATGGCGATGCACCCGTAGTCGGCCGGCCGCAGATAGCTGGTGTACAGCGGCAGCAGCAGGAACGACGCCAGCCGCGTGAGAATCTGCCCCAGGCCGTAGACGGCCGAGTGCTTCAGGATGTCGCGGTAGGCCCGGTTCATGGAGAAAAGCGAAAGATGTGTTGTTGCCGCCGGAGGCGCGACGGAATCACGGCGTCAACGAATCGAGCCAGGCTTGATTGACTCGCGCAAGCAGCCGGCTGGCCCGTCTACTCGTGAAACCAATGTAGTCGCGGGACACGAGATACGTCGAAACGGCCGTAATCGCGTTGAAGCAGCGGAGGAACCGGAAGAGCGGATGCGACACGACGTTCTCCGTTTCGCCGTAGCTCTCCAGAAGAGCCGACAGGCAAGGGGACAGCGGCGCGGCGCGGCGTCTGCCGACCCGAGAGATGCCCCAAAGCGCGTTCCACACCCGCGCCAAGTCCTCCCAGGGCAACCCCTCCCGCGAATCGCCGAAATCCAGCACGTACATGTCGCCGTTGGCCTGAATAAGGACGTTGGCGAGATCCATGTCGCGGTGAACCCGAGCGACGCCGGGCGTGGTCCACGCCGACGATTGCGCGGCGGCCTCGTTGGCGTAACGGCTGACGCGCGAGAGAGTGTGGCTTGGTAGATGCGACGGATACTCCCGTTGGATCAGATCCAACTTATCGTGGATCTCGGACACAACGCGCGCAACGTGCGGGGTGATTTCCATCTTCGGACAATGCGTCGCGTCGTGGTAGGCGCGCAGCCACAGTCCGAGGCGTCTACCCACCCGATGGAGATCCGCGCCGGCCACGTGCCGCCGGCGCCAGGGGCTCGTGCCGTTCCAGACGTAGTTGAAAAGGCTCTGCGCGGCCGGCACGTGGTGGGTGACCAACACACCGCGTTGGGAATCGTGGGCCCGCAGCCGCACCGACGCGATTCCCTCGACCGCGCGCGTGGCCGCCGCGGCCCGGCTCAACTCGGCCGCCTCGCGCGCGATGGCCTCCGGCTCCGCCCGCTTGAAGTGAAAGAGCGACTCGTCCGCCGCCCCCCGCATTGCGACGGTTCCGGAGGTGGATCGCGGATTGATGGACACCGAGAGAACGCGGAGGCGATCCGGCCCGCACTGAAGAAGATCCGCGATCCGAAGGCCGTCGAGCACCTCGCTCATGGGCAGTATTCCTGAAAGAGATGCGGAAGGTAGCTGGCCTTCCGCAGCAATCGTCCGATCGTTCGCTTGGCCAACCCGTAGCGCGGGATGGGGGAACGCTCCGTTCGGCCGACGACCACCGGGCGTCCATAGAACCACGGCGCGTCCACCGACACAAAGCGGTAGCCGTGCCTCAGAAGAACGTCTCTTAGATAACGCGGACGGGCACGGCGTTCGACCTCGCGCCGGCCCGCGTGGTCGGCTCGGATGATGTTCCCCTGCAATAGGCAGCACGATGCCCCGAGTCCGTTCGCGACGTGGCCGATCACCCGGTCGATGTCGTGAGGATCGAGGTAGTAGAGGCAGCACAGCGCCACAACCACGTCGAACGCGCCGAGATCCAACGAAGGCAGGTCACGCATGTTGGCCTCGACGAACGCGACGTTGTACGACGTGGCGCAGCGCCATTCGAGCACGCGTTTGACGAAGGCCGCCTGCTCTTGCCAACCTGGCCACGTCTTTTCGGAGTCCATCCCGACGACCTCCCGTGCCCCGCACCGCGCCATGTGGAGCGACATCAGCCCCGCGTTGCAACCCAGATCGAGCACGCGCTTGCCTTGCAGGTCTGGCAGATTGCGCCGCAGAATGAACTCGAATCGCGCCGGACCCATGTGGGGCGAGTTCACCGGGGCGTCCGGCCAGTTCCAGGGCCGCGTGACGATCCCCGCTCCCAGGCTGATCGGCGCATACCACTTCATCTCGCCAACGCGCGAACGTATGTAGGCGTCATTGAGTTCTTCCATCGTAGCCCGTCTGGTCTGGTGGAGAAAAACGCCGGGAGCAACGCGTCCCGCCAGGCACAATCAGCCGCCGGGACGCAAGACCCGTTCGACGGGCGATAGGTCAACCGAGCCGATAAGGCCCACCGCCCTCCACTCGTCGCGCGTCGGGCTGATGCACAACGCGTTTTGGCCGGCCAGTTTCACCGTCCCCGCCCCCAACAGCACCACGTAGAACGGGATCTCCAACCCCGAGAGCGACACGAACGACACGGACACCCCAAAACCCGCCAGCGCGGCGATGACCATCCGGGCGGAGTCGGTGGCAAAGGGAATGAGCGGTGCTCCGGAGCGAAGAAGACGCCACAGCATCCACACGGTCGAGAGGTAAAACGCCAACAGGAAGCCCAGGCCGGGGAACCCCAATTCGGCGCCGGTCTCAAACCACAGGCTATGGGCGTACTCGACCAGATCGGCCCTTTCCGGAATGCTCTCCGGATGCCGCTCGGTGGCCGCGAGGCGGTAGTTGCCCGGTCCCGCGCCCAAGGCCGGCTGTTCGACCATGATCTCGCAGCAGTAACCCCAGTACTTGATCCGATTCGCGGCGGACGAGTCCCGTTCCTCGGTGTCGGCGAAGACCATGGAGAATCGGTCGAGCACCTGCGGGCCGGCCAGGCGGATGCCGATCACCAATGCCAGGAGGAACAACGCGTAGTGCTTCGGCTGCTTGGGAATCAGCACGAAGGCCACCACGCCGAGGACGCACAGGGCCAACATGCCCCCGCGCGACATCGAGATCATGGGTATGTGCGCCATCAGACCGGCGGCGGCAAACGAGCCCCAACGCTTCCACCACACGGTCTGGCCCAAACCCAGGAAGAAGGCCAGCCCGCAGCCGGTGACCATCGCGATCGAGACGCAGTTGTTGTCCATCCCTCCAAAACCAGTCTCGACAACCCGGTTGCGCCCGGCAAGGTAGGCCAGGTTCATTTCCAGGGCGACCAATCCCTGCGAGAGCATGATGGCCCAGGCGATTTGCTTGAGCTTGGCCACCGAATCGACCAGGGTCATTCCGACCAGCACGGGCAGGAGGATCTTCGATTGGCTCTCCACGAAGGCCCAGGCGAGCGTCTGCTCGGGCGCGGCCGCGGCGCTGAGAACCATCCAGCCCCAGTAGCCCAACAACGCCCAGACAACCGGCCGTGCCCGGCCAAAATTCCAGTTGCCAAACCCCTGCAAAGCCCAGCCAATGAGAAACGCGATCGCCAAAATGCGGCTGTAGTTGCCCCGCGGAACGGCCCAGTGCCAGAGCGACTCGGGCTTGATGATGGCGAAGGAGATGTAGATCAATAGCCCAATGAACGGGTTGACCAGGGCCACGACGGCCCCGCCGTAGGTCATCACGTAGGTGAAAATCAAACCCTTCATTGGCGTTTCACCGAATCCCGCGGGGGCAAACAACGCGTCTGCACGGTCGCCTCAGTCATACAGCCAATACCGAATCGTGCACCACAGCGCCTCGAAGGCGTCCTTGAGGCCGATTTTCTTGCCTTCCTCGTAGGTCCGGCCCGTGTAGCGGATGCCGATCTCGAAAATGCGATAGCGCCGCCGGGCGAATTTCGCGGTCAGCTCCGGCTCAATCCCGAAACGCTCCTGCTTCAACGTTGGGCGGATCGCCTCGATCACCTCGCGGCGGAACACCTTGTAGCAGGTTTCCATGTCGGTCAGGTTCAGGTCGGTGAACATGTTCGACAGGGTCGTCAGCATCCGGTTGGCCACGGAGTGCCAGAAATAGAGCACGCGGTGCGGTCCACCCGCCAAAAACCGCGACCCGTAGACCACGTCCGCCACCCCTTCGACGATCGGCTGGATGAGCTGCGGGTACTGGCTCGGCGAGTACTCCAGATCGGCGTCCTGGATGACGACCACGTCGCCCTGGACGTGCCCGAAGCCCGTCCGCAGGGCCGCGCCCTTGCCGCGGTTGCGCGGATGGTGGATGATCCGCAAGTCGGGCTCGCCTTCGAGCGCGGCCAGAAGCTCCCGCGTGCCGTCCGTGCTGCCGTCGTCCACCAGGATGATCTCTTTGGGGATCGGCACGGCGCGGATCTGACGCAGGATCTCCGCCAGCGTGTCGCGCTCGTTGAAGATCGGCACCACGACCGACAGCAGGAAGCCTGGCGGGAGGGGAAATATCCCCAGGTGCGAACACGCGGCCGGCCCCAAAAGCCGGCGCAACTCGTCGGTGTTGGACGGCAAGGCGCCGCGCGGCAATTCATTCACCTCGTCTTCCTCAACTGAAGTAAGGGGCGCCGGGCGATGGTTGCCCGACGCATCGTTCATTATGTTCCCGCTTCGCGGAATTTCGCGCAGCAGGATATCGACGATCCGCTCGGCCGCCCGGCCGTCGCCAAACGGATTGCTCGTCGGACAGGAGGCCGCATGGCGGGCCGGATCGCCCAGCAAGGTCATGGCCGCCTCGACGATCGCCTCCGGCGACGTGGCGACCAATTGGGCCGCGCCGGCCTCGACCGCCTCCGGCCGCTCGGTGCATCGTCGCGTCACGAGCACCGGCTTGCCCAGCGACGGCGCCTCCTCCTGAATCCCGCCCGAGTCCGTCAGAATCAGCTTCGCCCGATCCATCAGCCAGACAAAATCCGGATACGCCGCCGGCGCGATCAGGTGGACGTTCGGCCGGCCGGCCAGCACGCGCCGAACGGGCTTTTCGACCTCGGGATTCAAATGCACCGGCCACGCAAACGCGTGATCGGGCAACCGCGCGGCCAGGATGGCCACTGCCCGGCAAACCGCCTCGATCGGCGGCCCAAAACTCTCGCGCCGGTGGCCGGTCACCAACACCAACGGGCCCTCTTCGAACGCGGCCAACTCGGCCGGGGGATGATACGCCTGCTCTTGTTGACGTCCGCGCGTCCAAAGCAGAGCGTCAACCACGGTGTTCCCCGTCACGTGGATGCGGTCGCGGGAAACCCCCTCCGCCGCCAACGCGTCGGCCGCCCGTTGGGTCGGGGTAAAGTGCAACGCGCTTGCCAGACTAACCACCCGCCGATTGAACTCCTCCGGCCAGGGCGCGTCGAGGTCGCCGGTTCGCAGGCCGGCCTCGACGTGGGCGACCGGAATCCGCCGGAAGAACGCCGCCAACGCCGCGGCCAACGCCGTGGTTGTGTCGCCCTGAACAACCACGGCGTCGGGACGCCAGCGGCAAATCGCCGCGTCAATGCCTTCGACGCACCGGCTGGCGAGTCCCGCTAGCGTTTGGCCCGGCGTCATCGCGCGCAGGTCCACGTCCGCGCGAATTCCGAAAAACTCCGCGGCCTGCCCAAGCAGTTCCCGATGTTGGCCCGTCATGCAGACCACCGATTCCATCTCCTCGGCGCGGCTTTGCGCGGCATGGATCACTGGGGCCAGCTTGATCGCCTCTGGACGGGTTCCCAACACGAAGAGAAGACGCAGTCGGCTCAACGGTTGACTCCGCTGGTTCCCGGCTCGCGCGCCAAGACGGCGCCGCCTCCGGCCGAAGGCCGTGGCGGCGCCTCGACGCGGTCGGGCCCGGTCCAGGATAATTCGGACAAACCAGGCAGACGCACAATCGCGGACAACTGGTCGTCCCAACGGTGGTGCGATTCGACGTACGCCCGGCCGGCGCATCCCAGACGTTCCCGACGTTCCCGATCGCCCAGCAGGCCACAAACCGTCTCGATCCACTCCTCTGGCGCGTGGGCCCGAGACAAGTGTAGCTCGGGCTGGACGGCGAGGCCTTCGATGGCCTGGGGCGTGGCCACGACCGCCCTGCCCATCGCGAGCCCCTCGAGCACCTTGTTCTGGATGCCCCGAGCCACCCGAAGCGGCACGACCACCAGCGCCGCGGCCGCCAGCCACGGCCGGACGTCGTCGACCGCGCCGATCAATTCCACGCCGGGCAGCTCGGCCAGCCGCCGCACGGCCCGCGCGGGATGACTCCCCACCAACTGAAATCGCGCGTCCGGGCGCTCGCGATGGACAACCGGCCAGACGCGCTCGGCGAACCATTGCACCCCGTCCACGTTTGCCCGGTAATCCAAAGCGCCGACGAAAACGCACCGTGGGGGAGCGATCGCCGCCGGCGCCTCGCGAGGCTGGAAATAGTCCAGATCCACGCCGTTGGAGATCGTGAAAATGCGGTCCGATGGACAAAAACCGCGGTACAGGTCGGCCTCCTGCCGGCTCACCACGGTCACGGCGTCGGCCTGCCGCGGCAACGACGACTCCAGCCTGCGCAGCCGGCGGCCCTCCAGGGCGAAGAAAAATCGCTTCAGCCCGCGGGACGTCTCCGCGTAGTCGAACCACTTCTGGCTGTCCACGTCGACCAGATCCACCAGGAGCCGAGCGCCCGTTTGCAGGGCGGGCCCGGCATACTGCATCATGCTCGAGCAAAACACGACGACGGCGTCGAATCGCGTCTCGCGCGACCAGCCGCGCACGATCTTGTCCAGCCGCGCGGAGCGAAAGAGCCCCTCCGTGGCCGTGCGGCCCGCCGCGCCCGAGCGCGCGGCGTGAAACCACCGCGCGCGTCGACCCAACGGCGCCGCTGCCACCCGCCGACACAACCCGCCGAGAACCGCCAGGCTCGCCGGCGGCGCCGGCGCGTCGGTCAGAAACGCCAGGTGGACGTCCGCCCGCTCGGCCAAAAACCGAACCATATGGAACGACCGGATCCGATCGCCCCGGTTGGGTGGATGGGGGATCCGGTGCGCCAGAAACAGGATTTGGGGCCGGCCTTGATGCACCTTCACACCGCCACGTCGTCCGAAGCCGCCGCCCGGCTCCGAGGGCGCGCGTCCTCCTCCTCGATGCGTCCGATCACGTCCCGAATCCGCCCGAATCGAAACCTCGCCAGAAGGACGCCAAGCTTCCGTTCGGTGGATGCCAGATTGACGTAGTGGCGCGCGCGGGAGAGCAGGCCGCGCGTGGGAATCCTCGGCTGGTCCGGGTCAATCTCCCAGGGGTGGACGTAAAAGACGAACGGCCGCTCCCGATTCACGCGCGCCAGCCACCGCAACGACCAGCCGATCGGATACAGCCGAAAGTACCCTCCCCCACCGACCGGCACGCTCCGTCCCGCCAGGCGCACGGTCGGCATGGGAAACTCCCAGATCGCGCCGGCCGACGTCGCGACGCGGTGGATGCCGCGCTGGGCGCCGGGGATTCCATATCGATCGTGCAGTACGGGGAAAACGCTGGAATCAACGCGAAAACCCTCTTCGACGAGAACGTCGAGCGCCCAAAGCGACCGCTTCGTGATCGAGAAGCTCGGCGCGCGGTAGACGTCGATCCGCTCCCCGATCGCGTCGGCGAGCACGTCCCGCGACTCGACGACGTCGCGGCGGAACTCCTCCGGCGATTGGTCGTACACCAAACGGTGCCAGAAGCCGTGCGAGGCGATTTCGTGCCCGCGGCCGTGAATCCGGCGGACCAACTCGGGATGCCGGCGCCCGACCCAACCGAGCACGAAAAAGGTGCCCTTGACCTCATGGCGATCCAAGAGATCGAGGAGGCGGCCGGTGTTGCCGACGACGCGGCTGGCGTAGTCGTCCCAATCCTCGCGGCGGACGTTCCGCTCGAAGCCGGAGACCTGGAAGTAGTCTTCCACGTCCACCGTGAAGGCGTTCAAACGGTCGCGGTATGTCATGCCGATCAAACAGCGCGAGCGGAGGGTTCAACGCGGCTTGGCCAAGGAGAGCTCTCTGGCCGCCTGGCCATTTCGGCCGTCGGCGGCGTGGCGGCCGGCTTTGCCGTTGCCGTTGGCGCGATGATCTCGATCGGCGCCGTCCCCGTCGGTTGCCGCCGCGGCGGCGTCGCGCCGCAGGGCGCTGGCCAGTTCCGCGGCCGCGACGTTGCCCAGACGTTCCAGTCGCACCAGCGTCTCGGGCGCAAGCGCGATTCCGTTGCCCCCGGCCTCGACGACCACGTCGCGTTCGAGCCGGAAAAGCCGCATCGCGTGGAGCCCAGGCAAGCCCAGAAGGCGCGCCGCCGTGCACAAGGTCATCCGCAAATCCAACAGGAGGTTGGCCGTCTCGATATATTCGACGTCGAGAACGACCTTGCGGCGCACGCTGGCCAGATCGGTGTCCGGCGGGAGGTTGATCTGGGCCAAACCGGTGATGCCGGGCCGCACCGCCAGACGCCGCCGGTAGCCGGGAATGACGTCGGCCAGGACGTGAACGAATTCGGGGCGCTCCGGCCGCGGCCCCACCAGCGACATCTCGCCGCGCAGCACGTTAAACAGCTGCGGGAATTCGTCCAGATGCAGCTTGCGGAGCGCCCGGCCCACTAGCGTGATCCGATTGTCGCGCGGGCGCGTCCACACCGCGCCGGACGCCATTTCGGCGTCGTGACGCATCGTGCGGATCTTGTACATGCAGAATTCCTTGCCGTCCTTGCCGACCCGCGTCTGACGGTAAATCGCCGGACCGCGCGACGTCAACCGAACCAAGACAATCAGGCCGGCGATAATGGGAAGGCTCGGCACGAGCAACACGGCGGCAACCGCGCGGTCGAACGTTCCCTTCCACTGGCAATAGGCCGAAGGCTTCACCGCCGCGGTCCGCGCTTCGCTTCGGCGCGACGCGGACCGAGCCGCCCTTCTTCGGCGTCTCTTCCGTAAATCATTCTTGACCGGCATGAGCAAACCTCCAAGGTGTGAAATGGCAAAGGATGCGGCGACGTCGCAAGGAGTCACTCTCCGCCCGGCGGCACGAGATAGTCCCGCGCGACCGGCACGAAATCCTCAAGGAAGCGACGACACGGATCCGATTTTTCGACGTCCGCTCCGACGGGCAACTGGCTGGCCACCTGGATCTTGTACAGGTAGGGCTTTCCGGCAAACGACACCCGCGGACTCTCCGCCGCCGACCACGGTCCGCCCAGGCTCCAGCCGTACGCGACCCGGAGCCACTGCGCGCTGGCCACCGGATTGTTGGCGCGAAAGGTCAATCCCCAAAACGCGTCCCCGTCCTCGCCCACGCGCGCCACCGCGCGCTCGCCCGACAGGGAGAAATCCCGGCTCGAGTAGCAGATCTCGGGCGTATGCACCGAGACCGGACCGGACGGCCCCAGGATCAACGCCATGTTGACCGACTCGCCCGTCTCCTGGTCCACGTATTCGCGGACCACGTGGCCCGAACACTGCAAAATCTCCAACGTGTTCGGGTCCATCTCGCCTTGCGACGCGACCTTCCACGGACCGAATTCCCGCGGCAACTCCGCAAGCCGCGCGGAGATCCGCGCCACGTCGGCGGGCGGACCCCATCGCTGGCTCAACGTGCCCTGCACCAGGCCGGACGCCAGCGTCAGGGCCGCGGCAACGGCCGCGCCGAGGACAATCAAGGGTATTCTTTTGGCAAACGTGTTCGTCATGTCGTGGCTTGGGGTTTCTAGGAACCGTGCTTCGCGACGAGTTCGTCCAAGAGCTTTCGCTCCGTGGCCGTGAGCACCTGCAACTCGACGCGGCCCCGCTTCGCCCGCCCCAGGGCTTCCTTCGCCTGGGCGGCTTTCCCCAGGCGATCGTACGCAAGGGCCAGATGAACGTCAAACCGCGCGTCCGACCCCGCCGGCGCCGTAACCTCCTCCAGAAGAGACGCCGCAACGTCCGCCTTGCCGTCGAGCAGGGCAATCCACGCCTTCGTGTCCACGAGCATCGGCTGCGGACCGGCGATCGCGATCGCCCGGTCGATTTGCTCCGCCGCCTCCGCGCGACGTTCGGGGATCTCGGACAGAATCGTGGCGAGATTGTTCATCGCCACCGTGTTATTCGGATATTGGGCGAGCACCCGTCGGTACAGATCCACGGCATCGGCGATTCGACCTTGCAGGATCCTGACGGTGCCCAACGTCATCAGAAGGGCCGCGTTGTCCGGATGCGCGGCTTGCGCCTTGGCCAGCAGCGGCTCGGCCCTATCAAGGTCCTCCGCGCTGGGCGCGCCCGACGTCAACGCGCTGGCCAGCGCCGATGCCGGCCCGACCGAGGCGTCCGACTCCGCGGCCTTCAGGCACAGATCGATCGCCTCGGGCATCCGGCCCTGCGCGGCCAGATTCGCCGCCAGGAGGGCGTATCCGTTCGGATTCGCCTCCGTCAAACGCCGGTACCACTTCTCCGCCGCCTTGAACTGCCGCGCGTCCTGGTAGAGCCGGCCGATCCGCGCGGCCAGCGCCGCCTCGCGCTGGGCCCGAAGCGACGCCTCCTTCTCCTCGGACACCTTCGCAAGCAGTCTCTTGGCCGCCTCCTCCACAAGTGGCTCGATCCGCTCGGCGCGACCCTGCAAATCCAGCAATCGGGCGCGAAGCGCCAGCGCCGCGAACTGGTCCGGCACGAGTTTCTCGAGCCGGTCGATCTGCCGCGCGGCCTCGTCCAGCTCGCCTTGCCGCAGGAGGAGGTCGGCATACGTCGCCAGGTAGGATGGATCGGGCTTGTCCCGGTCGACGACCATGGCCAACTGCTGGCGGGCCCGGCTCGCGTTGCCTTGCAGATCGTACAGCTTGGCCAACAAGGTCCGATCCGCGTCCAACGGGGCGCGGGCGTCGCCGATGAGCTTCTGGATGATCTGTTGCGCCCGCTCCAGGTTGGCTTTCCCGCCGCGGCCAACGAGCATCCGCGCCAGAAGCCGTTGATCCGCGGCGCCCGCCTGATCGTCCTCGCCCATCTCGGCCATCAGCGCTTCCGCCCGCTTCCACTCGGCCTCGCCGCCGCGCGTGGCCAGCAGCACGGCCAAAGTGCGCTGAACGCGCCTGTTGTCCGGCACGCGCCGGAGGAAATCCTCGAGCATCTTCTGGGCGGCGTCCACGTCGTCATTCGCCTGAAGCCGCAAGAGCCCCAGCGTCGCGTCCGGATCGTCCGGCGCCAGCCGCGCCGCCTCGGTGAAGAACTCCAACGCCTTCTGCCGATCCGTCTCCGCCTGATCGTTCGCCCGCAAGGAACTGAGCACTTCATGCCCCACGGCCAGCACCAGCGCCCGTTTGGCGTCCGTGAGCGTCACGCGGTCGGCGAGATCCGACAGCGCCTGCCTGGCCTTCTCCACCTGGCCTTCGCTCAGATAAAACCGCCATAGCACTTCCCGCGCGGCGGCGTTGCCGGGCGCCAGGTCGACCGCCTTCTTGAATTCCGCTTCCGCCTCGTCGGCGCGGCCGTTGGCCAGCACCATCTGCCCGAGCCAGATCCGCGACAACGCGTCGTCCGGGCGTTCTTTCACGCCGCGTTGGGCCGCTTCGAGAGCCTTGGTCAGCTCGCCTTGCTTCCACGCCATCTCGATGGCCACGCCCGACAAACCGCGCGACTGCGGCACCAATCCGCGCAGTTGGGCAAGATACTCCTCCGCCTTGTCGTACTGCTCCGTGGAATACAGAAGCCGCACCAGGCGGTCAAACACCGCCACCGTGCGGGAGCCGCGTCGAATCGCTTGATCGTACTCGGCGATCGCCTCGGGAAAACGGCCCTGGGCCTCGTGCAGCATCCCGGCCAACACGTGCGTCCGATCCCAGTCGGCGCGCCGTTTGCGGAGATCGGCCACGAGCGGCTCCACCTCCGGCAGCCGATCCGGCTTGCCGGCGGCCGCTTCGGCCAAGAGACGCTGCCCTCGGCAATAGCGCCACAACGCGCCCTCCGCCCCCTCCAGCCGTTCGAGCTCCCGCTCGCACTCGGCCATCGCCGCCAAATCCTCCAACTGAATCGCCAAATTCGCCCGACGCGCCATCAACATCATATTGTCGGGCGCCCTGCGGGTGAGCGATTCCAGCTTCGCGTAGGCTTCCTTCTCCGTGATGTTCCCCTGACGCAGATCCAGATCGACCAGCGCGTATTCAAGCTGGGGCCGCGCCTGCTCGGGCAGCGAGGCCGCGCCCTTTTTTAGCGTCTGTCTCGCCGCGTCCACCTCGCCTCGGCTGAGCTGAAGCGTTGCCCGCAACTGGCAGACTCCCAAAGCGTCCTTCGACACCTTTTCGAATTGCCCCAGCGCGCGATCCGCGTCGGCCTTCCTCCCAAGCTGTTCGTAGACGCCGACCAACCGCCGGCACAAATCCGGATCCTCGCCGTACGACTCCTCCGCCTTGCGGAGGATTGCGACCGCCGCATCGACGCCTTGCTCGCGGCGACCTTCCTCGATGGCCCGAACGTATGCGTAGTCGGCCTCCAGCAACGGCAATCGCCAGGGGGTCACTAGCGGGCGATCCGGACGCGGTTGCCTGGCGCGCTGTAGGGCCGCGAGAAACGGCCGCCAATCCCGCTGGCCCTGCGGACGCGACACCTGCTGTTGGAACTGCAGCGCGGCCGTGGAGAGCCAGACGTCGGGGCCGTCGAAGGCCGAGTCTTTCGGCGCGGCCTCGAGCAGACGTTCAAAATGCGCCAAGGCGGCGGGGCCATCGCCGGCGTCCCGGCGGGCATTGGCCGCCGCCAGACGCAGACCACTCGAGGCCGGGTCGCGCGCCAGCGCTTCCTCGAAGGCCTCGGCCGCCTCCCTCGGCCGGCGCAACCCCGCGCGGCATGCGCCCAGCCATCGCCATATCACCGCCTCTTCCGCCGGCGACGACCACCGGCAGGTTGTAAGCCCTTCCAGCAGCGACGCCGCCTCGGCAAGACGGTTGGTCCCCATCAGCAGCCAGGCCCTCAGACGCGTATTTTCCTGCGCGAGCCCGATGCGAACGGTCGATTGTTGCTCCTTGGAATAAAAGCGAACCAGGCCGGTCACCGACTTCTCGAGCACGGCGATCGCCTTCTCGGCTTCGTCAAACCGTCCCAGCCGGAGAAGGTTCTCCGCCAGAACGTGGTTCAAGTCGTAGCGCAATTGCGTCTGCTGCGCGGCGCCGCCTTCCGGAATCGCGGCAAGGCCCTTGCGCCAGGCGGCCAACGCGCCGTCCGCGTCGCCCTGCGACAGCAGAGAATGCCCCAGGCCGACGCAGGCCCGCGGATCGGACCGCTCCGACGCGTCCAGAACGTGCTGATAATGTCCCTGCGCCTCCTTGAACTTCGCCTTCGCGGCGTCCGGATCGGGCGGCGAGCCCGTCTCGCCCTGGGCCAGTCTGTTCCCCTCCGCCAAGGCGGCCCCGCCCGCCAGAAGCCGAGCCTCCGCGTCGTCCGGATCGCACTCCAATGCCTTGGCCAGATCGTCCTCGGCGCGGGGTAGCTTGTGCTGACGCCGATACGCGTAACGCGCCAACAGCGCCTTGGAATTCTTCGGATCCGACCGGACCATCCCGTCCATGATGGCGTCCGCCTTCTCGCATCGCTTCTCGGGAGTCAGCGCCTTTTGGGTCTCGTCGAGCAGCCCCGGACGATTCCGGTGGATTTCCGCCAGAAGCCGGGCGAGTTGGATGTTGCCCGGCTGCAACCGAAGGGCGTCTTCCATCGCCCCGACGACGGTCTTGCCCTCGACCGTCTCGACCGACAGCGTGCCCGACTCGATCTGCCCAAACAGCGCCAACGCCCGAAGCCGCTTGGCGTCTTTGTCGTTCGGATCGAGTTTCAGGACGCGGTCGGCCTGTTGTTGGGCTTCGGTAAGCCGTCCCACGGCCAGCAGGACTTCGGCCAGTTGCCCGCGGATCGCCGCCTGCTCCTCGTCCGGCGCGACGCCCGCCACCTCGTAGAGAAGGATGATCGCTTCGTTAACACCATTCGCGTCGTGGGCGTCGAGCGTCGCGGTGGCAAACGCCCGGGCCATGGAGACCTTGGCCTCGACGTCGTCGGGGTGGACGCGGAGATACCGTTCCCACTGCCGGGCGGCCTCGCGGTGGTCGCCTTTCGCCTCGAACTCGCGGGCTTGCTCGCCATAGACGACCGCGATCCGCCTTATCTGCCGGCGGTGCCAAGCCCAGGCCGACGGCGCCAACACCGCCACCGCGACCAGCGTCACGACGAGAACGCGCACGTTCACCACGCGGTGGCGCAACCGCTCCCGTTTACCATCGGATCGTTGCGCGTTGGCCGGTTCCGACATGAGATCGCTTCCTTCGTCCGCTGTGCGAGGTCAGATGGGCTCGACGCCTTTCAGTCGCGAGAGTAAGCGTAACTGCCGTAACGATACGCGTAACGGCTGGTGGGAACGGCGTTGAGCACGACGCCCACCATGGGCGTGCCCGCCGCGGTCAGGCGCGACTCGGTCCGCCGGATTTGGTCCACGCGGCTAACGTCGCGCATGGCGCAGATGATGGCCGCGTCCGCGGCCTTCGCCAAAACCAACGCTTCGCTGGCCGCGAGAATCGGCGGCGTGTCCACAATCACGTACCGATACCGCTGGCGGACGGCCTCGAAGAGCGGGTGGACCGCCCCGTTACCCAGCAGCTTGTGCGGGCTGCATTGCAGGCGGCCGGCCGGAAGCAAGTGCAGGTAGTTGCTCCAATCCGTCACCAGCGCCTCGTCGAGCGAACACTGCTTCGACAGCACGTCCGCCAGACCCGGCTCGAGCGGAATGTCCAGCTTCGCGTGGACGTCGGGCGATCGCATGTCGCCGTCGATCAGCAAGGTTGGCTGGCCGCACGCCCTGGCAATGCTCACCGCCAACTGCACCGCCACGCTCGTCTTCCCCTCGCTATTGACCGAGCTCGTCACGGCCAACACCCGCAAGTCGCGCAGCGATTCGGACAACACAAGATACGTCCGCAGACTGTCGATGCTCTCCTCGAACAGCGCGATACCCTGGCTGGTCCGGCCCGAGGCGGCGCCCTGGAACACGCCGGTTCGCATCGGCAGCCGGGCGATCTCGCCGATCACCGCCAGCCGCGACGCCTGCTCGAATTGCGCCGTGTCGCTCACGCGGCCAACCAGCCGCTCCCACACGACCGCCAAAACGAACGGCAGGCAAAACATCGCCAACCCCACCAACGCCATCTTCGGAACGAGATGCGTCGGAAGCGGCGCGGCCGGCACCGCCGCCGGCCGGAAAAGGCTCACCTGCGCCGGCGCGTTCATTTCCGTCTGCATGCGCTCCAGGCGATCGGTGATCAGGTTGTACACCTTTTCCGCCCGCTCCAACTCCGTCCGCTCGAATTCGAGGTCCACCGATCGCCCCGCCGCGGCCGTGCGATCCTGCTCCTTCACGGTGCACTTTTCCCGGAGCGACGTCTCCATCCGGACGTATTCCTTGATGTTCGCCCGAAGGGCCGTCAGCGCGTCCTTCCGCTCGTTGAGCATCGAGGCCTTGATGCTCGTCATCAGCTTTTGCGCGGCTTCGTTCCGCATCGCCGTCAGCGTCTTCTCGTCTTCCTCCACCTCGCGGCTAAGGTCCTGGTACTTCGGATCGTCCTTCCCCTTGGCCGTCTTCGTCTCGTATTCGCCCAGCCGCGCCCGCTTGGCCGACACCGTGGCGGCCAAGGTTTGAATCTCCGGGTTGTCGTCCACGGCCCTCTCGAGGAGCACCGCGGGCACGTCGATCTTCTCCGCCTTGATCTCCTCCTCCAGAACGCTCGCCTGCGCTTCGAGAAACATCCGCTCGACCTCGATGCCGGCCAGCTTGTTCTGGAGGTCGCCCAACGGATCGTTCTGGATGACCTTCTTTTCCGACACGAAGGGATCGTCGCCCGTTAGGCTCTCGCAAAGTTCCCGATAACGGTCCCGCCTGGCCTCCAGGTTTTTGTATTCCGAACCCTGCTTCTCCTTGAGCATCTTCACGACCTGCTGTTGACGCAGGTTGTCGCGTTCCAAGTGGAGCGTCAAATACGCCTCCGTCACGGCGTTGACGATGTCGGCCGCGTTCTGCGGTCGTGGTCCCTTGAACGCCACGCGAAGGATCTCCGAATCGCCCATCGTCTCGACGAGCAGCGTCTCGCGGAGCTCCTGAAACGGATCGTCCGCCTCCGCGATCTCGGGAAGCTGCGCGATGCGGGGGTCGCTGATCACGGGACCCAGCACCATCGGACTGCGCAAGATCTGTTTCTGCGTCTCCACGTAGCGCCGCGATCCCTGGCGATCCGGAAAGGCCACGTACGGCTTGTCGTCCTCGACCTGCAGCCAGCAGGCCGCCTCGTACGTCGGCTCCGACAACACCAGAACCGTCGATACGGCCGCCGCCGCCAGGATCAAACCAAGCGGCAATGCGACCTTCCACCACCTCCGCAGGGCATCCACGACGAACGACAGCGTGATCGACTGCTGCGGCTTCCCGTCCGGAAGGCGGCCTTGGATCTCAAACATCGGATTCAGTCTCTCGGCGGACATGCCTCGTGGGCCTCATACTCTTCAAACCGAAGGTGCCGTGTCAAATCGGATCGCTCAATCCACAAACGGGGCACGCGCCAAATCGGCCGCGCCGCGCTACGCTTCCCCAACCTCGCGCCGTCAAACGCCCTCGCGACGCACCACCGCGCCAACGTCCCACTGCTCCACGTCCGGCGCCAGACGGCCCAAATACCACAACACCAAAAAGAACAACAACGCCGCGTACGGTATCATCAGGTATCCCGCCACGTCGTGCGTGAACTGGTGCGCGGCCTCGCCGGACACCCACTGGTTCAAAAGCGCCGTGACGACGATCCGCGTCATGTTGGCCACCAGCGCCACGGGAATCACGCTCAAAATCAAGATCGCCCGCTCCCACCAGGCCTTGCGGATCACGATCACGTACGCGAACGCGATCGCGATAACGCCCATGAATATCCGCAAGCCCGAGCACGCGTCGCTTACGTCCAGCGTTTCCGACCCGATCAAAATCGTGTTTCCCTCCACCAACGCCGGCTGGCCAAACGACTGAAGGACCCAACCGCTCATCTGCGTGACCGTCCGTTGCAGCCGCCAACTGAGCATGTATTCCGCCGAGTACGGAAGCGGCACCATGAAGATAAGGAACGCAACCGCGGGCAAGGCCCAACGCATGACGCGCCACCCCCCCAACAGCCACAACACGCCGGCCAGCCACACGAGCATCGACCAACCGTCGACGGCGTCGACGTAGAACAACGCCCCGGCCGCCCGAAAAACAATGCTCAGAACCACCAGCACCAGCCCCCCCCAGGCGAATCCCTTCCCCCAGCCCGGAAACGTGGCGCGACGGACCCAAAGTAAAATCGCCGCGAACGGCGCGACGAGGAATCCGTGCGAATAGTCCGGCTGGTTCTCCCAGGCCTGCACCAAAATCACGAGCGTCGGCCAGTACGCCCAAGCGAATGCGACCGCCAATAGCGCGGCAATACCCGCCTTGACAAACCGGTTCGGCGCCGGGCCTGATGCCCCACCCCCTGACGATGCCGTCCCCGAACCCGTCGCGCCGCGGGCATCCTCTCGGTGGGGTTCGGCGCCACGGGGTGACGTTGCGGGCGTGTCCGGATGGTTCGCGCTCATCTGCGTTCAAAAAAAAGAGTACGTGGCCGTGTGAAGGTGGGGACCGGCGGGGCGCGACTGCCTAATTATTCGCGGTTTGGGCTTCGCAACATTCCGGAAGCACAAAAGCGTTCGGCTTCCCGTCGCCCGCCGATACTGCCGACCACCCCTGGAAGGAACCTCGCGCGCCGGGCGAAACGCAGGAAGCCCCGCCCACGGCACTCGGGCAAAAGAAAATGCGACTTAACACCATTAAGGCTCAGGGGACCCCGTTTGCCTTCCGGTCGGCACACCGCCGTCACGCGATCGTCCCAAAGGCTTGAACCGCGGAGCCCCCCATGCCGAACCACCTTCCTCGAGATAAGTGCCCTGGGAAAAGAAGGTGAAAGCAATTTTTCCACGTCAACAAAATAAGGCAACGCGGGTGGGCGCGCACTCCGTGCTCTTGGGTTGCATGCATTTCCCTTCGCACGGCCCCCTGCCGTTGCTCTTGGTCAGTCGCGTTGGACGCGTTGTTGGCATCCATGCACCTGGCTAGAACCTGATCTAGGTCACCAAGCCTTGCCAATCGTTCGCCCGGTAGTCGCGTGGCTGGCGAGCTTCCGTTCCCTCGGAATGCTCGGCTTTGGGCCAATTATCATGGTTTTCGACTGGGGCGATATCGAGCTGCCGCGCGGACGACCAGGGTCGCCAACCGCGACATCCCACATAGCTTGCCATCATACTTGCGGCCATCGACGTGTCAACACCCCCCAAATGATTAGGGCGTTCGGCGACCGCGACCCCCCCTGCCAACCGTCGCCACCGGCGCAACGCAACGCCTCGCAACAAAATAGGATAGTGCCCGTCCTTCCATGCCACACTCAACATCCCCACACCCCACGTCGCAACCCGAACAATCCACAACCAACGCGAAACCTCCATTCGGGGGTATTGACACCTTGGTGTCGCGTGGCCACGCTAAAATAAAGGTCGCCCATCGTTCGCGAATCGTTTCGTTTCTCACAACTCGCCGAGCGGTGCGCTAATACTCCCATGGGCGTTCGCGCTGGCGGCTCGTTGTCCGACCACCGCGACGCTTTGAGGTAATCGTAGACGGCAAGGCCAGCGGTGTCCAAGCGCGCCGGAACCGCGGGCCTTGTCCCGCCGCGTTCGCGGCGTACAATTTCCCGCAAACGAGTCACTCCGAAACCACGCGTTGATTTGCTCACCGGTGAAAGAGCCCCATCGTCAAGTTGAACGCTTCGCCGACGCCGACAGCCCCTCGATGAACAAGGCGCGCGGCCAGCAGGATGTCACGGCGCCCTCGCGAGCTCAAGAGGACCGCCGCTTGATCGACCGCTGCCTGCGGGGCGAAGAGACGGCCTGGGAGAAGCTCTATTACCGATGCCATCCCGGACTGATCCGCGCGGTCCGATACCTGCTCGGCGTCACGGAGATTCGCGACCCTAACCTCGTCGAAGAGATCGCCGCCCGAGTCTGGTATCTGCTCCTGCGCGACGACGCCAGGCTCCTGTCCCGATTTGACCCCGAACGCGACTGCCGCCTGCAGGCGTTCCTCGTCGGGTTCGCGCGGAACGAAATCCTGCAATATCTCCGGGCGGAACGCCGGCGCCGGTCGCACGAAGCCACCGGCGGCCGCCTGCTCCTGGCCGGCCAGCGGTCTTCCCAAACGCCGGTCGATTCCCTTCTGGACGAGTTCGCCTCCACGCTCAGCCAGCGCGAGCAAGAATTCCTTGCGCAGTACCTGCTGTCGCCGCCGGAGGAAGAATCCGCGCCGCCCGACCAGGACCTCTCGCCCACCAACGTCTGGCAGCGCCGCCATCGCCTCCGCTTCAAGCTCAAAGCGTTCATGCGCGGCGGGTAACGGGCGAAGACGTCGGTGTCCGGCCGTCCCCGTCATGCTGGGCGGAGCGAAGCATCGCAACGGGTTTGGCGTTTGCCAGATCCTTCGCTCCGCTCAGGATGACTTTCCCTAGCGCGCTGTCCTACCGCGTGAACATGTCCAACATGGACTGCGCGACCCGTTGCGGATCGCGCACAACCGCGGCGCCCAAAAGAACCAGCAGGACCACGCCCGCGCTCAACAGGCTCAGACAGGCCACGTTGCGCGCCGCGGTGAAACCGCCGAGGGCCTCCGCCAGAGCCAGCTCGAGCTTGCGCCAGCCGACGTAGTCCTGCCGCGGGCCGCTGGAGGCCAGCGTGACGTTGCGCAGCGAGGGCACGGCCTCGACGTGCAGATGGACGCCCAAGTTGGGCAACGACAGGCTGTCGCCGGCCCAACGGCCCTCCCCATCCAGCTTCTCGACGAGTTCGGCCAGGATGGGCCGCAGCTCGTCGACCGAGACGTTGTACACCACGAGCCGCGGCCGCAACGTCAGAAGCACAAACGTGACGCACAGCCCATAAAGCGCCACGAGAAATGCCCAAACCCCCACACCGAACCGGATGGCCGCCGTCTCGGGAAAGAACAGTTCGATCGGTCCGACGAACACCAACCCGGCCACCGCCAAGCTCAGCGCCGCCGCGTCGCGCGCGCCGGAAACCACCAGCGGCCGCCGCCCCAGGTTCACCAACCCCAGCAACACCAAATACACGGCCACCGGCCCGATCGCCAAACACAGCCGGAAAGGATCCATCGGGGCCTCTCACAACAAGAGTCTTATCCAAAACGTCCGCCGGTCGCGCGGGGTCAATGGGGCGATTGATCCTTGTCGCCGGTCGGCTCGGCCCCGGCTTGCCCGTTGCCGCCCAGACCGCTCAGCCGCCGGACCTCGCGTTCCAGCTTCGCCTGCTCCACGGCGCACCGGCTGGCCAGCCGCTCGTAATGGTGCCGCGAAACCACAAGGTCGCCCAGGGCCAACAGCCCCAGCCAAACCACCAGAAGGAGCATGGCCAATCCCAGGACGAGCCGCATCCGCGGCACGGGAATATGCGGGCCGGCCAGCATGCCCACCGCCAACAGCGCCAGCATCGCGCTGCACTGCACGCGACGCCGGCATTGCCCCCAGTAAAACCGCGTCTCCTCCGGCGGAAGCTCCTGCCGCCGAACGCCCCGCCACACCCGAACGTGCCAGACCGCCATGCCCGCCGCCGCGAACAGCACGAAGATCGGAAATACCCACTGCCCTGCGCCGCTCACAAGTCGTCCTTCCTGTATTCAATGGGCGTGCGCCACGCGGGGCGCCACTGCTGGCTTGTCCAGCAGTGCTGTCGCGGACCCGAATGACGCCGGCCCATGGACCAACCCTCACTGCGCGGTCCGCAGCCACTCGCGCACGACCCAGCCCACCTTGGCCAGACTCAGCGGCGAGCAACGCTCGGGCGTGTCGGCCTGGGTGTGCCACGCCGGGTAGTCAAAATCGATCACGTCGCACGCCGGTATGCCCGCGATGTCGTGCAGCGCCAAATGGTCGTCGTTTACCTGGTGTTTGGGCCGCGGAATGAACTCGCGCACGCCCAGCCGCGCCGCCGTCGCCCAAATGCCCAAAACCAGTGGCCGCGAATCCCGCCACCACACGCTGTTGCGCTCCTGGAAGATCTGCAAATCCGCGTCGCCGATCATGTCCAACAACACCGCGCAGCGATACCGGTAGTCCGCCGGCGGATTGGCCCGATACGCCCGGGCGAAATACTCCGACCCAAGAAAAAACCGGTCCGTCTCGCGGAAGATGTACTCCTCGCCGTCGAAAAACACGAAGTCGATTCCGTATCGGCACTCCAGTTGGGCCATCTCGTTGCCCAACTCCATCAGCAAAGCCACGCCGCTGGCCCCGTCGTTCGCCCCCACGAACAAGCCCCGCGGGTTGTATCGGTCCAGCATCGGAAACGGCAGCGTGTCGTAATGCGCGCAAAGCAGAATCCGATCCGGTCGCTCGGGCTTCCAATGCACGATCAAATTGGCCATGGGCACCGGCCCGCCCGTGAGTGGATCGGGCGCGGTGAACGACTGCGGCTCGACCGTCGCGCCAAGCTTCTCGAAGTGCTCCTTAAGCAGCTTCCGCTGCGCGGCCATGCCTTCCGATCCGCTCGGACGCCGGCCCAGCGCGCAGATCTGCTTCAGATAGCCGTACGCCCGGGCGCCGTCAAACGGAATCTGATCCAGCCGCGGCCCCGGCGCGGCCGCCGCGGCGTTGCCGTTGTTGCCGCGATCGAGAAACAATAGAAGATAGCCGATCGCGCACACCCCCACCACCAGCGTGGTTGCGAGAAACCACCGCTGCTGCCTGGCGGAAAGGGTTGGTTGCCTGTGATTGCGAACGGTCATACCCCAATTGTAGCGGCGCCCCCGGCCCGGGGGCCATACCAGCCGCTCTTGACTCGCCCGATCCGAACGCCTAACGTCTGGCTGAACGCCTTATCCCGTCAACCAGGATGACCAACCATGACGACCGCGCCCGACCACCCGGAATCTGAAAAGCCCCCCATCACGGGGGTGCCCCTGCTCGACCTGGCCCGGCAGCACGGACCGCTCTTGGACGAGATCACCGTGGCCCTGGCCCGGGTGTGCCGCTCGGGCCAGTTCATCCTCGGCCCAGACGTCGTCGAGTTGGAACAGCGCGTGGCGGCCTATTGCCAGGCCAAGCATGCCATCGCCTGCGCCTCGGGCAGCGACGCCCTGTTGTTGGCCATGATGGCCTGCGGCGTCGGCCCACGCGACGAGGTCATCGTCCCCAGCTTCACGTTCTTCGCCACGGCCAGCGCGGTCACCCGCCTGGGCGCCACGCCCGTCTTCGCCGAAATCGACCCCGTCACCTTCAACCTCGATCCCGCGTCCGTCCAGTCGCGCATCAGCCCCGACACCAAGGCGATCCTCCCAGTCCACCTCTTCGGCCAATGCGCTGACGTGGACGCCCTGGGCCGCATCGCCGCGTCGATCGACGTGCCCCTCGTCGAGGACGCCGCCCAAGCCATCGGCGCGGAATGGGCCAGTCGTCGGGCGGGCTCCCTCGGCGCGATCGGATGCCTGAGCTTCTACCCCACCAAAAACCTCGGCGGCGCCGGCGACGGCGGCATGATCACCACCAACAACGACGATCTGGCCGACCGCCTCCGCCTTCTACGCGGACACGGAATGCGGCCCCGCTACTACCACGAGGTCGTCGGCATCAACAGCCGGCTCGATTCCTTCCAGGCCGCCGTGCTCAACGTCAAAATGCCCCACCTGGACGCCTTCACCCAGATGCGCCAGACCAACGCCCAGCGCTACACCGACCTGTTCGCCGCGGCGGGACTCGCCGAGCGAATCGCCCTGCCCCGGGCGGTGCCCGACGGACGGCACGTCTGGAATCAATACGTCGTCCGCGTGCCCCACGGCCAGCGCGACGCCCTGCGGGCGTATCTCGCCGAGGCGAAGATCGGCACGGAGATCTACTATCCGCTGGGCCTGCACGAGCAAAAGTGCTTCGCCTACCTGGGCTACCAGCCCGAGGACCTGCCCGAAACCTACCGCGCCAGTCGCGAGGTCCTCGCGCTTCCCATCTTTCCCGAGCTGACCGCCGCCGAGCAGGAGCAAGTCGTCGACCACGTCGCCCGTTTCTTCGCTCAGCTCGACAGTCGAGCCCCTCTCGCGCCCCCCCAATTTCTCAAGCACCACCCCGCTGGCACGCCCCGCGTGCCCTAAGGAGAATGCCCCCCTTGGCCCCCCACCACTTCGTCGGTCTTTTGAAGACCGACATCGCCGACTGACTGCTGGAGCACATCGAGGTCCGTGACCGAGAGGTTTTGCGCACTTCGACTCCCGCCAGCCCCAAACGCCGTGGCGAAATGGTAAACGTGCGGGAAGCCCTGTTCGCCGCCGCCATGCTGATCACTGCCGCTGGAGCGTGGACAATGAGACCATGTTGTGCTGCCCGCATCGTTCGCGCGCTGGCCTGGCGCGACTCGCCGCCCGTCACACCGACGAACCAACAGAATCGATGGGGAGGGGGATCCATGCTTCGTCGCGCCTGGGTGTTTGGTCTGACGACGCTCCTGCTCGCGGCATCCGTCGCTGGCGCCGTTGACGGGCCCGCGGGCCGTTGGCCGGACCAATGGGGCAGCCAACGCGCGCTGGTGCGCGTCGAGCAGAAGGCAGATGCGGTCCGCGTCCACCTGCCCTGGCGCCGTCCCGACCAGAACCCGCGGCAAAAGGCCGTCCTCGTGGTTGACGCGACGACCGGCAAACAACTCCAGAACGTCGTGGCCGTCTCGGTCGGCCGGGAGTCTGGCGATCTGGTCTTCGAGCCGGTTACCGCGCCGGGCGACTACCACGTCTATTACCTGCCGGCCAAGCCACTGGCGACCGGCAATCCGCACTCCGGCGGCTACGTCGAGCCCAAGGAAACGGCCGACGAGGCGTGGCGAATCCAGGCGGGCGTGGCCGCGGACGAACTGGCCGCGAACCGTTGGCGGAAGCTGCCCGAAGCTCGGTTCGTCGAATTCCAGGCGATCCGCGACTTCGATCGGTTCACGGAGATGGAACAGATTGCGACCCGCGCGGAGACGGACGCCTTGTTGGCCAGATTTCCCGACGAAAAGTACTTATTGTTCGTGGAGGATCGGCAACACCCGATTCGCATGACGAGGGACCTGCCGCGGCGTTGGATCGAGCGAGACGGGCTTCGCACGTTAAGGGGACAGGCACACCGGGGTGAGTTCCATGCGTGGCAGGTGGGCGTGTTCGCCGCCCGGGTGGCGATCGAGGACGTCGAGGTCGCTTTCGAGGACCTTCGGCCCGCCTCCGGCCAGGGCCCCTCGATTCCCGCCTCGGCAATTCGCTGCTTCAACCAGGGCGGGGTCGACTGGCAGGGGCATCGGTTCACCAGGACGTTCGACGTTGAGCGGGGGCGTGTGCGGGCGTTGTGGTTTGGCGCGGCGGTGCCGCGCGACCTGCCGCCCGGACGCTACGACGGCGCGGTGACGATCGCGCCCAAGGGTATGCCCGCTGGCCGCGTCGAGGTCTCGCTCGACGTGGACGACCAGCTCCTCGAGGACGGCGGCGACAGCGAGCCGTGGCGCCACGCGCGTCTGCGCTGGCTCGACTCGACGATCGCGCTGGACGACGAGCCCGTCGCGCCGTACCCCCCGCTTCAGGTGACGGAAAACACGATCGCCTGCCTGGGCCGGCGGGTCTCGCTCGACGAGAACGGCCTTCCCGAATCGGTCCGCAACTACTTTGCCCCCGAGATGACCCACCTGGTCGACCGCGCCCGGGAGTTGCTGGCCGCGCCGATCCGATTTGCCGTCCAGCGGGCGGATGGGACGGTCGAGCCGTTTTCGGGCGGGAAGTTGACCTGGACGATGCGCGGCGACGGCGCCGTGGCGTGGCATGCCGAGAGCACGGTGGACGCGCTGCGCCTTCGTTGCGACGGCCGGATGGAGTTCGACGGCTGCGTGGAATACCGGCTCCGGCTCACGGCCGACGAGCCGACCGACGTCAAGGACCTTCGGCTGGAGATCCCGCTGCGGCGCGACGTCGCGCGGTACATGATGGGCCTGGGGCGGCCCGGCGGGCTCCGTCCGGCGCGGTTCACGTGGAAGTGGGACCGGGCGAAGCACCAGGACTGCGTCTGGGTGGGCGACGTCAACGCCGGCGTGCAATGCCGCCTGTTCGGCGAAAACTACGTCCACCCCCTGATGAATCAATACTACGCCGAGCGGCCTCTCAACCTGCCCCCCGCTTGGTTCAACGACGGCCAAGGGTCCGTGACGATCGCCGAGGAAGGCCAAGCGGTGGTGCTCCGGGCAAGCGGCGGCCCGCGCTCGCTGGGACCGGGCCAAACACTGCACTTCCACTTCCGCCTGCTCCTGACGCCCTTCCGTCCCATCGATCCCGACGGCCACTGGGCCCGGCGCTATTACCACCGCTATCGCTGGCCCAACCGCGGCGACGACGATCTGCGTCCCGTCGTCCACGGCGGCGCCAATGTCGTGAACATCCACCAGGGCAACCAGCTCAATCCGTACATCAACTACCCCTTCCTCACGGTCGCCCCCCTGAGCGAGTTTGTCCGCCGGGCGCACGAGCAAGGGCTGCGCGTGAAGATCTACTACACCGTCCGCGAGTTGACCACGCACCTGCCGGAGCTTTGGGCCCTGCGGAGCCTCGGCGACGAGGTCCTCGCCGGGGGCGACGGCGGCGGCCCCGCCTGGCTCCGCGAACACCTCGTCGACGACTACCGCCCCGCGTGGTACGACGCTCCCGTCGACGATGCCTCGATTCTCACGGTCGGCATGTCGCGGTGGCACAACTTCTACCTCGAAGGGCTCGACTGGCTCGTTCGCAACGTCGAGATCGACGGGCTGTACCTCGACGACGTCGCCTACGACCGGACCGTCATGAAGCGGGTCCGAAAAATCCTGAACCGGGGACGGCCCGATCCTCTGATCGATCTGCACTCGTGGAACCACTTCTGCCCCCGCGCCGGCTTTGCCTGCTGCGCGAACCTGTACATGGAAAGCCTGCCCTACGTCGACCGGATCTGGTTCGGCGAAGGCCGCGACTACAACACCCCGCCCGATTATTGGCTCGTCGAAATTTCCGGCATTCCGTTCGGCGTCATGGGTGAGATGCTCCAAGGGGGCGGCAACCCGTGGCGCGGCATGGTCTATGGGATGACCAATCGCTGGGGATGGGGCGGCGATCCACGGCCTCTCTGGAGGCTGTGGGACGAGTTCGGGATGGCCGGCAGCCGGATGATCGGCTACTGGTCGCCCGCCTGTCCGGTCGCGACCGACCAGGAATCGGTCCTGGCCACCGTCTACCACCGCCCGGACAAGACGCTCGTGGCTCTTGCCAGTTGGGCGCCGGAAAAGGTCTCTTGCCGGCTCAAGTTCGATTGGGCGGCGCTGGGCCTCGACGCCGCTCGAGCGGAACTTCGCGCGCCGGCGATCGAGCGGTTCCAGCCGGCCGAGGTCTTCCAGCCCCAGGACGCGATCCCCATTGAGCCGGGCCGCGGATGGCTGCTGATCCTCCAGCACCGACCCGAGTGACGTGACGCCTAAAACGCCTTGGTCACGCCCGGCACGGCGCAGGGGTAGCAGCCGTCGGGACCGGGTTTGGGCCGCGGCTGGGCGTCCCAGCCCTCGCCGGTCGGCGACAGATCGAGTTGCGAGTTTAGCCCATCGTCCCACGTGACGATCTTGCCGGAATACGTGGCCATCCGGCCCAGGATCGCGGTCATCGAGCTGTGCGCGGCCGACTCGGTCTCGTTGAGCGGCTCGCCCGCGGCAATGGCTGAAAAAAGATGATTGTGTTCGGTCTGGTGGCCGTCTTCGCCGCGCTCCCAGCGCCGGCGCTTCTGGCCGTCGACCAGGAGGGTCATCCGCCCGTGGCCGATCAACTCGGCCGTGCCCCTGGCGCCGTGGGCGTGCTGGGAGAAGCTCTCCCAGCAGTTGGGGATGTGGCGGCAGAAGCTCAAGAGCTTCGCGCCGTCGGGATAGGTGAATTCGACGGCATGGTGATCGAAGATCTCGCCGTAATCCGGCCCGATGCGAACCTGGCGGCCGCCCATCCCGTTCGCCTGGATCGGATGGGCCTGCTTGATCCAGTTGCAGATGTCCAGGTCGTGGACGTGCTGCTCGGCGATGTGATCGCCGGAAAGCCAGGTGAAGTAGTACCAGTTGCGGACCTGGTACTGCATTTCGTTTTCGCCGGGCTGGCGCGTGTGGTGCCAGACGCCGCTGCAGTTGTAGTACGCGCGGAGCGTATGGACGTCGCCGATGGCGCCGTCCTGGAGGAGCTTGGTCACTTCGCGGCGGTTGGCCTCGTGGCGCATGTGGAAGCCGACCACCACGGCCAGATTCTTCTTCTTGGCCTCTTCATTGGCCGCCAGGATCCGCCGCACGCCGGGCCCGTCGGTCGCAAGCGGCTTTTCCATGAAGACGTGCTTGCCGGCGGCCACGGCGGCCTCATACTGCCCGGGCCGGAAGCCCGGCGGACTGCACAGGAGCACCACATCGGCGTCGGTTTCCATCGCTCTCTTGTGTGCATCCAATCCGCTGAACTTGCGATCCTCGGGCACGTCGATCTTATCGCGGCAGGCTTCCTCCCGCATGAGCGACTTGTGGCACGTGTCCAGCCGGTCGCGGAAGGCGTCGGCCATGGCCACGAGCTTGACGTTGAACTTGCCGCCGGGGCCTTGGGCCTGGAGGGCTTGATACGCCGCCCCCGTGCCGCGGCCCCCGCAGCCGACCAGGGCGATCTTGAACGTGTCGCTGCCCTGGGCGTGGGCCATCCGGGCGATGTTGAGCGTGCTGGCGCCCAGCGCGGCCACGGCCGAGGTTTTCAGGAAGTCGCGGCGGGACGGTTTTCCGGTAGGCTGCATCGAAGTCTCCTTGGCAAAGGCGGGAGGAAGGAGGTCATTGGGGGGGGACGGATACGGTGGGATTCGGGCAACGCGGACCGATCCACAGTCCTCCATTGTACCCGACCACGACGGGCGCGTGCCACTGGCTCCGCCAGTGGGAGTGAGGCAGACGACTAAGCGAATCTCGGATACGTGTAGCGTTTTGGGTGCCGTGGCCACGCTTGCGTGGCCATGCGATGGTTTTCCCGGGAAAACATGCCCACGGCAAGCGTGGCCACGGCACCCGCAACAATTGCGCGAGATGCGCTCCAAGAGAAGCGCACTGGCAGAGCCATTGGGCACGCGGCCGTTGTCGAACCGCCAATCGAAGCCTTGGTCCTTCTACTTGCCCTTATGCGACGGGGCCTTCAGGAGCAGGGCCAGCACGGCCGCGGCGAGGCAGGCCGCGCCGGCGGGTAGGAAGGCCCAGTAGTACGAGCCGAGCCGGTCCCAGATCTGACCGGCCAGTATGGGGCCAAACACGCCGCCGATGCCGTAGGCGGTAAACACCGCGCCGTAGTTGGCGCCCAGGTTCTTGGTGCCGAACGACTCGGCGGTCAGGAGTGGGAAGAGGGCGAAGTTGCCGCCGAAGTTGAAGCCGACCCAACATGCGGCGACGGCCAGCGTCCATTCCCGAGATCCCATGCCCAGCAGAAGGAACATCATGCCTGCCTGGAGGATCGTCATGACGATCAACGCGCCGCGAGCGGTGAGCTTTTGCGAGGCGGTGCCCCAGGCGATTCGCCCAAGCCCGTTGAAGAGGGCCAAGAGCCCCAGGGCGTTTTCCGCCGCGCCGGCGGCGAGTCCTCCCTCGAAGATCCCGAAATCCTTGAGACATCCGATCACCATCAGGCCGCAACCCGCCGAGAAGACGAACGCCAGCCAGATCATCCAGAAGCGGGTGGTGGCGACTGTCTCGCCTTGCGTCAGGTCGATCGCGCCCGCGGCCGCCGAGCCGGGTTTTGGGGCCGGCGGCGCCCATCCAGCAGGCTTCCAGCCCGAGGGCGGGTTGGAGAGCAGCAAAGCGCCGGCCACGACCGACACCATGAAGATGACGCCGAACACGAGAAACGTGGCGTTGACCCCGAGGTCGGCCACGAGATTGGCCCATGCGCCGCCCAGTTTCACGAAGATGAACGCGCCGGCGCCGAAACCCGCCACGGCCAGGCCGGTGATGAGCCCCTTCATGTCGGGAAACCACTTCACGCAGGCGGCGATGGGACAGACGTAGCCCAGCCCGATTCCCGCGCCGCCCACCAGGCCGATCAGGACGAACATGGCCCAGTAGTTCGTGCCGGTGAAGGAGGCCGCGATGTAGCCGGCCCCCAGGACGACGCCGCCGACCAGGGCGACCTTGCGGGGGCCCACCTTGTCTTGCCAACGACCGGCCAGAATCATCACCAGCGCGAAGGCGAACAGCCCGGCCGAGAAGATCATTTGCGTTTGCGTCGCGTTGAAGTTGAAGAAGTGCTTCGTCCAGACCTCGTCGGCAACATCCACGTTCGTGTGAAGACTGGCTAGCTTCTCCCGCAGAGCCTTCAATTCGGTTTCCTTCGCGGTCTTCTCATCGCCCTCCCATTTGTGTCCCTTGATCCCCGCGGCAAGGTCCTTGATCTGGCCCGCCAGAGGTTTGTACTCGGCAGTGTATTGGGCGTGCGCCTCCGGCTCGATCCCCAGCAACTTGGGTGACAACATCGCGACCAGATCCGACTTGCCCGCCTGCAAGGCCGGCGTGAAGGTACCCCACGCGTAGATCGCTCCCAAGCAGAGCTGGATTAAAATGGCCCCAACGACCACGAGCCACCGGTTCATTACGGGCTTCTCCGACATGGGCGTCTCCTTGCAGTAGGGGCCGCGGGCGCTTCGTGCGGCCGTGTCGAATGTGGGGAGGATGGGTAGCCCCAGAGCCGGGGCACGGTAAACAGGCGATTCTAGCACGGCCCGCCGCCGGGGGCCAGCCGGGCCGTGGGTAGAAAAAGGTTCATCCGGTATTTCGGGGAAACTCCGTCAGGTCACGGGGCAGTAGGGGTTCCTCTTCTCTGTTAAGGACTCCCGGCGCCCGCCGAGCCGCGTGTCCTGGAATCGCTAGTTGACAAAACACGGACAGAAACCGCGAATGAACACAAATGAACGCGAATGACGAGGAGAAGAAGGGGGGACGCTCGGTCCGTTCCGGCTATCTGCGTCCATCTGCGTTTATCCGCGGTTCCCTCCCGTCGGCAGCATCGAAGGGGACAGTCCCCACGCGCGGATTGGGGCAGTCCCCGGCGGAGGAGCCGACTATTCTTCCCGCGGCGGGGGCACGTTGTCCTTGGGCGGCTGGTAATCGAACGAGTCCCAGTAGGCGCGATCCACGGGGTACGGATCGACCGGGACGCCGGCCGCCAGGTCCGGCGGGAGGAAGCCGAAACGCTGCATCTCGCGGAGGTAATGCGGATTGGGCCGAAAGCCGGGCATGTCGAAACGCTTGCCCTCCTCCAACTGCCGGTGGGCGTTCTCGATCGCGGTCTTGAGTTTCTGGTAGAGCGGGTCGTCCGTGTTTTCAAAGACCGGTTGGCCGCACGCGCCCCGCCCGCCCGCCTCCTTGGCCAAGGGTCCCGAAAGCAACCGCGACTTCTCCGGCCGGCTCAGGTTGCACAGCGTGGCCGGGTTGCTGGCCGTGCCGCCGGGGAAAAAGAGCTCGAACCGCTTGCCGTGCTGGTCCTCGATCTGCTTCCCGTGGCAACCGCCGCAGCGGAGGTTCATGGCCATCCGCGGGATGTGGACGTTGTACACTCCGCAGCCCAGCGCGGCGTACGTGCCGGGATACGTAGCGCTCGTGTCGATCCAGAGCCGGAGCATCTTCCGCTCGTGGTCCGAGACCTTCACGTCGTGGTGGCTGCCGTCGACCAGCTTCAACAGACGGCTGGCCGCGCTGCCGTAGGACCGTGGCGGGCGGTTGCCCCGGGGTTCGTTGCGCCCGTCCGAGACCAGCCCCGAATAGAGCATCGCCCAGTAGCTCATCGTGTAGCGGACGGTCTTGTCGCCGGTCAGATCGACGCGGCCCTCGGCGCGGTCGGCGTTGTGGCATTCGACGCAGTGCCGGTCCAGGATCGGCTGAATATCCCGCGGGAAGTCGAACACGCGGGGTACGTCGTCGATCGGGCGGATCGCGTCGGGCGGACGCGCAAGCGCGGTCAGCTCCGGCTTGAAGTGCGGCGCGTGGTTACGCTGCTCGTGGCAGCCCACGCAGCCAAACGTCTCGCCCGGCTGCACCGTCACGAAGCTGTGCATCCGCTTCACGGCGATGTCGTTCTCGTCCAGAGCCACGAAGAAGACCGACTGAAGCGCAGGCACGTCGAAATGGGCCGAGCCATCCGGCGCCACGGGCACTTCGCCAACGATCTCGGCCAGTGTGAACGTCCCGCCGATGGTCAAGGGCTCCATGCCGCCCGAGAAATTCACCGGCTTGGGAAGCTGTTTGAGCACCAACAGTTTTTTGATCTCGCCGCGCGCGACGCCGTCCATGCCCCGGCCTTCGTAGATGTCCGAAAGCACCAGCCGGCCGGTCCGCTTCGACAGGTCGATCCGCGACGGGATGACCGGCTCGCGCGGCCGGGGCGCGAGCGGCCGGGGCTCGTGCATTTCCATGTGGCGGTCCGATTCGGGCAGCTCGTAGACCAGCTCGACGTTGCCCTGGCCGTCCAGAAGGTAGATGCCAACTCTCTTGGCCACGAGGAAGGCGTCTTCCGACAGGGCGTAGGGGTCGCGCCATGGCTCCCACTCCGGCCCCGGGCTGACCTTGCGCGACGAGCCGGGTACGTCCGGCCCGCGGCTCGGGTCCACCACGGCCACCGGCCCGGCGTGCTCGAACATGCCATGGCCCGGCGAGGACGACATCACCACCTTGTTCGTGCCGGGGATCGGCTTCGCGTCGAGCATGGCGATCCCGCCCAGCTCGTTGCCGAAGAAGGCCATCTGGCCCGTGCCGTCCGGGTTGATCGTCCAAAGATGATGGAAATGCACCTGGCTGCGGTCGACGTATTCCCAACGCATGTAGAGCACCCGACCGTCGGGCAACATCCAGGGCGTGTTGTCGTGGTCGTTGTTGCTCGACAGCATCCGGACGTTCTGGCCGTCGCCGTCGCACTTGTACAGTGTCGCCACGCGCGTGAACCAGCAATTCACGAACCGCCGGCACCGCGACGAGCAAAAGATGATATTGCCGTCGGGCAGATACGTGGGCTCGATGTCGTCGTCGGGCCCGTCGGTCAGTTGGCGGAGGTTCGCGCCGTCGGCGTCGATCTCGTACAAGTGATACGTGCGCTCGCCGCCCTTGCGGTGGGAAAAGAGGATTTTCTGGCCGTCGTAGTGGACCTGGGGATCGCGCACGCCTCCGCGGGGATCGTCCAGGAGGACCTTCATCTGGCCGGTGCGCAGATTCAACCGGCAGAGCCGCCCGCCCTCGCCGTATCCCCACAGGACGCCCTGGTCGTCCTTGGAGAACGCCAGCTTGGCCGGATCGCCGTAGTCGCAAGAGTAGTTGCCGAAGTTGACGTACCAGTGATCGTGGCCGGACACCCTCGCGGCAAACACGATCTCCTCCGCGCCGGCCATGGGCCCGGCGAGAAACCGCGCAAGCATCGGCCCGGCGTGGAACCCCGGGGCGGGGGGCGGCGCGGCCGCCGGCGGGTCATCGGCCGGCGTGGGACTCACGATCACCACGGCAAGGAGGAAAAGCGTCAAGCCCCTGCAGAGTGGGCGGAAGGCGTGCATGACGTGGACCTCGTGCGGGTGGCGGGCGGGAATCGCCAAGGATGGACACGACGGCACGAGCGCCATTATATATAGGAACGGCCGCCGCCAAAACCCCCGCAACCGGGGTTGACCGTCCGGCCCCGCCCACGAATCCCCTTGTTTTTTTCAAAGGAGCAGCCATGACTCGCCTTATCACGCTGCTGATGGTTGTTTGCCTGGTCGCGTGCCTTGCCGCGTTGTCGGCCCAAGCGGCCGCGCCGAGCGACGAGGAAATCACCGCCCAGGCCGACGCACGGATCGAGAAGCACCGCAAGGCGGACGCGACGGTCGTCGTGCTCGATGCCCAGGGCAAGCCCGTGCCGGACGCCCAGGTCCGCGTCGAGCAGACGCGGCACGCGTTTCTGTTCGGCTGCAACATCTTCATGTTCGAGCGGGCCGGGGGCGAGGAGCTGGAGGCGGCCTACCGCGGTCGGTTCGCCGAGCTGTTGAACTTCGCGACGCTGCCGTTCTACTGGCCATGGTACGAGCCGCGCCAGGGCGAGCCCGACCACGCCCGGACGGAGCGGATCGCCCAGTGGTGCAAGGAGCACGGGATTGCCGTGAAGGGTCATCCGCTGGCGTGGAACACGGCCGATCCGAACTGGCTGCCGGACGACCTGGACGAGATCCGCCGGCTGCAAATGGCCCGGATCGACGACTGCGTCGCCCGATTCGCCGGTGTGGTGGACCGGTGGGACGTGGTGAACGAGGCCACCCATTTCGATCGGGACGAGATGGCCCGGGACCGCTCGCCGAAGATCACGGCGATGTGGAAGAAGGTGGGCCAGATGGAGTTCGCCCGCGAGTGTTTCGCCCACGCCCGCAAGGCCAACCCCGCCGCGACGCTCTTGATCAACGACTATCGCACGGACCCGGCGTACGAAAAGGTCGTCGAGCAATTGGTCGATCCGGAAGGCCGGCGGATGTACGACGTGATCGGGATCCAAAGCCACATGCACGCGGGCCCCTGGCCGACCGGGCAGATCTGGGAAGTGTGCGAGCGGTTTGCGCGATTCGGCGTGCCGCTGCACTTCACGGAGATGACGATCCTCTCGGGCAAACGCCAGTGGGACCCGCCGGCCGACGGCGCGTGGCCCTCGACTCCCGAGGGCGAGGCCTACCAAGCCCGCGAAACCGCCCGGTTCTACACCATCCTCTTTTCCCACCCATCGGTCGAGGCGATCACCTGGTGGGACTTCTCCGACCGCGGCGCGTGGAAAGACGCCCCCGCCGGCTTCCTCCGCGCCGACATGAGTCCCAAGCCGGTCTATGACGAGCTCAAGCGGCTCATCAAGGGCACGTGGTGGACCACCATGTCAACGAAGACCGGCGCGGACGGCACGGTCGGCGTGCGCGGCTTCCTGGGCGACTACCGCGTCACGGTGGCCCTGCCCGGGAAAGCGGAGGTCAGCAAGGCGTTCACGCTGACGAAGACCGGCGTGAACCGTTGGGAGGTTCGGGCGGACTGAGCGGCGCGGTGAATAGCCCGATGGGCTTGTCATGGGTCAGCGCAGGGTTGCGGCGAAAGTCGCTACCCTGGGTCAACGAAACGCACGATTCCGTTCAACCCTGAAAGGGTTGTGCAAGGCGTCGGCCACGAAATCCCGTTGGGGTTTCTCGTGCGGTTGGCCCCGCGGCCCCAGGGTAGCCGCCTTCGGCGTCAACCCTGGGCTAACCTACGAAGCCCCTTTGGGGCAGACGTTGCCTTCACTCCGCCCGCACGAGCACCTCGGGCGTCTCGATCCACATGGCCAGGTAGGGCGCGGCGGCGTCGGCCTCTTTGAGGTAGAGCAAAAAGGGGCGGTCAAAGCGGAATTGACGTGGGTGCTGGTCGGGCGCGCACGTCAATGCCCCTCTGGCTTCGGACGCGAGCGCCGCGCCGCCCTCGTCCAGGCGGAACCGGACACTCTGCTGGGCGTCCATTATCAAGAGGTGTTCCCAGCCTGGGTTGGCAAGTCCTTGCCCAATGAGATCGGCGTAACGGTGCGCGATCCCCAGCGCGACGGTCGGCACGGCAAGCGACTCGTACTGCTGAAGCGGACCGCGCCCTTCCGCGTTGGCTCCCACGCGGGCGGACACGGCGCGCACCGTCTCGGCCAGCGACGCCTCGGGGGGAATCTTGGCCAGCACGATTTGGTCCGCCTCCGACTCGGGCAAGAGCGCGAGAATGAAATCGTCGTCGCTCTTGTAGTCGAGCACCTCCACCTGGGAATACAATCGGCGCAGACGTTTGCCTTGCGACGCACCGAGATCGATCCCGAACGCCCGCACCTCGACCGTCTTCTCGCCGACGTGGAATGGCAGCGGTCGATCCAAACGGTCGAACACCTCGGCAAACGGCAATCGCTTCTCCAGATAGGCGTAGACGTAGACCTCCGTGTCAACGCGCGGCGCGGGCGGCGCAGCGGCGGCGGGGAAGCGGCCGGCCAGGGCCTGCTTGATCCGGTCATACACCCCGTCGGCCACGCGCCCGGCCAGGGCCACGTAGGCGTCGTCGGCCAGATCGTTTCGGGAAAACGTCCCGGCGTTCAGGGCCGCCGCGATGGCCGGGTCGCCCTCGACCTGGACCGGTTGACCCTGCATCTGCCCGCGCAGCTCGTTCCACGCCAATTGGAACGTGCCGCAGAAGATGATGTTTTTGCCGGATTCCAGCGGCGCATCGAGCGTGGCCACCACGCGGGTTTCGCTCAGCGTGTCCGAATCCACGATCGGCGGCAGCTCCGCCGCCGGCGGGACGCTACGTCCACAGCCGCCGGCGAGCGACAGCGCCATCACGGCCAACAACGGGATCGACACTCGGAGTGCGGCCATGGGTAACCCTTTCGATAAGCGTGTTCCGCGATAAGACACCGTGGCGCCGGGTGGCACGCTCTTGAGCGTGGCGAAGGGCGCGGTGCGTTAGGCCGGATCGGGGCCATACTGCTTGGGCAGCGCGGCGACGATGGCCATGGTCTCCAGGCTCACGCGGACGACTTGCCCGACAAGGCGGACGATGTACTCCGGATCGTCCGCGCGGTTCGGGTCGCTCGCGATGCCGCTGCGTTTGTCGATCTTCACCTGGTATTGGTCAACCACCCATTCCAGGGCGCTGCGATTGCCCAGGCGATAGTCGAACGTCTCGGGCGGGATGCCGGCCAGCGTGAGCGAGTCGTTCACGCACAGCGACGTGCGATCCTTGCCGAGCCGCATCTTGTCCTTGACGCGATACGACAGGGGCACGCCCTTCTTTTCAATCCACTCGAGTTCGTAGGGCTCCAGCGACTCGTAGTCCAGGTGCAGCGCGGCCAGCCGTTTGCCGGCGTCGGCGAACGCCCGGAAAAGCCGCGAGGGTGCCGCCGCCGGACCCTTCCGGGAACGCGGCTTCGCGGCCCGCTGGGCCGGCGGGGCGTCGCCTTCCGTCGGCGCGCCGGCCAGCGGGATCCGCGGCAGCTCCCGCTTGAGATTCTCCGCGAACTTCTCCCGATAGCCGGGATGGTGAAGCATGCCGTACACGTAATAGAAGATATCCCACTTCGTGATCGACGGATCGCCGTACGCCGCGCGAAACCGCTGAAGCGCCCAATCCGTCACGTTCTCCCGCCGATTCGTGCCGTCGGGGTCGTAGGTGTAGAAGGGGAAACATTGCCCTGCACCGCCAAAGCCCACGAAGTTGAGGTTCGGAATGACGTTCGCAACGGCGGTGTAGAATGGTCGTTCACAGGCGATAGTGGGGACTATGATCACGCGATTCTCTTTCTCTTGCACCACAGTGGGATAGAATCGGCGGAACTGCCCCAGTTCGTCAGATGCAATGTCCGCAAAGACCAGGTGCCGAAGCGTGAATGGACGATAGAGACTACGGCGAATATCATTCGGATCGAATTGGAGATACTCTTGATTGCGTAGCGAACGTTTGAGATTCCTGCTCCACTTCACCTTGGAGTAGTCAAGGAAGTCATCGACAGACTTGCCCTTGCCCGAACGAGCATATCTGTCGACTTCGACGTTGTAATCTTCGGCAAACTTATCGAGGCGACGCGTCAACTCTTGCCTGTCAAAATCGTACACAACGGCGTCACGATTTGTTGACACACCCAATGAATAGCGAGAGAAGAGGGTAAGCCCCTTCCTCTGTTTGTCTGCCTTTGCCTCCTTACTGCCGATAGGGAGAAAGGCCGTGAACTCCGCAGCATTGTCTGGCGTGAGCCACGTGTATCGTTCGTCAGGCTTCAGCCGCGTCCACTTGACGCCATCAATGCTGTTTTGCCGAGCGAGCCAGGCCAGTTTCTCTTGTCGTCGTAGGTTCTTGTCCACTCGATCAAAAAAGAGCTGCCTGCCTCGATGCCTTGAAGAGCGAATGGCAATCGTGATTCCAACACCGACCTGAATTCCAAACACGTTGTATGCTGTTCCCGACAAAACGGGGTTCTGTCGTACATTGCCTTCGAGGTGGACGTGATAGATGCGACTGAAATCCTGCAACATGTGTCTTCTCATGCCATCGAAGGCGATTTGGTCCACGAAACTATTGTTCGTCACCAGACAGACAACTCCGTTCGTTGCGATGCGGTCCACTGCCCACCGAAAGAACTTGACATAGGCGTCATAGAGCTTCGTTCCCAACGTTGCCCTCGAGTCTTTCGCGTAGGTTGTCTTGATCCGCATGTCGATCGTATCATACTTCCGATTCTTATTGTTGTCATTCTCATTCAACTGTCCCACGTTGTACGGTGGGTTGCCGATGACCACCGTAATTGGAGTCTTTCGCTCGCGTTCAACGCGCTGCGTATTCTCCTCGTTCATGAACTCGAACGACTTCTGCGTGTGCTCCGCCAGGTCCAGCGTATCCACGAAGCACAGCCCCTCGAACGGCGCGTAGGCGCCGGTGCGTTCCCAGTAGGCGTGCTCGATATTCAGGGCGGCGATGTAGTAGGGCAGGAGCATCACTTCGTTGGCGAAGAGCTGCCGGGCGTACATCCGCGGGAGGTCGCGCTTCGACGCGCGGCGGATCAGGTTCACGATGAAGTTGCCCGTGCCCGTGCAGGGGTCCAGGATGTTCACCCCCGGCGAGCCGAGCCGCTTGCCGAACTCCTTCTCCAGGACGTGCTCGACGCTGGCGCACATGAAATCGACGATCTCTTGCGGCGTGTAGACGATCCCGTGCGTGTCGGCCACCTTGACCGAGTAGCCCTGGAAGAACCGCTCGTAGACCGTGTTCAGAAAGTGCTGCTTCTCGCTGAACTCGGTGATCGTGGCCGCGGCGGATTCGATGGCCAGATAGAACCGGTCGAGCGACTGGAGAAACTCGTGCCGGCTGAAGCTCTCGCTCGTCAGCGCGGCGATGACCTTCTCGACCTCCCGGGCGACCACGTTGCGCTCGATGAAATCATCCACGTCGAAGATCTTCCGGATCAGCCGCTCGGTGAGCAGGTGCTGGACGAGCATTTCGTCCACGGCGGCCACGCTCAGATTCGGGTTGAGCGACGCCCGGCACAGCGAGTAGAAGCCCTCGAACGCCTCGATGAACCGCGGATTGTCCTTGTGGGCCTGTTGGATCTTCTTGACCAGCCCGCGGGCCAGATCGGGTACCCGCTGCTTGAATTCGTCGATCGCCTTGTTGAAGTCCTCGTGGGCAGGCTCCGTCCAGGCGAAGAACGCGCCCAACAGATCGCAAAGCGATTGCGGATTGGCCAGATCGGCGACCATCGCCTGCTGGCCGTTCTGGTAGAGATGCGCGTGCCGGGTGTCCTCGAAGATCGTGTTCGTCAGGGGGTAGCCCTTGTCGATCTTCTTGCGGATCTCCAGCTCCAGCCGGTCGTGCGTATCCTTGGCTTCCCAGAAGCCGCGCTTCATGTAGTAGTCGTCTTGGAACGTGCCGTCGGGCCGGACCGCCTGGCCCTTGACCTCAAGCGGCTGCTCCGGGATGAGCGTCCAGCCCACCTTGCGACCGCACTGGTCGAGCAGATTCTGAAAGGCGCTGCGGACGGCCCCTTCGTGCTCCACGTCCTGCCGCCCGTAGGCTTCCAACGCGGCGTAGTATTCCTTGACGGCCTTGTGGGCAGGCTTGATCGCGAAGGAGTCGGACATTCCTTGTCGCACCTCGGGAGCGTTGGCGGCGGAGAGAAACCAGACGCCGAACTCACCCCAAACCGGGGCACGGCGATTCTACCGCAACGGGGGCAAAAGCGTCAAGCCACCCCACGGCGTTGTGCGTGTTGCAGCGCGTTCCACTGGCTTGGCCAGTGTGGTGACAGTCAGATGCGGGCACTGGCAAAGCCAGTGGCACTCAAGGCAAGCACGGGCAAAGCCAGTGGCACTCAGAAGACGGCTTCCAACGCGATACCACGATTCGGAATCACCACACTGGCCGGTCACTCCGCGAGGAGTTTTTCGCGGAGGATGGCGGCGACGTGTTCGTTGTATTGGCCGGAGGTGGTTCGCGGGGGAATCCACTTCTCGTAGTCGAACTCGGGAAAGTTGAGCGGCTCGCCGAGCCCCTTGTGGACGACGTAGAAGTCGTGCACGCGCGCGGCCAGCTCGGGCGAGGCGTACTGGCCCAGGTCGAGCCGCGGGCGCGGGGCGCTGGGCCGGGCCTGGTCGAGCACGCAGCCGACGTAAAGCTGCACGCCCCGATAGCCCGGCGCCGCGCCAAGCTGCGGACCGCCGCCGTAGTCCGTCACGCGCAGGCGGTCGTGCGTTTCCGTGATGCCGCCGGGCCACGTCACGCACAGCCGCACCTCGGCCTCCGGATCAAACCGCCCCAGGGCGTCGATCAGGTCCTTGGTCTTCATGGCGACAGTTGTCCTCCGAGTAGTTGTTGTTCCAAGGGGCTCCGCTTCGACGCCGCCCAGGCCTGGGCCGCCGCGTGGATGGGCTGAAAATCGGCCACCGGGCCGCGGACCCGCGCGTCGATGTAGGCCATGCATTCGCGGACCAGCGCGTCGAATTGCGATCGGTACGGCTCCCGCGGCGCAAGCGGCTTCTGGTCTTGCGACGGGTCGAGCGGATCGAAACGGCCCTCGGACAGCGACCGAGACAGCTCGGCGTACTGCTTCACCTGATCGAGCGATCCCACCGCCGCGTAGTCGCGGGCGAAACGCTCGTCGACCGCGCGGGCGGCGGCCTCGGCGGCCTGGCGTTTCGCCGCGGCGATCTGGTCGGCCGCCAGCGGCGCGGGACCCGGCGGCGGCGCCGGCGGCATCGCCACGGGCTCCGGCGCGAGTGGCTGCGTAACCAAATCGAGCGACTCCGCGACGTTGCCCGCCGCGCCCCAAATCCGCACGGCGACGTACGCGCCCCCAACAACCACGCCCACCAGCACGGCGGCCGCCAACCCGCCCAGCAGCAAACCTTGATTCGAGATTCCCCGTCCCTCGTCCGGCGAGCGAGCACGCTCCGCGCCACGGGCCGCCGGCGAGGGGCAACCGCAGTGCGGGCAGTTCCTTGCCCTGCGAGAGACCGTTTTGCCGCAGTCGCGGCACGCGCCCAGCCGCGACTCCGACAACGGGGAACCCACCGGCTCGCCGGAGGCGAACTTGGGATAGACCTCCTCGACCCACTTCCAATGATCCCAGTCGGCCCGGCGGACCTGGCAGAACTCGTCCAGCCGATCATCCCGCGCCCAGGCGTCCAGCTCGGCCTTGGTCATCGGGCCGTGTTGCGCCTCGTCCGTGGTGCGGACGAACCAGCCTGGTTCCCGCGCCGTTTCCGCGGCGGGGCGCTGGACCGCCAGTTGGAAAACGCCGCCGCACTTGGGGCACTTCACCCGGCGACCGGCGGCGTCGTCGGGCACCTGGAACGCCTGCCCACACGCCGGACACGTGCATCGAATCACCATGGCTGTGCCCTCGCGACCAAGACGGGCGGGACTCGCCCTCCCGGAGCGCATGCCTCCTGCCAACGTGGAATCAACGCGCCTCAATCTACACGACTGGCGGGAAATCGTCAATGCTTGCGGGGGGTTCGGCGGGCGGGCCCATTCTCTTTTATTCTCCGTCAGGGTACGATGCAAAACTGACTGAGCACGCGCCCGTTGCAAACCCGCAATTCCACCACGGCCATGTCCGACGACCTTCGCCCCGGCGAGCGGGGCTCCCGGGACCGGGTTTTCTCGATCGACGTGGCCGAACGGGTCCGCCGACTGCCGCCGTATCTCTTCGCGGAGATCAATCGGTTGTTGCGCGAGAAGCGGCGGGCCGGGGCGGACGTGATCGACCTGGGGATGGGCAACCCCACCGACCCGCCCGCCGAACTGATCGTCGATAAGCTGGCCGAGGCCGCCCGCGACCCGGGCAACCACGGCTACAGTGAAGCCCGCGGTCTGGTGAACCTCCGCCGCGAGGTCGCCGCGAAATACGTCAAGCAGCACGGCGTGCGTCTGGACCCCGAGCGCGAGGTGATCGTTTGCCTGGGTTCCAAGGAGGCGTTCAGCCATCTGTGCCTGGCCCTGATGGGCCCCGGCGACACGGCCATTGTGCCCGCGCCGTCGTATCCGGCGCACGCGTACGCGGTGGCCCTGGCCTCCGGCAACGAGATCCTGCTCGAGGTGGCCGATAGCCGCAAGTTTCTGGACAACGTCGATTACACGTGCCGGCATCTGTACCCGAGGCCGAAGGTCGTCATCGTCAACTTCCCGCACAACCCCACGACGGCCACCGTCGAGCCGGCGTTCTACGAGGAACTGGTCGCCCTGGCCAAGAAGTACGGCTTCCTGGTCATTAGCGACCTGGCCTATGCCGACGTGGCGTTCGACGGCTACCGCTGCCCGAGCTTCCTGGCCGCGCCGGGGGCGATCGACGTCGGGGTGGAGCTGACGACGATGAGCAAAGGGTACAACATGGCGGGTTGGCGCGTCGGCTACTGCGCCGGCAACGCCGAGGCGATCCGCGCCCTGGCCACGATCAAGACCTATTACGACTACGGGATGTTCACGCCGATCCAGATTGCCGCCATCATGGCCCTGCGCCAGTGCGACGCCGCGGTCGAGGCCCAGGCCGCGGTCTACCAGAAGCGGCGGGACGTGCTGTGCGCGGGCCTGGCGCGGCTCGGCTGGCCGGTCGAGCCGCCCAGGGCCACCATGTTTGTCTGGGCAAGGATCCCGGAACCCTGGGCAAGCCGGATGAGTTCCTTCGATTTCGCCATGAAGCTGCTGGGCGAGGGCGACGTGGCCGTTAGCCCCGGAGCGGGCTTCGGCCCGGCCGGCGAAGGCTTCGTCCGCCTCGCCCTGGTCGAAAACGAAAACCGCCTCCGCCAGGCCGTCCGCCAGATCGGACGATGCCTGGAAACGCCTTAAGGTCGCGGCAGCCCGAGGCGAAAAACACGCACCAAGGAATGAGATCCCAAGAAAAGAAAATGAGGGCCCTTGCTCGCCGGGGCAAGAACCCTCGGGGTGGCTGCCCGAACGTGAGTTGTGTCAACATCCGGAGACCCGCAGCCGTTTTAGACCTATCGGGCCGTCATGGGGCTCTTCTTGAGTGCCCGCCTCGGGAGCGTGTTAAACCGTCGTGCCGAGCGTTTGTATTGCCAAATATCCGTCATGCCGAGCGAAGCGAAATGTCTCCCCTCTCGCCACGTCCACGAGATCCTTCGCTCCGCACAAGATAACGCACTTCCCCCAGGATACCTTGTCCGAACGATGAAATGCTCCCGACAGGCCGGCGGGGAATTTTGAGTCGATTGCATTGCCCAGATCGAGACGCCATGATGCGACCCACCGCGAAACTCGCCCTGGAAGATGGAACCGTTCTGACCGGAACAGCCTTCGGCGCCGAAGGCGAGGTCGACGGCGAGGTCTGCTTCAACACGAGTATGACCGGCTACCAGGAGATCCTCACCGACCCAAGTTACCGCGGCCAGATCGTCGCGATGACCTACCCCGAGATCGGCAACTACGGGGTGAACTCCGAGGACGTGGAAAGCCGCCGTCCGTTTTTGGCGGGCTTCGTCGTCCGCGAGTTGAGCCGGCGGACGAGCAACTTCCGCGCCGAGGAAAACCTTGACGATTATCTCGCGCGGCACAATCTGGTCGGGCTGGAGGGCATCGACACACGGGCGCTGGTGCGCAAGCTCCGCACGCATGGGGCCATGCGGGGCGTCCTCTCGACCGTCGACCTGGACGACGCCCGCCTAGTGGCCAAGGCCAAGGCCAGCCCCGGCCTGGTCGGCCGCGACCTCGTCCGCGAGGTCATCCCCGATGCCCCGGCCACGTGGAATACCCCGCTGAGCCCCTGGGCGAGGCTCCAAAACGATCCGAACCGTCCGTTGCCTGGCCCCAAATCCCCCCATGTGGTGGCATTGGATTTCGGCATGAAGTGGAATATCGCCCGGCATCTGTTCGACATGGGTTGTCGCGTGACCGTTCTGCCCGGCACGGCCGACGCCCAGGCGGTGCTCGACCTGAAACCCGACGGCGTGTTCCTCTCCAACGGCCCCGGCGACCCCGAGCCCGTGGTCTACGCCCAACAGACGATCGCCCAACTCCTCGGCAAGCTCCCGATCTTTGGCATCTGCCTGGGCCACCAGCTCCTGGCGCTGGCGTGCGGGGCCAAGACGTTCAAGATGAAATTCGGCCACCACGGGGCCAACCAGCCGGTGATGGACCATGCCACGGGCAAGGTGGAGATCACCACCCAAAACCACGGTTTTGCCGTGGATCCGACGACCCTGCCCGCCGACCTCGAGGTAACGCACGTCAATCTGAACGACGGCACGGTCGAAGGCCTCGCCCATCGCCGCCACGCGGCCTTCTGCGTCCAATACCACCCCGAAGCCTCGGCCGGTCCCCACGACAGCAGCTACCTGTTCGCCCGGTTCCGGGCGATGCTGGCTTAACGCCCGTGCCTGCTTGAAGACTATCCCCAAGCCAATTCGAAGCTGAGCGAAGCATCTGAATTGCCTGAAGGCCGCGGGGTTCTTCTGGAACAAGCGTCAGTGACACCCACGTGTCGTCCGAAGCCGCCGCTTCTCGCTCCCAGAACAGAGAAGAGGAACCCGTAGTCAACGAACTCGCTGTTTCAACGGAACTCACCCACACATTCCGCCGAGGAGCTCCCTTTGGGAGAGGGGTCGGGGGGTGAGGACGTCGCCGCGAATCGGCAACAGGGAACGTGCCCGATCGGCCAATCCGCCCTCACCCTAACCCGAGGGGAGGGGGGACGGATTCCGGATCGTCAGGCTTCGGCTGGGAACCTTGCCGAATCCGCGGATCTCGATGCGGTCCGGGAAGACCTCGACGACGGCGTAGGCGTTTCCCCCCGGGGTCTCGACCATGCCCTGAAGCGTCACGTGGTGGACTCCGCGGACTTCGGCGTAGCCGCCGGCGTGGTCGTGGCCCGCGAAGTAGGCGACGACGCAGCCGGCCCGATCGATGATTCGATCCACGGGCTTGGGACTCTTCATGCGGTGCCGCGCGGCGGATTCCTTGAAGAGCGCGAAGTGATTGAGCAGGATCACCCGCTCGCGGCGGTCGCGCGCCTTGGCCAGGGCGTCTTCGAGCCATTGGATTTGTTCCTTGCCAAGGACGCCATAGCCGGCGTCGTTGCCGTCGAGCACGACCAGCCGCCAGCCCTGGACACCCTCCGGCGCGAAGTCATAGAAGGCTCTTTCAAGCCCGAGCTTCTTCTGGAGCGCCTCGCGGCCGGCGTTAAGACAGTGGTTCCCGACGACGTGGTAGAGCTTCCGGTCGAGCGGGGCGAACTCGGCCAGGACGCGATCCAGATCCTCGAGCGACTTGGTTTGGCCCGGCTCTAGCGGCGCGTTCTCATCGCCAGCGTGGCCGTCGATGATGTCGCCGAGCTGGACGGTGAAATCGACCTTCCGGCGGTTGAACTCCGCCACGCACTCGCGGAGCCGGTCGAGCGAGCTTCGATAGAACCGCGGTGGGCCGTCGGGCTTGTCGCCGTATTGCACGTCGGCCACGAGGCCAAAGGTGAACAGGGGCCGCGGCGCATCCGCCGGACGCGGCTCGCGAGCCGAGACGACCACGCCGGGCGCCATGGCGGCGGCAATCACCGCGGCGAGAATCAGCCGTCGTTGTCGCATGTGAGTTCCTATCAGGTTGGCAAGACGTGAAGGGGCAAGCCAATGTAACGTCCCGGCGTTGAGCGATCGCGTTGGAGGCGCGCGTTGAGTGCCACTGGCTTTGCCAGTGCCGTGCGAAATGCACTGGCAAAGCCAGTGGCACGCGAGCCTCACCGCCGCGCCGGGACGTCGAAATCGAGCGTGTTGGTGTCCTGGGTAATCTCCACCTTCGTCTTATACGGCGGGAACAGCGGCACGTTGGGATCGCCCGCCGAGCCGTCGCCCGGCGGGAAGCCGGTAATCTCGACATTCAGGGCGCCGATGATCGCGCCTTTGCCGAATTTCTCCGTTTCGTATTGACCGTCGAAGATTTGAGCGTATCCCTGGGGGCCACGGTTGCCCTTGGTGGCGTCGGGCTCGAAGACGATCAATCCGACGGGGACGGGTTTGCCTCGAAACGTGACCGTGCCCGACAGATTGTGCCGCGGCACGGCGTCCTTGCCGCAACCTTGGGCGGCCGACAGAACGGCAAGGAGGAGCATTGTGGCGAGCGTGCGGTGCAACATGGTTCAGCGGATGACCTCAACCTCTTCGTGATTCCGGCTGGCCGTGGCCTTGTAGACGACCATGGCGATATCCTGCGAGACGAAATTCACGCTGCCGTCGCATTTGGCGAAGTTGGCTCCGCCGGGATGCCAGCTTGCGAAGGCGATTCGCGCGGTCAGATCGCCGGGTTGGTTGATGCCGAAGGCGACGTTCTTGCACGCGAGATTCGCTCCGCTGATGCTCCCGCGGACCCACGGCTGGCCGTCGCCGCCGCCGACGGCGCGCCCCTCGCGTCCAGTTCCGTAGCCGTAAATGCCCGGATACTCGTGGACGACCTCGCCTAGGGCGAAGGTGTTGCTTGTGCCGTCCGCGACTTCCGAGACGTCGATGGCCTGATTCGTGGTGAGCACGCCGTCCATGGCGTTTTCGCCGTAGGATGGATTGCCCGAGGGCACGACGGTGTAGGGCCGGCCGAACGGATCGCCCCCCTCGGGACCAGCCACGCCAAAATAGTGCGCGGTGTACGTCTGCTGCCCGTTCACCACGCCGGAACCATAGATCGAAAACAGCTCCGTTCCGCTGGGACAGAAGAAATCGCTGACGGGCACCAAGCCAATCGCGAGGTTGTCCGACGCGGCGAAGTTTCCGTTGAAATCGAAGCGATCGAAGAGGGCCTCCTTCTCGATGTAGGGAAGGATGAACACCCGCCACGGAAGCTCGTTGGACTTGATGGCCCCGTAGGGATAATGACTGTGCGCGTCGTGATAGGCCTGAAGCGCCAACGCTTGCTGTTTCAGATTGTTCGAGCATTGCAGCTTCCTCGCCGCCTCTCGCGCCGCTTGAATGGCGGGCAAAAGCAGGGCGATGAGCACGCCGATGATCGCGATGACCACGAGCAGCTCCACGAGCGTGAAACCGCGCGGCCGACCGTGTCGTGTCGTTGAATCCATCTCGTGTCCCCGATCGAGAAATCCTATCGTCCCAAGACGCGCCGCGATCGCCACAATGCCAGGAACGCCACGGCGGCGCCAAGTGACGCCAGGACGGCCGGCTCCGGCACGGAACCCGCGGACCCGCCGGTTTGCCAGTTTGCGGCCAGGATGGCCAGATCCAGGTCGTCTACCCACCCATCCACGTTGAAATCGCCGTCAAACGCGCCTCCGACCACCGCGCCGAGCCAATGGCTCGCCAGCACGGCGGCGTCGGCGCCGTCGACGGCGTCGTCGCCGTTGGCGTCGCCGGGCAAAAACGGCTCCACGCCGGCCGCCAGGCGGCCGATCTGCCCCGGCGTCAGCGCGCCCTCGAATACCCGCACGTCGTCCAGCAACCCATTGAAGCAGTACGCGTCGGTGCTCGAGCCTTGCCCCAGGTTGCCGAGGCTGAACGGAAAGGACGTGGCGGCGCAGGCCTCCGGAACGCCGGCGGCGAGCTCTCCGCTGAGAACTCCGTCGATGTACACGGCCATGCGCGCTCCGGCTTGATACGTCACGGCCACGTGATGCCAGGTGTCGTCGCCCAGCGAAAGGGCCGCGGCGCTGCGCACGACGGTATTCACCCCTTCGCTGGTGACGGCGAATTCCACGGTTCCCGCGGCGACGGTCGCGCCGGTCACGCTCTTGGCGTACACGATGTCGGTGAAGTAGCCGTCGTTGCCGGCCCCGCCGGATTGATTCTTGCCGACCAAGGCGCCGTAGTTCGCCGAGCCGGCGCCCGTGGGCTTCAGCCAGAATGTCATCGACAGGTCCGCCGTGAGGTCGAGCGATTCCGTCACCCCCACGTCCACGCGGTCGTTGGTCCCGTCGAACCGCAGCGCTCCGCCCAGCCGTCCGCCGCTCCAGGTCGGGGGCGTGCCAAAGTTCACCAGCTCGCCGTCGTTTCCATGGGGCGACGCGTCCGCGGCCGTCCGCACAAGGGGATTGACTTGCCCATCGTCCAAACGCCAATGGGCCGCCAGCCTCACCGGGGTGGTCGGAATCGTCGGCGTCGTTCCGCCCATGTCGTAGGGCAGCGTGAGTTCGCTGCCGTAGTTGTGTCGGTCGAGCGTGGGCGAGTAGGACCCGACGACGATCTGGTTTACGTCGGGCAGGAATTTGAGCGTCCGAAGCCAGCCGTCGCCGCCACCGGGGAGGTTTTGGTAGTCGGACAAGATCTCGTACACGGGTTTGCCCGCGGCGTTGGTGGCCACGTTGAGCGCCTCGGGCCCGACGTGGCCGCAGACCACCATGAACACGTTCTCGTGGTCCCGGATCAGCTTGTCGAAGATCTGGTTGGCGTTGTTGCCGGTGAAGTTGCCGTAGACGGTTTGCGTGTCGCGCAGGCCGTTCTCCGTCAGATACTTGTGCGTCGCGACGATGACGCGGTGATCGGGGTGGGCGTCGATCACGTCGTTGGCCCAATCGAGCGTCTGATCGCGCGGCATGAGCTCCAGGCTCAAGACCAGGAAATCCATGCCGCCGGCCTGGAAGAAGCTGTAGTTGCTATTGTTCGTCAGTCCGAAGGAACCCCCGTACCACGGCTTGTCCACGAAACGATTCCGGCCGAAGTACTGGTTGTAGAGCGTCGAGTCGCGGGTGTAATCCGGCGATCCCGAGCCGGTCATGTCGTGGTTGCCCGGCATCACGCTGTACGGCATGGGCGTCGGCGCCTGCTCCAGAATCGCGTGCGCGGCGTCGGCGATATCCCATTGGCTGGGATACAGGTTGTTGTTTTCGACAATGTCGCCCAGATGGATCGTGAACTTGATATTCTCGGCCTCCATGTTGTTCACGATCCACGATGTCTGGGCGCTGTAGGGGTTGTTGATCGGGGCCATCAGTGTGTACTCCTGCGTGTCGGGCAGAAGCACGACCGAAAACGGCTCGACCGCCCAGGCGCCGGCTGGATGCGCGGCGAGCGTCCATCCGACCGCCCAAAGAACCGCGGCGAGTTGACAATAGCATCGGGACACGGCATCGGCTCCGCTTTGCATCCTCCCCATTCGATACACCTGTACGCCCAACATCCGTTCCTCCCGCGCGCCGGGGCCGCGCGGCGAAGGCGGCCCCGGCGGCGGGCTTTGTTGGCGGATCCCCGGGCGGATCCGCGCTCACGCCTCCGTGCGTCTCCTCCAACGTCGGCGCGCGACCAGCCCCAGCGCCGCGCCGCAAAGCAACGCCCAGAGCCCCGGCTCCGGCACGGCGGCGCCGCCGGGCACGGCGCTCCAGTTGGCGGCGAGGATCGCCAGATCCAGGTCGTCCACCACGTCGTCGTTGTTGAAATCGCCGTCGTTCGGGCCGCCCGCGACGGCGCCGAGCCAGTGGCTGGCCAGAATCGCGGCATCCTTCTCGTTCACCTTGCCGTCGTTGTTGGCGTCGCCCGGCGGCCGATCGTGGCCGAACAGGTCCGCGATTTCCTCCGGCGTGAGCACGCCCGTGTAGACCCGCACGTCGTCCAACAGCCCATTGAAGCAGTAGTTATCCACGCTCGATCCGACGCCCAGGTTTCCGAGCGTGAAGGGATAGAGCGTGCTGGCGCACCACGTGGGCACCTCCAGCGTCAACTCGCCGTCCAGCACGCCGTCGATGTACACGGCCATGCGGGACCCGGCGTCGTACGTCACGGCGACGTGGTGCCACGCGTCGTCGTCCAGCGCCAGCGCCGTGTTGCTCCGGAGCACGGTAATCGCGCCGTTTTCGGTGATGGCGAACTCGATGGTCCCGGCGGGCACCACGGCGTCCGTCACGCTTTTCGTGTAGACGATGTCGGTGAAGTAGGCGTCGTTGGCCGCGCCGCCGGATTGGTTCTTTCCGGCCAGGGGACCGTACTTCGCGGAACCAGTGCCCGTCGGCTTGAGCCAAAAGGCCATCGACAGATCGCTCATGATGTCCAACGCCGCCGTGGCGCCCACGTCCACGCGGTCGTTGGCGCCGTCGAACCGCAACGCGCCATTGGACCGGCCGGTGTCCCACGAGGGCGGGCTGTCGAAATTCAAGAGCGTTCCGTTGCTCCCGTTGATCGTGGCATCCGCGGCCGTCGTCGTCGCGGGATCGGACTGGCCGTCGTCGAGCGTCCAGTGGCCCACGAGCGCGGAGGGCGTGGGACTTTGGCCACCGGGAGGCGGGGCCGTCGCCATCGTTTGGATCTGCGGCAACCCGAGCACCCCGTCGAACACGCCAACCTCGTCCAGGTATCCGTTGAGGCAATACGCGTTGGTGGTCGAGCCGGCCGAGAGGTTGCCCAACGCGAACGGCGACGTCACCGAGCGGATCTCCGTCGGAACGCCCACCGTGAGTTCGTTGTCGAGCACGCCGTCGATGTAGAGGGCCATCCGCGCGCCCGGATCGAAGACCGCGGCGACGTGGTGCCAGCTTCCGGTGGGCACGAGCGCGTTGCTGCCCAACGTGACCGTGTCGCCCACCGCCGGCGTGATGCCGAAGACGATCTGCGAATTGGACATCGAGCTAAGGTAGTAGGCGTCGTTGACCGATCCGCCGGAGAAGTTTTTGCCGGCCAGCGCGGCGTACGACGAGGTATTCGGCCCCAGGCGGCCCAGCCACAGCGACATGGACAGGGCGCCCGTGATGTCCAGCGCGGCGGGACTGCCCATGTCCACGCGATCGTCCAAGGCGTCGAACTTGAGGGCGCCGCCGTAGGCCCCGGCGCGCCAGGTGGGCACGGACGGGAATTGCCAGAGCGTGCCGTGATTGCCGTTGAGCGAGGAGTCGATCGCCGTGAGCGAGAACGGATCCCACTGCCCGTCGTCCAGCGCCCAATAGCCCACCGGAGTCAAATCGAGCGCCGCCGCGGTGCGGGGCGCGCCTGCCGCGAGCATGGCCAGACCGGCCATCGCGGCCCATGCAAACCGTATCATGCCGTGACCCATGGCGGAGTCTCCCTTGCGAAAACGCCGTGCCCCCTTGTTTCCTTGCCCAATTGCCCCGCGCGTCGCGCGCCCCCCAACGCCAACCACCCGCCGCGGGAGCGCCATGCGGCGCTCCGCGCGGACGGGTGCCCCTGCCTCGGTTCCGAATTACCGTGCGTTACGGCCTCGCCAGACGGCAAGTCCCGCCAGACCGCTTAGAAGCAACGCCACGAGCGTCGGCTCGGGGATGATGCCGTCGATCTGCGCCTTTGTGAGCGCGCCGGAATACGCGCGGACGTCGTCCAACATGCCGTTGTAGCAGTACGCCGTCGTGCTCGACGCGGCGATTAGATTGCCGAGGGTGAACTGCGTGGCCGAGCTGTCGCAGGCCGCGGGCACGCCGGTCGTGACCTCCGCATCGAGCTCGCCGTCGATGTAAATGGCCATCCGCGCGCCCGCCTGATACACGACCGCGACGTGGCGCCAATCGCCGTCGTTGATGGCCAGCGCGGTTGCGCTGCGGAGCACGAAGTTCGCGTCGCCGTTGGTGATGGCGAACTCGATCGTTCCGGCGGGAACGCCCGTTTCGCCCGTCACGCTCGCCGTGTAAACGATGTCGGTGAAATAGGCGTCGTTGGACTGTCCGCCCGACTGGTTCTTGCCCACCAGGGGTCCGTATTTTTGTCCGCCGGCGCCGCTGGGCTTCATCCAGAAGGCCAGCGACAGATCGCCGGTGAGGTCCAGCTCGCTGGTGGCGCCCATATCGACGCGGTCGTTGACGCCGTCGAGGTCCAAGGCGCCTCCGAAGCGGCCGGTCGCCCAGCCGGACGTCGACGTGAAGTTCAGCAACGTTCCGTCGCTGGCCGGCGACGTCGCGTCGGCGGCCGTCGTGGCGTTCGGATCGACCTGGCCGTCGTCCAACGTCCAGTAGCCGACCAGCATGGTTTCCGCCTGGACCGCTCCGGCCAGGATGCCTCCGCACAACGTGACGGCCAGAACCGTCGCCGCGGCGATCAAGTGGATTCGAGAATGCATGCGTGCCCTCCCTTCGAGAAACAGGACCTTGGTGAAAACTCAATGCCTACAGTACGGCGCCTCGTCTCCGCCGACGCCTTCGCTGGCATCATCCGCTCTGTTCATTCGGAACGAACTGTTGCCTTATCTTTGCGCCGGTCCCACCGTTTGTCCCGCCGCCAGCCCCAGCGGGACGGGCATCCGTTCGTCATCGTCGAACGGCCGGATGCCCTGGTTCATTTCCTGAAGCACGTCCGCCGCGCGGCGTCCGACCGCTTCCTCGTCGATCGTGATCGACGTCAGACGCGACGTGATCGCGCCGTGACGCCACGTGCCGCCGACGCCCACCACGGAGACCTCCTCGGGCACACGCATTCCGAGTTGGCCCAACAGCAGGTAAATGAGCTCGGCCAGGGGATCGAAACTGGCGAAGATGGCCGTGGGCCGATCCTTGCGTCCCAACATCGCCTTGAGCGCCTGAAGCACCGACTCCGATTGGAGCGACGGATCCGGAGATTTCGTGGCGCCCGCGTGGATGAAGTCGTCGGGCAGCGACGCCCCCGCCGCCTCGAGCGCTTGGCGTAGCCCGGCCTCGTATCCGCCGCCGGCCTCCGTGCCCGCGTGCATGGCGAAGAAGGCGACCCGGCGATGTCCCTGTCCGGTCAACAGATCTCCCGCCTTGCGCCCCACTTCCACGAACGGGATCGCCAGCAGAGGCGCCTTCACTCCCGGCACGCCTCGATGGCAGAAGACGACGGGAATGCCGTGCTGCTGCAGGTGTTCGATTTGGAAGGCCGGCGTGGCGGGCGTGGAGGTGGGCGCGAACGCCACGCCGGCAACGCGCTTTTGCACCAACTGAAGGATGACGTTGCCCTGTTTGTCGAGATTGTTGTCCGTGTCGCAGAACAAGATCTGCCGGTGCATCGTGGCGGCGCCGGCCTCGAAGCCCTTTTGCAGGGCGGGCCAGAAGCCCGTCGTCATGCTCGGCACAACGAGAGCGAACACGTCCAGGCCGACGCGCGCGTTCCGCTCGGCCAGATCCGTGATGAACGTCCCGGTGCCGTGTCGGCGGTGGACCAGCCCGTCTTCCTCGAGCTCGGCCAGGGCCTGGCGCACGGTGGTCCTGGCGATTTGGAACAGCTCGGCCAGGTGTTGCTCCGACGGCAGGGCCTCGCCCGGCTTAAGCCGCCCGGCGTTGACTTCGGCCGCGATCAGGTTTCGTAGACGCTCGTATTTGGGCCGCGCGTCCGAATCGCCCGCCAGATCAAGCCGCCTCAGCCGTGCGGCGATGGTATCCGTTGCGTGTTGCTTGAACGAACTCACGCGTCGACACCTTTGCGATAGGAGGAACCGTCAAAACCCGACGTCGTATCTCAAACGTACTAACCACTAGAATACCATCGCGTGGCTACCACGTCAATAACCTCGATGAAAACCAGCCAAATGGTGTCGGGAATGGCCGAAAATGGCGACAAATACGGTCTTTACGGTGGGATATGTCCCCCTACATTCGGATGCATATAACCCATCGTGTCTCGTTTCACCCTGGACAACAAGGCCAGTGGTACATACATCCTTAGCTCACTGATTTCGGCCACGTGGAATCTGTCCTGGTTGACAGACTGTGCAGTAGATTTACATCCACTAGGGGGTTTGAGGCTGCGCCGGGCCGGTGGCGGGGCGTGGGAACGGCCAGAATCGTTCCCGTTGCCGCGCCGGGAGCAGCGTTGGGCCGTTCACAAACCACCCGCGTTGCGCGCGGCGGAACGCCCCGCGGGTTAAGCGATTTGCACAACTCCACTTGGCACGACACTGCCTTGACGGACAGAGCCAGCGGTTCGTGACGTGTGGTTCAACTTTGCGGGACAAAGGGCCTGTGCGCTCTATCGTGGCCGCACCCGATGCTACCCATCAAATCGTCCGCACATTGCCTAATTACCCCACCCTCACCCACCCGATCAAACTATGCAGATTGTTGCATTGCCTTGGATTGCACAGGGCGTTCGCCAGATATCCGATCGGGTTGGTCACAACGCACCTGTCCAGAACCACGGGCAAGGAAAGGAGCGATACAGCCATGCGCGTTGCGATGTTCTCCTGGGAGACGCTTCACTCAATTCCCGTGGGCGGAGTTGGCGTTCACGTCACGGAGCTTGGCGCGGCATTGCAGCGTCGGGGGCACGAAGTTCACGTATTCACGCGCGCGGGGCAGGGACAACGGGAGTACGACGAGATTCACGGCGTCCATTACCACCGCTGCCATTTCGCCTTGAATCCCTCTTTCGTCGACGAAGTCAACAACATGTGCCGTTCGTTCGTCAGTTGCTACAACGGCGTCGAGGACTGCGTCGGCCGCTTCGACATCGTTCACGCACACGATTGGCTGGCCTCGAACGCCGCGGTGTGGATCAAGGAAGGGCGAGGCCGAAAGGCGGTGCTGACCATCCATTCCACGGAGTACGGGCGCAACGGCAACCAGTTTTTTGGCGGTCAGGCGCCGCGGGTGCAGGACCACGAGCGCCACGGGACCTACTGCGCCAACCGGGTCATCACGGTGTCCAACCGCCTCAAGGACGAGATCGCCTGGCTCTATCAGGTGCCGCACGACAAGACGGACGTGATCTACAACGGCGTGAATGCCCGGGCCTTTGACTACTGGGTCGACGCCGGCGACGTGAAACGCCGATACGCCATCGGCCCGATGGACCCCATGGTCCTTTTCGTCGGCCGGATGGTGATTCAAAAGGGGCCGGACATTCTCGTTCGCGCGATGCCTTCCCTGCTGCGATATCATCCCAACGCGAAGTTCGTATTCGTCGGCGACGGGCACATGAAAAACGACGTCTGTTCGCTGGCGCAAAAGCTCGGAGTCGCCCACGCGTTGCGCATGCTCGGGGCGAAGACGGGGCAAGAGGTGGTCGACCTCTTCAAGGCCTGCGACATTCTCGCCGTCCCCAGTCGCAACGAGCCCTTCGGCATCATCATTCTCGAGGGATGGAGCGCGTACAAGCCCGTCGTGTCCACGAAGCGCGGCGGGCCGGCCGAGTTCGTCTGGCACGAGGTGAACGGCCTTCAAGTGGACGATACGCCGGAATCGGTCGGGTGGGGGCTGGGGAGCTTGTTGGCCGACCACAATCGGTGCCAGTGGATGGGCCGCAACGGCCGCGCGACCGTCGACGCCGTTTTCAGTTGGGACAACATCGCCGAGCAGACCGAGAGCACGTACCAGAAAGTCCTTTGACCCGGCCGCCATTCCCGAACGCCCGCGCCGCGGGCGAATGAGAAACCGCCCATGTACACAAACGTCGGCCGCGCGCATTCCGGCATGGCCTCCACCGTCTCGCCCTCGGGTGAAATCGAGCCGCTGGCGTCGGCCAGCCCGTCGGCCCCCGTCGAGAACGAGGGAGAAGCCGGCTCGTGGGACGCCGAGTATCTTCGCGGCACGGCTTGGGAGATCAGCGAGAGAAGGCCGGCCGACGCGTTCGCGCCGCTCGCCAACCACGTCGCGCTGGCGATGGTCCATCCCTGCCGCGGCTTCGCCCATTGGCGCATCTCCCACGAGTGGATCGACGACACCAGTCGCCGTCGAGCCGACGTTTGGCGCCATTGCCGCATGGTGCTCCGGCTGTACGACGTGTCCTACATCACCTTTGACGGCCTGAACGCGAACCGCGTTCAGGACCATCCGCTTCCGGGCATCCGCGGGCAGATGTTCTTCGATCTGCCTCACGCGGGCTCGTGGCAGCTCGCGGAGGTCGGGTTTCTCCTGAGCAACGGAGAATTCATTCCGGCCGCGCGCTCCCACACGGTGTCGTTTCCGAGGGCGTCCGCCTCGTCGCACGGGGCGCAAGACGCCTTGCTGGTGGACGACAACATGCAGGTGGAACCGATCGGCAATCTTTGGGATCAAGAGAATATTTTGAAGGAACGCCGATCCCCCAAACTGCGGCGTCCGCTGCATATCGCGGTGCTCTGCTTGACGCTCGACCAGGCCGGTCCGCCCGAGTTCATCCGGAAACTGGCGACGGGGCTGGGCGAGAGCGGTCACGACGTGCACGTCCTGGCTCCGGCAAGCGACGGTTTCACCGCTAGCCAGACGGCCCACGGCGTCCATTTCCATCCGATCGACGTGCGTCTGGACGGAGAGCTTCAGGACGTCGCGGACGCGTTTCGCCGCGCGGCCCAGCGGCGGCTCGCGGAGCTGCCTCCGCTGGACGTCATGCACGTGCACGAGTGGCTCGCGGGAACGGGTCTTCACGTCGGCGATCGCCCCACGGTCTGCTCGTTCACGTCGCTCGAATCGACCCGCCGCAACGGAACGCAGCCCGACATCCTGTCCTCGAACATCGAGGAGACCGAGCGGCAGGTGGCGCGCGCGGCCGACGTGGTGTTGGTGCCGGGGTGGCTTCGCGAGACCGCCGTGAAGGAGCTTCGCGTCGACGCCGCGCACGTCCACGGCTTCGCGATGGAAGGCCGTCTGCCGAACGAGTGGGAAAGTCCGCTCGACTTCGGACAGGTCAAGCGCGAAATCGGTCTGGGGCCGATGGACCGCCTTCTCCTTTTCATTGGGCCGCTCGAACACGCCGCCGGCCCCGATATCCTATTGGAGGCGCTTCCCGTTGTGTTGCAGCGGGCCGGGAATCCGAGGATCGCCTTCGCGGGAGGAGGAGAGCTCCTCGGCGCGCTCCAGCATCGCGCGAGGGAACTCGCCGTCGATTACGCGGTTCGTTTCCTGGGGCACGTCGAACGACAGAACGTCAACCGGCTATTGCGGGCGTCGGAAGCGCTGGTCCTGCCGTCGCGCTATCGGGTGCCCTTGGACGACGCCGTCGTCGATCTGGCGCGTCTTGCGGGCCGGCCGGTCGTCACCACGCACGGCGGCCCCGCCCATCTCGTTCGACACGAGGAGACCGGAATTATCACGTACGACAATCCCGGCTCGATGGTCTGGGCGCTGGACCGCGTCCTGGGCGATCCGGCGAACGCGCAACGGATGGGCGAGAACAATAGACGCAACGACAGTCACACCGTCAGTTGGAACGAGGTGGCCGGCCGCTATTTGGAGATCTGCGCCGCGTCGTTTCCCCAACTCTCCGAAACGCAATCATGACCCGCGGCAACAAACGTTCATCCCGAAGGCAACCAAGGCCGGCTCGCCCCGCCGGCAATCCCTCGCATAAACTCGGTTCAGGAAGGAGACTCCCCATGTCAACGGCCTTCGACACGACATACGCGATCGAGGAGACGGTGTTTACCGGACGCTATCTCGGAGGCGCGGAACGCCGCATACACGAACCACACCGCGACGTCCCGGTTTTGCCCGAGGAGCCGGCGTCGGACGCCGGTCGCCGCGCTCACGCGATGTTTTGCTTCGAAAGCCCCAATTCGGCCGTCGGACAATGCGTCGCGACGCTGGCGCGCGGGATCGCGAAATCCGAGACGCCCGTTCACATCTTCGCCAGGCAGACGTTCGATCTCGACGTTCCCGGCGCGTACGTGCACGCGGTTGCCGCGGAGTCGAACGGCTCGCTCTTCTCGCAGGTGCAGGAATTCACGCGCGAAGCGTCCAACGCGTACCTCCGCGAATTCCACGAGGATTCGCGGGTGTCCCTGATGGGTTTCGAATGGTCGTCGATCCCGGCCATCTCCCTGTTGCGCGCCATCAAGAACGTCGGCTTCGTGTTGTCGTTGCACTCCATGGAACGGCAGCGTAGCAATCTGACCGAGGAGATGAGCCGTTACATCGAGGAGACCGAACTGGCCGGCCTGCGCGAGGCGCGGCTGATCCTCTGCCACGACAACGCCACGGCCGACGTCGCCCGCCGCTGCGTCCCGGAATGCGCCGAACGGATCGAAATGATGACCCCCATGACCATGATTCGCGACTTCCAGTTCGATCTGGATCCGGGCGAGGTCAAGGCGCGTTTTCAGATCGGGCCGACCGACCCGACGATCCTCTTCGTCGGCGATCTTGGCGAGGACTACGGCCCCGACCTGCTGATGAAGGCGATGCCGCGAATCCTCCGCAATCACAAGCAGGCCCGGTGCGTCTTCATCGGCGACGGCGATCTGATTTGGCCGCTTCGCGTGCAATCGCGGTATCAGCTTCTGGACTATGCCGTGCGGCTGGCCGGACATCTCGACGGCCAAGCGCTACGCGAGTTGGTTTACGCTTCCGACGTCGTTGTTGTTCCCAGCCGGAAGGCGACGCCGTGGTGGCCGATCGAGGCGGCCTGGGCGGCCAATCGCCCGATCGTCACCACGCCCGACGCCGCGCCCGCCCTCGTGCGGGCCGACCGCGACGCGTTGGTCGTCAACGCCGACGACGCGAGCATCGCCGCCGGCGTCGAACGCATCCTGACGGATCCCGGCTTCGCCAGGGCCATCGCCAGCGAGGGCCGATCCCGACTCGAGGATCGCTACGACGTGAACAAAATGGTGGCGCGGATCGCGGAGATGCTGGGCGCGGCCCCATCGCGCGCGAGGATGCCCGCTTCGGTGGAGGCATGAACTGATGATCCAGGCCAATGACGCTTCGTTTCAGAACCTTCATTCACGTTTGGCGCCCTGGGGACAAGAGCACGTTCTGCGGTGGTGGGACGTTCTGACGCCGTGCGAGCGCGAGCAATTGGCCCGCGACGTGGAGAACATCGACGTCTCCGACATTGTCGATCTTTTTCGACACAACGCGACGGACGGCGGATGCCCCCGCGATCTCTCCGACGTCACGCCCCCGTCGTCCGTCTCGCCGCTGCCCGCGTCGTCGTCCGAACGGCGCCGCGAGGAAGAGGCGGTCGCGCGCGGCCGAGACGCCATCCGGGCGGGTCTGGTCGCCGTCGTGATGGTCGCCGGCGGCCAGGGCTCGCGCCTGGGTCACGACGGGCCCAAGGGCACGTATCCCATCGGCCCGGTCTCCGCCAAGAGCCTGTTCCAAATCCACGCGGAAAAGGTCCTCGCCACGAACCGACGCTACGGCGTCGCCATGCCGCTGTACGTCATGACCAACCCGGACAACCACAGGACCATCCGACGCTTCTTCGCCAAGAACGAGTATTTCGGTCTTGACCCTCGCCGGGTCGTCTTCTTCCAGCAGGGAATGCTGCCCGCCGTGGATCGGCGCGCCGGCAAGCTCCTGCTGGCCGAGCGGCACCGCGTCGCGATGAGCCCCAACGGTCACGGCGGCGTCCTTCGCGTTCTGGCCAACGGCGGCCATTTGCGGGACCTGGACCGGCAGGGAATCAGATACCTGTTCTATTTCCAGGTGGACAATCCACTGGTGAAGATCGCGGATCCGGCGTTCCTCGGGCGCCATATCGGCTCCGGCGCGGAGATGTCGCTCAAGGTCGTTCGCAAACGCGCGCCGGAAGAGAAGCTCGGGTTGGTCGTGGAGTTGGACGGGCGGCCCCAAATTATCGAGTACAGCGATCTGCCGGACGATCTTGCCCGTCGGCGGAACGCGGACGGCGGTCTGGAGCTTTGGGCCGGTAGCATCGCGGTCCACGTCTTCGATCTTTCGTTCCTGAAACGGCTTGCGGCGAACGGGACGGTTCTTCCGTACCATCGCGCCGTCAAGACCGTTCCGTATCTTGGCGAGGATGGCCGACGCGTGTCGCCCGCCGAGCCCAACGCGATGAAATTCGAGACGTTTCTCTTCGACGCGTTGCCGGAGGCCCACAAGGCCCTCGTTGTCGAGACGCGCCGCGAGGACGAGTTCGAGCCGCTGAAGAACGCCTCCGGCGAGAATTCGCCGACGACGGTGCGTCAAGCGATGTCGAATCTTTTCGCGAGCTGGCTGGCCCAACGGGGGATCGAGGTCGCGCGGCGGGCGGACGGCGCGGGCGCCATCCCTCTGGAAATCAGTCCGCTCTTGGCCCTGGACCCGGACGAACTGGTGGTTCGGCTGTCGTGGAGCGGTCCCGTGACCGAGCCGCTCCTGCTGGACGCCCGATACCCTTACGTGTCCGTCGAGGACGCCGTCCTTGCCGGCGAAAACAATCGGCGCGCGGCGCATTCCGCCCACGGCCGCATGCCCGTCACGAGCCACGTTGAAAACGACGCCGTCCTGCATCCAGAACCCGCTCTATCCGACCGCTCCAGGGAGCTTTCCACATGACCAAGGGCTACCTTTTGCTCATTCTCCACGCGCATCTGCCCTACGTGCGGCACCCGGAATACGATCGTTTCCTGGAGGAGCGATGGTTCTACGAGGCGGTCACGGAGACGTACATCCCGTTGATCAAGTTTTTCGACCGTCTGCGCGCCGAGAGCGTTCCGTTCAAGATCACCGTGTCGATCTCTCCGACCTTGGCGAACATGCTGGAGGATCCGCTGCTCCGCCAGCGCTGCGGCCGGCATTTGGAAATGATGGTCCAGCTGGCCACGAAGGAATGCGAGCGGACGCGGCATTGGCACGACGTCCATTTTCTCGCCCAGATGTACAAGCGGCTGTTCGAGGAGGCGCGCGACACGTATTTCGACCGATGCGGCACGCGGCTGGTCACCGCGTTTCGCGAATTCGCCGAGTCGGGCAACGTCGAGCTGATCACGTGCGCCGGCACGCACGGATTCCTTCCGCTGCTCAGCTCCGAACCCCAGTCGGTCCGCGCGCAAGTGCTCACCGGCGTTCAGGAGCACGAGCGGATCTTCGGCTTCGCTCCCAAGGGGATGTGGGTTCCGGAATGCGCGTTTTACCCCGGATTGGACGACGTGCTCGCCGAGGCGGGAATCCGTTATTGCGTGGTCGATAGCCACGGCATCGACCACGCCGACCCCAGGCCGCTCTTCGGAGTCAACGCTCCGGTGTACGCGCCGTCGGGCGTCGCGGCGTTCGGGCGACATCCCACGACGTCGCGGCTCGTGTGGAGCCGATCGGTGGGCTACCCGGCGGATCCCGTCTACCGCGAGTATTATCGCGACATCGGCTTCGAGTTGGACGATTGGCATCTCGATCCGTTTCGTTACGCCAGCGGGGTCCGCGCGCCGACCGGGATCAAATACCACCGCATAACCGGTCGGACAAACGACAAGCATCTGTACAACCCCGATTGGGCCGCCGGCGCCGCCCACCGCCACGCCCAGGACTTCGCCAATCGCTGTCGCGACCAGGCGGCGCGTTGCGGCGCCCACATGCCGATGCCGTGCGTCATCGTCTCGCCCTACGACGCGGAGCTGTTCGGCCATTGGTGGTTCGAGGGACCGCAGTGGCTCTATCACGTTTTGCGCGAGGTCTCCGCCGGCGGAGACCTGGCCCTCGGCACGCCGGGCGAATACCTGGCGATGCACCCCATCCAACACAAATCGATGCCCGCCGCGAGCAGTTGGGGGCACAAGGGATATCACGAGCAGTGGGTGAACCCGTCGAACGAGGGCATCTGGCGCCGGCTGCACGAGGCCGCCGCCCGCATGACGCATACCGTGCAGAACTTGCCGGAGTTCCCGGATGGCGATCTGAAGGATCGGATCCTACGTCAAGCGGGCCGGGAGCTCATGCTTGCCCAAAGCTCCGATTGGCCCTTCATGATCACCAACGGCGACACGCAGCAGTACGCCTGGCGCCGTCTCGGAGACCACCTCAACCGCTTTCACGATCTGCTCGACGGTCTGGCGCGTCAGCAAATTGACGCGAAACGGCTCGAGGCGATCGAGACCATGGACGCGGTCTTCCCAAAACTCGATTACCAACTTTTTGCCTCAACCAGGTGCTAATATGTCACAAACGCAATACGCTCAAAGCGAGGTTCGCATGAACTGGCAACCCATTCCGGAAATGGTCGATGGTCTGCCGAATATCAGCGGCGCCGAAGCCCAGGTCGGGGAAATCACCCGCGCGGACAATCCGGTCTTCCTGAACGAGACCAATCTGCAGCTAGATCGCCTGCAGGCCGTGTTCGCGATTGCGATGCACATGCACCAACCGCTCATTCCGGCCGGCGGAAGCGATCTCCGCACCGCCGACATGATCAGCAACCTCGACTGGATGATGCGCAACCCGGGAGCGGGAGACAGCCACAACGCGCCCGTCTTCGCCGAATGCTACGCCAGGATGGGCGACATCGTGCCGGAATTGGTCCACCAGGGCCGCAACCCCCGCGTCATGCTGGACTACTCCGGGCAGCTTCTCCACGGGCTGCGAAAAATGGGACGCGGCGACGTGCTCGATCGTCTGCGAGGGATCACCTGCGATCATCACCTGCGCCGGTACGTCGAGTGGTTGGGGACGATGTGGGGGCACGCCGTGGCTCCGTCCACGCCCGTGCCCGACTTCATGCTTCAAATGCGGGCGTGGCAACATCAGTTCGCCGCGACGTTCGGCTGGGAGGCGCTGGCGCGCGTGCGGGGCTTCTCGCCGCCGGAAATGCACCTTCCCAATCACCCCGACACCGCGCACGAATACGTCAAGGCCCTGCGCGAATGCGGCTACCGCTGGCTCCTCGTGCAGGAACACACCGTGGAGTGCCTCGACGGGCATGAGCTTCGGGAGAAGCACCTGCCCCATCGCCTCGTGGCCAGAAACTCCCGCGGCGAGGAAGCGTCGATCGTCGCCATCATCAAAACCCAGGGGTCCGACACGAAACTGATCGGCCAGATGCAGCCGTTCCACGAGGCCCGCACCTTGAAGCGCCGCGACATCGGCGGGATCTCCGTTCCCCCCATCGTCACCCAGATCGGCGACGGCGAAAACGGCGGCGTGATGATGAACGAGTTCCCGGCGGCCTACCGCCAGGCGGTCGGACAATTCGACACCGAGGGCGTCGTCAACGTGAACGGCACCGAGTATCTGGAAATGCTCGAACAGGCGGGCGTCGCGCCCGACATGATGACGCCGATACGCCCCGTCCATCAGGGCCGCGTGTTCGACCGCATCGACCAGTGGCGCCCCGGCGCCGCCGACGAGGCCATCGCCCAAATCAAACACGAACAGTCCGACTTCTCCATGGAAGGCGGCTCCTGGACGAACAACATCAGTTGGATCCAAAACTACGAAAACGTCCTGACGCCGATGAACAAGCTCAGCGCGCAGTTCCATCAAGTGATGGACAACCGCGACGTCGACAAGAACAGCCGCGCGTACCGCAACGCCTTGTTCCATTTATTGTCGGCCGAGACGAGCTGCTTCCGCTATTGGGGACAAGGCATGTGGACCGATTACGGCCAAGAGATATGCCGCCGAGGCTCCGATATCCTCGCCTACGACCAGGCGTAAGCGGACGCGACCTCGCGATGGAGTAGTCCCTTCAACGCGTGGGGAAGGATCGGGAAGAACGGATCGGGAAGCGCCCTATCATAAAGGAAGGATACGGCCGTGCCTAACCCCCAAGACAACGCGACCGGCATCGCCGCCGTCGCCGCCGGCGCTAGCGGCGCGTCGCCCTTCGTCACGGCTCGCGGCCACTGTCGTCCCTTCGGGGCAACGGTCGAACCCAGCGGCGTGAATTTCGCGGTCTTCTCGCGAAACGCGGAGCGCATGGATCTCCTCATCTTCCGGCAAGGGCGGACGGAGCCGATCGCCGAAATCCCGCTGAAGCCGTCGACCAACAAAACCGGCGACGTGTGGCACGTCTTCGTCGCCGATCTGCCGCTGGACGTCTTGTACGCCTACCGCGTTTACGGGCCGTTTCTGCCGCGGAAGGGCCATCGCTTCGATCCGAAGCGGATCGTCCTGGACCCCTACGCCCGCGCCCTCAGCGGCGGCCAGCGCTGGGGCCAATCGGACATCGTCCGCTCGGAACCAAACAGCGAGGTCGCGCGTCGCTGCCGCATCGTCAACGATGAGTTCGACTGGGAAGGCGACGTGCCGCTGGCCACGCCGATGAGCCGCACGGTGATCTACGAACTCCACGTCCGCGGATACACGTGCCACTCGAGCTCCGGCGCGGCCCGGCCCGGCACGTTCCTCGGCCTGTGCGAGAAGATCCCCCATCTGAAATCGCTGGGCGTCACCGCCGTCCAGCTCATGCCCGTCGCCGAATTCGACGAACTCGACCAGTTCCGCAAGAACCCGGTCACCGGCGAGCCGCTGAAAAACTACTGGGGATACTCGCCCATGTCGTTCTTCGCGCCCAAGGCCTCTTACGCCGCCACCGCCGGCCAAGAGGTCCGCGAATTCAAACAAATGGTCAAGACCTTCCACCAGGCCGGCCTCGAAGTCATCCTCGACGTCGTCTACAACCATACCTGCGAAGGCAACCAGGACGGACCGACCATCAGCTTCCGCGGGCTGGACAACTCCATCTACTACATGCTCGACAAGCAGGGGAAGTACTACAACTTCTCCGGCTGCGGCAACACCCTCAACTGCAATCACCCCGTCGTCCGCGACCTCATCATCGACTGTTTGAGCCACTTCGTCGCCGAGTACCACGTCGATGGGTTCCGCTTCGACCTGGCCTCGATCCTGGGACGCGGCTCCAACGGCAGGGTGCTGGAGGATCCGCCCCTGATCCGCCACATCGCCGAGCATCCGGTGCTCGCCGGCACGAAGCTCATCGCCGAGGCGTGGGACGCCGCCGGGCTCCATCAGCTCGGCAAGTTTCCCGCCTGGGGCCGCTGGGCCGAACTCAACGGCGCCTTCCGCGACGACGTCCGCCATTTCGTCCGCAGCGATCCCAACACCACCGCCGCCCTGGCCAAACGCATCTGCGGCAGCCTCGACATCTACGGCGACGCCTCGCGCCACCCCTACCACTCCATCAACTTCATCACCTGCCACGACGGCTTCACGCTGAACGATCTGGTCAGCTACGACAAGAAGCACAACTGGGAAAACGGCGAGGACGATCGCGACGGCGCCGACTACAACGTGAGCTGGAATTGCGGAATCGAGGGCCCCACCGACGACGAGGAGACCCTTGCCCTGCGCAACCGCCAGATACGGAACTTCCTCGCCATCCTGATGGTGTCCCAGGGCGTTCCCTTCCTCTCGCAGGGCGACGAGTTCGCCCGCACCCAAAACGGCAACAACAACGCCTACTGCCAGGACAACGCCACCGCCTGGGTCGATTGGCAACTCGCCGAGAAGAACGCCGATCTCCTGCGATTCGCGCGGATGATGATCGCCTTGCGGATGCGGCATTTCGCGGTCAGTCGCGAGGAGTTCGTGAACCGGACGAGTTGGCACGGCACGAAGCCGGGCGATCCCGATTGGACCGGCGAAACCCGAACGCTCGCGTTCCAAATGCACGGCTGGCACGAGCGCCCCGACGTCTTCGTCATGTTCAACGCGCACTGGGAGCCGCAATCCTTCGCCTTGCCCGTCCGCGATTGGGCCAATCGATGGCGGCGGCTGGTCGACACCTCGCTGCCCTCGCCGGACGACATCGTCGACGACGCGGAAGCCGTCCCCTTGAGCCCCGCCGACCACTACCTCGTCAACCCCCGCGCCACCGTGATCCTCGTGTCGCCCTCCTGAGCGCGCCGGGACGCGCCCGCGGAAATCGCGTGGACGTGCACGCGAAGGGTGGCTCCGCACCCCCGTAACCTACGGTCGATCGCGCTGGAGGTGAGCGGGTGTTTGCTTCTCGGCCCGCGGCCCCCTTTTCGCCTCGACGCCGTTTGCCAGCGCCGCGACCCCACGCGATAATGAAACCACAACGTCGCGCGGACCGCCGCGCGGCCGAAGAACCTCCTCCGCCTCATCCTCGACGAGAACCATCGCCATGCAACGCCGTCTTCACCCGTTCGTACTGCTTTGTTCGGCCGCGCTCATGCACGGCATGGCGACGACGCCGTCGGCCCGGGCGGAGAATCTCATTTTCAACGGTGGCGCTGAAGACGGCAAAATTGGTTGGGGAGCAACGTATTACCGACCGACGGATCGGCTCATCGATTACGACCGCTTCGAGATCCACGCGTCCGACGGCCACTGGTCCTGGGGCATCTGGGACGACACCGGTTGGGGCGAGCGCACGTGGCTCGTGCAGGCCGGAACCTACCGCCCCCTGGTTAACACCGCCGATTCGTTTCTCGTCTCTTTCGACGCCGGCAAGGAATACGGTACCCCGTTTTTCAACCTGGGTATTTCGCCAAGCCCGGACGAGCTGGGCTGGTTCGCCTATCAGGCTCTGCCTGCCCCGGCCGTTGGCATGGCGCAGTTTTCGTTCCGTCTCGGACCCGAAACCGACCCCTTGGCCGACGTCCACTTCCCCGCGAGCATCGCGTCGGGCTACCTTTGCCTCGGCTTCTCGCCGACGTCGGACGCCGCGTCGGAAGGGGGCCGGCTCTACGTCGACCGCGTCCGCGTGACGCGCGTCCCGGAGCCCGTCTGCACCGTCCTGGCCCTCGCCCTCGCGCTCACGTTGCTCGCGCGCCGCGGAACGCTATCCGCCCTGCTCACTGCCCCGCGCCGCTGGACAACGTTCTAAGAGCCCATCCCAAAACGCGTGCCTGGACCACGCGTCATCCTGAGCGAAGCGAAGGACCTCGTTAGCGTCAAAGTAGTTCAGATGCTTCGCTTCGCTCAGCATGACGACGCTGTCCGGGTTATGGGATAGGCTCTAAGTCGGGGCCTGGGCGTCAACTCCTCCGCAAGGCGTTCGCGGAGATCTCCACGCGCGGGCCCATGGGCGCGTCCGACGGCTCTCGGGGCGCTGCCTGCCCTCGGCTCGACCGATCCCCTAAGGCGCCCACTCGGGGTCGGGAGAGGACCAAACCTCGGGCGTCGTGCCCTGCTGCAATCGCGCGACCTCGGCGCACGCGGCGGCCACGGCGTCCGCGTCGCCCAGGGCCGCCAGCTCCATCCCGAAGGACCGCAACTGGCCCGGCTCCAACGAGACGACGCGGCCTTGAGACTTCTCGAACGACTTCGTGTTCGGGAAGTTCGTCGCCGGCTCCAGGCCGGTGACGTAGCCGTCGGCCACGGCCAGTGGGTTCTTCCACTGCGTGAAGCACGGCAGCTCGTGCACGTTGAACCGCACCGCCGCGCCCTGGCTCGCCGCCGCGTTGTGCAAAACGGCCAACGAACGGCCATTGACGTCGCCGATCGGACGGCAGTAGAAGCACGCCTCTTTCATGCCCGGCGTCTGCGGACGATACACGTTCCACGCCGGCAGATCCTCGGCCGCGACGGCGTCGCGCGGGGCCACCTTCGCCACCGGTAGGGTCAGCCTCGCCTCTGGCTCCATAAGCGGCGGGCCGAAGTTGATGTGATAAAGCAGCTCGAACTCGCCCGGCTCGGCCGAAAGATTCACCACCGTATCGACCATCGTCACGCCCGGCCGGCCAATCTCCGTGACGTACGACGTCACCAGCCGTAGCTTGCCGTGGAACATGCGGGCTTCGTCCACCTCGCCGGTCACCGAGATCCGGCCGGCCTCGCCGTCGATCGACACGGCCACCTTGTGCGCGGGCAGATTGGCAATCCGCCCGTGCAGCGGATAGCGCAGCGCTCCGTCCGGCGCGAATTCCGGCGCCCCGTTGCTCTCTAGCCCGCAACGCGCGAGGAGTTCGTCGAACCCATCGAGCCACCCCAGCCCGTTGGGCGTCATCAAGCGCACGAAACCCGGATGGACCGGCCCGCGGACGGGCGATTTCCAGCCCAGCGGCAGCTCGCCCAGCGCCGCCCGCCAAAGGCCCATCCCGCGGGTCGGAATCACGGAGAACCGGAAGGCGCCGTTGTCCACCTCGATGAGATCCACTCCGTCGCACGGCCCGCCGCGCAGCCGCCGCTTCGACACGCGATAGCCCCTGGCCGCGCCCGGCGCGTCGTCGGGGGTCAACTCGAGCGTTTCGACGTACACATTGCGATTGACGTCCGTAAGGGTCCAGGTGGTCGCGGACATGATAAGGTCTCCGAATTGGCCATGGGTGTCGCGATAAGGAAATCACCACGGAGACACGGAGATGACGATAGGCGAGACGCTGGAATACGCAGTCCAAGGTGCCGTTTCAGAGCTTGAGTCAATTTGACCGTCATCCTGAGCGAAGCGAAGGATCTCGTCAACTCCTAGTGTAATGCGTCATGCAGAGGAGACATTGTCCAGCGTGTGCCACTGGCTCTGCCAGTGCTGAATCGCCCGTGTTTCCGAGCACTGGCGGAGCCAGTGGCACTCAAAACGGGCCTTCAACACGATCCCTCCCTTCCGACGCACTTCACCAGCGAGTTGAATTGCTTCGCTTCGCTCGGCATGACGGCATCCGCTGCATTTCGCTCCTCCGTGTTCTCCGTGCCTCCGTGGTGAATCCCTCATGGTGTTGAAACGTCGACGAAGGACCCGTGTTATCGCATCATAACTCCGTCGGTTCCCGTTCCCCCGTTTCCTCCCGCGGCCGCCCCTGCTTGTCGGCCTGCCAAATTTGGCCGGTGCGGACGTCCATTAGGGTAAGCCAGCCGTCGCCGTAGATCCAGGTGTCGATGCACTTGAGGTAGCCCAGGTCGAGCACGTCGCCGGTGTGCTGCGCCGTGTGGCCCACAATGGCCGTCTTGCCGGACGAGTGCGCCCCGGGCAACCGGTAGCGGAGCGAATCCCAGCGGAGCACCTCGCCCGGCTGCTCGGCCAAGGGCAGCTCGGCGATGTAGCTGGCGTGGACGAAAAAATGCGTGTCGATCTCGTAGTACGCCAGGCAGTTGCGGAGGAAATCCAGATGCTCGGCGGGAAATTCTTCCGGCGACCCGCAATCGTACGACGCCAGCGTCGCCTCGCCGCCAAATCGCAGCCACTCGCCAAAGATCGCCTTGCTGCCGGTCGAGAGCGTCAGCACCATCTCGTCGTGGTTGCCCAGGATGGGCGCCACCCGGCACCGCCCGCCCAGTTCGATCATCCGTTGGATGACGCCCCGGCTGTCCGGTCCCCGGTCCACGAAGTCGCCCAGCGCCACGAGCACGTCCTCGGCCCGCACGTCGGCAGCCGCCACCACCGCGTCCAGCGCGGCCGTGTAGCCGTGTACGTCGCCCAGGGCCAGGATTCGGGGGGGCATGGGAAGACTTGGGGTGGAATTATTGCAATCCCCTCAGGATACGCAACTTACCGACGGAGACAAGCCCACGCCCCATCAATCGGCTCGCGCGACCGCTCATTTTTCGAAACCGCTGTCAGGATTGCCAGTTGTCCGGCGATTTTTGGTTGGGAGTTGTATAGGGCGGCAGTTCCCGGTCCTCGAACGAACGGCGAAAGTCGCCCCCCGACGCGTGGCCGCGTAAGCCATGAGAACAGACGCCGGAAGCACGAGCGGTTGATCCCCGACATTAGAGGGAGGACGAGCCATGTGTGTGTGTCGAAGGCTGCTATTGCCGGTGGCATTTCTGGCGATTGTGGCGGCGGCCACGGCCAACGCCTGGGCCGTCCTGGTCACGTACGAGATCCAGTACGACCCGGATACGGACGAAACCATCGTCTTCAATCTGGCCGAAAGCCAGTCCGCCCTGCTTTTGTTCCCCACCGTGGGCGCGAACCAATACCAGCAATACTGGCTCGATCCTGGCCAGACGTTCCGCATCAAGGGCGGCACGGTGACCTCGTCTCCCCCTAGCTCGGCCTACCACTACTACCACTTCAACATGCCAGAGTCCAAGTTCCATTGCGACTGGCTCGCCGATGGAGGAGACGTGCAAATTGCCGTGTCGGACACCGACAACTGGAAAGACATGGAAGTCTGCAATGTTTACCCCAACGGCTGCTATAATGTCCGATGGCTGCAGGACGCCGCCAAGACGTCCCAGGAGGCGTTCCGCATCCATCCCACGACCGCTCCGGTGCACTACGATCCCGATCCCCTGATGGGCATGTTCGACGTGACCGGCCCGGAGGACGATGACTACGGATACCTCACGTTGTTCCTCGGCTCGTCGGTCACCGAGGTGACCTATCCCTGGGTGATCTCTTACCCCGACTACTACGCCCTCGACCAAAGCATTGCCGGATTGATCTCCGGCCGGCTGCGGATCAGCACCGACACGGATGACTTCCTGTCGGTGTTCACCCCGAACCTGGCCACCGGGTGCAACCAGATCCCGGAGCCGTGCGGCCTGCTCATCTGGCTGTCGCTGGCCGCGCTATCGGGTCTCGCCCTGGGCCGGGCGCGTGCGGCCGGAAGGCGTGTCAAGTAGGGGAGTCCCGCTCAGAGCAGATCCGGCGCGAAACCATGCCGTAGCGTGTTCTCCGTGCACGACCGCGGCTCGACGAAGTGCAGCAGGTAGTCGGCGCCGCCGGCTTTCGTGCCGCCGCCCGACAGGCCGAAGCCGCCGAACGGCTGCCGGCCGACCAGGGCGCCGGTGATGCCGCGGTTGATGTACAGGTTGCCCACGCGGTACTCCCGCCGCGCGGCCACGAGATGGGCCGGCTTGCGGCTAAATACGCCGCCGGTGAGCTTGTACGCCGTGCCGTTGGCCACGTCGAGCGCCTCGGCGAACGTCTTGACCCGCATCACGGCGAGCACCGGCCCAAAAATTTCCTCCTGCGCCAATCGGTGCTCCGGCCGGATGCCCGAAAAGATGCACGGCCCGATGTAGGGCTTGCCGACCTTCTCTTCGAGCCCCGACGGCACGTCCAGGGCCAACTCCAGCTTACCCTCCGCGCGGCCGATCTCGATGTACTCGCGGATCTTGGCCGCGGCGCCGGGGTCGATCACGGGCCCCACGTCCGTGCCTGGCAGGGCCGGATCGCCCACCGTGAGCGACCGGGTGGATTCGACGAGCCGGGCGAGGAACGTGTCGAAGACGGCGTCCAGCACGATGGCCCTGCTACAGGCCGAGCACTTCTGCCCGCTGTAGCCAAAGGCCGACTGCCGCACGCCCACCACGGCCTCGTCCAGGTCGGCCGATTCGTCCACGATGATGGCGTTCTTGCCGCCCATCTCGCAGACGACCTTTTTCACGAGTGTTTGCCCCTCGGGCGTTTCGCCGGCGGCGCGAAGGATGCCCAGCCCGACTTCCTTCGAGCCCGTGAAGGCAATCAAGGCCACGCGGGGATCGCGCACGAGGGCCTCGCCGAGCACGCGGCCCGGCCCGGGCAGAAACTGCAGCGCGTCGGCCGGCACGCCCGCCTCCCAGAGGATCTCGCACACGAGCCGGGCGATGCCGGGCGTCTGCGTCGAGGGCTTCACCACGGCCGTGTTGCCCGTGGCCAACGCCGCCAGCGTCATGCCGGCGCAAATGGCCAGGGGGAAATTCCACGGGCTAATGACCGCGGCCACGCCCCGCGGTTGATACCAGGTCTGATCCAGCTCGCCAACGAACCGGCCCAGCCGCTTCGGCGTGAAAAGGCCCACGGCATCGCGGGCGTAGTAGCGGGCGAAGTCGATGGCCTCGCACGTATCGGCATCGGCCTCGCGCCACGTCTTGCCCGCCTCGCGGATCATCACCGCCGAAAGCTCGTCGCGTCGCGCGTGCATCCGCGAGGCCGCCTTCGCGAGGATCTCCGCCCGCTCGATCGCGTCGCGATCGCGCCACGCGGCAAACGCGGCGAATGCCCGAGCCACCGCCGCGCGGGCGTCCTCGGCCGTGGCGGCCGACGATACCGCGGGCACCTTGACCGCGGCGACGGCCTGGGCGAATCGCTCGCGGTTGCCCGGCTGGGCGAAGTCGCGGGTCGACTCGTTGAAGAACGGCCGGCCGTCGTCCAGCCCCGCGACGGCCGCGCTGAGCTGGTGCCGCTCGGGCAGCCGGTCCAGGACGGGCGTATCGTTGGCTCCCTCGTCGCCGGATCGTTCGTGGGGCGAGGCCAGGAGCACGTCGTCCGCGGCCTTGTCAAAGAAGCCCGCCCGAAGCCACGATTGATTCGACGTGTTTTCCAAGAGCCGCCGCACCAAATAGGCCATGCCGGGGATCATCTGCCCGATCGGCGCGTACTCCCGCAGCCGCAGCCCGCGACGGTGGATGGCCGTCTTGAGCGAATCGGCCATGCCGTGGAGCATCTGCACTTCGACGGCCGACTCGGGCAGACCGTATTGCTCCAGCAGCGCCAGCGTGTAGGCGATCGACCGGACGTTGTGCGAGCCCAGGGCCAGCTTCACGCCGCCCTGGCCCGCCGCGCGGGGCGCGGCTTCGACAAGCAGCTCCGCCATCCGCTCGAAACAGGCGTCCGTGTCGCGTTTGTCCGTCCAGACGGGCACGAGCCAGCCCATCTGCTCGGCATGCGTCACTTCGTAGTCCCAGTACGCGCCCTTAATCAGCCGCACGGTCACCTGCCGGCCGGTCCGCCGGGCCCAGTCGACGATCCGCCGAGCATCGTCCTCGCCGTCGCGGAGATACGACTGGATGGCCAAGCCCGCCGGAAAATCCACTTCCGACGCGCACCGCTCGAACAGCGCGAGCGTCACGTCGCGCAGGGCATATTGCTCCAGGTCAAAGTTGATGAGCACATTTTGCCGCGCGGCCGACTCGAGGATGGGCCGCAGATTGTCGGCCAGCCGCGAGACCGTGCCCTCGAAGTCGATCGCGTCCGCCCGGGCGTCCAGAGAGCTGATCTTGATCGAGACGTTCGTCCGCGGGATCGGGCCCAGGTGGTCGGTTTCGAGCCGGGCATTGGCGCCCCACTTGGCCACCTCGCCAGGCAGAGTCTCGAGCAGATCGAGATAGCGGCGCTGATATTCGAGGGCTTCCTGGCGGCTTAGGCAGGCCTCGCCCAACAGATCGACGCTGAACGCGCTGCCGTCATTCCAGAGCTTGGCCAGCCGCGGCAACGTCGAGGTGGCGTCCACCCCGGCGATGAAATTGCCCGCCAGGGCCGTGATCCGATTGCTGATCGTCTTGGCCAACAGCCCCTTGGCGATGCCGCCGGCCTTCAGCCCCAGGTCCATGCCCGGCGGCAAACTCACGCCCGGCTGGCCCAGGTAGTCCACCAGGCAGTCGTACACGGCCTCGGACGAGCGGAGCATGGGGAAGGCATCGACGAAGCGGAACAACTGCACCTTGAAGGCCGGGTCCTTCATCGCGAAGTTCATCATCTGGTCGGACCAAAACTTGGCCGAAAACCAGCCCGCCTTGTGGCTTCGGGCGTCGTCCAGGAGCCCTTGGCCAATCTCGCGGGCCTTCGACTCCAGCCAGGACCGTTCGCCCGACCGGGCGGTAGCGGTCCGGCTCGACATGGTTTGTTCCTTCGTCCGCGATCGCGACCTTCCCAGAATACCCATATCACGCCTCTTTTCTATTCTTGTCCACCACCCAGTAGGTCAAACTACGCTTGACGACCTTTTGGGATGCGGCGACTCATCGCCGCACTCCATGGATGCCAACAGCTTCCACGCCGCAACGCCCCATTCGCACACGATACGGCGATTGACGGACGGCGGCAATGGTTCCCCCAGTAAAGGGGCCGCACTTTTCCGATTGCCGCGACTCTTTTAGCATGGGGGCATGATGGATGACCGCGAGAAAACGACGACGGCCGGGACCGAGGGCCGCTCGCGGTCCGCCGTCGTGGTCTGGCTCGTGGCGTGCGTGGCGTTCGCGACCGTCGCCGGGTGGCTTTCCACTTGGATCGCCAGGAGTGTGGCCCCGCTGGTGGTTTTCCCCCTTCTTCTGGGGTTTTTGCTCGGCGCATGCCTGTCGGCCTCCCGGCGGATGCTGGGCATGACGGGTCGCAAGCTGGCCCTTGGCGCGGCCCTGTTGGCGGCCGGGGCGGCCGTTTGGGGACAGCATTACGCCAGCTATCGCGAGGCCTGGCGCGTGACGGAGAACGACGCCCAGATATTTCGCCAAGCCCAACTGGCCCTGGGCGACCTGGTCCAGGGCCGCCCGCCGGTCGCCCCGAGCGGCTTGCTCGACTACCTGCGGCGGGAAGCCCAGCGGGGTCGCGCGTTGACGACGATCTGGGGCAACTGGACCGTCAAGGGCTGGCAAGCCTGGACGAGTTGGGCGGCCGATGCCGCGCTGGTGCTCGTGGCGACCTTGGCCGTCACCGCCGTCGCAATGCGGCCTCGGGCTGACCGAGGTCAGGAAGGGAGCCGTCCCAATATCGCCGATGCGAAAACCGGGACAGTCCCCGAGACGAAAACCGGAGCCGCCCCCCCCGAGACAACCATCGAGCCGTCCCCGCCCGGCCAACAAACCTTTCCCTTGCCCTGAGCCCGCCCATGCCCGACATCCTCGGTATCGGAATCGACATCACCGAATGCCTGCGGATCGCCAAGATGATCGAGCGGCACGGCGATCTGTTCATCAACCGCGTCTACACGCCGGAGGAGATCCGCTACTGCCAGACGCGCAAGCAGACCACCGAGCACTTCGCCGGCCGTTGGGCCGCCAAGGAGGCGGTCCTCAAGGCCCTGGGCACGGGCTGGCGCCGGGGGATCAGTTGGCGCGACGTCGAGGTTCTGAACGAGCCGGGCGGCCGGCCCATGGTCCGCATCCACGGCGGTGCCCGCGAGGTGGTCGAGCAGTTGGGCGTGACCAGCCTCCAGGTGACCATCTCCCATTGCCACACCCACGCCACCGCCTTCGCCATCGCCACCGGCGGCGAGGAAGATGAGGAATAACGCGGTTGCGTCCCGCCAGCCAAAGCAGCCGCGATCGCCCTTCTCCCTTCGTGTTTTCGTCCTTTCGCGCTTTCGTGATTCCTTTGTCAATGGCTCGCCATGTCGTTCGAGCCGAGACGTGCATTCCGGCCCACTACACAAGATCACGAAAACACGAAAGGACGAAGACGCGAATCCATTTGGAGAGAATCTACGGGAAAGGAAAGGGGCCGGACGGCCCCCTCCTTTGCTGCGTAAACGTCGATGGATTTCAGTGTACACCGTTTGCCGGAGCGGGAGAACCGGCAGACGATGCGGTCAATGACGGTCCTGAGGACCTCGGCCTTCTGGCGGAAAATGCCCTCCTGGTTCAAGGTGGTGGTGGCCCGTTCCAGGGCCTCCTGGCGGGCTTTGAGGTTGGCCTGGAGCCGTTCCCAGGGAATGCGGAGGTCCGCAAGGTCCCTTTTGAGGGCGTCGATTTCCTTCTGGATCGCTTCACCCCGCTGGTTGGCCCGCTCTTTGAGTCTGGGTGACAGACCGGAGAAACCGTCGAGCAAGGCCTCCAGTTCGGCCTCCTTTTCAGCGATGGTCTTCTCGATGGTGGGCTTCACCGTGCTGTAGAGAGTGTCGTAGAGGCTTTCAACGGACACCCGCTTGGCCGCTGCCTTCCAGCGTGCCTTACCCGGCAGGTACTTTTCGGCGAACATCGCCATGTCGTACCACGTCCAGCCCAGTTCTTTCTTCGTCTCGGACATCACTGCCAGAAGCGGTCTGGCAGTCTCCAAGTCGGTGGCCTGAGTAGCGTCCGAAAGCGAATTCAATTGCGGGGCGACCTCGACGAGGTAGTCAAACACCAACGATTCGACCTCATCGTGCTCCACCCGAAAGTGACCACAGCCGGTCGGATTGCGGGTGCCCCAACGCGCATACTCGGAACAAATGTAGCCGGGGGCCAAGCCGTTGCTCTTGTTGCCCGACTGGGCACGCATGGGCTTATCGCACTTTGAGCAAATCAGAAAGCCCTTGAGCCAAAGGTGTGCCGTCTTCGGAGCGCGGTAGGTGCGAGTCTTCGTAGCGGTCAACTTGGCTTGGGCTTTCTCAAAGACCTCCGGGGCCACCAGCGGCTTGAATTCCTGTTGTTCCGGCCGCACCTGGTCGGTCTTGTCACGCGGTCGGGCCGGCTTGCGTTCGGCCGTCCTGACCTGACCGCCGCTGAATTCCATGAAACGGCTGTTGCTCTGTTTGTTGTACGTCGGATGGCCAGTATAGACTGGGTTCGCCAGAATGTATTTGATGACGCCCTGATGCCACAGTGGGCTGTAGACGGGGGCAATGCCCAAATCGTTCAAACGTCTGGCAATCTGGCCCGCCGACACATTCTCGGTCGTATACCATTTGAAAATCCGCTGGACAGTCTTGACCCGTTCGGCGACCATCGACGGACGGTACTTCAACGTCTCATGGAGCGCCTTGGGCGGCACGTTGCCCTTGCCGTCGAATCGCTCTTGGCGGCCGTCGGGATAGACCTTAACACGCTTGTCGTGTCCTTCGTGGACACAGCGCCACTGCTCCTTAGCCTTGGGCGTTGAAGCAGGCCACGTCCATGCCGTAGGGGATGGGGCCGCCGAGGAAATTGCCCTTGCGTGCGAGCGTCAGCTTGCCGGTGAGTATCCTAACGGCCTTCTCCTTCTGTTCCCTTGTGCTGGTCAAGGCACCGATGGTGCTGGTCAAGACCGTGGCGTCATCCTCGGCGTTGAGTTGTTTGCCGGTGGCGTCCAACAGGCGGCAGTCGTGATCTCGAAGAATCGAGAAGAACTTGCCCATCTCGTAAGCGTCTCGGACGCCAAAGCGGTCCAAGGCGGCAACGACAATGGTATCGACCTGCCCTGCTTGAACTGCTTTCAGAAGCCGCTGGAAATCAGGCCGCTTGCTAGCCTTGTCGCGGCTCTCGTGGTCCTCAAGCCAATGGTCGATTGGGATGCCCGACCGCTCGATCGCCTCGCGCTGCCGAAGCGTATCTTGGGCGTCCGAAGAGCATCTCAGGTACGCGCACGTGGCCATAGGGTTAGTCCCTCCAAAGTGGTCTTCCATTGTAATCTTGATGGACGCTGATGCAACGCGGTTTCCAACCATTTGAGATGGCTGGCTCCTTCTGAATCTTGCCGGCCGCACGCCTTCCAAAGGCCGTATGTCGCTGTTCAGGGGCACCACGGCGATCTGGATGGGCTCGTGATAGCCGGCCTGGAGGCCCGTGGTCTCCAGGTCCACCGAGGCCAGGAGATTGCCGTTCAGGTGGAGACATACAGACATGTACACCGAGCATCATTGGTGTTCCGAATGGCTCGACGCCTGTGACTGACCCGGTATCTGTGACTGATCCGAAGCTCGTGATTTGTCCGGCACTTCTGATTGATTCGACACCTGCAACTGCTTTGATGCCCGCGACTGCTCCTCCTCGTGGTCGTGTCCTGCCCCAGTCGGAATTGGAATTCTCGTTGTTGCGGGTTAGTATAACCCGAAGCGAAGGAGGATTCCATGAGTGGCAAGG
>JAFGDS010000111.1 GCA_016931995.1 Pirellulales bacterium
GCCGAGCTGCCCGGGTCGGCGATCTTGGTGGCCGCCGCCCCAAGGCCTCCCGCAACTACCCGCGAAAGAAACGCCAACGCCCCCCCGGTCCGCCCAAAATCAAACCGTCCACCGAGAAGCAACGCCTTCTCGCCCAACAACTAACGCCCATAATGCCCAACCATTAGTAGACGGCGTTGGGTGGCACTCTCGCGCCTATACGCGGTTATTTATTCATTCCCCGCGGGAAATCGTCAAAACTTGTCTCCTCCAAATTGCCCAGTCGTTTGACCTCGCGCGATCGACGGGGCTAGAATCGGGGCGTCAACATTGCGGCGCCGTCGGGCCGATTGGCCCCGTGCGCCTCGCGAGCCAGAGAATCATCGAGAAGGGCTCCGCGGGCGTCCCGTGGAGTCTTTGCTTTTTGGCTACGTGAACGGCTCATCGGTATATCCCTGGTTCTTCGACCGACGCAACCTGGAGGGACGTGCTCATGGACACAAGACGCTTTATAGCCCTGCTCGGCGCGGCGTGCATCCTCGCGATGGCGGGCCTGCCCGCCGTCGCGGCGACGATCACCTACGGCGACAACGTCGTCGGCTTGGTGAAGATGATCGACCTGGATCCGACGCGGGTGATCGACTCCGTGGCGGGAGTCTGTTTCGATCCCACGTACACCAACGCCGCGGGCGACTACGACCGCGTGTACCTGGCCAACCGCGTGGACCCCGAGGAGAAGAGAGGGCTCTATTCGGTCGTGATCTCCACGGAGACGGTTAGCGGACGGTTGGCGCTGGCCGGCGCCGCGGGCGACACCGCGCTCAATCAGCCGTACGACGTGGCCGTGGACGGCGCGGGCGACGTGTACGTGACGTACACGGCCACCGCGTCGATCTGGAAAGTCGCGGATCCCTCGGGCACGCCCGTCGAGACGAAGATCCTCGGCGCGTACGGCGGCAGCGGCGACGACGATCCTTCGTCGCTCGATCTGGTTCCGGCGGGCTTCGGCCTGGCCGGCTACGACACGAACGATCTGATCCTGTTCGACAACGGCATCAACAACAACAACGGCGAGGCCCTCGTCGCGGTGAAGGCCGACGGCTCGGCGTACGGCATCCTTTGGAACGACGGCGACGCCGTGGACAACAACATCCGCGGCGCGTCGAACCCCGTGGATGGAAAGTGCTACGTGTTGCGCTACGGCAGCGTGCCCGTGGTCGATATTGGGGGCACGGAGTACCCGGCCATCCATCGGTTCGGCAGCGACGGCGCGCTCGAGATGGTCGCCTTGGACCTTCCGGCGGACGTCAGCTTCAACGCGCCCGACGACGCCATCGCCGTGAATCCGGCGGACGGAACGGTCTGGGTCACGCAGGTCAACGGCGAGGGCCGGCTCATCCTCCGTGTCGATCCGCTGGCGGCCACCGACGCGGGCAGCGGCGTCTTCCTGGCTCCGACCACGGTGGAAATCAACATCGACAAGTTCAACATCGGGAGCAACTCGATCGCCTTCTCGCCGGACGGGAAGTTCCTCGTCGCGGGCTACCCGGACGGCGCCGACACGATGTACGTTTTCACCACGGTGCCCGAGCCCGGCTGCGCCGCGCTGGTCGCGCTGGGCCTGGCGAGCCTGGCCGTGTGGTATTGCCGCGGGGCGTGAGCGACCGCGCGGCATGGGACGTTGGAACGAGGGCCGTCTGGCCAAGCGGACCGCGGGGCGGGGTCCGTTTACGGCCAAAGCAGCCCAGGTTGGATCGGCGACCTGGGCTGCTCGTCTTGGGTCCCATCTCGGTCTCGGGATGAACCTCCTCGCCTGGCGGAGCCGCGTCCGATTGAATCGGCGACGCGACGCCCCCCGTGTGGCACAGCCGCCCTCGGCTGTGCAAATTGCCCAGCACAGCCGAGGGCGGCTGTGCCACACGGCAAATCGCGGCCGACGAATCCAAACATGCGGTAGTCCTGGGCGACGGAACACCCCCACGCGGGAGGGTGCGCATTCCTCCGACGCGCGGACGCGCGCCAAGCGATGATTCTTGTTGGGCGCGGGTCCCCGTTTTTCCGTCGAGCCGCCTTGTGGCGCGCGGCGCGCAAGCTAGCTTTGGATAGCGCCGCGGGAGTGGGATTGGCCAAGCGAGCGCGCCGAGTTGGGGGGTCCATTATGCAGCCTCACGCGCCCGAGGGCGACGGGCCCGGCAAGATCCTCGCCGTGGATGCGCGGCCTGAGTGCCTTTTGGCGCTTAGGGCCATGCTCAAGGGCGTGGCCGCCGAGTTCCACCGCGCGCAGTCGGTGGACGAGGCCGTCGCGCTCGTGCGCCGGCATCGATTCGCGATGGTCGTGCTCGATGCGCGGGCGCCCGGCGTCGACGTCCTCGCCGCGATCGCCGCGCTGCGCGACCACGATTTGTCGGAGTCCTTGCCCGTGCTCCTGGTCGTCGATCCGGCCGTCGACCAGGACTTCGCGCGGCGCGCGGCGGAGTACGGCGAAGTGGATTTCCTCTTGGCGCCGATCGAGGAGCCACTCCTTCGGGCCAAGGTCGAGACGTTTCTCCAATGGGCCCAATGCCGCGACGAATTGGCCAGGACGAGACGGGAGATCCAAAAGAGCCAAACCGCGGGGCAGGCCACGGAGTCCATGTACCGGGCGCTGTGGGACCTGTCGGGCGACGCCGTCATGCTCCTGGACGAAAGCGGGTTTCTCGACTGCAACGACACGGCGCTAAGGCTGTTCCGTTGCCCCAGCCGCGAGCAGTTCCGCGGACGGCATCCCGCCGACTTCTCGCCGGCCCGGCAGCCCGACGGCGCCCCGTCGCGCGAGGCCGCCCAGAATCGGATGGCGGCCACGCTTCGCCAGGGACAATCGCAGTTTGAATGGCAACACCGACGCCTCGACGGAACGGAGTTCCCCGCCGACGTGCTCTTGAAGGCCATGTTGCTCGACGGCAAGCCGGTCTTGCAGGTTGTCATCCGCGACATCACCCAGCGCAAACGCATCGAGCAGGAACTCAAGGATTACATGGCCGCCCTGGAGTCGGCCAACAAGACGCTCGAACGGTTCAGCGAGGCGGCCGAGGTGGCCAACCGCGCCAAAAGCGCCTTTCTGGCCAACATGAGCCACGAGATCCGCACGCCCATGACCGCCGTGCTGGGCTACGCCGACGTGCTGCTCGAATCGCTCGCGGATCCCGAGCAATTGGCCGCCGCGGGCGCCATCCGACGAAACGGCCAACACCTGCTCGACCTGATCAACGACATCCTCGATGTCTCGAAGATCGAAGCCGGCAAGTTCAACGTCGAGACCATCGCCTGCTCGCCCGTACGCGTCGTGGCCGAAGTGGTCTCCCTCATGCGGATCCGCGCCGAGGAGAAAAACCTGCCGCTCGAGGTCCAGTACGTCGGCCCGATCCCCGAAACCATCCATTCCGATCCCACGCGGCTGCGGCAAATCCTCTTCAACCTGCTGGGCAACGCCATTAAGTTCACCGACGCCGGCCTAGTGCGCCTCGTCGTTCGGCTGGTGGACGGCGCCCACGGGAAGAAGTGCCTGCGGTTCGACGTCGTCGATACTGGCATCGGCCTGACCGACGAGCAGGCGGCCAGACTGTTCCAGCCTTTCACGCAGGCCGATTCATCCACGTCGCGCCGTTACGGGGGCACGGGCCTGGGCCTGGCGATCAGCAAGCGCTTGGCCGAAATGCTCGGCGGCACGGTGCGCTTCTCCAGCACGCCCGGCGGCGGCAGCACCTTCAGCGTCACCGTGGCCACCGGCCCGCTGGAGGGCGTGCGCCTGTTGGACAATCCCGCAGAGACCCTGGCCCAAGACGCCGAAAAGCCCGAGGTTCCCGCCGGCGCCGCCGTCACGCTCGACCATCGGATCCTCCTGGCCGAGGACGGGCCGGACAACCGGCGGCTGCTGGCCTACCTGCTAACGCGGGCGGGGGCCGAGGTGACCGTGGTCGAGCATGGGCAGGCGGCCTACGAGGCGGCCATGGACGCCCTGCGCGAGGGCACCCCCTTCGACGTGATCCTCATGGACATGCAAATGCCCGTCTTGGACGGCTACGCCGCCACGCGGCGGCTCCGCGAGTCCGGTTACACCGGCCCGATCATTGCCCTGACCGCCCACGCGATGTCCGGCGACGAAGAGGCCTGCCGCGCCGCCGGCTGCGACGATTACGCCACCAAGCCGATCCACAAGAACGAACTCCTGGAACTCATCCGCCAATACGCCGCCTCGCGCCAGCCGGTCGGGTGAGGCGGGGATCGGGGATCGGAGCTCGGGGGTCGGGGGTCGGGGGTCGGGGATTGGGGATTGGGGATTGGGGATTGGGGATTGGGGATTGGGAGCGTCTTCCGCTTTCCGCTTTCCGACTTCCGACTTCCGCCCTCCCCTCCGCCGCTTGCGGCTTCGCACGTAGCGCCAGACCGGGCAGCGCCCCGGCCGCCCCGGGGCCGATTCCGGTTGACTTTTCGGGCATCTCCGGGTGGAATGAGATAGGCTAGCAAGGGCGACTTCGGGGTCGGGATCCAGGGATTCTCCTTGGCTATCCCCCCCCAAAAGAAGAGGACTGCTATGACGCAACGTCGTTGGCGCGCCGTGGCCGGCCCCGGGCGGCAAGGCTACACGCTGGTCGAAATGCTGGTCACCCTGGCCTTGCTGCTGGGGTTGATGGTCCTGGTGACCCAAATCTTCTCCGCGGTCAACCGCAGCATCACCGGCGCGCGGTCCACGCTGGAGATGACCGATCGGCTTCGGGCGGCCGTCTCGCGGCTGCGGCTCGATCTGGCCGGCGCCACCGCCGACCTGACGAGCCTGCCCGGACGGCCCGCCGAGGGAAAAGGCTACTTCGAATACATCGAGGGCCCCATCGGGCCGGTCTACTCCCTGACGGACGTGGACGATCCCAGCCTTCCCGGTTTCTTCCCCACCTCGCTCCGGCGGAGCGTCGCCCGGCAAACCGATCAGGCGGTCACCGGCGCGGGCGATCCCTATCTGCCCGACAACTCGGCGGCCGACAGCGACGATATCCTGCTCCTGACGGTGCGCTCGCGGGGCGAGCCGTTCACCGGCAAGACGTTCGTGAAGATGACGCCGCGGAAGGGGCCGGGCAACGGCGAGTACGAGGACGCCCCCGGCTTCACGCCGCCCGGCGTGAGCGACCCCACGTTCGACCTCGAGCGCGCGGCGCAGTCGCCCGTCGCCGAAGTGGTCTGGTTCGTTCGCGGCACGACGCTCTACCGCCGCGTGCTGCTGGTCCTGCCCGACCACGACGTCGATCGCCGCACGCCGGACGTCGTCGAGCCGCTTCTGGGAACGGGGCTCTACTACACCGCCGCGGACCCTCCCATCGCGCGCTTCTACGGCGACTACTTCGACAAGGAGTATGGCGACCCCGACCACCGCGCCAAGGCGTTCCATAACAACTATGATCTATCGGCGCGTCTGGAGTACAATCCCGCGGCGCCGAACGACTGGACGCAGTGGCGTTGGGTGCCCAACACGCTGGGCGACCTGACGATGCGGGAGAATCGTTTTGCCCACCAACCGGCCATGAGGCCGCCGGCGACGTTGCTGACCGTGCCCTTCGAGCGGCACTTCCCGTTCAATCCCCACATGGAGATCCTCAACGACGGAACACAGGACTGGTCGGATTGGCGATTCCTCCGTCTGCCGACGTTGGGCGAGTGCTCCCATGCCGACTGGGTGGCGGGCTGGTCGCTGCCGTACCTGGAGCTTTCGCCCGATACGACCTTCCTCGATCAAGACGGCAGCGTACCGTCGGGGCCCAACTTCCGCTACGATCCGCTGTTTAAGCCGCTGCCCTTTAGCGCCGTCGATGTCGCGCTGTTCGCGGCGGGCGCGGTCAGCGGCGCGCTCGATCCGGCCACGGGCAACATCACGACGACGCCCGGCCCGCCGCCCGGCCCGTTGGCTGGCCCGCGCGCCAGCGAGGACGTCGTCCTGACCAACGTGATCGGCTTCAACGTGACGGCGTGGGACCCCGAGGCGCCGATCCTGGCCAGTCCGACGACGGCCCTCGCGCCCGGCGATCCGGGCTACGCCGCCGCGCTGGCGATCCACCTCGACAAGGGCGCCCCCGCGATTATCGGCAGGGGGGCTTACGTCGATTTGGGCTACGCCGGCGTGATCGGGGCGCCGCTCGTGCCCCCGTCCCACTTCAGCACGTGGGGAGACCAGCCCCTTCTCTTGCCGCGGGTCTACGACACCTGGTCGATCCACTACGAGCACGACGGGGTGAGTCAGAACATGCCCGTTGCGTTGATCGACGAGGGGACCGACGGGTTCGACAACAACGGCGACGGCGTGGTGGACGACCCCGGCGAGCGGGAGGCCCCGCCGCCGTATTCCAAGCCGCTGCGGGGGATCCAAATCAAGATCCGCGTCCGCGAGCCCGACAGCCGCGAGATCCGCGAGGTGACCATCATCCACGACTTCCTGCCGCAATAGGCCGACCCCGTGGCACGGCCTCCCTCGGCTGTGTTTCCGAGCACGGGCAGAGCCAGTGGCACCCGAAACGGCCCTTCAACACGGTCCCTCGATTCCGACGCACTACACCAGCGCACGGCTACAGCAGCCACAACAAGAGCAGGCTCGATCCATTCAGGGCCACGTGCAGGACGATCGAGGGAACGATCCGGTGCGTGCGGCAGTAGAGAATACCGAGCACCAGGGCGAACGGGAAGAGCGTGATCGGATCGACCGAGACGTACTCCGGCACGAGATGGAGCAGAGCCATTTGGCCGAGGTAGAGCGGCGCGGCGATGCCGGCGAACGCGGCCAGACCCAGGCCCACGTCGGCGGCGAGCTTCTCGCGGACGATGCCCAGATCGCGGAGCGTGGCCCCGCGGACCGCGCCCACCCACGCGACGGCCAGCGCGGCCACGACCGTGGGAACGATCACCATGGTCGCGGCGTCGAAGACCAGATGCTCCGGCCGGATGGGCTCTTTTTCCACGCGGAAGTGTATCAGGGCGAACAGCGCCGCCACGAGCGTCACCGGCACGAACCCCCAACGGATCCGCCGGGCCGCGCGCCGGGGGATCTCCCTCCGCAGCCGGCGGTCGACCGCCTCGAGCCAGCCCTGCAAGAGCAGCCGGAAGAGCACCTCCTCGACCACGGGCGCCACCACCACGGCCGAAAGGACGCCGAGAACGATAAGCCCAACGTTGCCCTGCGCGAGCATCTGAAGAATCTCGTGTTGGGTCGTGAGATTCTTGGTGTCCTGTGCGCGCGGCGGTTCGACTGCCTCGGGGCCGTACGTCCAACTCTTTAAAGCAAACGCGGCGGCAAAGCACGCCACGTGGAAGCCGATCACGACCGCCAGGTCGATCGCCCGCCAGGGCACCTGCCTTCGCCGGGCCAGCGGCAGAACCGGCTCGCCCCGCCGCCGGCGGACGAACACGACGGTCCAGAACGCCAGGCACGCCCAAAGGCCAAGCCAGAGGAGGACGGCCACGGCGTGCGGGAGCAAGAACGAGGGATCAGACATGGGGCGCTCCGAGGGTGTGCGCTAGGCGGAGACGGGCACTGTCTGTACGGCCCGTGGGAGCAAGAATTGTCCGGTACTCACGGTCTCCCCCCAGGCACGTTTTCTCTAGCCCAGGCGTTTACGCCTGGGAATCGAAGGGCCCGATGGATCGTTTCTTTTGTCTCGTGTCCCCTTCAGGGGACGAAATCGCGGTGGAATCCACGTCAACGCCCCTGAAGGGGCTGATGCAAAACGGTAACGGTGTTTTGATCCGCGACCCCAGGCGTAAACGCCTGGGCTAGAGAAAAAGGCAGGGTTGGTCGCGCCTGCCACCTTCTGTCGAAATCCTCGGCACGTTGCAGGAATTTCAGTCAGCCACTATCGGCTCCGCGACGCCCGCAAGACCCGGATCGCCACGACAATATACTCCGCGCCCGAGTAGATGGTCAGCGCCACGGCCACCCAGAGCGACACGGCCAGCGTGATCCAGCACCACCAGGGGGGAGTCAGGTCCCGCACGGCGAAGGCCAGGTAGCACAACCCCGCGGCGGCCGCCACGCATTGCAGGAGCATCTTCCACTTGCCGGCCATCTTGGCGGAGAAGTCGCCGCCGCGCTGTTCGATGAAGCTCCGCAGGGCCGTCACCAGGAGTTCCCGCCCCAGGATCACGACGACCATCCACGCCTGCAACCCGCCCCAGGGCGCGGCGCGCATCGCGGGCACGGCCACGAGGAACACGAACGTGCCGCAGATGATTACCTTGTCGGCGAACGGGTCGAGAATCCGCCCGAGCGTGGTCACCTGGCCGTACTTCCGGGCGAAATAGCCGTCGAGCCAGTCGGTGCTGGCCGCGATGACGAACAGGATGAAGCTCGTCAGGTAGAACTCCCACGCGATGAAGACGAACATCACCACCGTGAGCACGAGCCGGAGGCTGGTTAACTGGTTGGGCAGGTTGAACAGGTTCTTCGTCGCGGGTTCAGCCATGGGATTCCTCATGGGGCGCAAGAGCCACTCCCACCAGGTCGTAGCCCTCGGTGGCGACCATTTCACAGGGGACGATTTGTCCGGGCCGCAGCCCCCGGCCGGTGACGTAGACCACGGCGTCCACGTCCGGGGCGTCGGCCCAGGTCCTGCCCACGTAGGCGTCCGATTGGCCGGGAATGTCACGGTCCACAAGCACGTCCCACGTGCGGCCCACTTGCGCGGCGGCCCAGGCGAAAGCCACCTCTTGCTGGGCCTGCATGAGGGCTTCCGCCCGGGCCTGGCGGACCTCCTCGTCCAGATGGCCCTCCATCTCGGCCGAGGCGGTGCCCGGCTCGAACCGATAGGGGAACACGCCCAGCCGCTCAAACCGCCGCCGGCGGACGAAATCCAGAAGCTCCTCGAACTGCTCGGGCGTCTCGCCGGGAAAGCCGGCCAGGAGGGTCGTCCGCAGCACGAGGCCGGGGATCCGCCCGCGGAGCCGGTCGAGCAACTCTTCGGTCTGTTGTCGCGTGACGCCGCGGCGCATCCGGCGGAGCACCTCGTCGTTGACGTGCTGCAAGGGGATATCCAAATAGGGCAGGACCTTGCCGCCCGCGGCCACGGTCTCCACCAGGTCGTCGTCCAGATTTTGTGGGTAGAGATACATCAGGCGGATCCAGCGCAGCGGCTCGATGGCCTCAAGCCGGGCAAGCAGCTCGGCCAGCCGCGGCCGGTCGGGTAGGTCCCGTCCGTAGTAGCTTGTGTCCTGTGCCACCAGGACGAGTTCCCTCGCGCCGTCGTCGGCCAACTGCCGGGCTTCGGCGACGATCCGGTCGATCGGTTTGCTCGCGTAATGGCCGCGGAGCATCGGGATCGAACAGAACGCGCACGCGCGGTCGCAGCCCTCGGCGATCCGCAGGTAGGCCATGTGCCGCGGCGTGACGCGCAGCCGGTCCGTGTCGTCGGGCGGACTCTCCGGCCGCGGGCGCAGCAAGACGCGGCGGCCGTCCGTGGCGGGAGGCCGCGCGACGACGCGGGCAATCTCGTCGCGGGCGAACACACCGAGCACGTCGTCCACGCCGGGGCAGGTTTCCAGCAGCGCGGCGCCGTCGCGTTGGGCCATGCACCCGGCCACGACCACCCGGCCCACCCTGCCCGCCTTCTTCAGTTGGACCATCTCCTGGATTGCCTCGATCGACTCCTGTCTCGCCAGATCGAGGAAGCCGCAGGTGTTGACGATCACCAGATCGGCGCCCTCGGGCCGGGTGGCCAGCGTATAGCCCTCCCGGCGCAACAGGCCCAGCATCCGCTCCGTGTCGATGAGATTCTTCGGACAGCCGAGGCTCACCACCGCGCAGCGCGGAGCGTCCGCGTCGGGGCGACGAGGGCGGGATCGGTTGCCGCGTTTACCAGCCACGGGGTACTCCGAGACGCCCTACCGCGCGGAACGGACCGCGTCGTACAGGGCGACGAGATTCTCCGCCGGCGTGCCGGCCTGAATGTTGTGCACCGTGTTGAACACGAAGCCGCCGCCGGATCCAAAGATCGCGATCCGCTCCTTTACTTCCGCGCGGATCTGCTCGGGCGTGCCGAAGGGCAGCGTCTTCTGCGTGTCCACCCCGCCGCCCCAGAAGGTCACCTTGTCCCCGAATTTTTCCTTGAGCATCCGCGGATCCATGCCCGCCGCGGAGCACTGCACGGGGTTCAGGACGTCGAACCCCGCCTCGATCAAATCGGGCAGCAGCGCGACGATCGACCCGCAGGTGTGGATGAACGTCTTCCACGGCGTGTGCTCGTGGATCCAACCGTTCACCCAGCGGTGGAACGGCTGATAGAGCTTGCGGTAGCTGGCCGGGCTGATGAAGGGGCCGTTCTGCGTGCCGAAGTCCGTGCCGGTGACGAACACCACGCTCACCCGATCGCCCACCGCCTCGTACAGCTTCGCCAGGTTGGCGACGCCGATTTCGCACTGGCGGCGGAACACCTCGTACACGTAGTCGAACCGAGCCACCGTGCTGACGTACCACTCCTCGACGGCGCGGATGCCGCGGGGATGCTTCAGCCACGGGGCGGGCACCAGGGCGATATCGCCAAAGGCCGTGCCGCCGAAGTTCGCCACGATCGCCCGATCCGAATCGCGCGCCAGCCGATCCGCTTCGGAAGCGAAGTGTTGGAGATCCACGTCCGCGATGGGTCCAAACTCCTCGACGTTGTCCTCGACGTCAAGCTGGTCGTCGTCGAGGGGCTCTTGCCGCGTGATGCTGTCGAAGTAGAAACCTCCGGAGGGCATCCGCGCGCTGGGCGGCACGCCACGGTCGCCCTGCGGATACATGAGGATGTCGCCGTTGGGCTCCGGCCGGGTGTTGAAGTCGGCGGGCACGAGCACGGGCGTGCCGTCGAACAACGTCCAGGGCTTCCAGCCGGCGTTGGGAAAGCCGAACATGTTGCACCGGCCGGATATGCCCACCACGTCCGCGCCGATCGCGTCCAGCAGGTCGGGCGCCGCCTCGCCGAGCATCTGGTAGGGCTCGACCACCTTGACCGGCGTGCCCGGCGCGTCCAGCCCCAGGGCCTGGCGCAAGAGATACACGCTCGACACGTGGATGCCCGTCACGGGCGACCCGCCGAGGTCCAGGGGCACGCGGTCCGGCTGACGGTGGTTCAAGGCGGCTTCGACGCGTTGGCGTGAGTTCATGGGTGGAGTCTGGGAAAACCATGCGGGTAGGGGGATTGAGAAGGGCACAACCTAGTCCACCATAGCCGCCTCGTGCATCCCTTGTCAACCCGGCCGTGGGGCCGACAATGGAGGGGATTGTCCAATCCCAAGGCGTTCCTCCCACCCCGTGCATGAGGCCGTCGCCATGGCAACGATCCGATCCCAACCTTCGGCGTCCCAAGGCAGCACCGCCTATGTTCTTCTGTTGGCGTCCGTGGCGGCCCTGGGCGGGCTCTTGTTCGGCTACGATACGGGCGTGATCTCCGGCGCGATCGGGTATCTCACCGAGCGGTTCGAGCTGGACGAAGTGGCCCAGGGCTGGGCCGTGTCCAACGTGCTGATCGGGTGCATGCTCGGCGCGGCGATGGCCGGAACGCTCAGCGATCGGTTCGGCCGCAAAAAAGTCCTGATTTTGTCCGCGTGCCTGTTCGCCGTGTCCGCCGTCACGTCGGCCCTGCCCCGCAACTTGACCGAGTTCGTGCTCGCGCGGATGCTCGGCGGCGTGGGCGTGGGCATCGCCTCGATGCTCTCGCCGTTGTACATCGCCGAGGTGTCGCCGGCGCGGATCCGGGGGCGGCTCGTCTCGCTCAACCAGATCACGATCATCGGCGGCATGTTGGTCGTGTGCGTGGTCAACTGGCTGGTCGCCTCGCCCGACAACGAGGCGTGGAACGTCGCGCGGGGGTGGCGGTGGATGCTCGGCTCCGAGACGCTGCCGGCGGCGATCTTCTTCGCGGCGCTCTTCTTCGTGCCCGAAAGCCCCCGCTGGCTCACCCAACAGGGACGCCGGGACGAGGCGCTGGCCGTCTTGGCCCGGGTGGGCGGCGCCGAGGTGGCCGCGGCGCAGATGCGCGAGATCGAGGCGGCAATCGCCGAGGAAGGCGCGCGGTTCCGCGAGCTCCTGCGGCCGGGCGTCCGCGTGGCGCTGGTGATCGCCGTGATCCTGGCGATCTTGCAGCAAGTGACCGGGATCAACGCGATCATGTATTACGCGCCAGAGATCTTCAAAAGCGCCCAGGTGACGGCGAAGATCTCCCTGCTGCTCACGGCCGGATTGCAGGTCGTCAATCTCCTGTTCACGCTGGTGGCCATTCGGCTGGTGGATCAGTTGGGGCGCAAGCCGCTTCTGTTGATCACCTCGACGGCGATGGGCGTTTCGCTGGCCCTCTTGGCCGGCGCGTTCTCCCTGAATCTGCCGGCGGTATGGATTATCGTGCTCGTGTACGTCTACGTGGCGTCGTTCGGCGTGGCGATGGGGCCGGTCGTCTGGGTCGTTTTGGCCGAGTTCTTCCCCACGCGAACCCGCGGACGCGCGATGTCCGTGGCGATCTTCGCCCTGTGGGTGGCCTGCTTCGCGGTTTCGCAGATGGTGCCCTGGATGTTCCGGAACATGGGCGGAGCGGGGACGTTTGGCACCTACGCCATCATGTGCGTCGTGACGTTCGTCTTCGTCGCCCTTTTCGTGCCGGAGACCAAGGGCCGCACGCTCGAGGAAATCGAGCGAAGCTGGCGGCGGTAGAGGCAGGTTTGCTTGACCCACCCTACAAGGCCCACTACGTCATCCTGAGCGCAGCGAAGGATCTCGTCAGCGTCGCCGTGGAGATGCTTCGCTTCGCTCGGCATGACGACGTTTGGCCGGCGTTCTGGTATGGGGGGGCATTCTCAATGCCGTCTCAACCAAAGCGTGCCGGCCAGAAGGATGACCACCGCGGCCAGGCCCGAGCCCGCGCCGACGAGCCAGAGCTGACGGCCGGCGAAGCTCTCCGTCGAGGGCGGCGGGACCGGCGAAGGCGCGATCGGTTCCGTCGTCTCGTCCACGAACACGGACGGCTCGTCGGAAGGCCCGTCTTCCGACGACGCGTCGGGCGCGCCCGGCCGCCGGACGTCATCGGGCACGAACTCGTCGTAGGTCAACTGACCCTCGGCCAACGGACGGCTGTCGTCCTCGGCGGCCAGGGCGTCGGCCGTCGCCTCCCAGTCCCAGCGGAACAAGAGATCCGCGCCGGGATTGTCCTCCTTCACCTCGCACGCGCACGGGCCACCTAGAAACGCGACGCACCGCAGCAGATTATCCGACGTGATCCCCCGGCCCACGTAAGGCAGCATGATCCGCCCTCGGCCGTATACGGCGAAGACGATCGGCTCGTCGGCGTAGTTTTTCAAGTCCGGCTCGACCGACGTGAGGTCCTCGACGAACCACGTCTCGGCCGGATCGGACCGCGCCACGCCGACCAGGGCGATCCGCGGCGGCGTGGTGGCCGCCGTTCCGGCCGGGTCGCTGCCCAGCGCGGCCGCGCCTCGAATCGCCACGTCGATTTCCCGCCGGACCCGATCGTTTTCCGCCGGGTCGCCGCCGTCGAGGACCACGAACACGGCGGCGTTGCCCTCGGCAAGCCGCTGGGCGATCTCCCGCCGGGCGGGCGAGTCAAGCATGGCCCCGAGCGTGGCCTCGTCGAGCCGACCGGCCAGCCGCGCATGGCCCCAAGGGCTGACGACCAGGTGCAAGGGGCCCGCGTCGGGACCGCGCTCGTCCCACGCGTCGGCCACCAGCCTCGGCAGACGCTCGGTCTGCCTGGGATCGGCCATATCGACCGGCTTGAAGACCAGATTCGCCGGCGGTTGCTGCATGGACAGCGACACCAGAAGCCGATTCACCTGGCGGATCGGTTCGTCCTCGCCCTCGCCTCCGCGGTGCAGGTAGAAGACGTGATGCGGCGCGGGCGCCCAGTTGTACAAGGCATATCGATAGACCGGCGTGTCGCAGGCTTGGGCGGAGTGCGCGGCGACGGAGAGCATCAAGAGCCCCAGTAGTGCGCACGCCCCCCTGGCACCATGCCCCGCGGACGCGGCGGGATGGTTCATGGCCAATCGGCGTCGTGCTAGCGACAAAAGTTGTCTCCCGGTGAAAAAGTGAGTGCCACTGGCTCCGCCAGTGCCTTGGCTATCTTGGAGTTCTGGCAAGGCCAGTGGCACGCCATCGTATCGCGGGTGGCTGGAGGGGGATAGTCCCCGTCCGTGGTTTGCTATCGCGCGTGGACGGGTCGTCGCCCCGGGAGCTTGCGGCGCGCGGGGGCCGCGCCTTCGCCGAGGACCCGCTGGGCCTTTACCAAGTCGTTCACCTTGATGACGGCCACGACGCCCGCCTTGTGGCCGTTCTGCGGCGTTTGCGCGCAGTAGATGTAGTCGATGTTGAGGTGCTCGCCCGCCAGGCGCTCGCAGATTTTGGTCAAGGCGCCGTTTTGGGCGGGAATGGGAACCACGAGGACGTCCGTCGCGTCGAAGCGAACGTTCATCCTGTCCAAGACTCCGGCGGCGGCGGCGTAGTCGTCGGGCACGAGGCGAAGGATCCCGCGTTCGCCCGCGTCCATGACGGACAGGGCCACGCACGAGACCTTTTCCTTGCCCAAAGCCGACAGGAGCGTGGCCAGACGGCCAGGCTTGTTCGCCAGCGCAACCGAGAGCTGCTTGGAAGTTCGCATCGCGTCTCTCCCTTTCTTCTTCGGTCCAACACGTGCCGCGCCGGACGCTCCCGTCGCCAGCGCGTGGGAGAGCCCGGCCGCGCAAACCACTCCGTGAAAAGCATATACCGGGGCGGTGCCGCCGGTCAAACCTTGCTACCCCAAAGGACGCAGCCCGGCGGTCCCGGGTTCGCCAAACCACCCGGTTTCGCCGGTCGCGCCAAACCGGCGGGACACTCCGTTGGCCGAACCCGGGCGGCGGGAGCATGTCACCGAGATCAATAGGCATTTCCTCCTAACCCAAAAGCAGGGGGCGGGGAACTTTCTCCAAGTCTTGATCGTCTCAAACGCCAGGAATGTCTACATTGCAGTGGTCTCGGCTCCGTCTCAACTTGTGGGGACATCCGTGGGACGCAGACGTATCCTGGCGGCACTGGCCGCGTTGTTGGTGGCTGGCTCGATCCTTCACGGGTCCGAGCCGGGCAAGGGGCAGCCCCCGCTTAAGCCTTCCTTGAAGTTCAAAACGGTCGCCGAATTCGAGAAGGAGATTGGCCAGCCGGCGGTCCTGCTGGATAGCCAGTATGTGTGCTTCTTCGTCCCGAAGCAGCGCGAGCGGGAAGCCCGAATCATCTTTGGCTACCTGGTCAAGGCCTACGACGCGCTCCACGAAATCGTTGGCGCACACACAAACTACAAGATGGCCGTGTATGCCTTCCCCAAGGGCAATCCGCACGGCTGGGGAGGCACGTCGGAGTGCAGCATCGAGTACGACGACTCGAACCTGGATCTGGCGTCCCAGCCGGAATGGGTCCAATACAAAGTGCCGCACGTGTCCGGCTACATCGAGGAAATGGCCCACAGCTTCGTTCATGCGACCCAGGCCCAGTTTGGCTGGGAGATGATCGGCTGGTCGTTGGGGGCCGAGATCTCCCAGCGGATCGCCGGCAATCCCATCCTGAGAAAGCAGATTCAACAAACCCGCCAGGGGCAGTATGAGACCTTCGCTCGCTACACAAAGGGCGGCTACGTCTTTCCGGCGGATCTGCCGGGCAACCAGTGCGATCGGATCCACGCCTGGATTCTCTACCGGTGCGAGAAGAAGTACGGTCCGCGATTCTGGCCGGATTCCTTCCGCGAGATCCGCGGCCAGAAGCAGGCCCTGGCCGACGCCGTACACGCGGGCGACGACCGACAGATCCGCAACGCGCGATACCGGATCACGGTCGCGTGTTTCGACCGTTTGCCGCGGCTGGAATTCAAAAGAACGTTGACCGACGCCCGCGTGTCGTTGACCACGGACGTGAAATCCCTTGATCCCGAGTCGCCGGGCTGGAACCGGCGCCTGACCGAGTAATACTCCGCGCGTGTTGAAGAACGTTGAACTGACAGAAGTATTTCCGCGCGGTCGCTCCTTGCGGCTGCGCCGCAGGATTTTTTAAGGCATTCGTCCGGTGTCCAATGGGGTTCAAAAGAACGGCCCCTGGTGACAAATGCCATCAGGGGCCTGACGCGCCGTTGGCGCACCGGAGCTTGGATATCCCTCGTCAGGTTGCTTCCCAGCAGAGCCTGACTCCGTTTCTCCAAGCACCTTGAGTATAAGCTCTTTGAGAGACTCTTAGCAAGCACCATTGAACACCGGACCGATGCCTAGGAAAATCCCGGGGGCCAGGGGGCAGAGCCCCCTGAAACCAACAAGATCCTAACAGAGGAGGTCTCGCTATGTCCCGTTGCACAGCTTTCCTGACGTTCCTGGCGATTCTTCTGGCGCCCCGCGCGGCGTTGGCCCAGGGGGTGCTTGTGGTGGTCGATCCGCACCAGCAGGTCCGCCTGCCGCGGCCGATCGTGATTCACCACTACCATCCGCATCCGCCGATTTCGACCCCGCCGACGCCGGTGGCCACGTACAAGATCAAGGAGTTGGAGCTTTCCGCCCGGTTGACCGACCAGATCGCCCGGGTGCAGGTTTCGCAGACCTTTGTCAACACGGGCAGCCGGCAGATGGAGGTGTCGTTCGTGTTTCCGCTGCCCTACGACGGGGCGGTCGAGCAGATGACGTTGCTGGTGGACGGCAAGGAGTATCCCGCCCGGCTGCTGGACGCCAAGGAAGCCCGCAAGCTCTACGAAGACATCGTCCGCAAAAACCAGGACCCGGCCTTGCTCGAGTGGATGGGCACGGGCCTATTCAAGACGAGCGTGTTTCCCGTGCCGGCGGGCGCGAGCCGCACGGTCTCGCTGCGCTATTCGCAGATCTGCCGGATGCAGGACGGCCTGACCGACTTCCTCTTCCCGCTGGGCACGGCCAAGTACACGTCGCACCCGATCGAGAAGGTCAGCCTGCGGGTGTCCATCGAGAGCGGGCAAAAGATCAAAAACGTCTACAGCCCCACGCACGAGGTGAAGATCAAACGCCCGGACGACGACCGCGCCGTGGTCACGTGCACGATGAAGGACGACATCCCTTCGTCCGATTTCCGGCTGTTCTACGACGTTGGCAAGGGCCGCGTCGGCACGCGGGTGCTCAGCTATCGGCCGGACAAGGACCACGACGGCTACTTCCTCCTCTTGGCGTCGCCCGATATCAAGGCCCCCGACGAGAAGCCGGTCGCCAAGACCGTCGTGTTCGTGGCCGATCGTTCGGGCAGCATGAGCGGCAAGAAGATCGAGCAAGCCCGCGGGGCGCTTAAATTTGTGCTGGAAAACCTTCGCGAGGGCGATCTGTTCAACATCATCGCCTACGACAGCGAGGTCGAGGCGTTCCGGCCGGAATTGCAGCGGTTTGACGACGAGAACCGCAAGGCGGCCCTGGGGTTTGTCGAGGATCTCACCGCCGGCGGCAGCACGAACATCGACGCGGCCCTGCGGACGGCCCTGGCGCAACTCGATGACAACGACCGGCCCAGCTACGTGGTCTTCCTCACCGACGGCCTGCCCACGGCCGGCGTGACCAACGAGATGAAGATCGTCGAGGCGGCCCAGAAGGCCAACGACGTGCGGGCGAGGTTGTTCGTCTTCGGCGTGGGCTACGACGTGAACAGCCGCCTCTTGGATCGGCTCGCGCGGACCTGCTTCGGCCAGAGCGAATACGTCCGGCCGGACGAGGATATCGAGGACCGCGTGAGCAGCCTGTACCGGCGGATCCAATCGCCCGTGATGACCGGCGTGAAGATCGAATTCACGCTGGACGAAAGCCGCGCGGAGGAGGGCAAGCCGGTCAACCGCGTGTATCCCCGCGGCGATTTCGACCTGTTCGCAGGGCAGCAGTTGGTCGTCGTGGGCCGCTACCGCCGGCCCGGCGCGGCCAAGGTGGTCGTCTCCGGCAAGGTCGGCGACGAAACGCAGCGGTTCGACTTCACCGCGAAGCTCGTGGCCAAAAGCCCGGACGAAAGCCAGGCGTTCATCGAGAAGCTCTGGGCCGTGCGCCGCGTGGGCGAGATCCTCGATGAACTGGACCTCGCGGGCCGCAATCCCGAGCTCGTCGAAGAGCTGGTCCGCCTGGCCACGCGGCACGGCATCCTCACGCCCTATACGTCCTTCCTGGCCGACGACGGCGTGAATCTGCACGACGTGGCCACCAACAGGCGAGTCGCGGCCGACCGCCTCAGCGCGTTGGAATCCGCCGAGGGCCGATACGGCTTCGCCCAACGGTCGTACAAGGGCCAACTGCAAAACGCCCTGGCCGCGCCCGCGATGATGGCCCCCTCGGTGGCCGGACGGTCGGACACGGCGGCTCCGGGCCAGGCCGGCATGGGCGGGATGGGCGGATTCGGCGGCGGTTTGGAGAAGGCCGATCGCGAATTGCAGTCCGCGGGCGAGACCATCCGCAACGTGAGCAACCGCGCGTTCTACCGCCGCGACAACCGCTGGATCGACGCCACGCTCACGGCCGAGCAGGAGAAGAACCCCACGCGGGTCAAACAGTTCAGCCGCGACTACTTCGACCTTGCCCAGCGTTACGGCCGCGAGCTGTCCCAGTATCTCACCTTCGACGAACCGGTCGTCGTCAACCTCGACGGCCAGGCGTACTTGATCGAACGGTAGAGGTCTGCCCGATTGTCGCGTCGGGGACAGTCCCGGTTTTCGCTCAGCGAAAATGGGACTGTCCCCTTCTACGCGACCTTCTTTTGCCAATGTGTGAATCGCGGAGTGCCACTGGCTTTGCCAGTGCGCGAATGCCAGCATCCCGCAACACCGGCAGAGCCAATGGCACGCATTGCGATTGATCGAACGGCAGGGCAAGTGTAGGATGATTCCGTCATGGAAGAACCCCCTGCCACCCGGCCACCCGCGAAAGGAGTCACGTCATGGGACGAATCGCCTTCGGCCTTCTGCTTGGTGTCGTGGCAAGTTGTTGTTGGCCCGCGACGGCCAAAACGGCTGATTCGGTTCGGCCGATCACGGACGCGGAGACGGTACTTGCTGTCTACGGAGAGTATTGGGTACTGGCCTCGACGATCGGCCCGAGCCTGATCCTCGCGATCTGGCCCGACGGACACGCCGTGTGGTCGGAGGACCCAATAGCCGGGGGGGCGCCCTACCGGTCGGGCCACATCCCTCCGGACCGCGTGAAGAAGCTGCTGGCCCGCGTCGAGGCGGACGGCTACTTCGACAACCGCGCACTGACTCGCCCGTACTCCGGCACGCACATGACGTTCACCACGATCCTGATCCGCTCGGGCAAACGGCAACTCAAGATGTCTTCGTTGCATGAAGTGAGTGAGAGCGAGTATGTAGACAATACGGTTGTGACGCAAAGAGGCATTCAACGTCTCGATGGCCGGCGTCGGCTCAACGTGCTTGCCGGCGAGTCGTCCGACTATCTGTTCTACCGCATGGCGTGGGCGGAACTCCGCGCGTGGCTATCGTCCGCGCTGCCCACCGCCAGTGGGCCCGCCGACGGAGAACTCTTGATGGAAGCGGGACGGCTTTCGTGGCGCGAACGAGATCCGGTCGGGCCGTAGCTCAGGACGAAACCTCACCACGAGGATGCCGCCGCGGGGCCTTATGGCACTGACTTGATCGCTGAGTGCCACTGGCTCTGTCGCGATATGCCGCATCGCACGCACTGGCAGAGCCAGTGGCACACGGGCGAAAATGGGACTGTCCCCTTCTGCCAGAAGAGACGGTATCACATTGTACGGCTCATCCGACACAAGAATCCGCGGGGGCGCTGCCCCCGGACCCCCGGGATTTTCTTAGGCATAGCTCCGGTGTCCAATGGGACTTGTGACAGGAAGCCGATTGCTCGCCCCCTTGGCGTAGCCATTGGACACCGGAGCCATGCCTAAAAAATCCTGCGGCGAAGCCGCACCGGCGTCACGACTTCTGGCAGCGCACCCTTCCGTGAGATGAGCCGGAAAAACACACGCCTTTCGCCGCGTTATTGGGACGTGCCACCATCCCCTGAATGACCATCTTGACCGTTCCGCATGGCGGCTGCTACACTGGGGTGCGTCAAACAACCCTCATAGGCTCGCGCGGCCCACCCGCCGTTTGCGTTCCCACCTACCCTTGCATGGATTCCCGTTAAGGAGGCTCACCCCATGACAATGAAGACCTCGCGACGCACGTTCCTCCAAGGGGCCGCGTTGGCCGGCACGGTCGGCCCGTGGATTCTCTCGTCCCGTTCGTTCGGGGCGGAAGGCAGGAAGCTGCGTCACGCCTCGATCGGCGTGGGCCGCCGCGGCGACGGCGATTTGCGGTGCTTTTTGACCCATCCGGACATCGAGGTGGTGGCCCTGTGCGACGTGGACCGGAGTTTCCTTGAGGCGGCCGCCAAGCTCGTGCCCGGCGCGCGGCTCTATCGCGACTGGCGCGTGATGCTCGAGAAGGAAGGCGACCGGATCGACTCGATCAGCGCCACGGTACCCAACCACATGCACGCGCCCATCGCCGTGACGGCGATGAACCTGGGCAAGCACGTGTATTGCCAGAAGCCGCTGACGCACAGCCTGTTCGAGTCGCGCCGCATGGCCGAGGTGGCCGCGGCCAATCCCGAGTTGGTCACCCAGATGGGCGTGCAGACCCATTCGGGCGTGCAATACCGCGCCGCCGTGGCAATGCTCCAAGCCGGCGTGATCGGCAAGGTGAAGGAAGCGCACAGTTGGGACATCGTGCGATTCTATTACACCGGCGCGTTTGTCGATCCTCCGATGCGCCGCCGGCCCGACCGCGAGGACCCCGTGCCCGAGGAGCTCGATTGGGATCTCTGGCTGGGCGTGGCCCCGAAGCGGCCGTTCGTGAAGGATCTGTACCATACGCGGTGGTGGCGCCGCTGGCGGGACTTCGGCGGCGGCGCGCAGGGCGACATGGCCGGCCACATGCTGGACCCCGTGTTCACGGCGTTGGAGATCGTCTCGCCAAGCTGGGTGATGAGCTACCGCAGCCCTCCGTTCGAGGAGACGTACTCGCCGAACAACAAGCTCCACTACCGCTTCCCCGGCACGAAGTACACGGCGGGCGACCTCGACTACTTCTGGTACGACACGGGCGAGGTGGACAAGGCCGACTGGCCCATCGACCAGAAGAAGAAGTTGCCCGGCGACGGCTCGATGCTCGTCGGCGAGCAGGGCTACATGTATCTGCCCCACGGCAGCGCGCCGGAGATCTTGCCCAAAAGCAAGGACAACGACGCCATCGTCAAGGAAGCGCTCGCCGAAGTGGCGCGCGAGGCCGACCTGGATCGTTACGACGGGCTCGGCAAGAAGAACCTGCTGCAACTGGGCGACATGTCCGATCTGGACCACTACCACCAGTTCGTCAACGCTTGCCTGGGCAAGGGCAAGACCACGACGCCGTTCGAGTACTCCGGCCCGCTCTCCGAGAGCATCCTGATGGGCACGATCGTCAACCGGTTCCCCGAGGAGAAGCTGCTCTGGGACGGCAAGGCCCTGTCGTTCACCAACAAGCCCGAGGCCAACGAACGTCTCCGCCGCGCCTACCGCGACGGCTGGAGCGTGGAGGGCCTGGGGTAAGACGCCCTTGGGCCGGGCCGAGCGAGGTTCACGATGGGCAATTCCAGCGGACAACGGGTGGCCCTGGTGACCGGCGGCGGAAAGCGGCGCGTGGGAAACGCCGTTGCTCGCCGCCTGGCCCAGCGCGGATGCGCCGTCGCCCTGCACTACCATCATTCGGCCGGGGAAGCCAACCAGACGGTCGCCGAGCTGCGCGCCGCCGGGGCGACGGCCCGGGCGTTCCAGGCCGACGTCAGTCAGGAAGACGACGTGGCTCGGCTGGCGCGCCAGACGCTCGATGCCTTCGGCCGGATCGACGTGCTGGTCACGGCCGCGGCCATCTGGGAACCCAAGCCGCTGGAAATAATCACCGCCGAAGACGTGCGGCGGCATTTCGACGTGAACGCCCTGGGAACGTTCCTCTGTTGCCAAAAGGTCGGGCTCGTCATGGCCGGGCAGAACGAGGGCGGCGCCATCGTGACGATGGGCGACTGGGCCACCGTCCGACCGTACGCGGGCTACGCCGCCTACTTCCCCTCCAAGGGCGCCGTCGAGGCGATGACCCGATGCCTCGCCGTCGAGCTGGCCGAGCGCAACCCGCGGGTTCGCGTCAACTGCATCCTCCCCGGGCCGGTGCTGCTGCCGGACGATCTGCCGCCGGCCGAGCGCGACGAGTCCATCGCCGGCACGCTCGTCCGACGCTTAGGCACGCCGGAACACGTCGCCGACGCGGTCGTCTTCCTGGTCGAGAACGACTTTGTCACGGGCGTGTGTCTGCCGGTCGATGGCGGGCGGACGATCCGGCCCACGGGCGCCCCGCGAGGCATCCGTCCGCCAGACGCTCCGCCGTGACCTCGACAAGCCGACCCGCCAGCTCCACCCCGCCGGACAGCCTCACCGGCGCGTAGCGTTCGGACGTGCCCTCGACGACGCCCGGCCGATCCGGCGCTGTGCCCTCGACGAGCACCCGGAGCTTTCGGCCGATCAGGCTCTCCAGATACGCGGTCCTCGCGCCGGCCGCGACGTGGGCCAGATCCGCCGCCCGGCGGTGGCACTCGGCCCGCGGCACGGCGCCGGGCAGGCTCGCCGCTTCGGTGCCTTCGCGCGGGCTGAAGGGAAACACGTGTACCTTCACGAAGCCGATCTCCTCGACGGCCCGGCACGTGGCCTGGAAGTCGGCCTCCGTCTCGCCGGGAAAGCCGACGATCGCGTCGGTGGAGATAGCCGGGTGGTCGAGCCGCGCGCGGGCCGCGCGACAACGCTCGACAAACGCCGCGTGGTCGTTGGGCCGGCGCATCCGGCGAAGCACGCTGTCGGAAGCGCTTTGCATCGACAGGTGAAGATGGGGACAAACCCGCCGGGGATGCGCGGCCATGACGTCCAGCAGCCGGTCGGTGGCCTCGGCGGCCTCGATGCTGGAGATCCGCAGTCGGAAGTCGCCGTCGAGCCGGGCAAGCGCCTCGACGAGATCGGCCAAATCGGGCCCACGTGTGGCACGGCCGCCCTCGGCTGTGGGCGCCGATTTTTCACGGCCGAGGGCGGCTGTGCTACATGCCGGCTCCAGGTCCACGCCGTAGTGGCCCAGGTGGATGCCCGTCAGGACGATCTCGCGGTAGCCTCGCGACGTCAACTCCCGAACCTCGGCGAGCACGTCGGCCACCGGACGGCTGGCGAGCACGGGTCGCGTTTTGGGAATGATGCAGTAGGCGCACCGCATGCGGCAGCCGTCCTGCACTTTGACGTACGCGCGATGCCGCGGGCCGAACGACTGGATTCCCTTGGGCGGCTCGGCCACGCCGAACCGGGCGAGAAGCTCGTCCATGCGGCGCTTGTCCGTAAGCACCTCGACCACGCCGGGAAGCAAGGCGGCTTCGTCCGGCGCGCGGGTGGCGTAGCAGCCCATCACGATGATCCGCGCGGCGGGGTGCTCGCGGGCCAGTTGGCGGATCGCCTTGCGGCTCTTGTGGTCGCTCGTCGCGGTCACGGTGCACGTGTTCACCAGGCACCACTCGACCGGCTCGCCCGGCTCGGCCGCCCGGAACCCAGCACGCACGAGCCCCTGTCGGACGTACTCCGTCTCGTACTGGTTCACCTTGCAGCCGAGCGTGATGGTTTTGAGCGTAGGCATGGGGTGGGGCGGGAGTCGGGACTCGGGGCTCGGGGCTCGGGGATTGGGGATTGGGGATTGGGGA
>JAFGDS010000112.1 GCA_016931995.1 Pirellulales bacterium
CGATCCCGACGCGGCAGGCTAATCAACCGCACGCCGTCGGAGAGGCCCGCGGAACCGCGACCGTTCGAGCCCGTCCCTTTGGAAAGGACCCGCTTACCCTTCGCGGACGCACGCGCGCGGGAACGGTCCCAATCTTCGTCGAGGAACGTGTTTGAAAATGGGTGCCACTGCTGGCTTGCCCAGCAGTGCGAAGCGGATTCCGCGGGCAAAACACTGCTGGACAAGCCAGCAGTGCCACCCCGCACGTGAGAATCCCTCACCCCCGGCCCCTCTCCCGCAAGCGGGCGAGGGGAGATTTTCAAAACGCGTTCCACGCGAAAATGGGACTGTCCCCTTCGTAGCGCAACGGACTGTAGGGCTGGGCACGCCTGCCCCGCCACGAATCGTTGTTCGACAACGCGCGTGTATCAGGGAAAGCCTTTCCGCCGGAACGACGTCGGATGGGTCGCTCGGAGGTTGTCGAGAGCTCTCGACGCGGACCGATACGCCGCGCGCCCCCCGTGTACGATGCCGGCGCGCCGACCGATTCCCCTGCCAGGGAACTGTTTCAGTTTTCGTCCGGGGACTGTCCCAATTTTCGTCTAAGCGAAAAGGGGACTGTCCCCCTCGCGTTGCTCGGTGATGCACGCGACGAAAAGCGGACTGTCCCCTTGCGTGTGACGGAGAACGTCCCGGAAATGGGCGCCACTGCTGGCTTGCCCAGCAGTGCAACGCAGTCCTTGTGGGACAACACTGCGGGACGAGACAGCAGTGGCGCCCTGTCTTCACGACGCGTTCATCGCACGCGGGCCAAAGGGGCGGCACGGCGCGTCGCGTGGCTAGGAAAACCGGGCGCGGACCGACACGTAGCCGCGCGAACCGTCGCGTGTCGGACCGGTGGAATCCGTCGCGCGTGTCCGACGCGCGCCGCTCCACCGGTGACGGCCTCGCTGTATCGACGTACGGCTCCCAAACCCAAGCCGGGCCGCTCCTTAACAACCCGCTCGGACGTCCGCAGCCCGCCCGTCTGCTTGGTTGAGATCTGTGGGAGGCGACTCCCGTCGCCGATTGTCCGCGGATCTCGCCTTGTCGGCGACAGGAGTCGCCTCCCACAGGGGCAATCCCAACGAAAAGCGGCGACAAGTCGCCGCATTCCAAAACGCCCCGGCGTGCGGCTTAAATGTCGCTGCGCGCCGCGGCGCTCGCATTGTCGAACAAAAAATACTGTTCGGCGAGCGAAAACCCGTGCGCCGAGCCCGAACCAGGTTCCTCCCTGCGAAGCCGCTAGCGGCTGTCGAAAGTCGGAAGTCGAAAGTCTGAAAGCGGAAAGCGGTTCAACCCCCAAACCCCCAGTCCCCAGTCCCGAGTCCCCAGCCCCCGAGTCCCAATCCCCTCACCCCCAGCCGCTTTCCCGCGAGGCGGTGGAGGGGAGGCGTTAGCCGAGATCGAACCGGCGGAGGTGTTCGTAGACGGCGCGGCGGTTGCGCGGCGAGGTGGCGTGGGGGTTGAAGAAGAGGAGGCCGGCGAGATTGTCGCCGGGATAGGACGCGACGGCGGCGAAGGCGTCGGCGAGGATCTCGGGCGTTTTGATCCAGAGTTTGTAGTTCTGGGGGCGCACGTCGCGGGTGCAGAAGTGGAGCACGCAGGGGTTCGGGGCCAGGCGGCGGAGCTTGGCGTGTATCTGGTCCTTCGTCTCGGGGAACTGGATCGTGTGGGGCATGAGCGCGTCGATGCCGTTGGCCTGCATCGCGGCCGGGCTGTGGCCCCAGGAGGGCGAGCACTGCGTGTGCAGCCAGACCGACGTGCCGGGCTTCACGCGGCGGACGTGCGCGGCGAAGTCCTTCAAGGCCGCGGCGATCCGCCGGGCTTTCCAAGAGGTGACGATTGCCGCGTCGGCGTCCAGGAGCGACTCGCCCGTGTCGGCGTGGAAGCGGTCTTGCGTGTGACGGCAGAAGCACTCGCGCGGGCCGCCGTAGCTGAGGCGCTCCAGGCCGAAGCTGGTGACGTTGGGGTCGTCGTAGAAGGTCAACAGGTCGGCCGCTTCGTCCAAGCCCGCCTGCCACGCGCCGGGCGAATCGGGACAGTGCAGCCAGCCCTTCGGGTTACCGCCGGCCGCGGCTTGCTCGCGCGTCTGCTGGACGACGGCCGTGGGGTAGCCCTGGCGAATCCGCGCCGGATTCCAGATGCCCCAGTTCAGAAACAACTGGACTTGGATGTTGCGGTCGGCGGCCTGGCGGATCGCCTCGCGGACGAACTCGGTTTGAGGCTGGGCGTTGGTCGCCTTGTCGTCTCGGTAGGGTTTGAGCGTCTCGTTGCGGACCGGCCAGGCGTAGCCGTCGTGACCGGGGTCGAAGTAGCCGTAGCTCTGCATCATCAAGCTGAGCAGATTCATCCGATGCTCGGCCATCTCGTCCACGAGACGCATCAACCCATCGCGGGTCATTCCGCCGGGCTGGGGCGATTGGTACGTCATGCCCACTTGCCAGCCGGCCCAACGGAGCTTGCGAGGGCCTGGCGATTGCGCCGCGCCGAGCGCATGGACGGCCGGCAAACTGAATGCGCCGACCAGGGGCAGAGTCTTCAGCAGCGTGCGACGGGGGATTCGCGGCGGGGTGATCGGCTGTTGCGATTCTGGCTTTGGCATGGCGTACTACTACCTCCTGCCATATGATCTTGAGGGTGCCATGTCCACGCTTGCGTGGACATGTAGTTGCTCTCTCCCCACATGCCCACGCAAGCGTGGGCATGGCACCCACAAGGTATCGAAGGCGACCGCCCCCAGCCCCTCACGATACCCATTGGCGATGGAGGTCGTCGAGGCCGGCTTGGGCGGGATCGCCGACGAACAGGACGACGCGGTGGCGGAGGGTCACGGACTGGCCGGCGGGGAGCTGCCAGGGTTTTTTGAGGAAGAAGAACGGGTTGGGCCCGGCGAAGCCGTAGTCGCGGGTGAACCAGGGGCAGGGGGCCCAGGGGTTCTTGGGGTGGTCGAATAGGGCGACGCCTTCGACCGTCTCCGGCGGCAGGTTCGCCCGGCGCCCGAAGAACGCGCACCAGGCGGTCGCCTTGCCGAACGTGCCCTTCTCGCCGGAGAGGCCCTCGGCATTGACCAGCGTGCCGCCTTCCCAGGGCGTCAGGTCCATGGCCGCGCGGATGGCGAACAGGGCGTGGTTGGTCGGCCGGACCGCGACGTCGCGCTCGGCCCGCCAGTGGATCTCGAAGTCCACAAGGCGCAGCGTCGGGCTCGCCACGCGGACGACGATCCGCCGGGTGTCGGACATATCGACCGGCTGGCCGGGCTGCTGCCATTGGCACGCGTCGAGGATCTCGGCCGACGTGGGCGTGCACTTGCCGAGCTTCGGCCCGTCGGAGAGGACCTGGCCGCGCTCGAGCGCGTCTTGCCAGTAGTTCGCGCCATTCAGGGCGTCGCAGCCGAACAGGCAGGAGCGGTGGTGCGGGTAGGGAACGCACGTTTCGCTCGTGAGCGACAGTCCGGTGACCGGGCCGGCCAGCGGATAGAGATAGGGGTATTTCTGCGACCGATGGGCGCGGTAGCTGGTCAGCAGGTGGTTATTCCAACGGATCCAAATGTGCGGGCCGATCTGGTAGGCCGTGAGCTTGTCGGCCCCGGGCTCGCGTTTGGGCGTGCCGGCCAGAGCCAGCGCGCCGGGTAGTCCGGCCGCCAGCGGCGCGGCGAGGAGGGACTTGATGAGGAATTCGCGTCGGTCGGGGAGGTGGGGCATGAGGGTCGCGCCTCGTGTGGTGGTTGGTGGGTGGATGGTCGCGATGTGGCGTGGCGAAGGTCGAAGTCGGAGGTCGGAAAGCGGAGGTCGGAGAGCGGTGTAATTCTCGAATCTCAAATCTGAAATCTCAGATTCCAATCCCTAATCCCTAATCCCTAATCCCTAATCCCCCTCATTCCCAGGCGACCTTGGCGCCGGCGGTGTAGGCGCGGTAGGCCTCCTTCAGCCGTGCCAGGTCGGCGGGGGTCTTGTGGATCCAGATGCGGTAGGACGCCAGGAGCGGTTTTTCGGGCGTGAAGGTCTTCGACTCGATGCCGGGATAGCCGACGCACAGGGGGCCGTAGTGGCGGGTGAGCCACATGGGCGGATAGTCGGGGTGATGGGGCGAAATCATCACGGCCGCGCCGCTGGGCGTGGGCACGCCGGTGAATTGCTTCGTGAGGTCCGCCCAGGCGAGGCGGGTCTCGGGCAGGTCGGCCTTGGCCACGCCGTCGGGCACGGTGATCGTCGTCCGCTCGCGCGGGGCCACGGCGAACCGGATCGTCAGCCCGCCGTAGCTCTTGCCTTCCGCGCCGCGCAGCGCGATCGGGCGATCGACCGGGATCCAAGCCATTTGCAGATCCAGGGCTTGAGCGCCGTCGGCCTCGCGATGGGCCCAGAGCCAGACGCGCTCGATCATCACCTTCTTGTCGCCGACAAACCAGCCGTTTTCGACGCCCAAGACGGCGCAGGCCGGGCCGGCCGCGCGGCCGAGCCAGTCCACCCGCTCGATCCGGATGCCGCGGCCTATCCACAGATCGTACTGCTTGCCGTCGATGCCCACGTGGGGCCACGCCCAGAAGACGCCGTGATGGTGATAATGGTCGCGGGGAAAATCGTCGGTGAGCACTTCGCCGTTGAGCCCGTGGACCGGATGGAAGTAGCACGCGCGGGTGCGGCGGACGTCGGCGGCGGGCACGGAATCGTTGGTGATCGCGCCGTGGTTGTAGACCAGCACGGGGCGATCGCCTTCGCGAAGCTCAAGCGACGCGGCAGAGGCGTCGTGCCAGGTGAACGACGGCTCGGGCGCCGGGGCGTCGGCGGGTTCGAGGCGGAAACGGCGCGGCGCGTTCGCGCCATCGCGGGGCGGGACGGCGGCGGCCAATTGGCGGCGGGCTGGATCGACCGTGCCGTCGGGAGTGACGGCGGGCACGAGCTGGACGGGAATCGTCACGTCGGGATGGTCCACCTCGATCAACCGCCACGCCCGGGCCGGGTCGGGCACGACGCCGGCCGGAAGCGGCGCGACGACGTGTTGCGTCGTGCTGGAGGTCTCGACGACCAGCGTGCCGGCCGGGTGGGCCGCCGCGCTGGGCACGGCGATCAACGTTAGAATGACACACGCGATTGCGGGAAAGTCGATGCGCATGGCTCTCATCTCGTGGCGTTGGATGGCGTGTTTCGTGCGAAGCTGTGGGGATCGGGGTTCGGGGTTTATCTCGAGTCCCCAGTCCCCAGTCCCCAGTCCCCAGTCCCCAGTCCCCAGTCCCC
>JAFGDS010000113.1 GCA_016931995.1 Pirellulales bacterium
CGAAGGATCTCGTTGGCGTTTCAGGAGTTCAGATGCTTCGCTTCGCTCAGCATGACGATATTATCCGGGTTCTGGGATAGGCTCTAAGCGCACGGGCGTCATCCCCAGCGCAGCGAAAGACCTTCGTCGGGCGAACGGTCAGTTCTCCCGAAGCACCACGGCGGGATCTTGGCGCAGGGCCCAGACGGTGGGCAGGTAGCAGGCCACGGCGGCCAGGAGGGGCGCGCCCGCCAGGGCGCCGGCCACGAGGGCGGCGGGCACGTGGAAGCACGTCGCGGGGACGCCCAACACGCCGGCGCCGAGTCCGCGGGCGAGGATGATACCCAATCCAAGACCGACGACGGCGCCGAGGAGCCCGACCAGGACGGCCCGTCCCAGGAACAGCGCGGCGATCACGCCGGCGCCTTTGCCCACCGCCCGCAAAAGGCCGATTTCGGTGCGGCGTTCCCGCACGTTGCCCAGGGCCAAAAGTCCAACCCAAACGGCCGCGAAACCGACCACGAGGAGGGTCAACGCGGTGGCGAGCGATTCGAGCATGCGTTGGATGTCGCCGCGCTGCGCGGCGGTTTCGGCGAGGACCTCTTGGCGGTGGTGGAGTTCCTCGCGGTGCCGGGCAACGGTCTCGCGATGATGCTGGGCAACCATGTCTCGCTGACTCGCCCGGGCGGCCGCGCGGGGTACGTCGCGGATAATGTACGTATCGGGGAGGATGTCGGCCAATTGCCGCCGGACGCGGGGCAGGTCGGCCTCCGCGCAGTTGCACTCCAGGGCGAGAATCTGGTTGATCGCGTCCGGTTTGCCGAGGATCGCCTGGGCGTCGGAAAGATGGACCACGAGGCTCGAGTCGTCCGCGGCGCCCTGTTCGGGCAGCGCGCCGGCGACGCGCAGTGTCCGGCCTTGGATCTCGATGGTGGGATCCGATCCGGCGAGCGGCTGGAGTTGATGTCCCACCAGCACCGTGCCCGGCTCGACGCGGTAGCCCATCGGCGGCTTGCGGCGCTGATGCGAGGCGGTGGTTTCGGGCAGGTAGCCAACCAGGCGCACGGCGCGGTCCTTCCATTCGACCGTGCCGCGGAGCGTGGCCACGAGGTGGGTGATGAGCGTCAGGCCGCGGTCGCCGGCCAGGCGATCGACGTACTCCCGCGGCATGTCAACTTGGGGCATCCCTTGGGCCCAATAGTCCACCATGTCGTTGTCCCGGTGGATGATCGACAGGTTGAAACCCATGTCGCGCATGATGATCCGCGTTTTGTCCTCGAGCTCGGCCAGCTCGGCGGCGGCGGCGGCTTCCGACTCGTCGACGCGCCGGGCCGACTCGCGGACCCGGGCTTCGAGGGCGGCCAACTCGGCGTCGGTCTGGCGGCCGTAGCCGTCGACCAGGATCGGCCCAGTCACGAACAGCATCGCGGCCACGGCCACCGCCACGAGGCTCAACAGGAAATTGAGCTTCCGGTAGCGGATCTCGGCCAGAAGCATCGCCAGGGGGTTCATTAGGGGAAGAACCACGGATGAACACGGATGAACACGGATGAGTCCATTGTCATCCGTGGCGAGCGACAGGGCAAGCGATGGGATCGAGTCCACCCGCAAGGGTGCCGCCGCTGAACGAGATTGTGGGAGGCGACTCCCGTCGCCGACAGTCCGGTCTCGACCGATCGGCGACAGGAGTCGCCTCCTACAGATACCGATGGCACGCCGCGAATCATCACTGCCGTCGTCGGAGGGCCTTCGACGCCTCGGCCCAGGCGCGGGCGGCATCCGCGTCGGCGTCGTTTTGGCGGGGCGACGGCAACACCCGGACGCCCGCCTGACGCAACGGCGGCGCCGGCAGCGTCCGCGGCTCGACCGGCGGGGGCTCCGGAATCGGAAGGCGTTCGCGGGGTGGACCGGGCGGTCTGGCCGGCTCGGCGGGCTGGCGCGGCCTCGGCGCGGGCGCGTCTTCCGGCGGCGCGACGTCGGCTTCCGGCGGCGTGGGCACGTCTTCCGGCGGCGCGACGTCGTCGGCCGCGGCTTCCTGGTCGAAAAGCTCGTCGGTCTTGCCGGCGTCGGGCTCGTTGTCCTCGTCGAACTCGTCTTCGTCCACCCACATGCCGGCCTCGTCGAGCCGCATGATGCCCAGGTCGTAGATCAGGTTGGCCCGCTGCGCCTCGTGGTCCACCCAAACGCCCAGGAAGTCGTTTTGCTGCTCCAAGAGGCCATTGAGGGCATCGACCACGTCGCGGGCGGTGGTCGAGCCGCGCGCGCGGCTGCCCGGCTCGGCGGGCTTGCGCAAGAGCTCGATCTGCTTTTCGTCCACCTGCGTGGCCGCGACGTACACGGCCGCGCGGCGCTGCTCGAACTTGATCTGGGCCAAGCGAACGTCGCGGAGCGTTTGGCGCAGGGCCTGGCTCACGCGGTCCTCGTAGGCGTAGTATTCGCGCCGCGCCTGCTGATAGCCGATCAGGGCCTCGCGGTAGGCGTTGCGCTCGGCCAGACGCGTCAGCGGCGCGTCCCAGGCCAGTCCCACGCGCAGCCGCCCGTTCGTGCCGCGGAACCGCAGCGGGTGCGAGTCGATCGTCCGCAGATCGCCGCTGAAGGTGAGATCCAAATCGCTTTCCAGGTCGTTCGCGGCGATCTCGACCTGGCGCCAACGGTCCACGAGGGCCGCGCGGGCATTTTGCCAATCGCGTCGATTCTCGCGGGCGATCCGCAGGGCCTTCTCGGGCGAAAGCCGCAGCGGATTGAGCGTGATGGACTCCAGCCGCGACTCCGCCTCCAGCAGCGACAGCTCGACCATGTGGGAGGAAAGCTCGGCGACGGTTTCCTTGACCCAGCCGCGGGCCTCGGCGGGGGTCAGCTCCTCGCCGTCCCGCCGCAGCGCGCCCTCGGCGAGCTGCTTTTGGAAGTCCGCGAGCTGGTCCAACGTCCGGTGGAGGTTGTTCGATCCCTCCGCGACGAGAATCCGCAACCGGCCGACGCGGTCGTCCAGTTCCGCCGGGTCGAAGATCGCGCGATCCACCTGGCCGTGGCGGACCTCGTCGAGGGCCGTCATGCGGGCGAGATGGGCCCGACGCCGGGGTAGGACCGCGTCGAGGGCGTCGAGGTCGCGCCGGACGATGTCGATCTGCGCCAGGCAGACGGACGCGATCTCGTCGAACTCGGCCGCCACGGCCGGCAGGGTGTCGCCCGGCTTTGGGTCGCGGATCCGCTCCAGCAGCCGCGTCACCTGGTCTTGCGCTTCGGTCAGCGCGGGGTCGATCAGTTGGAAGCGATCGACCAGGTCGTCTTCGATTTTGATCTCCAACGACGGCGGCAGGCCGAGCCGGATTTTGTAGGCGTCCAGGGCGGTCTGGTATTGGTTCTGGAGGTCCAGCAGGCGGATTTCGGCCTGGTAGAGCTGCAGCCGGGTTTGTTCCACCTGGAAGTATTCGATTTCGCCGGCGTCGAAGAACGCCTTGAGCTGTTCGAGGCTGGCTCGCAGGGAGACGACGTTGGCGTTTTGGTTGCGGATGACGACCTGTTGGCGCAGCAGGGCAAGGATGCCGCCGGCGGCGGCGCCGCCGCCCGGATCGAGCCCGCCCAGGCCGATGCCGCCGCGCGATGGTCCGGGCCCGGGGGCGCGGCCGGTCACGATTTGCAGGTAGAAGCCTCGGCGGTAGCGTTCCATCTGGCGGATGTTGGCCAAGAGGGCCCGCTCCGCGTCGGTGAGCTGTTCGAGCACGACCGCCCGGCCGCCGGCGCGCAAAAGCGGTTGGACCAGGGAGAAGTCCAAGAGCGTGCGGCCGTCGTAGTCGTCCGGTCCGGCGAATTGCCACACGAGCGAATTGGCCACGCCGACCACGAGCTCGCCGCCGGTGGCGTAGAGCTTCCGCATCGAGGCTGCCGTGTCGGTCGATAGCAGGCTCTGCGCGCGGCCGCCGCCAAAGACGCGGCCCTGGGCGTCGTAAAACGTCGAGTTGCCGCCGAAAAACTGGGCGTCGAATTGGAACCGCTGGAACGTGACGTCCAAGGCCGATAGATAGAGGTTCTCCAACTGCTGCTGGTATTCCCGCGAATCGCGCAGGGCCAGCCGCACGGCGCCCTCGCGATCGAGCACGACCGCGCCATCGTCGTCGCGGGGCAAATAGGCGGCCCAGTCGGGATTCTCCACGTAGGGCGTGTCGCCGCAGCGATGCCAGTGCGGCCAGCCCCGCTTGCCGTCCACGCATTGCATCAGCTCGTGCGACCGCGGGTCGTCGGGCGGCATGGGAGGGCAGTCGGGACAGTTGGGATCGAACATGCGCGACTGCCGGTCGGGCTGGATCGAGCGGGGCGTCGCATCGGCGCCGGCCCGCGAGGCCGCGCACTCGACCAACTCCTGGACCTCGCGATCGGCCTGGCGGCGATAGAACGCCCGGGAGCAGCCGGCCAGCGCGAGCCCCAAGACCGAGCACAACGCGACCACGGCCAGTCCGAGGCGGCGACGGGAGGACCGGGTTGTCGAATCGGCGCGGGACATCGGGGTCGAAGTCAGGGTCAATTGGCTGGTTCGAGGGAAGAAACCGCGAATGAACGCGAATGAACGCCAATAGGGAGTCTGAAAGATTGAGGAATCTCTCCCCATTAAGGATGGTGGTTTACAGGAATCCCCGTCACCCCCCCACACACAGGAAGGGTCTCGCGTGGCTGGGACCGCTCCACAGCCATTCGCGTTCGTTCGCGTTGATTCGCGGTTCTCCTCGTTTCCCCCAATAGTGGTGTTTCTCCCTGGCAGGTAGGGTCCGGGAGATGATTCGGGCTGCCAGAGACAAGAACTTTAACGATTGTGATGTTTGGAGCGATCTGGACGGTCTGGTAAACCTTGTCTCGTGTCCCACCGAGGCAGCCAAGATCGCCCTAAACCGCCCAGAGGCAAAAGCTTGACACCATCCGCACGCCCGAATAGTATCGAGATTGGCCTTCATGGCCGTCCCCGTCGCGGGCGTGGTCTCCTTACGCCCCGGGGCAGTCGGAACAGAGAGATCCATCCACCGCGCGGTCGCGAGTCGCCATGAGCATTTGGAACAAGGTCCTTGTCGGACTGATCATCCTGGCCTCGTTCGGGTTTGTGTACCTGGCCATGGTGACCCTGAAGACGCACCAGTATTGGCGCGGCACGGCCCAGAAGTTCGAAGACGCAATCGCCACGACTACCGATCAGGCCGACCAACTGGAGGAATCGGGCCTGCCTGACGGACTGGGCGGACTTCGCAAACTCCAGGTGGATCTCCACAAGTTTCTGAACGAGCGCGGGCGGGTGTGGTACGGGTGCGTGCCGCGGAACATGGACCCGCGGACGGGCAACATCGTCGTGACGCTCAGCCCGCCGCCGGTCCAGCCGCAGCCGGAAGAGGCCGGCGCGGAGCCCGGGGGGCCCAAACCCCAGCGCGTCATTCCCGATGAGGGAACGGTTCTTTACGTATTCGACGCGGACAAACCCCCGGCCAACGTGCAAAACCGCGCGGATCTGGGCGTCTTCCTTGGGGAATTCGTGGTTATTCGGGTTGCTGGCGACGCAGTGGAAATCCAGCCGAGCATGGCGATGACGCCGGCGCAGATGAAGCAACTGGTCGGGAACCGCGGCCCGTGGACGCTCCGCGAGCGGCTGCCCAACGACACGCGCGACATGTTCGCCGGCGTGGACCGGGAAACGCTGACCCGATTGTTGCCGCCGACGGTGGTGGACGAGTACGTCAACGCCGGCAAGGATGGTTTCGAGCGGAAGCTGCGGGACTATCGGGTGCTGATCAAGTCGTACGACAAACAGCGGGCGGAGATGATCGAGCAGCTCGAACAGGTCAAGTGGCATCTGCGGGCGATCGAGACGTCGGTGGCCGATTTGAAGACGCAGATTCAAGCCCGGCAGGTCGAGCTGACGTCGCTGGCCGCCGATTTGAAGGAGATGTCGCGTCAGCGCGACGCGGCGGTGGCCCATCAAAAGGCGCTTCGGGACGAGTTGGCGGGGCGCGAGAAGCGGATCCAGGAGCTTCTGGCGGAGAACCGCGCGGTGGCCACCCGGATCGCGGCCCTCCAGACGGAGGCGGTCCGCGCGATCGACCAGCGGACGTCCGTCGCCCGGCAATAGGGAACCTCCGCGGGACGCCGCGAAGCCGCAAGCGGCCGTTGGCCGTCGCCCCCCTCTTCCGTCGGTCCCGGCGGCCCATTGACCGAACGATTCGGCCAGATCCCGTCCGTGCCCCACCTGGAGCGGGAAATGACCTAGGATTCTTTGACGCCGTGGCGCACAATACCGGCGCACCGGCCAGACCGATTGGGCCGGCGGTCAAGGCACTGGCAAAGCCAGTGGCACGCGCGCGGCAAAGCCAGTGGCACACACACGCCGAAGCACTGGCAGAGCCAGTGGCATACGGTCGGCGGCACAGGGTCGGACTCGCAGGCGTATCATCCATCATGGGCATCCACGATCGCGATTATTACCGTCCCGCGCAGCCGGGGATCAACATCCGCGGGCCGAGCACCGTCGTCGGCTGGTTGGTGGCGATCAACGTGGCGTTGTACCTGGCCAATGGTCTGTTCACGCCGGGTACTTCAGCCCATCCCGATCTAATCACCCGCACGCTGGCCCTCCAGGCCGACACCCTGGCGCGGCCGTTGCTGTGGTGGCAACTGGTCACCTGGGGTTTCTGCCATTCGCCCTGGCCCAACTACATGCACATTCTGGGCAACATGTTGGGCCTGTGGTTTTTGGGCCGCGACATCGAGTCCAAGTACGGGAGCAAGGAGTTCCTGCGGCTCTATATGGTTTTGATCGTGTTCTCCGGCGCTTGCTGGTGCGCGTATGAGATGATTCATGGGCTGGTCGCGGGCGTGCCGGTCAACGCATCCGCCACGGGCGCCTCGGGGGCCGTGGCGGGGATCGTGGTGCTCTACGCGCTGCATTTCCCGCGGCGGACGCTGCTGTTGTTTTTCGTCTTGCCCGTGCCCGCGTGGGTGGCCGGCGTGCTCTTGATCGTGATGGATTCGTTCGGCGCGCTTCAACCGGGCGGATCGAATATCGCCCACGCCGCGCATCTGGGCGGGGCCGCGTTCGCCTTCGCCTACTACCGGTTGGGCTGGCGGATCGCGCCGCTGACCGATCGCTGGCTTTCGTTCTCGTGGCTGAAGCGGCGTCCGCGGCTTCGGTTGCACGATCCGGATGGGAACCGCGACGGCGTGGCGGACGGAGCGGACGAGATAAGCGACGAGGTGGATCGGATCCTGGCCAAGATCCACCGCGAGGGCGAGCACAGTCTCACCCGCAAGGAACGCCGGACGCTCGAGGCCGCCAGCCGGGAGTATCAACAGCGCCGGCGGCGGTAGCGTTCCCGCAGGCAAGCAAGGAGGTTTGCCCGTGCCCCAATCCCGATGGTTGCTCCCCCTGGCGATCCTTTTGGTCGCGGCGGGCACGGCGGCGCTCGGCTGGCGGCTCGTGCCGTCGGCGCCGGCCGCGCGGGCGTCGATCGGCGGCCCCAACGAGCGCGATGGCATGGTTCTCGTGCCGGGAGGCACGTTTCGGATGGGCAACGATTTCTCCGACCGTCCGGACCAGCGGCCGGCGCACGACGTCGCGCTGGACCCGTTCTGGATGGACGCCCGCGAGGTGACCAACCGCCAATTCGCCCGATTTGTCGAGGCCACGGGCCACGTGACCGCGGCCGAGCGCCGCGGCTGGTCCGAGGTGTTCGACCCGCGGCGGCGCGGCTGGGCGCGATGCGCCGGGGCCACGTGGCGTCATCCCGGCGGGCCGGACACGACGCTGGACAATCGCGACGACTACCCCGTGGTCCACGTCTCGTGGCACGACGCGACGGCCTATGCCCAGTGGGCCGGCAAGCGGTTGCCCACCGAAGCCGAGTGGGAACGCGCGGCCCGGGCGGGCCTGCGCGACGCCGATTACCCCTGGGGACCCGACGAGCGGCCCGACGGTCGCTACGAGGCGAACTACTTCCAGGGCTGGTATCCCGACGAGGACCTGGCCGTGGATGGTTTTGACGGGCTGGCGCCGGTTGGGTCGTATTTACCAAATCGCTTTGGGCTGTTCGACGTTTCGGGCAACGTGGCGGAGTGGTGCGCGGACCGCCACGCCGCGGAGTATTACGCGGTCAGCCCGCCGTGGAACCCCGCCGGGCCCGACGAGGGCCCCGCCCGCGTCTGCCGGGGCGGCTCATGGCTCTCGGCCGAAAACGCGGGCGCGGACCACAAGGTCTCCGCCCGCGGCCATCATGCCCCCGAGACGTCGCGCCAAGACCTCGGCTTCCGCTGCGCGCGCTCCGATCGCGACTGACCGCGTGGCGGGCGATGAGTGCCACTGGCCATGCCAGTGCTTTGGCACGACGACTCCTCGGCACTGGCGGAGCCAGTGGCACGCACGGTGGGTGCCATGGCCACGCTTGTCGTGGCCATGCGCCGCTTCGTCGATCACATGCCCACGACAAGCGTGGGCACGGCACCCCGGCGTCACTCCGTTCTCCGCAGCGGCTTATAGAACATCATGAGCGGGGCGCCGCCGAAGGCAATGCCCATCCAGGCGGCCTCGTCGATCTCCTCCCGCGAGAAGCCCATCGCGCGGGCTTTTTTGATGTGGCTCTTGACGCACGGCTCGCACTTGGTCACGACCGACAGGGCAATCGCGATCGCTTGCTTGGTCCGGGCATCCAATGCGCCGGGGGCGCCCGAGGCCTGCATGAACGCGTGGAACTTCGCCTCCGCGTCCGATGGACTTGAGTTGGGCTCGATCGGGGGCGCCGCCGCGGGCGAGGCGTCGTCGATCGCCTCGTCGTCCACGCAGCAACAGGGGGCGGAGTCGGACGCCAAAGGGGACAGTCCCGTTTTCGCTGGCGCGGAAGCCGGGACAGTCCCCGGCGGATTCGACGGGACGGGCAAAGGGCGGGCGCCGGTGGCGCGGACGAAGACCTGCCCCTGGCCCGGGCCGCGCACGACGCCAATCGCGCGGGCGTCGGCCATGCCGCGCTCGCGGAGCCGCGCCACCAACGCGTCGGTTTCGTCCGCGGGCACGGCGATCAGCAGCCCGCCGGACGTTTGCGGATCGAAACACAGGTCGAGCATGGCGGCGTCGACGCCCGGGTCGGGCTTGATCGCGTGGCCCGACGCCTCGCGGTTGCGCTCGACGGCCCCGGCGGCGATGCCCTCGGCCAGACATTCCAGGACGCCGGGCAGGACGGGCAGATCGTCCCAGACGATTTCGACGTCCATCCGGCTAGCCGCGGCCATGGACGCCAGATGCCCCGCCAGCCCGAAACCCGTCACGTCGGTGCAGGCGTGCGCCCCGGCCTCGCGCAGGAGTTCGGCGGCGTCGCGGTTCAGCCGGGCCATGGACTCGGCGGCCGCGCGGAGCCCCGCTTCCGGCGCCCGGTCGATCTGCGCGGCGAAGGCCAGCACGCCGGTGCCCAGCGGCTTGGTCAACACGAGCCGGTCGCCCGGCCGCAACGCGGCGTTCGAGAGCATCTCCTCGCGTCGCACCACGCCGGTGACGGCGAAGCCGGCTTTGATCTCCGCGTCGTTGATGCTGTGTCCGCCAATCACGGCCACGCCGGCTTCGTTCATCGCGTCGATGCCGCCGCGGAGGATCTGCTGGAGAATCGCCTCCGGCAGCGTGTAGATCGGAAAACCGACGATCGACAGCGCGGTGAGCGGGCGGCCGCCCATCGCGTAGACGTCGCTCAGGGAGTTGGCCGCCGCAACGCGTCCGAACGTGTAGGGGTCGTCCACCGAGGGCGAGAAGACGTCCACCGTCTGCACCAGCAGCGTGTCTTCGTCGAGTTGGTACACGCCCGCGTCGTCGCCCGCCGGCATGCCGATCACCACGCGGGGATCCTCCACGGCGGGCAGCTCGGCGAGGAGCCGCCGCAACACGGTGGCGTCAATTTTGGACGCGCAGCCGGGCCGCTCGACAATCCGCGTCAGCCGCGTCGGTCCGGCCGACGGCTCCGGCCGTTCGCCGGCACACGGGCAAATACCCTGCTCGCGGAAGACGTCGCAAGGGCAGGGCTTCTTGGGATCGCAGATGCAATGACCCAATCGCATGGATCGCGCCATCACGCGGCGCCGCTTTTCAAGGTCGATCACGCGCGGACTCCTTGGTGGCCTCGTCTTCGTTCCTCGTTTCGCCGCATGGTCTCCATGGTACCACCCGGCGCCGGGCCGTGGCAATGCACCCGATCGACATAGCGCCCCGCGCTCGCCTCCTCCTCATCCGCGTTTATCCGCGTCCATCCGCGGTTTCTTCCCGTTCCGCGCGAGTCGCCCCGAGCTCGCCGGTGGCATATTGCAGGCGCAAGGACGCCAGCGCCGCGTCGTAGATGGCGCGGTAGTGGTTGCCATAGGCTTGCGTCCGCAACGATTCGGCGTCGAGCACTTCGGTGTTGATGGCCAACCCCGAGCGATAGCGGCTTGCGGCCACGCGGAGGTTTTCCTCGGCCTGGTCGAGGGCCTGTCGGGTGACCTCGATGCGTCGGCGGGTTTGGCCCACGTCGAGCCAGGCTTGGCGGACTTCGAGTTGGATCGAGGAGGTGACGTCGGCCTGGACGCGGCGGAGGCTCTCGGCCTGGCACAACAGCCCGGTCGCCTCGTATCCGCGTCGCCCGCCGTCGAATACGTCCCACGTCACGCCGACGCCCACCGCGGCGATGCCTTCGGGGGCGCGGTAGCGGTTTTCCTCGAAGGCATAATCGCCGCGGAGGCTGACCTGGGGCAGCCGGGCGGCGCGGACCGCGTCGGCGCGGTGGGACACCGCCCGGATCCGCGCCGAGAGAACCGCGATCTCCGGCCGGCGCCGCACGGCCAGCGCGGTCAGCGCGTCGAGGTCGGCCGCGGGACCGGTCTCGGGCAACTCCGCGATCCGCACGTCGGCTTCCAGCGGCCGGCCCAGGCGACGATTGAGCGCCGCCCGAGCCAAATCCAGACGGTTGCCGGCGCGGATGGCCTCTTGCTGGACGTTGGCCAGGGCCACTTCGGCCGCGAGCCGGTCGTTGCGCGGGACGCGGCCGTGGTCGTAGAGAAGTTGCACGTCGCGCGCGTGCGATTCGAGGCGTTTCACGCTGCTTTGGATGATTTCCAGCTCGCGCTGGGCGTGCAGCACGGCCACGTATTCGGCCGCGACGGTCATCCGCAGGTCCAGCGCGGCCCGATCCACGTCGAGACTCGACCCGCTCACGTCGGCCGCGGCCGCGTCGATGCCGTGGGTGATGCGGCCGCTCGTGTACAGCGGCAGCTCGATGCTCGTCCGCACGGCGGCGCCTTCGCGTTGCGCGTAGGGAAACACATCCGTCGGGACGGGCAGCCCGAGGAACCGCGAGGAAAAGGCAGGCCGGGCACTGCGCACCTGATAGGACGTCTCCACGCCCGCTTTCGGCCAGCGCGCCGCGCACGCCATGCCCAGGTATTGCTCGGCCGAGGCGACGTCGGACCGCTTGGCGGCGAGATTTTGGTCGAACGTCCGCGCGGCGATCCAAGCCTGGTCGAGCGTTTCGGGCTCGGCGTCAGGCAGGGGCGACGGGACCTCCACGGACGGCGAGGGTTCCGTCGGTGGGAGCCGGCAGATCAACGCCACCGGCGCGTCCACCGTGGCGAAACGGGGGCCGGCGTCCAAGGGGACAGTCCCCTTTTCGCTAGCGCGAAAATCGGGACAGTCCCCGGGCGGCGCGATCGCGGCGCGGGGTATCTGCGCGCGGACCGTGCCCGTCGCCAGCGACGCGAACAGAATGGCCACGATCCAACGATCCGTCATGCCGCGCGTCCCCGCCGTGGGCCGGCGCACCCGTACCCCGCCCCGTTCTCCCGCCTGCGGGAGAGCGGCGCCACTATCGCCTCATAATCAGGTTCGGCGTTTCGCGGGCCGCGCGGTGAGTTTGGACGGGACCGGCGTCGCGTGGGCGCGCCACGTCTTCTCCAGCCGGAAAAACCGGCATCACCCGCTCTTCCGATCCGACCGACCGGCCGAATCGCTTCGGTCGGAATCCCTTCCCCGCACGGCGCGGTTTGCCAAACAGTCGTGGGATAGGCTTGTCGGTGAGGGTCACGAAACAGGGGAAGAATACGAGGTCCCAAGGGTATGAACCATCCGTCGAACGCCCGGCGGCCGCAGGTGCTCATTGTCGATGATGACCGCGATCTGGTCGCGGCCTTGACGCTTCGGTGCGAATCGCTGGGGCTGGACGCGCGGACGTCGTACGACGGCATGGCCGCCGTGTACGAGCTGACGATCGCCCACGAAAACCCGCCCGACCTGATCGTCCTCGACGTGAATCTGCCTTGCGAGGACGGCCTGTCCGTTTGCGAATCACTGGGCGACGATTCGCTGTTGATGCCGATTCCCGTGGTCATTCTGACTGGCCGCGACGACGAGGCGACCATGCGGAAATGCCAGGCGCTGGGCGCCCATTATTTGCACAAACAGAGCGACGTTTGGCCGCTGTTGCGGCCGCTGCTGGTAAAGCTGCTGGATCTGGCGACGGACCAACCCGAAACGCCTGCTCCCGGCACCGTGCCCGCCGCGCGCGAGGACGCGCCGGACGGCCGGGCGGGACCAACGCTGCTGTGCATCGACGACGACCGCGATTTCTGCCAGGCGATGTCGATCCGGTTGGGCCACCTCGGCTACAGGGTGATCACCGCGTACAACGGCGTTGTGGGATTCTGGAAAGCCCTGAAGGAGCAGCCGGCCGCCATCCTGGCCGACCTGCGGATGACCAGCGGCACGGGCGAATACGTGCTGCGACAGATTCTGGGCCATGCCGCCACGAGGCACATCCCTGTGATCATCGTCAGCGGCCGGGCGGATCCGGAGGTGATGGACCGGCTGCGCCAGTCGGGCGCCGCCGCCTATCTGACCAAGCCGATCGCGATGCCCGAGCTGCTACATGCGCTCGAACGCCACATCGGGGGGAAGGCGGCCGAGCGTGCGGGGGTTGCCTGTGGGCTGGAATAGTTCGCCCGCATGGATGCGAAGCGATCCAGAAGCGGTATCCCCTGGCATGCCACCGCGGTGGACTTGAAGCCCTTCCCCCGTATGTATACGATCGAAGTGGTCCTGCCCCCAAGGAGCCCTAAGACGCCATGCCGATCCTCACCCAGAACACGGCGATCTTCCCCGAGACCCTCTTCGAGCCCGGGGGCGTGGACGCGCCGGGCCGAACCTGGTGGGTACTCTATACCAAGTCGCGGCAGGAAAAGGCCGTGGCGCGTCAACTGGCCGGCTACGGACTGCCCTTCTATCTGCCGCTGGTGCCCAAGGACCACCTGATTCGCGGCCGGGTGGTTCGGTCCCAGGTCCCGTTGTTCGCCGGGTACGTGTTTCTGCTAGGCACCGATCAGGAACGGATCGCGGCGCTGACGACCAATCGAGTGGCCCACGTTCTCGTGGTCGATGACGACGAACAGTTGTGGATGGATCTGCGGCAAGTCCACCAATTGATCGCCAGCAACGCGCCGCTCACGGTCGAACGACGGCTCGCGCCAGGGCAGCGCGTGCGGGTGAAGCAGGGCGCGCTGTGCGGCATCGAGGGGACCGTGCTCGCCCGCCGCCGCGCGCCCCGTCTGCTCGTGGCCGTGAGCATGTTGCAGCAGGGCGTCTCCGTCGCGATCGACGACTACATGCTCGAGCCCGTGAGCTAGCCCGTGGGGCGCGGGAACGGCGGCGTGCAGCCGAAGGGCCGGAGGGACGGTGCGCTGGGTCGCGGGGTCGATTCGCCCGGCTTCCGGGCCAGCGGCTTGGGCGACGGCTCGGCGGCCGGCGCGCTGCCAAGCCCCCGGACCGATTCGAGCCAGTCGAGATAGCCCTCGATCTCGTCCAAGGGCATCCCCAGATAAAGCGCGGTCTTGACCGCCTCGGAACGTTCGAGGAACGTGTCCGCGTGTTCCAGCATCAATTTGGCGAGTTCGTGAGCCATGATCGCCGCCTCGCTGCGATGGCCGACCAACGGAAGCCTCCGCGGTACCCTAGGAAAGCATCGCCCTGGCGGGGCACGCGAATTGAGGAGAATCGGCAATTGCCGCGGCCCCGTGTTCCGCCCGGGACGAGACCTCTTTCGGGCCTGGAAGCCTTATGGCCGGCTCCATTGACATTATAAGCGGGTTGGCGAATTCGTGATCCACCCGACGGGGGGTTCCGCTTCCACTTTGCACGCGATCCCTCGCGTTGGGTAGCACGTCCCGGAGACGGTTTCCTTGGATGTCTACCGGACCGTTTTCGACGAAGTCCCTACGGCTGCATCGCGGGGCGTTTTGCCGCCTCGTCCGCGGGCGGTTTGGCCATCTCCGTCCAGTCCAGGTACTCCTCGATTTCCTGAAGCGGCATTCCCAAAAACACCGCCGTGCGGATCGCCTCGGCGCGATCCAAAAACGTGCTGGTCTGCTCCAGCATCAGCTTGGCCAGTTCGTGTGCCATTGCTCGACCGTCTTGGTTCGAGGTTCAAGCGTCCGCGTCGAGATTGGATTCTCGCCGTGCCGCGGACCGCCTTCCTTCACGAGGAGGTTGTCGGTTTAAAAGAATCGAAGCCGGCGGGAAGCGTTTGGCTTCCTCGCGGGCCCAATGCGGCGCGGCGGAGTCATTTCCGTCCCTCGCCCGTTATCCGACAAGATGCCACTTCAACGCCCGACGCGAAGTTGAATTCCTCCTCGACGGAGTCCCTTCCAGATGGTCTCGACAAGACAGATCGGCCGCCCGTGGAAGAAGATTTCCCAACACAAGCCGGACTGCGAGCACGCACGTCTTGCCGAAGTCTAACGCAACTCCCGGCCCGGTGTAAACACCTAAATGGGGGCCACGATTGCGTGATCGCGGATCTCGCGTCCAAGAGGCCGCGCGTCCTAGACGGGCCGGCGCCATAACGCGTCGGGACGACTTGCGTGTTGGTTCGCGCTGCGGGCCACCGCAAAAAGGAGATCGGCCACGCGGTTGAGATAGGCCAGCGCCTCGGACGGAACGCGCTCGCCGGGAGCGTGGGCCAGGGCCACCAGGCGCCGCTCGGCGCGCCGGCACGCGGCGCGCGCGAGGTGCAGCGTTGCGGCCGCCCGCACCCCGCCCGGCAGGATGAAGCCCGCAAGCGGCGCCAGCGCGCCGTCGATGCAGTCGATGTCGGCCTCGACGCGCGCGACGTGGGCCGCCGTGATGGCCGGTCCGGGGCCCTCCGGCTTTGGGCGGGTCAATTGCGCGCCCAGTTCGAATAGCTCGCCTTGCAGACGGCCGAGCACCTCGTCCAGCGCCCCGGGAATCGCCTCGGCCCGCGCCAGCCCCAGGAGCGAATTGAGCTCATCGACCGCGCCGCACGCTTCGATGCGCGGCGCGTCTTTCGCCACGCGCACGCCCTGTTGCAGGCTGGTTTCGCCCTCATCGCCCGTTCGCGTGTAAAGCGTCATATCCCATCTCCCGAGGCGCGAAAGGATGAATGTCCGGAACGTCGATTGTGGGAGGCGACTCCGGTCGCCGATCGATTTGCGGCGACGAGATCCTTCGCGTTGCTCAGGCTGACGCGTTCCCGTCGGCGACGGAGTCGCCTCCCACACCATCTTACGGCCGCATGGCGCGGCGGATCAGGTCGCGGTCGAAGTAGTTGATCGACATGCCCGCGTCCACAACGATGCTTTGCGCGTTGATCCCGCTGGAGCGAGGGCTTAAGAGGAACGCGGCCACGTGGGCGGCTTCCTCCGTCTGGACGGCCTTCTTGCGCGGGATCACCTCCTCGGCGTAGAGATACGCATCGACGTAGCCGGGTATGCCGGCGGAGGCCGAGGTCTTGAGCAATCCCGGCGCCACGGCGTTAAACCGGATCCGCGAGAACCGGCTGAACGACTTGGCCAAAAAGGCCAGCGAGGAATCCAGCGCGGCCTTGATCGGGGCCATGTAGCCGTAGTTCTCGCTGGCCATCCGCGTCGTCGAGATCGAGATGGTCACCACGGAGCCGTCCGGGTCCAATAGCTCGGCCATCGCTCGGCAAATCGCGATGAGCGAATAGCACGAGATATCGACCGCCTGCAAGAACTTCGCCCGATCCGTCTCGTGAAACGGTTTCATCCCGTCGGAATAGTCGGCAAACGCGATCGAGTGGACGAGGCCGTGGAACCGACATCCTCGCGCGGCAAGCTCGTCGCGGAGCCGGGCGATCTGGTCGTCGTGGGCGACGTCGCAAACGTGGATCTCGGCCGGGCCCAACAGCTTAACCGCGGCTTGGCGGATCGACTCGGACTGGACGACGTGGACGCACGTCGCGCCCACCTCCGCGAGCATCTGCCCAACGTGGTAGGCCACGCTCTTGCGGTTGGCCACGCCGAAGATCAGGATCGACTTGCCGGCGAGTTGGAGGAAGTCCATGGGGGAGGAATTGGGGATTGGGGATTGGGGATTGGGGAGCCGTTTGCGGCTTCACGACCTTTTGACCAGAAACCGTCTCCGTGCTATTCGTGTCTCCGTGGCGACTTCCCTACATTCTCTCCGCGGCGGCGCAGGCGAAGTCGAAGCGGACGGCCGTTTTCCCGCCGACAGTGGTCTTGGCCTTGAGAAAGAACGCGCCGGAGAGCCGCTCGGTCAGTTCGACCTCCATCGTGAGCGTTTCGCCGGGCCGCACCATGCGCTTGAAGCGGACATCGTTCATTCTTGTGGCGACGGGCACGCGGCCCTCGCCCGCCGCGGCCAGATGGCGCGACAGGAGAATCGCCCCGGCCTGCATGGCCGCCTCGCACAAGAGCACGCCGGGCACGAGCGGAAAGCCGGGGTAATGGCCGGCAAAGAAATCCTCCTCGCCCGAAAACGTCTTCGTGCAGACGATCCGCGCGTCGGTCCACTCGACGATCCGGTCGACCAGCAGGAACGGGTCGCGGTGGGGGATGGCGGCGAGGATCTGTTCGCGGGTCATGGCGGCGTCGCCGTGTTGCGGGAGCCGTGCGTCATCAGGTGGGCGTCGACGTCGTTGGCAACGATTACGCCGTAGTTGACCGCGCCCAGCCAGCCGGACATGATAATCCCAACGCTGCCGGCGTGGTAGAGCCCGGCCACCTGTTCGGGCAGGGCCCGGCTGACGGCCAAGCCTTCGTATTTCGTTCCAAAGCTGGCCCCGGCTAGATGTTTCGTGTACCGCCAAAAGGTCCGCGGCGTGGCGCACTCGACGTGGTCGAGCTTCCCGCGGACGCCGGGCACGTATTTCTCCAAGGCATCGAGCGTCGTCTCGGCCAGGTCACGTTTGGCGGCCTGGTACTCGGGCTCGGCGAGACCCGCCCAGTCCTCGTAGCGGGCGTTCGTGCTGGCGACGACCAGGCAGCGGGGCTCCGGCTGCTGGGGGCGCGTCTTCGGGTAATAGAACGAGTAGGTGCGGCTCGTCGCGTCGCGGCTCAGGAGCAGCTCCGTGCGGAAGGCCGGCGCGGTGGAGGAGAAGAGCAAGTCGCCAACGCTCTCGTCGATCAACTTGCCGGGTTTCAGGGCAATGTACACCTGGGTGCTCGAATTATTCAGGCGCACGGCCTCGGCCTGGGCGACGAAATCGGCGTCGAAGGCATCCCGCCCCACGAGTTCAAGGACCGTTGATTTCAGATTGGCGTTCGACACGACCGCGCGGCAGCGGACGGTTCGCCCGCCGACCTCCACGCCGCGGACGTGCCGCCCCTCGACGAGGATCCGCCGCGCGTCGGCCAGCAGGCGGACGTCGACGCCGTTGGCGAGCAACTCGCGGCGCATCAGTTTCACGAGCCGGTCCGTTCCGCCCTGGAACGTGTACACGCCCTTGGACATGAAGTTGGAGAAAACGATGCCGTAGGCGAGGGCGGGATCCTCGAGCGTCGAGCCGTTGGCGTAGGTGATGGGCTCCATCAGGAGCCGCACGACGTCCTCGCGCCCCGGGAAGAAGCGGTCGAACAGATCCCGCGTGGTCACGGCGGGATCGTCGAAGTGGTTCATGGCACGGGCGGCGTCGAAAAACGCCCGCACGGTTTCCCCCGGCACGGCGAACCGTTCGACGAGGAGCCGGGTGAAGTCGTCGCGGTCGAAGGTCGTGCTCAAGGAAAACATGGGGTTGTCGAACCGGATGTTTTTGAGCTGGACGATCGAGTCGGCGATTTCGGTCGTCCAATAGCGGCGGCAGCTTTTGATCATGCCGACGGGGAAGCCGTGCAGGGAGACGTCGAACACGTGTCCACCGGGCCGGCGGAACCACGTGGCCAGCCCGCCCAGCTTGTGGTGTTGTTCGAGCAGGAGAACGCGGTGTCCGGCGCGGGCGAGCGTGTTGGCGGCGGTGAGCCCGGCCAAGCCCGCGCCGACGATGACGACGTCATAGTCGTCCTTCAGGTTGTCCAGCGAGTCGCGTGGCATGGTGCATTGCGAAGCCGCAAGCGGCTGTCGAAGTCGGAGGTCGGAAGCCGCTCCAATCCCCAATCCCCAATCCCTAATCCCTAATCCCCAATCCCCAATCCCTAATCCCTAATCCCTAATCCCTCGTCCCCCAGCAAATACCGATTCGCGATGGTCACGCCGCTTAGCAGTGCGCCGATGATGCCGACCAGGCCCTGGTCGGTGCCGCAGACGAACAGATTTTCGACGGGCGTGCGGCCGTCCGTCTGTTTTCGCGGCGAGCCGTACACGGCCCCGCGGTCATGGCCGGTGAACCGATGGATCGTCTTGGGCGTGAACAGGTCCGTTTCGATCACGCAGGGTCGGAAGTCGGGCACGAAACGCACCGCCGAGGCGACCAGGCGATCGTAGGCCGCGAGTTTCGCCCGGCGATACGTCGGCTCGTCCAGGGCGGCCCAGCGGTCGAAATTGGCCAGCGTCGTGATGCGGACCATGCCTTCGGCCAAGGGCTCGTTGTAGGCGAAGTTGTTGGGCGAGCACACCACGCCGCTTCGGGCGTCCACGAGGTCGTCGGGCTCGCGGTAGTCGAACCGCGGCGAGTCGTTGAAGAAGACGATCGTCCGATCCAGGCCCAGGCTTCGCGGCTGGGCGTCGAGCACGGAGATGGACTCGACGAACGAGAGCCCCCCGGCGGCCGCGCCGTTGTCGTCTGGCCGGCAGAGGCGCATCGTTTCGTTCCAGCCGGCGGAGGAGAGCACCCGGCGGGCGGTCAGCTCCGAGCCGTCTTCCAGTTCGACCGTCTTGGCGCGGCCGCCGTCAAGCACGATTCGCCTTGCGGCCGAGCGAAGCCGCAACTCGCCGCCCAGCGCCGTGAATCGCTTGGCCAGTTGCCGCAGGATGAGCCGCACGCCGGCCGGCGGTCGGGCAAGTCCCTCGAGGAAGATCGACCGGAACAGAATACAGAACGCGTGGAAGTCCATGTCGTGCGGCCGCGGCCCGCCGTAGAACAGCAGCGGACACAAGAGCATCTCGACCAAGAGGGGGTCGGAAAGATGCCGGGCCATCTCCGCCCGGGCGGATCGGCCGGAGTCGCCCGAGCCCAACTCGTCGTAGTCGACCATGGCCGCGACGAGCCGCCGGTAGCCCTCGCGCTGGTCGGGAAAACACCGGGCGATTTCCGACTCCAACAGGGCGGGATCGTTGCTGAACCGCAGCCGCGCCTCGGGGAAGGCGATCTCCGAGCCGATCTGCTCGGCCAGGGCCAGATCGTCCCAGCGGAGCCGCAACTGGCGCAGGAGCCGCGCGAGCGGCCCCCGCCGCTCGCCCCGCGGGGTAAAGTTGGTCAGCGCGTGCAGGCCGACGTCGAAGTCGCGGCCGCCGAGCCGGTAGTACGAGTTCAGCCCGCCGACGACCGAATGCCGCTCGAGGATGCACACGCGCTGGTCGAAGTGCGCCAACCGGATTCCGGCGGCCAAGCCCGACATGCCCGCGCCGATGATGATGGTGTCATACATGGGCCCGACCGGAAAGCCTCATGCGTCTTTCATCCGCGGCTCGAGATACGCCACCGTGCTGGCCATGCTGGCCAGCGCCGGGTAATCTTCCTCGGGAATCTGGATGCGGTAGCGCTTGCGCAGCTCCATGACGATATCGAGGAAGTCCATGCTGTCCAGATCGAGCTGGTCGCGGAAGGCCGCGTTCTCGTCCAGTTCGCTCAGGTCCTCGTCGGGGGCGATGTCCGCGAGGATCGCCCGAACCGCCTCTCTGATCTCGTCGCCCGTCATGCTCCGTGGTCTCCTTGTTGTACGTCATCCTGCTTATTGTCTTTTGTCACACTGCTCGCACTTGTACGTCATCCTGAGCGTAGCGAAGGATCTCGGTGGCATCGTCGTACGTACGAGCCGAGATGCTTCGCTTCGCTCAGCATGACGGTCCTTGCTGCGTTGTGGACACTCCTCAAACCCTTCCCACGATCACGACGGAATTGATGCCGAGCATGCCGAACGAGTTGTTCAGGATGTAGCGGATCGAGCCGATCTCCTGGGGTTGGTTGGCCACCAGGCCCGGCACGTCGCACTCCGGGTCCGGCGCGTCGAGGTTGATCGTGGCGTGGCAGACGCCGTCGTCGAAGGTGGGCAAGTTGCCGGCCAGCTCCAGCGCGCCGGCCGCGCCCATCGCGTGGCCAATGAAGCTCTTCGTGTTGTTAAACCGCGTTTTCCCGCCCTGGGGCCAAATCTCCCTAAGCGCCTTGCACTCCTCGACGTCGCCCGAGATCGTCGACGTGGCGTGCGTGCTCACGACGTCGATCTCCTCCGGCGCAAGCTCCGCCCGGGCCAAGGCCTTGCGGATGCACTCGGCCTGGCGGACCGGATTGGGCAGCACGAAGTCCGTCGCGTCGGTGTTCATGGCGTAACCGACGATCTCGCCGTGGACCTTCGCGCCCCGCGCGCGGGCGTCGGAGAGCCGCTCCAGCGTGAACAGGCATCCGCCTTCGGAGACGACGATGCCGTTGCGGTCGCGGTCGAACGGGCGCGAGGCCTTGGTCGGGTCGTCGTGCCGGGCCAGGGCCCCCTGGCTCTGGAACCCGGCGAAGATGCCAAACGTGTGGATGCTCTCGGAGACCCCGCCGCACAAGGCCAGGTCGCACTCCTCCAGCCGCAGCATCTGCGCGCCCTGGATCAGGCCGGCGTTGCCCGCCGCGCAGGCCGCGCCGATCGTGTAGTGCGGCCCGGTAATGCCCAGATTTAGGGCGATCTCGCCGGCGGGGTTGTTGGCCACGGTCCGCGGGTTGTGGTGGTGCGACCAGTATTTGCAGTCGTAATCGTACGCCTTGATTTGGTAGATCTCGTTCTCCGTCTCGACGTTGCCGTGCTCGGTGACGCCGAGAAAAACGCCCACGGTGGACGGGTCGATCGCGTCCCAGGCCAAGCCCGAGTCGGCCACGGCCTCGCGGGCGCAGTAGATGCCGATGCTGCCCGCCCGGGTGCCCCGGCGGACCTCCTTGCGGCGCTGGTGCTTCAGCGGGTCGAAATGGCAGATGCCGGCCAGCGTCTTGCCGAAGTAGCGGATCTCGTAGTCGCTCACCCCGCTGCGGCCGTCCAGCAGGCTCTTGCGGAACTCGGCCAGAGAGTCCCCGTTCGGAGCGGTCAGACCGATCCCGGTGATGACGATCCTCTGGTGGTCGGGAAGTGCGCGAACCATCGGCCCAAAGCCCGTTGAACGAGGCAAACCCCCGAGCCTACCGGGTCCCTGTCGCTTTGGCAAGCGGCGCTCTTGCCTAGTTCTATAGGGGGGGTAAAGCGGAAGCCATTGCGCCGAGCGTCTTTCGTGCCTTCGTCCTTTCGTGATTCTCTGAGACCGACAACGCCACGCCGCTTCGAGCCCGACGAGCTCGGCAACGGTGTTTGGCGACGAGATCACGAAAACACGAAAGGACGAAAACACGAAAGGGCCTCCCGTAGAAATGGCATAACACCTTGTTATATATTGGTTTGTGGCATGGCCATTTGGACAGGAATTCGGCCGAGTTGGGCGTGGCGATGCTCGGCAATGAGGACCGTGGTTGGCAGTCCCCAATATGGCCTACATCTAGAGAAGAGGCAAAAAGAGTCGAGTCTTGATGTCGCACCCCCCAAGCGAATAGGCTTAGATCCTGCCGGAAGGTTGACGATTCGAGGGGTTCTGGGTGTAATGGGAGTAGCGGGAACAGTGTCCGCGTGTCGGTCTTGTCGAGGAAGAGGCTCATGCTCTGCACTCGTGTGAGTCGTTGTCTGGCGGGCGCGGCCCTTGTGGCGGCGGCCTTTGTCTCCGGGTCGCGCGATGGCCAGGCGGTGATGGTTGCCACGACCACCGGGAACACGACCGCGCCGGCCGACGATTTCGGTTTTGCCAACGTGGTCCGCCGGGGCGGCATGACCGCGATCTACCTCGGCGACCGCTGGGTTCTCACCGCCGCACACATTGGCGTGGGCGCCATCACGCTCAACGACGGTACCGGCGCTACGTATCAGATGGAGGCCGGCTCCGCGCACCAGCTTCACAACCCGGCGGGAAGTGGCGCCACCGATCTGACCGACCTGGTCCTCTACCGCGTCGTCGCGGACCCAGGCCTGCCGTCGCTGACAATTTCGGCCTCGCCGTTGGGTTTCAACGCCAAGGTGTTTCTGGTGGGTCAGGGCTACGACCGGCAGGAGACCCAGGTGACCTGGGACGTGGGAGGCACGTATCCCAGCGGAGACGAATGGGCGTGGACCGAGCTCTCGCTGCTGGGAGACGTCGATCTCAGCGGAAGGGTGGACCAAGGGGACACGTCGCGGATCGCGAAGAACTGGCTCCAGTCGGGCAGAACCCGGGCGGACGGCGACGTGAACGGCGACACCGTGGTCGACGAACTGGATCTGGCGATCGTGGCGGCCAATTGGGGCAACGAGGGCGACGAGTCCGGTTTCAAGCCTTTGTCGACCAAAACCATCCGCTGGGGCACGAACCAGATCGATTCCTCGTCCTACGAGAAGGTCACGCTTGGCGCGGTGGATATCCTCGCCAAGAGGACAACCTTCGATGAGGAGTACGGCACGGAATACGAATGCCAAGCGGTGACGGGCGACTCGGGCGGGGGCATGTTTTACAAGCGAGACGGGCAGTGGGAACTGGCCGGGATCCTCAATGCGGTCGCCATTTTCCCCGATCAGCCGAATGGCGCGAGCGGCGCCGTGTTTGGCAACCGCACGTACATCAGCGACCTGTCGCAGTACCGCGCCGAGATCGTGAGCATCATGGCGGCGGCCGGCGGCGACGCCACGCTGGCGGCCATTCCCGAGCCGGCGGTGCTGACCCTGCTCTCCGGCGCCGCGATCGCGGTTCTGCTGGCGCGATGGGTCCGCCGGCACGGCTAACGCGAGCACTGCGAAGCCGCGAGCGGGCTCCTCGACCAAACGAGCACTGGCGTAGCCAGTGGCACTCGACGCCTCCTACCCTGATCCGCTCGCGCGAAGCCACTGCCCCAGGCGGCGCATGCCTTCCTCGGTGGAGACGCTCGGGCAGTAGCCGAGGTCTCTCCGCGCCCGCGACAGGTCGTAGTAGTGCGACCGGGCCAACTGCGCGGCGAGGAAGCGGGTCATCGGCGGCTCGCCCCGCAGACGCAGCAGCCGCCAGGACCACTCGGCAATGGTTCCCACGCGCCAGGCGGCGCGGAACGACACGGCCCGCTCGACCGGCGGCAATCCGGCCAGCGCCAGCACCGCGTCGATCCACTGCCAGCAGTTGACGGGCTCGCCCTGGCTGAGGAAGTAGGCCCGGCCAGCCACGGGCGAGCCGGCGGCGAGGGCATCGGCGGCCCGCACATGGGCGTCCACGACGTTGTCGATGTACACAACGTCGATCCGGTTTTGCCCGTCGCCCACGCGGCACAGCCGGCCCGCCCGGGCGCGCTCGACCAGTCGCGGGATCAAATGCCGGTCGCCGGGTCCCCAGATCAAGTGTGGCCGCAGGGCGCACGTGCGCAATCCGCCCGATCCATTGGCGGACAGAACGTGCTCTTCGGCCAGGGCCTTGGACCGCGGGTAGTGGCTCAGCCACCGCGCCGGATAAGGCGCCGTCTCGTCGATGCCGCACTGGTCCGTTCCATCGAAGACGACGCTCGGGCTGCTGGTGAAGACGAGCCGCGCGACGCCCTCGGCGAGGCAGGCCCGAACGACGTGGCGCGTGGCCAGCACGTTGTTCCGATGGAAATGCGACCAAGGTCCCCAGAGGTTCGTCACGGCGGCGGCGTGGAACACGCAGTCGATGCCCCGGCACGCGCGCAACGACGTTTGCGGGTCGGTCAGATCGCCTCGAACGGATTCCACGCCCGGCGTAAATGGCTCGGCGGACTCGCGTCGGACCAGCGCACGGACGCGGTCGCCCCGAGCCACCAACCGCTCGACGAGCCGTTGCCCCAAAAAACCTCCAGCCCCGGTCACCAGCGCGTTCACGTTGTGGCTCCGGGGTTAACGCGAGGCCAGCCGCGCGGCGGCCCAAACGGCCAGCTTCTCGCGGAAGATCTTCGCGTTGTGGCGGATATCGACCGGAAACGACTCGTGCAGCAGAACGGTTTCGATCCGCTCGGTCAATGGGCTCGCGCGGCCCAGGGCAAGAAGCTCCCGGCAGAGCGCCTCGCGACCGGCGGCGCCGCGGGGCATCCGGCCCGCGTGAGGCTCAACAACGATCACCGGCCGCTGGGCGCCGGCGGGCCCCGCGCCCACCAGGGCGCTGCGAAACACCGCCTCGTGCCGGTTGAAAATCGCCTCGCAGGGCACGGTGTACATCGGGCCCTCGGCCGCGAGCACGCGATGGGCCACCCGCCCGCAAAACCAGAACCGATCCTCGCCGTCCAGGTAGCCCGCGTCGCCCATCCGGTGCCACACGTCCGCGCCGTCGGCGGCGATCTTGGCCAAGGCGTTGGCCTCGGGGCGGTTGAAATACGCCCGGGTGACCACCGGCCCATGGACGATAAGCTCCCCAATCTCGCCGGACGGCAACGTCTCCGCGCGGTCGATCGAGGGCACGGGACCGTCCACGATCCGGATCACGCGCCACTGGATGCCGGGAAATCGCCGGCCCACGCACACGCCGGCCCCTTGCTCGGTTCGCGCGGCGGTCTCGGCCAGGACTTCGCTGGCGGCGATCGACGCCACGGGCAGCGCCTCGGTCGCGCCGTAGGGCGTGTGCACGTCGCCCGCCGGATGGATGCACGCCTTCATCCGCGCAAGAACCTGGGCCGGCACGGGCGCCCCGGACGAGAGCACCCGCCGCACGGACGCCAGGCGGATTTCGTTCTCCTGGCAATACCGGCCCACGCGGTTCCACATCGCCGGGGAGCCGAACATCTGGGTGGGCCGCCAGTCGCGGACCGCCTCGACGATCTTGGCAGGATCCACCCGGGCGGGCCGCGTCGGATCCATGTCCGGGATCACCGCCGTGACGCCCATCGCGCAGTTGAACAGTCCAAAAAGCGGGAAGCCCGGTACGTCGATTTCGCCGGGCTCGATGCCGAACCGGTCGCGGATCTCGGTCACCTGATGGTCGAAGTTGCCGTGGGTGAAAAGCACGCCCTTCGGCGGGCCGGTGCTGCCCGTGGTGAAGATGATCGCGGCCGGGTCGTCGGCGGCAACGTCGGCCAGCTCGGTGCCCCGGCGCGGCTGGCGGCGGAACGCCTCGAGCGTGGTCCCGCCCCAAAACCATCGCCGCCCCACGGTCACGTGGAATCGCGACCGGGCGAACCGCCGGCCCAAAAGCGCGCGGATGGCATGGACGGGCGGAATCGCGACGAACCCCTCGGGCTCGACCTCTTCGAGGCAACGGATCAGGCGCCGCCGGCCCATGCCGGGGTCGATCAGGATGGCGACCGCGCCGGCCTTCAACAGGCCGAACACCAGCGACACGAAATCCACGCCCGGCCGAACCAGCAGGGCAAGCCGAACCCCGCGCGGCGCGCCCATCTCGCGCAATCCCCGGGCGATCCGGTCGCTGTCCTCGTCCAACTCGCGGAACGTGAACTGGCGATACTGCCGCTTGCCCGAGCCGTCGTAGCGGGCCGGCTCGGCCAGCGCCACCGCCTCCGGCCGCGCGCCGGCCATCTCGGTCAGTCGCCGAGCCACGTTGGCCGAGGTCGTCGAGGGCGCGTTGGTCGGAGGCGTCACGTCGGGATGAGCTTCTTCGAGAGCGGAGGTGGCATACCGGGGTCAATTAGTGGCCCCACCCAGCGCGTTGTCGCAGGCGTGCCCGTGCCCCGCCGGTTGTCGCATGTTAGGGCCACCAAGGCAAGCCTCATGCCTCAAGGGGGGACAGTCCCATTTTCGCTGCCGCGAAAATCGGGACCGTCCCCGCCGGCGTGGCACCCCGTCTCCCCGGGGGATCCATGGATCCCCGCGGCGCCGCGGTACAATGGGACTCGCCTCGGGCGTTGCCGGCCGTCGCCACGGCCGTGTCCGAAGCCGCCACCGCCGAGGGCGTTGCCCGACGACAAACGAAGACGGTGGTTCCCAACGAGTAGTCATCCATGAACATGGAAAAGGGTGCGCCAATGAGAAGCCGTCTATTGTTCCTTTCTGTTGGTATGGTCGTTTCCTTCGCCGCCGCCAACGCCGTGGCCATGCCGAATCCGACCGTGGATCGGATGACGTTCCATTATGCCTCATGGCAATACAATCCCAATCCTGGTAACATGCTGCTCTTGCATTTCCCCGAGACCTTCTTCCTTGCCGATGGCACGTCGTGGAACGCGGGCGCGGGTGTGTTTCAGGGAGGGCCGTCCGTATTGGCCGACCAGAGCGTCGTTGGCGACACGATCCGCTATACCATGGAGTTGGCGGAGGGAAAGACGTATCTCACCCAATACAAGACCTTCGACGTGCCCAAGTACTACTCGGCCGGCACGTTGGCCCCCTACGGACCCATGGTCATCGAGGCGACGATTGGCTCGGCGACGGCTGCCCTCGACGGCTACGTCCTGATTGAATCGAATCACCCGGACGTCGGGTGGCCGGACCGGTTCAACTACTATTCGGCCGAGGTCGGCCAGATCGTGCCCTTCACCGCGACGTACACGCTCCTCAATGGCCAGACGTGGGACACGGGGATTTTTGGCCGAGCCTTCCGCTACCAGCTCGAGGCCACCGTCGATTTCACGTCTCCCGTGCCCGAACCGTCGGCCGTGGCGGGCGCGTTGGGTTTGCTTGCCTTCGGCGCGCTCCGATTCGCGCGGCCAAGGAGAGCATCGGGGATGTGCCGCCCAGTGCGGGGCGCCCGCTGAGTGCCACTGGCTCCGCCAGTGCGCGCGATAGCAGAACGTACTGAGTAACGGGCGGACGCGCCGCTCATCCCGGGATCGGCGGCTGCACGGGCGAAGCCAGCGACACTCAATTGGAGGTCGCACTGGCGGAGCCAGTGGCACACGACGAAGCCAGCGGCGCCCAGCAAAGCCAGTGACACGCGCGTGCTCCCGGGCCCCGGCGGGGGGACCTATGGATCCCCGCGACGCCGCGGTACAATGGAAGCCGCCTCGGGCGTCGCCGGCCGTCGTCTTCTTCCTTCCCCACGAGACAGCCGCCCCCGACCCTCCGCGGTTGTCCCACCCCCCCCGTATCGACGCACAAGGAGACCTCCATCATGCGGGAACCACCTTCGGCGATTACCCGGCGGCGATTCCTGGCCGGGGCCAGCGCCGCGTTGGCCCTGCCGCCGTTTGTCGCGGGACGAGTCTTGGGCAAGGACGGCGGCGTGGCGGCCAGCGAGCGGATCGTGCTGGGCGGCATCGGCCTCGGGCCCCGCGGCCAGGGCGACCTGGGCTGCTTCCTCGCGCAGCCGGACGTTCAGTTTGTGGCGGTGAGCGATTGCTGGGCACATCGCCGCGATGCCATCCAGAAGATGGCCAACGACCACTACGGTAACCAAAGCTGCGCCACCTACCGCGACATGCGCGAGCTTCTGGCCCGGCCGGATATCGACGCCGTCCTGATCGCCACGGGCGACCGCTGGCACACGATGGCCTCGATCACCGCGGCCAAGGCCGGCAAGGACATCTTTTGCGAGAAGCCCTGTTCGATGACCATCGCCGAGAGCCGCGCGCTGGCCAACACCATCAATCGTTACGGCCGCGTTTACCAGGCGGGCACGCAGCGCCGCAACATCGGCAATTTCATCTTCGCCCGCGACCTGGTCCAAAGCGGCAAGCTCGGCAAGTTGCACACACTCCACGCGAACACGCTTCACCCGGCCACGACGCACGAGTGGCGTCCGGCCCAGCCCGAGCCGCCGCGCGACGAGTTGGATTGGGACATGTGGCTGGGACCCTGCCCTTGGCGGCCGTACAACGCGGACTACGTGCACGGCGGCTGGCGCGGGTATTTCGACTTCCACGGCGGCGGCATCCTGGAATGGGGCTCGCACACGGTTGATCTTTGCCAATGGGCCAAGGGGGCGGACGACACGACGCCCGTGGAGTTCGAGCCCGCCGGCGCCGGCGTGAACGCCCGGTACGCCGACGGCGTGAAGCTCGTCATGCGCGATCAAGGCTGGCTGGGGCTGGGCACGTGCAGCGTGCGGTATGAGGGCGACGAGGGCTGGGTCGAAACCGGCGACAGCGGCAACATGCGGTTCTTCCCCGAGTCGCTGCAAAGCGAGCGGACCGTCTTCACCCAGCCCGGCACCGACCCCAGCACGCACATCCGCGATTTTCTCAATTGCGTCAAGTCGCGGGCCCTGCCGGCGGCCAACGCGAGCGTCGCCTGCCAATCGCACATCGCCTGCCACGCGGCGTATATCGCGTGGCAACTGAACCGCAAGCTCGCGTTCGACCCGACGAAGGACTCCTTCGTCGGCGACGACGAGGCCAACCGCATGCGCAGCCGCGCGATGCGCGAGCCCTGGCGGGTTTGACCTTGGAGTGCGGCGACTTGTCGCCGCTTTCCCCAGCGGTGTTCCTTGGAGGAGGCAATTGGGCAGCGCCAGCCCGAGTTTGTCCCTTGCGTCCAACGAAAAGCGGCGACAAGTCGCCGCACTCCAAAACAATAAGGACTCCCGTCATGAACAATACATCACAACGTCTCTTGGTTGTGCCCGCCGTCTTGGCGGCACTGGCCCTGACGATTATCGCAGGGCAGTCCGCGGCCCAAAACGCCCCGCCTGCCGCGGGCGACGAGGCCCAGTTGATCGGCGTGCTCCAGGGCGACGCGCCGACGCATGACAAAGCGAAGGCGTGCCAACAGTTGGCCGTGGTGGGGACGAAGGAGTGCGTGCCCGCGCTGGCCGCGCTTCTGGCCGACCCGCAGTTGGCCCATTACGCCCGGTACGCTCTCGAGCCCATTCCCGATCCCGCGGTGGACGAAGCCCTGCGCGAGGCGTTGGGCAAGCTCGAGGGGTTGCTTCGGGTCGGCGCGATCAACTCGATCGGCGCGCGACGCGACGCGAAGGCCGTCGGTCCGCTCGTGGCAATCCTGGGCGACCGGAAGGACGCGCCGGCGGCCCAAGCCGCGGCGGCCGCGCTGGGTTCGATCGCCACGCCCGAGGCGGTCGAGGTCCTCGAAATACAGCTTGGAAACCTTGCGGACGCCCCAGCCTCGCTTAAGCCGGCCTTGGGCGACGCCTGCCTGGCGTGCGCCGAGCGGCTCTTGGCCCAGGGCAAACGCGACGATGCCGTGGCCCTGTATGATCTCGTGCGCAAGGCGAACCTGCCCGAGCACATCGTCACGGCCGGCCTGTACGGCGCGATTCTCGCGCGGCAGGCCGATGGCGCGAGGCTCTTGGCCGAGCAGCTTGGCTCGGACGACCCGGCGCGGTTCGAGGTGGCCCTGCTCGCGTCACGGCAGGTGTCCGCCGCGGAAGTGACCGCCGCGCTGGTCGCGGCGATTGGCCCCTCGTCCGAGTCGCGCAAGGCGGTGCTGATCGTGGCCCTGGGCGACCGGCGCGACCCGGCGGCGCTGCCGGCCCTGCGCGACGCGGCCAAGTCCGGCGCGGCGGCCGTGCGCATCGCCGCGATTGGCGCGCTGGGCAAGCTGTCCGACGCCGAGGCCGTGCCGCTGTTGATCGAGGCGGCCGTGGCCGACGACGCCGGCGTGGCCGAAGCCGCGAAAGCCGCCCTCTTGAAGCTGCCCGGCGAGGCGGTGGATGCTGGTTTGACGGCGATGCTTGAAAAGGGAGAGCCGGGTCCGCGACGGCTGGCCATCGAGATGGTCGGCAAACGCCGCGTCGCCGCCGCCGTGCCCGCCCTGCGCAAGGCGGCCGACAACGCCGACGCGTCCGTGCGCATGGCCGCGATCGAATCGTTGGGCCAGACGATCGGCTTGGAGGATTTTACCGCCTTGACGGATCGGATCGTTCGCCCCGGCACGCCGGAGGAGATGAAGGTCGTCCGCGGCGCGCTACGCACGGCTTGTCTGCGGACGCCGGACCGCGACGCCTGCGCCGAGCGACTGCTCGCGCCCATGGCCGAGGCGCCCGTGCCCGGGCAGTGCGAACTCTTGCATCTGTTGGGCACGGTGGGCGGCCCGAAGGCGCTCGTGGCCGTAACGGCTCGCACGAAGGACACGAACGACGCGATCCGCGACGCCGCGACCCAGGCGCTGGGCCGCTGGATGACGCCCGACGCCGCGCCCGCGCTGTTGGAGCTGGCCAAGAGCGACCTGGGCGAGAAGTACCAGGTCCGCGCGCTGCGTGGATACATCCGGATCGCCCGGCAACTCAACCTGCCGCCGGCGGAACGGCTGGCCATGTGCCGCGAGGCCCTGGCCGCCGCCCAGCGCGACGACGAGCGGCGGCTCGTGCTGGGCGTGTTGCCGCGGATTCCGTCGGCGGAGGCCCTCTCGCTGGCCGTCGACTCGCTCGGCGCTCCCGCTTTGAAGGACGCCGCCGGCGTGGCCGCCGTGGCCATCGCCGGAAAGCTCGTCGACGCGCACCCGGCCGAAGTTGCCCAGGCGATGCGCCGCGTCGTCGACGCCGGCCTGGACGACAATGTGACCAACCAAGCGAAGACGCTATTGGAGAAAGTCGCCAAGAAGACGGAGTGAGTCGAGAAAGAGAATACACCACGGAGACACGGAGAGGAGGTAACGGGAAGGAGCCGCGAATGAACGCAAATAGACGCGAATGGGAATGAGAAGAGAATCCGAAGTCGAGAACCGCGTGGTGGCGCGCGAGTCTTCCCTTTCCATGTCATCCCTTTTAGCGTTCATTCGCGTTCATTTGCGGTTTCTCCGCTTCATTGTCTCTCCGTGCCCTCCGTGTCTCCGTGGTGAATGTTGCCCTATCAATTTTTTGGACTTGATGTTGCATGACGAAAGAGAAGAATAATGAATCGACTTGCCGCCGCGTTCGCCGTTGCCGTTCTCTATGGCATCTTGGGAGTATGCGCCACGGCCCGGGCCGAGGAGGATCCGCTCAAGCTGGCTCGGATCCGGCCCGACGTGAAGACGGGCTTCGCCAACGGTGGTTGGGCGTACGACCGGTATTCGGACCTGCCAACGCTCGACGCGAAAAAGTCGATGGTCGTCGCCGACCTCACTGGCCCGGGCGTCATCCGCGGATTCCACACGACGCGGCACCATCCCAAGGACCTGTTTGCCCGGGGTATCGTTCTTGAGATCTGGTTCGACGACGCCGACAAGCCCGCCGTGATGTGCCCCCTGGCCGATTTCTTCGGCGATGGGTGCAACGGCAACAGCATGGACTTCTCGACCAACTTCGTCGAGTGCGCCCCGTGGAGCTACAACGCGTTCTTTCCCATGCCGTTCAAAACCCGCGCGCGGGTGATCCTCCGCAACGACACGGACAAGAACGCATCGAGCTACAACTTCGTCGAATGGGAGCCGTTGGCGAAGTGGGACGAGGAGCTGGGTTACTTCCACGCCACGTACCGCCGCAAGTGCTTCCAGTTGACCAACCAGACGGACGAGACCTTCCTCGAGCTTTCGGGCAAGGGTCAAATCGTCGGGCGGCAGTACAGCGTGGTGACCGATGAGCCCCGCTTCAACAACTTCTGGTGCGTCATGGAAGGCAACAACGAGCTCGACGTGGACGGCCACGCCCGCCAGCTCGACTACCTGGGCACGGAAGACTCGTTCGGGTTTAGTTGGGGGTTCCAGCGGCCGTTTGCCGGGCTGCGATCGGGGATCACCCTGGTGAAAAACGCCGATCCTGCCCAGCTTTCCATCTACCGCTTCCACGACTGCCCGCCCCTCCGCTTTACAAAATCGCTCCGCTGGCATATCAATTGGTCCCAGGAAAAGCACTTCATCGACCGGAAGGACTGGGCCGACGCCTGGAAAGGCGGCGGATGCTGGGTGGACTACGCCACGGTCCACTACTGGTACCAGGATGCCCCCGGCGGCTACGACCACGCCCCGCTCGACCCGGTCGCCGAGCGCATGAAGCCGCTCCTGCGGAGTTCAAAACCCGAGACGAAATTAGAAGAGGGCAAGCAGGCCGAGAAACCCAAGGACTGAGGGTGCGGATGATTCACCACGGAGACGCGGAGACACGGAGGATGGTTGAACGCGGTGCGGAGACAAGTCAATCGAATCAGAAATTGCAGGAGGCGACTGCGCATAACGTCCTGGTCTTCCTCCGTGTCTCTGTGTCTCCGTGGTGAGTTCCCGTCTCCCTTTCTGTTGACTTGCAGCAGAATGCTCTCTTGTCGATAACCCCACAACCTTTCCCACAAACGGAGTTGCTTTCATGGCCATAACCCCCGAGGCGATGGCGGCCTGGTGCCGCACGTTGTTGGGCGACGCCGGCGCGCCGCAGAGGTCTCTTGAGGAATTGGTCGCCGCCGCGCCGCGGCTGGCGAGTCTGGCCGACGTGCCCAGCGGCACGCCCGTCTTGGTGCGCGGCGACGTCGACGCCAAGCCGGGCGCAGCCATCGGTCAGGGCGACGTCCGCCTGCGGTCGATGAAGGAGACGCTCGATTTCGGACGCCAGCGCGGCTGGATCCAGGTGATCTTCGGCCACATCGGCCGCGAGCCGGAGGGCTCGCTCGAAAAGGTGGCCAAGCGGATCGGCGAGATCCTCGGCTGCCCGGTTGCGTTCGTGCCCGACTGGCTCGATCCAGCCACCAGCGCCGTCAAGGACGAGGCGGCCCAGGCGGTTCGCTCGGCCGCCCCGGGCGACGTGATCGTGCTGCAAAACACGCGGAAGTACGACATCGAGCGGGTGCTCTGGAAGGCGAAGCCGGCCGATCTGGACCGCCTGGCCGGCCCGCTGGCCACGCTGGCCAACGAGATGGCCGAGAAGATCGCCCAGGTCTACGTCAGCGAGGCCTTTTCGGCCGGCAACCGCGACACGTCCACGTCGGTCATTCCCGCGACGATGCGGCGCGTGGCCCTGGGCGCGTACGCCGCCGCGCAGTTCGAGGGTCCCTTGACCGACTGCCTCAAGACCCAACTGGTCGTCTTCAGCGGATTGAAAATCGACAAACTCGACAATCTGGAGCGGATGATCAACCGCGGCACCGTGCGGCACGTCCTGGCCGCCGGCTCCGTGGCCACGGCCCTGAAAAAGGCCGCCGCGCAGCTCGACGGCGGCGACTTCGACCTGGGCATGAGCCAGGACCCCGCCAACAAGGACGAGCCCTACTACATCCCGCAGGACCGCGTCGAGCAGGCCAAGCGGCTCTTGCGTCAGGGCCGCGAGGAAGGCATCGAGTTTGTCATGCCGGTCGATTTCGTCCTGCAGGACGGCCGCGTGTCCGACGGGATCGGCCCGGGCAACCAGCAGTTCGACATCGGCCCGAAGTCGAGCAAGCACTACGCCGAGGCCGTCACCCGGTTCATCCAGTCGGCCCAGGGCGCGGCCGAGCCGGCCGTGGCCTTCCACAACGGCGTGTTCGGCATGTTCGAAGACCCGCGGTTCGAGACCGGCACGAAGACGTTCATTCCCGAGCTAAAGCGGATGCACGACGCGGGCGTGAAGGTCTACGTCGGCGGCGGCGAAGGCGGCAAGGCCCTGGAGAAATACGGCCAGGAAGACTGGGTCACCTACAACTTCACCGCCGGCGGCACCGTGCTAGCCGCCCTGGGCGGAAAGGAAATCCCGTATCTGACCGCGCTGGCCGCGGCGGCGGGAAGATAGGGCAACCTCCCGTTGTCCCCTTCGGCGTCCCTGTAGGAGGCGACTCCCGTCGCCGACCGCGTCCGTTGGGAGGGCGAGGCTCCCGCCGAGCCGCCATCCGATGTAAGAGGCGACTCCCGTCGCCGACCGCGCCCGTTGGGAGGGCGAGGCTCCCGCCGAGCCGGACTCCCCAAAAAACGGATTCCGCGCCAAATCGTTGCGGGAAAAGGGAACGCCTCGTAGAATAACACAGGTCGAACGGGGGGATTGGCTTGGCTCCGACGTCGCACGGACGCGGAGACGTGCCGATCCATTCTGGCGGGTGGCTCCGGGCCAGGGCCGCTCGCCAAGGCGTGCCGTTCGGCCCCGGGAGGGTGAGGCTCCCGCCGAGCCGCGCGCCGGATGAGGCGTCCGACTTGGCGGGCACCTTGCCTTTCCACCCGCGCCGCGAGCGGCTGAGTTGGGCACGCAGCCGGCTCGATCTTGTCGAAGGAAAGACCCCATGACACCCGCGAGGATCCTCTGTGCGGCCGCGCTGGCCGCGTGCGTTCTGTCCGGCCCGGTTCGCGCCGCCGTCATTGCCACCGGCAACGTCGAGCCGGACCCGCTGACGACGCCCTGGACGGCAGACACCGACGCCTATATCGGCAAGACCGCCGACGGCAGCCTGTGGGTCGATGGCGGCGACGACCTCCAATCCGGTACTACCTGGATCGCACGAGACCCTGGCGTCATGGGTGAGACGACCGTCACCGGCGCCGGCTCGACATGGACGAACAAGGAAACCCTGGAAGTGGGTCGTTCGGGCCGCGGCACATTGGAAGTCGTCGACGGGGCAACCGTAACCATTAACATGGGCACTTCCATCGGTACCTACTCCGGTTCCACGGGCGACGTGACCGTCCGCGGCCCCGGCTCGACGTGGAAAACCGGGGGGTCTTTTTGTTATGTCGGCAACTTCGGCAAGGGCACGCTCACCATCGCCGACGGCGGGTACGTCAAAAGCCGGTCGACCTTCATTGCCTTTTCGCGCGGCTCCGTTGGCGACGCGGAAGTCAGTGGACCAGGTTCAATATGGACAACGGATGAACTCTTTATTGGTAACCGCGGCGACGGCGCTCTCAAAATCACCGATGGTGGCCTTGTTAATTCGAGCTATAACTACGGCTACTATCGGCAATCACTCATCGGCTGCCAGATCGGCGCCGCGGGTAACGTCCTTGTCAGTGGGCAAAACTCACAACTGAACGTGGGTATGCTTTTCGTGGGTGACTACGGCAACGGGATCCTCACAATCGCCGACGGCGGGACGGTTCGCAACACAGAAGACTCATTGATCGCGTATAGGGCCGGTTCGACCGGCGCCGTCACGGTTCGTGGCGAAGGTTCGACGTGGATCACTGAACGTCAGATGCAATACGGCTTCAACGTTGGCTATGACGGCACGGGAACTCTGACGATTCTCGATGGCGGTACCGTAAACACGATGTCCCGGGCCTACATTGCCCGCAATGGGGGATCCGTGGGCAAGGTCCTCGTCAGCGGCCCGGGCTCAACTTGGAACCACGACTCAACGCTTTACGTCGGCGGAGGCGATGGTGCAAAGGGGGGGGCCGCAACGCTCACGATCGCCGACAGCGGAACCGTGAGTGGTTACAATAGCCTCATCAACGGCGATGCCACCGTCACCGGCCCGGGCTCGACGTGGAGCCTCAGCGTTGGTCTCGGCGTGGAATACGGTGGGACGCTCACCATCGCCGACGGCGCATCCGTCACCAGCGGGGTCGGGCGTGTTCTGGGCAACGCCACGGTCACCGGCGCGGGCTCGACGTGGACGAACGGCGGCTCGCTCCGCGTTGGCTATCAGGGTTATGGCACGCTCTCTGTCATTGATGGTGGCACCGTCACCAGCAACAGTACGTACGCGAGCGATCCATCCTCCGGTCGCGTCATCATCAGCGGGGTTGGCTCAACCTGGGCAGACAGCGGCTATCTCAATGTCTCCCAAGCGGAGTTGAAGGTGGCCGACGGCGGTGTTCTCGCGGCAAACTGGCTCTGGTTCCACTCCAATCCAGCGCTGGCCATCGATGTCGCCCACAACAGCCGTGTCATCATCGGCGGTGGCACGGGCAAGATCACGAACTACGGCACGGTCCACCTCCTCGCCGGAACCGGCCCGACGCCGGGCGAGGTCTTCACACCGATCTTGGCCGGCACATGGGAGGGAACGGGCAAGTATCAGGCTATCGGCGGAACGTGGGACGCGGTCGGGCATGAATTCATCGCGTCGCCCGTGATCCTGGCCAGCGCGGGCAAGACGGTCGGGTTCGACGCGGCCACGATTCAGCGGGTGCTCGTCGTCGATCCGGCCACCGGCCGGGCCGTGGGCGTGAGCCTGCTCGCGCTGGAGGAATCGACGATCCTCCACGTCGCCGCCGCGCCGGTCGAGGGCGACGTCCTTGGCCAGTTGGCGGCCATGTTGGAAACCGGTCAGGCGGTCCGCGGGGCGTGGGAGTTCGACGTCGAAGGCTACGGCGAAGGCGACCCGGCCTATCTGTCGTTCGACGTCGGCGCGGGTGTCGCCCGCGAGAACCTTTCCGTGTGGCATCACGACGGCGAAGGCTGGACCTCGTTCGACGCCTGGGACCTGACCTACGACGGCCAGTACGCCAGTTTCATGGTGGACGGCTTTAGCGCGTACGCGGTGGTCGCCGCCGTGCCCGAGCCGGGGATGGTTGTCCTCCTGGCCGGTCTCGTCCTCGCGGCAATAGCCGCCCGGCGCCGTTGAGCTCCTCCGCGAGCTGAGAACGTGTTTTGAAATTGGGTGCCACTGCTGGCTTGTCCAGCAGTGCCTGGCGAATCCTGCGGGAGAAAGGGTTGGTTCCGGGCGAGAAACACTGCTGGACAAGCCAGCAGTGGCACCCCCGTGGTGGCCAAACACGTTCTGAAGCGGATGCGCGACGCGGGCGTGAAGCTCTGCCATCCGCTACGGCGCGGCGTCATAGAAGAAAGCGGCGCTGCGGTAGTGCTCGGGGATGTTGTTCGTCGGGCCGTGCTCGATCTTGGCCTCGATGCTCGTGTCGTAGGGCACCGGGTCGGGCACGTGCCAGCGGAACGCCGCGGCCAGGCTGTAGCCGTCCTGCTTGCGGTAGACGGTAAACCCGTGCAGCGGGAACGCACAGGGGCCGTCGAGCCTGCCCGGCACGGCGTACCAGCCGCAGTTGAAGTGGTCTTCCGAGCCCGTGCCGTGGATCCGAAGCTCCCCGTCGCAGGTGAACCACTCGTCGCCCTCGAGCCAACTGGGCATGTCGCTCTTGTGGAACCCGCCGGTCGCGAGGTACGTGCCGATGTAATGGCCGCGTCCCTCGCGGGTGAGCCACGGGTGGAAGACGCCCTTCTTGGTGGGCAGCGACTCGTGGTACGCCGCGTGCAGGTAGCCCAGGTCCCCGCGCCACTCGGGCAGCGGAGTCGTGACAACCACGATTTCCCCGGCCAATGTTCCGTCGGCCGACACCGTGAGCGTCGCCGACTTGCCGTAGGGCATCGGCATGTAATTGTACCAGCCGTCGTCGCTGACGCCGACCAGCAGCGAGCGGAACGGTCCGGGCCGCATCGCCTGGCAGAAGAGGTAATCCAGCGGCAAATCGACGGCCGGCTCTTGGGCGTCGTCCCAGCGGATTTGGATTCGGGCGGCCCCGGCCTTGGCAAGGGATTCGGGCTTGCCCTTCAGATACACCGCGCGGACCATCCGCGGACCCGCCGGAAGCGCGATTTCGACCGCGCCGCCCTCCTTGAGGTCGATGGCGGCGGCCAGCCGCTCTCCGTCTCGCACGCCCAGCGCGGCCAGATCGCCGGGGGAGTTCCACGTCTTCGCGGCGGCGGCCAGCGCCTCGCGCTGTCGGTCGGTCGGCGGATTTTGGAACGTGACCACGCCCTCGGCGCTGGGATACGTTCGGTAGGCGACGGCGTGGAACTTCACGTCCGTGCCGTCCACCACGACCTTGCAGCCGTCGCGATACGGCATGGGCACGTAGCAATAGTGCCCTCCAAAGCCCTCGCCCGCCAGGGGCTTGGGGAAGCCGTCGATCTTGCCGCGGAAGATATCCTCCAGCGGCACGTCGAGGGCGGGCTGGTCGCTGCCGTCGAGATAGACGCGGATGTGTTCGTTCTTGCGGCCCAACAGGCCCGGCTCGTGGTAGATCGAGTGCGGCAGGTGGATCCGCTCGATGCGGCCCGGTCCGGTCATCTCGGCCAGGACGCTGTTGCCGTTCTCGACGCGGAGCTTGGAATACGTGCCCGCGAAACCGTCGTCGTTGCCCCCCGTGCGGTCGTAGCTGCTGAACATTTTCGACGTCGCGCCGGGCGCGAGCCGGGGCAACAGTTCCAGTCGGTAGAGCGGTTCGATGGCCGCCACGTCGTCGTCCGCCGCCGGGCAGACCGCCACCGACGCGCCGACGATCGCGCCCACGGCCAACAGGATTGCAAGGGTTCCAAGATGACGTCTCATGAGTCGTTCCTCGATTCTCATCAACCGATCTGGCGGGAAAGCGCTTTCGCGACGGCAAGGCAGGAAGCAGCGCGGGATCGGCGCGGGAGGCGGGATGCGCCGATCGGAACATATGAACATATAGGGTACCGCCGCGTCGGCCGTCGGGCAAGGACCCGGCGCCGGGCATAAGGCGTGACGATCTCCCCGTGGCACGGCCGCCCTCGGACGTGCCGAGTCATTTTCACGGCCGAAGGCGGCCGTGCCCCAGGGCAAATTGCGACGGATCGATCGGAACACGCAATAGCCCTGAAGCCACCCAAGCCCCCTCAATAATGGGGAATCCGTTGACCGTTCGGGGAGGTGCTCGGTAGGCTCTGGGTTTTAGCGTGTCGCCCCGGTCGCGTTGCGGCGAAGGAGCCGAGCATGATTCGCATGATGACACAACACGCCAACCCCCGACATTCGCGTTCGCATCCGGCGGTTATCTTTCTGGCGTTCGCATTTGGCGTTGGGCCGTGTGGCTTGCTTCTCGTCGAACCGGCTCTCGCCCTCGTCACGACCACCGGCAACGTCCAGCCGGCCGATCCAAAGACCTGGACCAACGTCACGACCGCCTACATCGGCAAAACGGCGGACGGCGCGCTGGCGATCACCGAGCGCGACAAGGTCACCAGCAGCACCGCGCGTCTCGGTTGGGACCCCGGCGCGACGGGCGCGGTCTCGGTCGATGGGGCCGGCTCGACGTGGGATAGCGACGGCAATCTCTGGATCGGCTGCGGCGGTCGTGGCGGGCTCTCGATCACCGGAGGCGGCGGCGCCATTTGCTTTGGGGGCTTCATCGCCCGGGACGCCAGCGCGGCGGGCGAGGTCGTGGTCGACGGCCCCGGTTCTGTATGGACGAACAAAGAAATCCTCTCCGTGGGCTGCAACGGTCATGGCACGCTCTCCATCACGCACGGCGGCCTGGTAAGCGTGGGCACGACCAATGGTCTGACCATCGACTCGGGCTCCCAAGGCGACAGCTTCGTCAACATGTCCACCGGCGGAATGCTGGCGCTCGAGGGAGACGCGGACGAGTCGCTCGACGCGTTTCTGGGCCTCGTGTCCGGCACGGACGCCATCCGCTACTGGAACGCCGCCATCTCGGACTGGGCCAATATCACTGGCGCGGCACGGGGTACGGACTACACCCTGAGCTACCTGAGCAATGGCGACCTCGCGGGCTACACGCTGCTAACCGTCGGAACGAATGCTTCGTCCACTCCCGGCGACGCGAACCGCGACGGCCGTGTGGACGCGACGGACGCGGCCGCGCTGGCCGCGAGTTGGCTCCAGCAGGGCGGTTGGGACGACGGCGATTTCAACGCCGACGGCTGGGTCAACGACCTGGACCTGGCCATCCTCGCCGCCAACTGGAAGCCCAACGGCAGTCCGCCCGCCGTGCCCGAGCCGGGGACGCTCGCGATGGTGGCAACCGCGCTTGCTTTCGTTGCTGCGATGATCGCGCGGCGGCGAGGGCAGGCGTGAGGCGGAGGTCAGAATTCGGAGGTCGGAGAGGACGCGCACATCGCGGTCTTGAGAAGCCCAAGGTACTTCGGGGCGCACTGGCAAAGCCAGTGGCACACGCTCGGAAGAGATGCTTCGCGCGAGGCCGGAGGCCGAGCTGGGAATCTCAAATTTCAGATCCCAATCCCCAATCCCCAATCACCAGCCACTGACCACTAGCCACTACCTTCCCGTCCCCCAGTCCATCAGCGGGGACGGACTTGACCATTCGGGGAGGGGGCGAGTAGACTGGTATCTTGCGTGTCGCGTCGTATCACGACGAGCCCCGAAGGATGATCTCTTATGGAAAAACAACCGACGAAACCATGGCGGCGTGGTTCGAGCCCTGTGGGCACGCGCCTCGGAGGCCTGTTTGCGGCAGGGCTCTTTCTCCTCTTGTTCGCCCAACCGGCCCTCGCTGGGATCACGACCTTTGGCGACGTCCAGCCCGCCAATCCGGCGACGTGGGTCGGCACGACCGGCCACGTTGGCCTGACGGCGTTCGGCGTGCTTTCGATCACCGAAGGCAGTGTGGTCTCCAGCGACCTCGGCCAGATCGCCTCCGACTCCGGTTCGACGGGCGAGGTTATGATCGATGGCGCCGGCTCGGCCTGGTTCAACGTTCACAGCCTCCACGTCGGCCACTCCGGCGACGCCACGCTTTGGGTCGCGGGCGGCGGGAAGACGAGCGATGCCGATGGCTTCATCGGCTACAACTTCGGTTCGACGGGCGAGGCCACGGTTGATGGGGACAACTCGACCTGGAGCAACACCTACTCTCTCCAGGTTGGTTATTCCGGCAACGGCACGCTCTCGATCCGGGGCGGCGGCGCGGTCCGCGACCGTGACGGATACATCGGCTACGCCTCCGGCTCAACGGGCGGCGTTACGGTCCACGGAGCCTCGTCAACTTGGACCCACGGCAACAGTCTTGTCGTCGCCCGCGACGGCGACGGCGCCCTCTCGATCCTGGCCGGCGGCAAGGTCAGCGACAAGTCCGGCGTCATCGGTTACAACCTCAGTTCCACCGGCAAGGTCGCGGTCGAAGGAGACGGCTCGACGTGGTCGATCTATAGCGAGTTGCATGTCGGCCGCGGTGGCAGCGGGTCGCTCTTGATAAAAGACCGTGGCAACGTCACCAACGGCGACGGCTTCATTGCCTTCGACTCCGGCTCGACGGGTGAGGTCACGATCAAGGGAGACGGCTCGGCGTGGGCTAACAATAACCTGTTCGTCGGCCGCAACGGCAGCGGCGAGCTCTCGATCCTCTGTGGCGGCAAGGTCAGTTGTCGCGATGGCGAAATAGGCCGCTACCAGGGCTCGACAGGCGAGGTCGTCGTCGATGGCGCCGGTTCAGCCTGGACGAACATAGACGACCTCTGCGTTGGTAATTCCGGCAATGCCGCGCTCTCGATCACAAACGGCGGCAGAGTCAGCAACGCCTCGGGCTACATCGGTGATGACTCCGGTTCGACAAGCACCGTTTTGGTCGACGGGGCCGACTCAGCCTGGGCAAATAGTTCCCGGCTCTACGTAGGTTACGACGGCCGTGGCACGCTGTCGATTTCCCGCGGCGGGCTCGTCAGCGTAGGCGCCAGCGCCGGCCTGACCGTCGACCGCGACCTCAACGGCGACAGCTTCATCAACATGGGCACCGGCGGAATGCTGGCCTTGAAGGGAGACGCGGACGATTCGATGGACGCGTTTTTGGGCCTCGTGAAAGGCACGGACGCCATCCGGTATTGGGATGACGGGATTGCGGACTGGGCCGCCATCACCGGAGCGACGGCGGGGGAGGATTATTGGCTGCGGTATCTGACGGAAGGAGATCTCGCCGGCTACACGGTTCTTACGGTCGGGACCGTGCCGGGCGACGCGAACCACGACGGCCGGGTGGACGCGACGGACGCCGCCGCGCTGGCCGCGAGTTGGCTCCAGCAGGGCGGCTGGGACGACGGCGATTTCAACGCCGACGGCTGGGTCAACGACCTGGATCTGGCCGTTCTCGCCGCCAACTGGAAGCCCAACGGCAGTCCGCCCGCCGTGCCCGAGCCGGGGATGCTGGCACTGGTGGTCTCGGCCTTGCTGGCTCTGGGGGTGCTGGGCGCGCGACGGCGTGGGAAGGCGTGAGGGGAGGTCGGAAGTCGGAAAGCGGAAAGCGGAGGATGCGCGGCGCGCGACTCTGGGATCCGAGGAGCCGGGGACGCCGCGAGAGGCACTGGCGGAGCCAGTGGCACACGCGCTTCGCGCGAGGCCAGAGACCGAGTTGAGGATCTCAAATCTCAAATCTCAGACCCCAATCCCCAATCCCCAATCCCCAACCACTAGCCACTGGCCACCGCCTCCCCCGGACCCTACCCACCGGCGGGTCGGGACTTGACCATTCGGGGAGGTGGCGAGTAGACTACTACCTTGCGTGTCGCGTCGCATCTCGACGAGCCCAAGGAGGACGATTCCCCATGGTTGGACAATTGACGAAGCCCCGGCGACTCGGCCCGAACCGCGCGGTCACGTTCGTGGCGTTGTCGTGTGCCGTTGGGCTTTCCGGCCTGCTCTTGGCGAGATCGGCCCGCGCCGGTGTCGTCGTCACCGGTGACGTCGTGCCCGCCGATCCGACAACCTGGACCAGATTCACGGGCGTCTTCGTGGGCGAGACGGGGCCCGGTACGCTGTCGATCACCGAAGGCAGCGCCGTCATCGGCGGCACCGCCGATATCGGATTCGAATCCGGTGCCACGGGCGAGGCTACGGTCGATGGCGCCAACTCGACGTGGACCAACATCTCCTCGGTAACTGTTGGTGAACGTGGCGATGGCACGCTCTCGATCACCGCCGGCGGCGCCGTCAGTTGCGGCGGCGCCTCCATCGCCGGCAGCTATTTCTCCAAGGGCAAGGTTACCGTCGAGGGGGCCGATTCCACGTGGAACAACAGTTCCTGGCTGTTCGTTGGCAACGCGGGCAACGGCACGCTGTCGATTCTGGGCGGCGGCAAGGTGCAAAGTGCCGATAGCTACATCGGCTATGGTTTCAATTCAAAAGGCGAGGTCGCGGTGGGCGGAGCCGGTTCCACCTGGGAGAATTCTTACCTTTCCGTCGGCGGTTCGGGCAGCGGCACGTTGACCATCGCAAACGGAGGGCTGGTCACGGTGACGACAGACACCTACGTCAAAAACCTCGGCGTGATTCATTTCGACGGCGGCACACTGGATACCGGGGCAATCTGGGCCGAGGCAACAAAACTGACCGGGACCGGCACGATCCTCACGCACGGTATCATCACCGACGCCGATCTTGTCCTCGACTCCGCCGACGATCTGGCGAACCAGTCCTTCACGTACGATAGCCAACCGGGGCAGAACATCCTCGTCCACATAGACATCGATGGTCAGGCGATCTTGGGCGCAGGATACCACGCCGCCGCAACGCTCACCATCCGCAACGACGTGGATGTCGCGTCGAAGTGCGGGTACATCGGCTTCGATTCGGGCGCTGCGGGTACGGTCGCAGTCGAGGGGATCGGCTCGACCTGGACGAACAGGACCAACCTCTACGTCGGCTACTCCGGCTGCGGCACGCTATTGGTAACGGGTGGCGGCACGGTCAGCAACGGGCTCGGTTATGTAGGCTACCGCTCCGATTCGACGGGCGATGTCACGGTCGAGGGGATCGGCTCGACCTGGACGTGCCTCTGCGATGTCGTCGTTGGCCGCTACGGCGCCGGCACGCTGTCGATCGCCCACGGCGGGATGGTTAGCGTGGGCTCGGGCGACGACCTGACTATCGACTCCGACCTCAGCGGCGACAGCTTCATCAACATGTCCACCGGCGGAATGTTGGCGCTGTATGGAGACGCGGACGATTCGCTTGACGCGTTTCTGGGCCTCGTGGAGGGCACGGATGCGATTCGGTATTGGGATGATGCAATTGCGGACTGGGCCGGCATTACCGGCGCGATGGCGGGCGAAGATTATTGGCTGCGGTATCTGACGGAGGGAGATCTCGCCGGCTACACGATGCTTACCGTCGGCGCCGTACCGGGCGATACAAATCACGACGGCCGGGTGGACGCGGCGGACGCGGCGGCGTTGGCCGCGAGCTGGCTCCAGCAGGGCGGCTGGGACGACGGCGACTTCAACGCCGACGGCTGGATCGACGACCTGGACCTGGCCATCCTCGCCGCCAACTGGCGCCCCGCCGCCGGCTCGCCCGCCGTGCCCGAGCCGGGGACGCTCGCCATGGTGGCAACCGCGCTTGCTCTCGTCGCTGCAATGATCGCGCGGCGGCGAGGGAAGGCGTGAGGCGGAGGGCGGCATTCGAAGGTCGGAGAAAACGCGCACATCGCGGGCGCGAGAAGCCAGGAAAGCCGCCAGACGCACTGGCGGAGCCAGTGGCACACGCGCTTCGCGCGAAGCCGGAGGCCGAGTTGGGAATCTCAAATCTCAAATTTCAGTCCCCAATCCCCAATCCCCAATCCCTAATCCCTAATCCCTAATCCCTAATCCCCAATCCCTAATCGACCACGCCCGTAGGGCGTGGGTTTGGCTTGCCCCGCAAGGCGGGGCGGATTGTGTTGTAAGAGGCCCCGTTGGGGC
>JAFGDS010000114.1 GCA_016931995.1 Pirellulales bacterium
GGAATCGCTAGTAATCGTGGGTCAGCATACCACGGTGAATGTGTTCCTGAGCCTTGTACACACCGCCCGTCAAGCCACGAAAGTGGGGGGTCGGCGAAGTCGCTGAACTAACCCGCAAGGGAAGAAAGCGCCGAACCGAAACTCCGTGATTGGGACTAAGTCGTAACAAGGTAGCCGTAGGGGAACCTGCGGCTGGATCACCTCCTTTCTAAGGATGATTTGCCTCGCCGGCGGCGACGCCTGCGAGGAATCATGTGGAGACGGTCCTTACGACCCGCCGTTTCAGAATTGACGCGACTGCCAAGTTTATACCGCCGGCCCGGCCAGACACCCTCTGGTCGGGCCGGCTTCGTTTCTTGGCCATCGCGAGATCCCTGACCCGCACTACCTCCGCCAAAAACCGGGCACGAACAACACCACGACGGCGAATATCTCCAACCGGCCGACCATCATCAGCCACGTGAAAAGGATTTTCGCCGGGGCGGAAAAATTCGTGTAGTTCTTCGTCGGACCCACCACGCCGTAGCCCGGGCCAATGTTGTTCAGCGTCGCGGCCACGCAACCTGCGGCATCGACCAGCTTGTGCTCGCGTCCGTGGCCGAAGTCGGTCCACGTCGCGTCGGGTTCGACCGTGACGGTGAAGAGCCACGCCGCCACGAAGATCGCCCCGATCAGGCCAAAGTACACGAGCACGTTTCTGCGCAGTTCCTGATCGACGACGGGTTGACCGCCCAGGCGCAGCGGCCGGACCACGCTCGGGTGGAACGTCTGCTCGATTTCCAGCCCGAGGATCTTCACGAACAGGATGTGGCGGATCACCTTCAATCCGCCGCCCGTGCTGCCGGCGCAGCCGCCGACGAACATAAGCACCAAGAGCACGCCGCGGCCGAAGCTGTTCCACCGGTCGAAGTCGTCCGTGCAGAAACCGGTCGTGGTCATGATCGAAACGACCTGAAACAGGCCGTAGCGAACGGCCCCGCCCACCGATTGCCCGCCGGCTTGCGCATCGTCGATTGAGCTGGCCTCTTCGGAAGTCGGCTGCGCCATGCCGTTTTGCGCGAAGTCGCCGTGGTAGAGTCCGAAGCCGACCACCGCCGCCGTGACCCCCGCCAGAATCGCGACGTACGTCTTCCACTCGACGTCGTGCGCGAGCCGACGGGGTTGGAAGACCGCCAACGCGTACAGCAGCGTGAAATTCGTTCCCGCCAGGAACATGAACAGCGCGATCGTCATTTCGACGAGGGGGCCGTTGTACCTCGGCTGCGTGGCGAAGTGGCCGACGCTGGCGTTGTACGTGCTGAACCCGCCGGTGGCCATCGTGCCGAAGGCGTGACACAGCGCGTCGAAGAGCGACAGCCCCTCCAACACCAGGATGACCGTCAGCAATCCATTGAGCCCCGCGTAAACGAGGAACAACACCCACGCGGTGTGTTGCGTCCGCGCTTGCTGACTGGCTTTGCTGGGACCGGGCATTTCCGCCCGCATCAGAGCCTTGCCGGCCGAACCCTGGCCCAGAATGGCCACGAACAGCACGATAATGCCCAGCCCTCCGAGGAAATGCGTGCTCGATCGCCAGAACAAGATGGACCGCGGGACGAGCCGGGGGTCCTCCACGTCGGTCAGCACGGTGGCGCCGGTGGTGCTGAAGCCCGACTGCGCTTCAAACATGGCGTCGATCGGGCTCATGCGGGCCTGGGGCGTGCGATGGGGCCCGCTGAAGATGAATGGCAGCGCGCCCAGCACGGTCGCCAGCACCCAACTCAGGCCCACCACGGCCATCGCCTCTTTGAGGAAGAGCCGTCCGCGGGCGCGACGCCCGATCCGTCGCAGCACGGCGCCCACGGCAAAACAAACCGCCATCGCGCCGACGAGGCCCCAGAACCCCGATCGCTCGCGGTGCCAATCGCCCCACGCGGCCCAGGGCAGGCTGAACGCCATCGAACCGCCGATGAGGATCGCCACCAATCCGAGCAGGCGGCAAAGGAGCAGTACGTTCATGGCGGGCCTCATGCGCCGCCGGGCGTGAAGACCTTCAGCGCGCGTTCACAGGCCGATTGGGCCACCAGGGCAACGACCGTATCGCCCGGACAGAGCCGATCGTCGGCGCCCGGCACGCGGACGTACGACTCGCGGATTACCGCGGCGATGAGGCACTGCGCCGGCAAGTCCACCTTGGCCAGGACGTGCTCCGTGACCGGAGCGCCCGGGAGCACCTCGATCTCCTGGATCTCGATGTCGCCATCGGCGGACAGCGGCGTCCGCGAGATAACCGCCCCCGTGTTCAAGAGGCCCTTGACCTCGCGCGCGGTGACCAGCCGAGGGCTCACGGCGTGGTCGATTCCCAGCTTGCCCACCACGTTGGCATAGTCTGGCCGGCTGACGATCGACATGATCTTCTTGGCCCCAAGCTCCTTGGCCTCGACGCAGGCCATGATGTTGTCCTCGTCGTCGCCGGTGCACGCGACGAAGATGTCCGCGCTGCCCACCCGTTCTTCTTCAAGCGTAACGCGGCGCCTCGCGTCGGCATGAATGACGGTGGTGTTTTCCAGGTGCGTGGCCAGATATTCGCACCGCGCGCGGTCGGTGTCCATCAGCAGGACGGAGAAGCGGCCCTTCTCGATCACCTGGGCGAGATGGTAACCCGTCTCGCCGCCGCCGGCGATGACGACGCCCTGTTTGGGCGGCTGTTCCCGCTGGAAGCGGCCTTTGACCTCGTCGATGTCCTCGCGCGCGCCGATGAGCGTGATCTGATCGCCCGGTGCGACCCGGTCCGTGGCTCCGGCCAGGGCGAGCCGGCCCTCGCGCCGGATCGAACCGATCCGCACGCCCGAGGGAAGGTTCAAGTCCTTGAGCGCCACGCCCACGCCCGGCGCCTTCTCATCGACGAGAAGCTCCTGCATTTCCAGTTCGCCGCGGGCGAAGGTTTCGACGGCGCTGGCGCCGGGATGGCGGATCTCCCGCGCGAGTTCCATGGCGGAAAGATGCTCCATGCTCACCAGACGGTCGATCCTGAAATGGCGCAGGTAGTCGAACGTGCTCAGGTCGCGGAAGATCGGGCCGTACACGCGGGCGACCGTTCGGCCCGTGCCCATCGCCTTGGCCATGCTGGCGGCGACGAGGTTCACTTCGTCCGAGCCGGTCACGGCCAGGCACAGATCGGCCCCCAGCACGCCGGCCTGGAAGAGAACCGCCGATTCGGACGCGGAGCCGGTCACGACGCGGACGTCCATCTCGTCGTTCGCGCGGCGCGTGTGCGCGGGGTCGTGATCGACCACGGTCACGCTGTGGCCTTCCTGGCAGAGCATGTCGGCAATGGACGTGCCGATCGTTCCCGCCCCCAATACGACAATCCGCATCCTACGTGCTCCGCAGGTACCACGTCATAATCGCCAGCACGATGAAAATGGCCGCCATGAAGCCGGTGATCCAGACCGCCGTTCGCCAGGCCTGCTGAAGGATCGGCACGGTCGCCTCGTGCCGGATGGCCGAATACACCAGGCTCACGACGATCACCAACGGCACGGCGTACCAGAAGTCGCCGGACCCTCCGACCGCCAAGAGAAAACTACCCATCTTTGTCCTCCGGCGGCGGTTCGTCCGCGCCGTCCGGTTTCTTCGCGGCCGTCGCGGGAAACAGGGGACCAAAGCCGGCGTCCAGCACGGCCAGCAGGTTCAACAACCCTGCAATCGCCGTGTAGATCGTGCCGAGCTCGAACCGCCGGGGCATCTGCCGCAGGATGTCGTCGAGCAGGACCGAGTCGCCGTGGCTCTCGCCGGGCAGCCGGGGCGGAGCCATGAAGTGGCCCAACGGGTCGTTGCCCCGGTGGACGCGAATGGCCTGGACGATGGCGGGCATGGCGGGCACGCCGGCGCCAATCTGGCAAAGATAGTAGAGCCGCCGGTCGTTCGGCCGCCACGAGGCGTACACCACCCGTCCCCAGCCCAGTTCCTCGCTGCTGCCCAGATACAACCCGTAAACAAACGTCCCCATGATGCACACGAAGTACAAGACCGCCTTGGCCAGACGGCCCTGGTACAGATGGCCCAACCCCGGCACGAGCCACGCCAGGATGGCCGCCAAGATCGGGTCCTTAAGATTGACGGTCGGTTGGCCGTCGGGCTTTGGGGGCGTGTCGGTCACGCGGGGGGTTCCGTTGTCTTGGACATTGGGGAGCGAGGCGGCCCTTCCATTGTACCGCGATTGGCCCGAGCCCGCCCCATTCTACCGCCCAGGGGGCAGAACACCAGAGGAGACAAGTCCGTGGGAGGCGACTCTCCGTCGCCGATAGCCTCCCGCAAACCGGCAAGAGCCGGTTCACGCCACCTTGCGGACCACGCCGACCACGACGCCGAGGATCTTCGCGTTCTTGACGAAAATCGGCTTCATCGAGGAATTGGCCGGCTCGAGGCGGATCCGGTTTTTCTCCGGAAACCACCGCTTCAGCGTGGCTTCGTTCTCGTCGGTCAGGGCAACGACGATCTGGCCCTTGCGGGCGGTTTTCTGGCGGCGAACGATGACGTAATCGCCGTCGGCGATCTGATCCTCGATCATCGAGTCGCCGGACACCTCCAGGGCAAAAAGATCGTCGTCCGACGTATCGAACATCTCGCCCAGGTCGATCCGCTCGTCCTGCTCGATCGCCTCGTGCAGCGCCCCGGCGGCGATCCGCCCGGCCAACGGCAGCGCCAGCCGCGAAAGGGGCTCCGCGACCAACTGGATAGCCCTGGAGCGGTTCGCCTCGCGGGTGATAAGGCCCTTGCGTTCGAGGGCCTTCAGGTGGCACACTACCCCGTTGGGGGAGCGAATCTGGAAGGCTTCGCCGATCTCGCGGACCGTCGGGCCGTAGCCGCGGTGGCGGATAAGGTGGCGGATGAACTCGTAGACGTCCTTCTGTCGATCAGTCAGAGCCGCGAGCGATTCCATGGGGGTCCCCCTCCGATCAAGCGGGTTGACGAGCCTGGCACGGCTCGATTATGGACAATTGTACAATATACGCGTGTACATAGTCAAGGGGAATAGCCAGCCAAGTGGCGTGATATCGGTCCCGCAGCCGGGCCTATAGTTGCAGGAGGGTCCAAGCACGCGGTCTCGGAACCCGAACGAAACCGTCACACCGAGCGAAGCGAGACATCCCAACTCGCGAAATGCCAAAGAGATCCTTCGCTTCGCTCAGGACGACGCGAGAGAACGCCCAATATGCTCGAGGCAATCGTCGTCATCGCCGTGTTGCTGATCGTGGTCACCCTGGTGGGGCACGGGCTGTGGCTGCTCGCGGCACTGTTGTGGCGCGTCGCCACCGGCCGGAAACGCCCGGAAACGCCGACCAAGCCGTGCGTTTGGTGTGGGCAAACTGTCCCGGCAACCGAGGACCGGTGTGGCTGGTGCGGCCGGGCACTTCTGGGGCTCATGGCCAACGAACTGGCCGATCTCGCAGCCGCTCGACGCCAGATCCAGCGATTCCAGCAGGACGGTACTCTTCCGGCGGAGCGGGCCCAACGCCTGCTGAGTGAACTCGCGACCCGGCGCGACGTGCTCTTGGGCAGTGCTGCCGGACCGGCCACTGCGGCCGCCAACACCACCTCGTCGCAGCCGGCGGTAGCGGCAAAACCCAAGCCGGTCGAGGCCGCGCCGAAGCCGGCGCCGCGGGAGACGGCGATCCTGGCCGAGGTGGTCGAGCCGGCGGCCAAACCGCCGTCCGAGACGGCGCGGCCCGCCGGACCCCCGCCGGCGTTTCGCCCCGCGCTCGCGACGCCGGAAATGGGAAAAGGGATGGGAAAAGGGGACAGTCCCGTTTTCGCTGGCGCGAAAACGGGGACAGTCCCCAGTGCGAAGACCGAGGCTGTTTCCGGCGCAAAGACGGGTGCCATCCCGCCGGCTCGACCGCCCGCTCCCCCTGTTCCCCCGCCACCCAAACGATCCTGGGGCCAGATGCTCGAGGCGTTCATGGAAGAGCGGAACATGCGCTGGGGCGAGCTGATCGGTGGGCTGCTGTTCGTCGGCGGCGGGGTCGCGCTGGCCGTGAGTCTGCGGGAGAAACTCGAAGCGATTCCCTATTCGCAATTCCTGCTCTTCGCGGCGATCGCCGTCCTCGTCTTCGGCGTCGGGCTGTATTCGCACTACCGCTGGAAGCTGGCCAACACGAGCCGCGGTCTCCTGATCATCGGCACGCTGCTTACGCCGCTGAGCTTCCTGATCATGGCCGACCTCACCGAGGAGCACGCGGCGCTTTGGGGATGGGCCGTTGGGGGCGCGTCGTTGGCCGTGTTTGGCTATCTGGTCTGGCTGGCCGCGCGGATTCTCACGCCGGAAGGGCCCGGCTGGACTCTGCTGGGCGTATTGGGGAATTCCGCCGTCGCGCTGCTTCTTGCGCGGTTCGTGCCGGCCGACGTCTCGGAGGGCTGGCTGGCCGCGGCGGCGTACCTGCCCGTGGCCGTGTTTGGCGCCGCCGTGGTGGGCTATCTCCTTCGTCTGGCAAGGCCGGACGAGCTGGACGCCGGCCGCGCCGCCGCCGTGCTGGCTTTGCTCGGCACGACGGTCTTCGCCATGATCCTGGCGGACGGACGCCTCGTGGCCCAGGGCGTGCGGATGATCGGACTGGCCGCGATGCTCGACCAACTGGCCGGCGCAGTCACCTTGGCCGCCGTGCCCGTCATGGCGGTTGGACTGACGCTCGCGCGCGGAATGCCGTCCAAGAGCGAACTGGAAGGCTATCGGGCGACAGGCACCACGGTGGCCCTGGTCGGGGCGGTTGTGATGCTCGCCGCGTTGGCGATGGCCTGGCCGGCGCCGGCGGCGCTCGTCGCGATCGGCGCATTCGACGCGGCGGCGCTCGCCTGGATCGCCTTCCGCTACCGGCTGCCGGTCGCGCATGCGGGAGCCGTCTTTTGCACGGCGATCGTCTGCCTCGTGGGCTACCACGCGGCCACCAGCGGCCTCCTCCAGCTACCCCGCGAAGAGCTGGGGCGGGAGTTGCTCCGCCTGGGCACGAGCGCTCCCAGCGGCAACGTGTTGGGCGTGCTCTTCGTGGCGGCGGCGGCCGTGGCCGAGTGGCTGGTCCGCCGGGGACATCGGGCCCACGCCCAGGTATATGCCGGCGGATGCGGCGCCCTGGCCGTGGTCGGGTTGTCGCTGGTCACGTGGCATGGCGCGCAAGGCGGGGTGGACGCCCTGCGGGCGTGCATTCTCTACGGCGTTTACGGGCTGGTCAGCCTGGGGCTCGCGCTGCGCTGGAATCGCGTCGGCCTGAGCTATCTCGGCCTGGCCCTGGCGCAGGCGTCCGCGCTTTGGGCCCTGTGGTGGCACGGCGATCCCTTGCGCCCGGCTTTGTTGGGCTTTGCCACCGCGGCGGTTGCCGTCGCAAGCGTGCTGGGGCTCGTTGCGCGTGCCTACCCAGAAGACGCGCGGCATCACCTCCGCCGGATCCTCATCGTGCCGCTCGAGCGCGCGGCGATGACCGCCACGGCGGCGATGCTGCCCTGGTTGTGTCTGGCGTGGCCTGCCCAGACGAGCCAATTGGCCTTCGAACTGTACTGGCTCGCGGCGATTTGGCTCGTGGCGGCCGTCCGCGGGCGTTTGGCCGATTTGTTTGCCCTCGCCCAGGCCACGCTCACCCTGGCCACCGTGGCGGCGGCAACCGCCTGGCTCCAGCGTCAAGAGTGGCCGTGGTTCGATCCGCGCACGGCGCAGACCTACGGGCTGGCGCTGGCCGTTCTCGGCCTGGCGTGGATCGCCGCGCGGATCGGGTTCCCTCGCGGCCTGACGGCTCGGCGGCTCTTCAACCCGCCGTGGCCGGCCGTGGATCGATTCGTTCATGGCGCGGTTGTGGTCGGACAACTGGCGGTGATAGTCGGGTCGCTCGTGCCGGGGTTGGGGCACGAGCTTTGGCCCGCCGCGGCGCCGGCCGGCGAGGTCGCCTGGATCGAACAGGCGGTGGGACCAGGCGCGTGGTGGCTCGCAGGCGCGCTGGCCGTGGGCGCGCTGGCCGCCGCGTGGCATCGGCTGGGCAACGTCGAACTCGCCGGGCTGTTGCTGGTGGCGCTGAGTGTGCCGTGTCTCGTGGCGGGACGCTTCGCGAGCGATCTGGCCGTCGCCTCCGCGCTGCGCTGGGCGTTGGCCTCGTGTTTCGCGATCGTCTCGGCGCTCGTGTGGGGTCGGCAACGGCTCGCCGGTCTGGCCCGGGCCGCGGGAGCACGAGTCCGCCTGGGACCGCGGGATGCCCCGTTGGCCCGCGGAATACTCGACGCGGGCGCCGCGGCGCCGGTCGTGGCGGTGACGCTCCTGGCCGCCGCGTTGCAACTTTCCGGCACGCTGCCCGGTGGACCGGCCGTCGGCTCGTTCTTCGATTGGCTCGGCGCAAGGAACTCCTATCTCGTGCCGCTGGTGCTGGTGATTGTCGGGCTGGTAGGCTACGCCCTGCGCGAGACCTCCGCGCCCTACGCCTTTGCCGCCGGGCTGGTCGTCGAAATGACCGTCGTGCTGGGCTATCTCCTGGGCGTCAACACAGTGGGCTTCGAGGAGATCCTCTCCGCGGGGCAATGGGCCACCCTGGCCGCGGCCGTCTGGGCGATCGCGTGGATGGTCGCCCGGCGGTGGACGGCGGCCTGGGAAATTGTAGGCGACCGTACTCATCATCATGAAGGGGACAGTCCCCTTTTTGCCGCGCAAAAATCGGGACAGTCCCCCGCGAGAATGCTCATGTCCGCGCAGTTGGGGCTCGCCGTTGTCGGCAACGCGATCTTGATCCTGCCGGCTCTGGCGACGTTGGCCGTGGCCAGCCCTTGGTACGACGAGTGGGCCGTCGCCGCCGCGGCGGCGCCCGGCTGGGCGGCGCTGGTGGCCACGGTGGCCGCGTTGGGGATGCGGGGGTGGCTCCAAGGGCGGCGCGTGGCGCCGGATCTGGTCGGGTTGGCCGGCATGACCGTGCTCGGCCTGGCCGCTTGCACGGTCCAGCGGTTCCATGGGTCGCTTGTTGCCGCCGGCTGGAATCCCGAGGGCCAGTGGGGATTCCGCGTCCTCATGCTCGGCTGGGCGCTTTACAGCGTGATTGTCGCGATGGCGGCGTGGTGGGTCGCGTCGCTGGGCGCGTCGGCCGCTTCGGGCAGTCCGCCGCAGGCGCTGGTGCGCGCGGCGGCCGTCTGGGTCCGCGTGGCCGGGCTTTTGGCCGTGGCGCTGGGGCTCAAGTCGGCCATGTTTTACGAGGAACAGCTTTGGGGGGCAACCGCCATTGGATTGGCCAGCGTGGCCGGCGCAACGATGGCCGTGTGGCGACGGCGCGAGGGCTGGGCGTTTTGCGCGGCCTTGGGCGTGAACCTCGCCGCGTCGCTGGCCGTCTGGCATTACCGCTACGACAGCCCCTTTGTCGAATGGTGGCTCGCCCTGGTCCAGGCCAACGTGATTGCCTCGGCCTCGGTGGCGATCCTCTGGCTTCTCGCCCTGCGCCGGCTCTACGAGCTGCGGACAATCTCGATCGGCGCCAGCCCGCTTCTGGCGTTGCAGACGGCTCTGCCCGTGGCGGGAATGGCGGTGCTGTGCGCCTTGCCGCCGGGCGATCTGTTTTGGCACGCCGAGTCGATCTCCGACTGGCTCGCGCCGCTGGCGGCGCCGCAAGGGTGGCTGGCCTTGGCCCTGTCGGCCGCGGCGGCCGCGTGGTATTGGCTGCGTCTGTCGCTTCGCAATCTGCCGCACGTGGCGGCGTTGGTGGGCTTTCCCGCGGCGTCGCTGGCCGCGTGTTTGTTCGCCGACGCGCCGGACTGGCAGGCGTACCACGCCCTGCTGGTCGGCTTCTCGGTCGTCGGCGCCGCGATCTTGGCCGGCAGCATCGCGGGAGGGCGTTGGTGGCGGGCCGACGTCTTCGGACCCGGCGCCGTGCAAGGGTGGACGCTTCTGAGCTGCGCGTTGGTTGTCGTCTTGACCGTGGTCCACGGCGGCGCGGATCCGCACACCCCCTGGTGGCCCGGCGGAGTACTTCTTGCGCAAAGCGCGATCTTGGGCGCGTTGGCCGTGTGGCGGCGGGATGCCGCGTGCATGTGCTTTTCCGGCCTCGCGCTCAACGTGATTGCCACGATCGCTTGGCGCGTCTGGCAACCGGACCGGCTTGAGACCTTGCTCGAGGCCAACGTGCTGGCCCTGGGCGCGGCGTCGATCGCGTGGTCGCTCGTGGGGCTTCTCTGGCCTGGCGGCGCCCCGACGATCCAAGGTCCTGGCCGTCGCTATCGCTTTGGCCAGCTCACGTCGCAGGCCGCGCTTTTCCTGCTGACGGCAACCGTGGCCGTGCGCGTGGTCTACGCCATCCTCGACATCCCGCATGGGCCGGTCGAGCCGATCTCCTGGGCGGCGTGGGCCGCGCTGGCCGGCTCGATCGTCGTGCTCCTCTGGGACCGATCGGCTCGGCTGGCCGTGCCGGGACTCTACCTGGCGTGCTTCGTCGGCGTGGGACTGGGCTTGGACGCGCGGGGGCTCGTGGGTCACGCGTTCTGCCTGGCGGCCATGGTGGACGTGGCGGGTTTCGCCCTGGCCGGCGCCGTCTTCGGCCTCGCGCTGCCGCGGTTGGGGTCGCTCTTGCGCGCCCTCGGCATCCACAACGACCGCGTCCACTGGCCCAATTGGTTCTCCAACTCACAGACCGTGGCCGTGGCACTGGCCGCCGGATTGGCGGCGTGGGTGTCGATCGACGTCACGTTCGAGGGACTCGCTTACGGGCGGTTCGATCTGGTCGCCGGCCGGATGCTTGGCCCAGTGGCGATGCTCGCCGTTGTGGCGGCCTCGCTGCTTTCCACCACGCGCGGCGACCCCGCCATCCGGATTGATTGGCAGGCGGGTTCGTTCGTCCTTTTCGGGGTCCTGCTCGGCTGCGCGGGTTGGGCGCGACTCCCGTTGGACGGGCCGGCGCCCTGGCTGCACCGCGGCGCCGTGCTCGTCGCGGCGGCGGCTCTGGCCGCGCTTCCGGCCGCGGTGCTCGCGGCGCGCCGGATCGGCGCGAGGACCGGCTGGAACGTCGCCGGTGGTCGCGCCGCGACGGCATTGGGCGGCGCCGCCGTCGCCGGCTTGGCGCTCGTCCTCGGCGGCGAGGTATTCCTCGCCGTGGACACCGGCACGCTCCCCATGGACCTTTGGGCCGAACTGGTCGTGGCCGTGGGTCTGGCCATCGGGGCCGCCGCGTGCATTCTGCTGGCCGTTACCCCGAGACTCGATCCGCTGAAGCTCAGCCCGCGAGGCCGCACGCTCTACGTTTATGCCGCCGAGGCGCTCGCCACCGTCTTGTGCCTGCACCTTTGGCTGGCGTTTCCGAACCTGTTCGCCCTGGGACTGATCCGCAAGTACTGGATGTTCCTCGTCATGGCCGTGGCGTTTGGCGGGTCGTGGCTCGGCGAGTGGTTCGCCCGGCGCAAGCTGCCGGTCCTGAGCGAACCGTTGGCCCGAACGGCCCTGGTGCTGCCGCTCGTGCCAGCGGCGGTGTTCTGGTTTCCGCCGGCCGATTCGCTCATGGGCCAGACGCTCTTGGGCCCGGCGTTCTGGTTCCTCATGGGGCTGTTCTACGCCACGTTGGCCGTGATGCGGCATTCCGGCTGGCTGGCGGCGTTGGCGATTGGCTCGGGCAACATGGGCCTGTGGATTCTGTGGGACCGGTGGGAGATGAATTTCTTCGACCACCCCCAGCTCTGGCTCATTCCCGTCTCGCTCTGCGCCCTGGTGGCCGAATACCTGCACCACGACCGGCTCACGGAAGGTCAAAGCGCGGGCCTGCGGTACACGGCCCTCGCGGTGATCTACGTCTCTTCGACGACGGAATTCCTGCGAGGCGTGGGCGAGTCGATTTGGCTACCGTTGGTACTGGTGGGCTTGTCGGTGCTCGGGGCGTTGGCGGGCATCTTGTTGCGGGTGCAATCGTTTTTGTACGTAGGCGTGACGTTCCTCATGGTCGTGCTGGTGCGGATGATCCTGTACGCGGCTTTCGAGCAGGGACAGATTTGGGTCTTCTGGCTGGCCGTCGTGGCGCTGGGCACGGCGATCATCGGGCTGTTCGCGCTGTTCGAGAAGCGCCGCAACGACGTCTTGGAAGGCATGAGACGTCTGCGGGAGTGGCAAAAATGACCCCGCCCACTCGCCGGCCCTGGCGACCGCAATTCGGCATTAAGACGCTCCTGGCGGCCACCGCGGCGCTGGCGGTTCTGTTGGGCGCGTTGCGATGGATGGAAGCCACGCCCGGCGAAATGGCCATCGTGCTGGGCGTCGTCGTCCTGAGCGCGGCCGCCGCCGTGGGCCTCGTGCTGGCCCTGGCCGCCGCCGTGGACGATGACAATGATTCCGGATCGCGACCGTCGGCGTGAGCGTGTGCCACTGGCTCCACCAGTGTGTCACGTGTGCCACTGGCTCCGCCAGTGCGAGATTCGGTGGCACGTTCTGAGCGAAGCGAAGGGCGTGGTTCTTGTTCCTCCACGTCCGTCGTTGCAATCAAAGCGCACTGGCGAAGCCAGTGGCACTCATTCGCGTGCTTCGTAGCGCAAAGCACTGGCAAAGCCAGTGGCACTCCGGGACCGGTCAAGAAAGAAAAAAGGCCGCCGTCCTTCGTGGAACGAAAGGCGGCGGCCATGGAACAAACCTCTCGCCGATTGCGACCGGATGCGTCGCTGCGAGACGAGCGGGGGTCGGGCGTGCTGACGCACGAGCCGTTTGTTGACCCCGGCTCACGCTAAAGGGTTGGCACCTCCGTCGGAATAACTTGCGAGAGGCTTTCGTCCCGTCGTTTGGCTTCTCTGTTCACGTTGGCTATCGGCAAACCGCAACGACCGCTTGCGGAAAAAACGCCAATCCGGCTCGCGGTCGCCCGTCGCGTCCGATGCCCCTTCGCTCCTTTAGCAATCTTACCTTGTCGGACGCGAAAGGGAAGTGCCGTCCACGGATTCGCCGCGTGTCGAGGCGCTTCGCGCAACATGACGATCTCGACCGGGTTCCGCAACGGGACTCCCAACGGTGACGCGTGCGCGCCAGATTCACGTCGCTTGGCGCGGAAATTGCACCCCGCACGGGCCCATCCGCTTGCCGTGGCGCTGGGCACCACCCAAGACGGCGGTTGCACAAACACCCCCGCGACAGCCGGGTGGGGGTGGTTCATTTTCGCCACGCGTTACAACCGACTCGCGGACGGGTCCCAAGGCCGATTCATCGGGCAACGTCGCCGCAATTCGGTCAACGCGACTGTGCCACCTTTCCGATTTGGGACAAAGATTCCCCGTGGCACGTCCCCGCCCTTGACCAGGCGTCAGGTTGGCGACGGACCGTTGGGCGGCGAGTCCCCGTGCGAGGACCGCTCCCGCCTTGCCCCCCTTTGGAGATCGTGAACATGAAGTTCTCGCGTCTTGCCCTTGGTACGGGCTTGTTGTGTCTGATCGTGGCGGGTCCCTCGTGGGCGCAGGACCTCTACCAACCGAATTCGGTGCGGCAGGTGGCGTTCGACGACGATTACGGTTATTACATGGCCGGCGATGAGCAAAACGTGCCGGCCGCCAAGTCGCCCAGCGACGCGCCCCCGCCCGCCGACGTCGCGACGGTAGCTCCCGCGTCCAACAACTGCTGCGCGCGACACCGGTGCGGCCGCCATTGCTGCCGCGGCTCCGGACTCGAACTTGGCGGTTGGCTCCAGACGGGCATGAGCGGCGATTTCGAGGATCCCCACGACCGGTACAATGGCCCCGTGATGACCAACGACCGCGTCGGCGATTTCCAAATGAATCAGGCCTGGCTCTTCGCCCAGCGCGGCGTCAACACCGGCGGGTATGGCTTCGACGTCGGCGGGCGCGTCGACGTCCTCTACGGCACCGACTGGCGCGTGGCCAACTTCCACGGCCGCGGCCTGGAAGACCGGCTCAACGACCCCAATAGCCTCTACGGATTGTCCTTCCCGCAGTTCTACGCCGAGTTCGGCATCAACGACCTGTCCATCAAGGTGGGCCGCATGACCGGCGTGCTCGGGTATGAAAGCATCATCCCCACAACCAACTTCTTCTACTCGCATAACTATCAACTCTCCTATCTGGAGCCGATCTTCATCACGGGCGTGATGGGCGAGTATAAGCTCTCGGATCGGTGGACCCTTCTGGGCGGGTTCCATAACGGAGTCCATGATTTCGAGAACCAAAACGGCGACCTCAACCTCCAAGGCGGCGTCGTCTGGACCAGCCGTGACGGCGATACCTCCCTCGGCTATGCCTTGGACGCGGGTCGCAACGACCCCCACGCGCTGCAAGACCAGTACATCCACAGCATTGTCTTCAAACGTCAACTCACCGATCGCCTGCAATATGCCCTGCAAAGCGATTACAGCTTCACCAACGGTATCACCGGACACAATGACGCCGAGGCCTACGGCATCGCCAACTACCTGTTCTACAAGCTGAATCGCAAGTGGACGGCCGGCCTCCGGGTCGAGTGGTTCCGCGATAACAACGGCGCCGCGGTGATGGGCATCGGCAACCTCCCGGATTCCCGCGGCTGGATGGGCGCGCCGGGCTATGCCGGCAACTTCACCGAGTTGACGATGGGCCTTAACTGGAAGCCGACAAACCGCGTTGCGGTGCGGCCCGAGATCCGTTGGGATTGGTACGACGGCCCCGCCAACCCGAACGGCGCGTATCCCTATCCGTTCGACGACGGCAACAGCAAGAAGCAGTTCACGTTCGCCACGGACGTGGTTATTAGCTTCTAGTTGGCCTCACCTTGGCGTGGCACGCCCCGGGGCGCGAAGGGCGTGAAAACGCAACGACCACCACGCCCTTCGTGCGTGCCACCCAGAAAATCAAAACTCCATCCGAAGGCCCCCGGGCGACGCGTCCGGGGCCTTCGTGCGTCTCGGGGTACGGCCGGATGCCCCCCCACCTAGGAGACAACGCTTGACCGTCCTCGCGTCCACGTGATAAAGTCGGTGGGTTGGAGAAGCTCTCCGCGGATGGTCTAGATGTCCCCCTCGAAGGACGGGTGTTCCTAGATGGCGTTGGTGACGTTGCGGGTGTTGGACGGCGCCGATCGGGGTCGGGTGTTCGGGGACCTGGCCACGCCCGTGAGCATCGGCCGAGAGGAAGGTAACTCCATCCAACTCAACGACGAACGGATCAGCCGTTTCCATCTGAAGATCCAGGAGGACGGCGGCCAGCTCGTGCTGACCGATCTGGAAAGCACCAACGGCACCAAGGTCAACGGCGAAAACGTCCAGCTCTGGCTCCTCCGGCCGGGCGACGTGGTCACGGTGGGCCGGACGATTCTCCTCTACGGCGCGGAAGACGACATTGCGCGCCGGCTTGCCGCGCTTCGCGGCGCGGATCTCTCCGAAGGAGTCGCCCCGGACGCGGACGATCTTGAACAGGAACTGCCAAGCGTCTCGTTGGCCTCCGAGTTGAACTGGACGGACGATCCCTCGACGCAGGCCACGCTGCACACGCTCCTTCCGCCCGAGCTGCCCACCGGGCTCTCGCCCGGACAAAACGCGCAACTCAACGAGCTGCTGCATTACGTTCATCTGCGGCTTCGCGGACTGATCCGGTCGGCCGAGGTCCCGCGGCGGAGCGAAACGGTGTCCCTCCCGCAACGACGCTGGCAGGATCTCCTCGATCTTGAGGCCCGCCTGGCCCGCTATCTCCGCTCCGTCGGCGAGCCGGACTAGACTCGCGTGCCACTGGCTTTGCCAGTGCTTGACTTTCGGCATCTTACGACACTGGCAAAGCCAGTGGCACTCAGGCGTGGAACGCTCACCGATCCGCCGGGCTTTTGCGGTATTGCGCCGGCGAGACGCCGACGATCCGGCGAAACAGCCGCGAGAAGTAGTACGGGTCGTCGAACCCAAGATCCCGCGCGATCTGCCGGATCTGCATCCCCGAGCCCGTAAGTAGTTCCCGGGCGTGCTGGATCTTCAGCCGATTGAAGTACTCGATCGGCGAAAACCCGTGCCGCGTCTTGAAGAGCGAGCAGTAGTGGTGCGCCGACATGTGCGCCATCTGGGCGAATTGCCGCAGCGAATACCGTCCGCCAAGATGCTCCCGCATGAACAGCACCGTCTTCCGCACGTTGACCTCGGCCGTGTGCGAGCGGTTATTCACCGAGTGACGCGCGATGTTGGCCATGCCCAGGAAATGGGCCAGCGCGCCGCTGGCGGCCACGAGCTGCATGTGGGCATGCACGTTGTGCATGAGCCGGTACGTCATCTCAAACACCGAAAGAATCTCTTGGGAACGGACCAGCCGAAACAGCGGGTTTTCCGCCGTCGCGCCCAACAGGCGCGCGTAGTCGCCCGCCGCGCGGCCCGTGAAATGGATCCAGTACATCGACCAGGGATCGTCGGCCGCCGCGCCGTAGCAGTGGGGCGCGCCGGCGGGCACCAGCAGCACCGTGTCCTCCGGAATGAGCCAACGCCGGCCACCGATCTCGCACCAACCCTGCCCCGCGACGCAGTAAGTGAGCACGTGATCCAGGCTTCCCTCGGGCCGCGGAATGAAATGGCCCGCCGCGTGGGTGCAATAACCGATCCGCGTCACCAACAGATCGCGCAAAAGCGGTTGCCCCAACGACGCGAGGATCGTCGGCGCTGGCAGTTCGATGGAGCGGAAATCCTCGAAGACCGGCCGACGCTGAATCTCTCGGGCAACCTTCGGCGGGATGTCTTCCAGTCGATCATAATGAAGTCCATGCGCGGCCAGGATCGACTGAAGCGTCTGCCGAGGCGTGGCGTGGTAACCCACCTCGGGAATCAGCCATTTCACTTCGCCGCTGGGCAACTCATTCATGACGCGCGCCGGACGACGTACCTACCACACCAGGGGGAGACAAGGGACATTATATCGGATTATTGTCCATCATCTGGTCCCGATTGTCCATTGGAAATCTGCCAAAAGAAGGAGAAAATCGAAGGCTGTGGATTCGCCTCCAATACCCATGGAGGGGTCGCGACTGCGCGTTTCATATTGCGTCTTCTCGTCCTGCGCGGCGGCTGCCTGTCGGCACTGAATACCTCACCCTTGTCTCTTGGAGCGACAGCCATGCAACGTCTCGGTGTCCTTCACGGCGTGTCCTTGTTTTTCATGATCGCATTGGCCGGGACGCGCCCAGCCCCCGCCGGCGCGTTGTCCAATGTCGCCGCGTTCATGCCCACCTCCGGCACGGTGGCCTGGGGATTTGAGACGGGGCTGGGCAACGACGATCTTTTCAGCAATTTCTCCCACGGGGACGAGACTCCCAACAGTTGGTGGCGGGTCGATCTGGGCCAAGCGTTCGACGTCGCCCAGCTCGTAATTACCTCTCGTAGTGGGCTCGCGAACCGCACGAACGGGGCAGTCCTCCGGGCATATGGCCTCGATGGAGTCACCCAGATCGGCTCCGATCTCACGCTTTCCGGCTTCGGCGACGCCAGTCCCCTCCAAATCGCGTTCGACAATGCTGGCGCCGGATGGACCGAGGTACGGTACTTCCAGATCGGCGGCGAGGGTATCAGCGTCCCCTATCTGCACGTGGCCGAATTCGCCGCCATGGCCGACGTGGACGTCTTTCCCGGATTCATCCCCGGCGTGACCGCCACGGCCAGTGAGACCTGGTTTCCGGATCCCTCGAATCTGGACGTGATGGCGCGGCATCTGGTCGACAACTCCGGCATGTCGGACCAGAGCGGCCCGTTGGGTGATCCCGGCGCATCGCACCGCGACGCGCACGGCGCCCTGTGGCACACCGACGCCAATCCCATCGAGCCCACCGTGACATTCGACCTGGGAGACCTCTGTGCCCTGGAACGGATGCTCATTTGGAATCACAATCAGCCGGGCCTTTACGCGCGGGGATTCAAGGACGTTCTCATCGAAACGTCGAGCGACGGCCTCGTGTTCGCGCCCCTGGACGACCGCAACGGCGATGATCCCGGCAATGCAACGATCCCCATCTCGCCCGGCGGCGACGCGGGCTATCAGGCGGACGTGGCGCTCCAGGGCGTTTCGGCCCGCCACGTCCGCATCACGGCGCTGGCGAGCCACGGCGACGTCTATTGGGGGCTTTCCGAAGTGCGTTTTTATGGTGTACCCGAACCCTCCACTTGCGCAATCGCAGCCGCGGGAATGTTGACGCTGGTTCTCCTCGGCGCGCGAAGACGACCAGCGAACAATCATCGTGCGGCGGATCGATAGGCCGCGCCTTCCAACGGGCGCGGGATCCGCCCGGCGGGACAAACACGCAGTCCGATTCCGAATTCAAGGAGACACTTCCATGACGTACCGACGGGTAGCGTTGATGGTCGCGATCGTCGCGATGGGGCTTGCCTCGGGAACCGCGACAAACCCCGCTGCGGCCGGCGTGCTGTCCAATGTCGCCGCGTTCAAGCCGACCTCGGGCACGGAAGCCTGGGGGTATGTGCCCTCGCAAGGCAACGACGATCAGGTCTGGGGTTCCTTCTCCCACGGCGACGAATCCTACGACAGTTGGTGGCGCGTCGATCTGGGACAGGCCTTCGACATCGCCCATCTCGTGATCACGTCCCGCGATGGCCTCGCGGATCGGACGAATTGGGCAATCCTCCGCGCGTATGGGCCGGACGGCGTCACCCAGATCGGCTCCGACCTGCTCCTGTCTGGATTCGACAACGTCGCCCCCGTACGCCTGACCTTCGACAACGGCGGCGCCGGATGGAGCGGGGCCCAGTTCTTCCAGGTCGGGGGCGAGGGCATCAGCGTCCCCTATCTGCACGTGGCCGAATTCGCCGCCATGGCCGAAGTGGACGTTTATCCCGGATTTATCGCCGGCGTGACCGCCACGTCCAACAATACCTGGTTCCCGGATCCCTCGAATTTGGACGTCATGCCGCAGCACCTCGTGGACAACGTGGGCATGTTGGATCAAGGCGGCCCGGTGGGCGATCCTTACGCCTTGCATCGCGAGTTGAACGCCGCGCTCTGGCACACCGACTTCGACCCCGTCGAACCGACCGTCACGTTCGACCTCGGAGGCCTCCACGACCTGGGTAACATGCTCGTCTGGAACATCGATCAGCCGGACTGCCTTGCGCGGGGATTCAAGGAGGTCCTCGTCGAAACATCCACCGATGGAATCGCATTCGTGCCCGTGGCCGACCAAAACGGCGATAATCCAGGCAACGCCACGATCCCGATGTCGCCCGGCGGCGACGCGGGCTACCAGGCGAACGTATCACTCTCGGGCGTCTCGGCCGGCTACGTCCGCATCACGGGCCTGTCTAGCCACGGCGACGTGTACTGGGGGCTCTCCGAGGTGCGGTTTTACGAGCCGGGCGCCCTGCCCGACGTGCCGCCCGGCGACGCCAACCGCGACGGCCGCGTCGATGCGAAGGACGCCGCCGCTCTGGCCGCCAACTGGCTTGCCCCAGGCGGAACGCTCAGTTGGAGTCAGGGCGACTTCAACGACGATGGCCTCGTCGATGATCTGGACCTCGCCATCCTGGCGGCCAACTGGTCGCCCGGCGCGGCCACGACCACCGTGCCCGAGCCGGCCGCGGTCCTGCTGCTTCTCGCGGCAGCGCCACTGGCGCTGTTGCGACGGCGAAGAAACTGAAGAGGGCTTGCACCTCCTCACGCCGCCGGCGAGCCCGCGGACTCGCGGAGCTCGTCGCGCGGCGTGGAATTCACGAGATGGGAGAAAAGGAGGGACGTCATGAAACGCGCGCGACGGTCGAGGCGGCCCGGCTTCACGCTGGTCGAACTCCTCGTGGTGATTGCCATCATCGGGGTCCTCATCGCCCTGCTCTTGCCCGCGGTGCAGGCCGCCCGGGAGGCCGCCCGACGGACCCAATGCGCCAACCAACTCCGGCAGATCGGCACGGCCGCCATGAACCACGAATCGGCCCACGGGCATTTTCCGACCGGCGGCTGGGGATGGCGATGGACGGGCGACCCGGATCGCGGCTACCATGAACAACAGCCGGGCGGATGGATCTACAACCTGCTGGCCTTCATGGAGCACGGGGTTACGCGGGATCTGGGCTCTGGCGCCAGCGCCGCGGACAAGCGGATCGCCGCGAAAAGGATGCACGAAACCCCCATCGGCGCGTTCCATTGTCCCAGCCGCCGGCCCGCCACGCTCTACAAGGTCGTGTGGGACGACTACTTCAACGCCAATATAGCCGCGGGACACGCGCGAAACGACTACGCGGCCAACATCGGCGACACGTTCACCGACCATTTCACCGGCCCCCCGCGGCTGGACGTCGGCGACAACTCCGCTTTCACCTGGCCCGCGTGGCTGGCCGACATGACCGGCGTCTGCTTCATCCGGAGCCGGATCTCCACGGCCGACGTGATCGACGGGACGAGCAACACGTACCTCGCCGGCGAAAAGTACCTCAATCCGGACCACTACGAGACCGGACTCGACTTCGCCGACAACCAGACGATGTACAGCGGCCAGGACTGGGACGTGATCCGCTGGGCAAGCCCCACGCTCAAGCTCTTCCCCGACCGCCCCGGGATCGATAACTGGTACTGCTTCGGCAGCGCCCACCCCCAGGGCTGCAACTTCGTCTTCTGCGACGGCTCAACGCACTTGATCCCCTACGACGTCGAGCCGGCCATCAACGGCCTGCTGGGAAATCGGGCCGATGGCCAGACAGTGGACAAGCGGGATCTGACCCACTAGAATGTGCGTAGATACCCCAAGGAGACTGCCATGAATGAGAGACTCCGCGCGCTGGTTGCCTGCGCGACGACCCTTGCGGCCCTGGTGTGCGGCGCGGCTCGAGCAGCCGCGGATAACGACGTCCAAAAAGGCATGAAGGCCGCCCCCCAAGACGTTCAAGAGTGGCGCCGGCTCAAGTTCGGCCTGTTCATCCATTGGGGCCCCGTCAGCCTGCAGGGCACCGAAATCGGCTGGTCGCGCGGCGGCGAGCGACGCGGAACCACCATCGGCATCGACCACGGCGGCGTGCCGGTCGACGTCTACGACAACCTCTACAAACAATTCAACCCGGTCAAGTTCGACGCCCGCGAGTGGGTCGATATCGCCAAAGCCGCGGGCATGAAGTACCTCGTGTTCACCACGAAACACCACGACGGCTTCGTGAACTTCGACTCGAAACTGACCGACTACAAGATCACCAGCCCCCAGTCACCCTACGGCCGCGACCTGGTCAAACAATTGGCCGACGCCTGTCACGACGGCGGACTGATCTGGGGCATCTATTATTCGCAGCCCGACTGGCATCATCCCGACTACCGCACCGAGCGCCACGCCGAGTACATCAAATACCTTCACGGCCAGATGCGCGAGCTGCTGACCCACTACGGCGACGTGCGGATGATCTTTTTCGACGGCCTGGGCGGCACGGCCGAGGATTGGGACGCCCCGGCGCTCATCCCCCTGTGCCGCAAGCTGCAGCCGCGTATCCTCATCAACAACCGCTGCGGCGTGCCGGCCGATTTCGATACGCCCGAGCAGCGGATTGGCCGCATGCAAACGGACCGCCCGTGGGAAACCTGCATGACCCTGGGCGACCAATGGGCGTGGAAGCCGAACGACCGGATCAAGTCGCTCAAGCAGTGCCTCGACACGCTCGTGCGCGTGGTCGGCGGCGACGGAAACCTCTTGTTCAACGTCGGCCCCATGCCCGACGGACGGATCGAACCCCGCCAGGTCGAGCGGCTCAAGGAGATGGGCCAGTGGCTGGCCCAATACGGCCAGACGATCCACGACACCCGCGGCGGCCCCTTCCCGCCGGAACCGTGGGGCGCGGCCACGTCGCGCGGCAACAGGATCTTCCTCCACGTGCTCGACCCGGAGATGGATCAAGTGGTGCTGCCGCCGATCGACAAGAAGATCGTCTCGCATAAGGTTCTCACCGGTGGCACGGTTCTCTTGAAACAGAACGACAAACGAATCGTGCTCGCAATACCCAAGGCCAACCGCGACGCGATCGACACGATCGTCGAGCTCACGCTCGACGGCCCGGCCGCCGACGTCAAGCTGGGAAGCCTCCACGGCGCGAGCGTCGCCCAAGGCAAGCCGGCCACGGCGTCGAACGTCTTCGGCAACCAGATCGACGAATTCGGCCCCCAATGCGCCGTGGACGGCGATCCCCAAACCCGTTGGGCCACCGACGCCGGCACGCGCGCGGCCTGGCTCGAAGTCGATTTGGGCGAGCCGACCACCGTCGCCGCCGTTCAAATCGCCGAGGCCTACGCCGGCCGGGTCCAACAGTGCGAGCTGCAAGGACGAAACGACAAGGACGGGCCTTGGCAAACGTTCTGGCGCGGGAAGAAAATTGCCCAGCAAGGGGCCGTGACGTTCGAACCGGCCACCGCGCGGTACATCCGGCTCAACATCCCCAAGGCCAGCGAGGGACCGACGATCTGGGAGTTTCGGGTCTTCGGGCCGTCCTCGGAGTGACGAGGATGACGCGGCGGACCGCCTCGCTATCGGATCGCAAAAGCCAAACGGCGTCGTCCGGCCGGCGTCGGCTTGGCGGCGCCCGCCAACAGGGTCTCGTCCGCGCGGCATACTATCTGGCTGCAATGCTCGGGGGGCTGGCTCTCGTCGCCGCGCTGCCGGCTATCGGACATCTGAACCTGGCCACCGCGCCGGGCTGGGCCCGCGCGGTGCTGTCGGTGGCCTTCCTTCAGGCCGTGTACGCCGCGTGGATGGCCGCGGCCCCCGACGAGTCTACCCTGGGCGTCGCCATGATTGTCTCGACCGCGGTGGCCGCGCTCCACGCGGCCGGCGTCGCGCTGGCCATTGCCACACCGGCTGCTCAACCGCTTCCGCTGGGGCTCGATCCCGTTCGGTACAAAGTCGCCTATTGGTGCGGCGCGGTCGTGTTGGCCATGTCGTTGGCCGCCTATCTGTGCGGTCGGGCGAGAACCGCCTGGCGGCGTCAGAACTGAACCGAGAATCCCCACCCCCGTCCACCGTAATAAAACTGGTTGCCCGGCGGGGGATACGGCGCATAACGATACGCCCGCGGGTAAACCGGCACGGCCACGGGCCCGCGCGGCCCGCGGTGATGCCATGCCGGCGGACCGTAGGATCGCGGATGCGGCGAGGGATACGTGGGGTAGTAGTGGTGGAAGGGGTGATGGCCCATGACCGGATACATTCCGGCTGCGTACCGTGGTGGGCCCCCCTCGGCGGCCGTCGCCACCATGAGCCCTGCCAGACAGACCACCAAAAACATCATGCCCATTTTGGCTGCCATCGCTTTCTCCTTCTAACTCTTCAAGACCCGGGGGTGAGTTGCCGCCGGGGATCCCGCCCCGGCGACGGTCCCTCTTGCACCCGGCGCGCCAGTCGGTACCAATAAGAACGCATGTCTTTATTTAAGAACGACTTACAAATCGAGAAACCCGTCGATTCTCTTCCCGGCCGACGACCAGGCGCCATCGTATACGCGACACTTACCGTCTCCTATTCGCGACACCGACCCCTCCTCCAAGGGCATGTTCGGTTGTGTGACTCCACCTTTCGCGTTTGTTCCGTCCGGCCCCAGACTTCGGCGAGGTCACCTCTTCCTTTTGCGGCACTGCTGGACGAGCCGACAGTGGCATGCCTGCAATTTGACCGGCATCGGCGGCGGCCTATCTTTGCCTAGGTTGCTCGCGATGGGCGGCCGCGACGCCGACGAGGTCCCACCCATGGCCGATTCCCCCGGGGCTGCTCTTCCCGTCCATCCCGACGCGGAGCTGGCCGACCTGCACAGGGCCGAGTTCCAGTTCATCGACCACGTCTCGCACGAGTTCCGCACGCCGCTTACGGTGATCAAGGAGTTCGTGACGATCCTGCGGGACGGGCTGGGCGGGCCGGTGAACGATCAGCAACGCGACTACCTCGCCATCATCGACGATCGGGCCGACGACCTGGCCATCATGGTCGACGACATGCTCGATCTGGGCAAGTTCGAGGCGGGTCTCTTGCGGCTGTGGCGACGCAAGTCCAAGGTGGATGCCTTGTTTGGCCAAGTCCTCCCGGCGCTCGGCCGAAAAGCCGGCATAAAAAAGGTGAACGCCGCCGCCGCGATCGAGCCGGGGCTGCCCGACGTCTACTGCGACCCCGACAAGATCGCCCGCGTCCTGGTCAGCCTGGGGACCCAGGCGATCCGGCGTTGCGCCGAGGGCGCGACGGTCACGTTCTGGGCCCGGTTCACGCCCGACGACGAAGACGTTGCCATCGGCGTGTCGAGCGAGGGGGCGGCTCGGTTCGCGGCGCCGGGCGAGCCCGGCAAGGTCGTCGCGACGTCCGACGCGGCGCCATCGCCCAACGGCAATCGCACGCCGAAGTCGCGCCACGCCAAGTCGCGGAGGCGTCGCGCGCCAGAAAACACGATGGGCCTGGGGCTCGGCCTCACGATCGCCCATGAGCTGGTGGGGCTCCACTTCGGACGGTTCGCCGTGGAAGACGAATCGGACCGCGGCGGGTCGTTCTCGCTCACCTTGCCGGTGTGGAATCCAGCCCGGTTGTTGCGCGCCCACGTCGAACGATTGTGGCGGAAGTCCGACGCCGGGGACCGTCTCGTGCTGTTCGAGGTCTCCACGCGCCGCACCATCAAGCCGCAGGCGACCGGGGTGATCGACGAGTTCCTCCAGCACGTTCTGGAGCCGGACGACCTGGTCCTCCAGGTGGGAAAACACGTCTGGCTCGGCGCGATCGCGCGCGGCGACCAGGATGTGGACCGGTCGCTCGCGTCCCTGCGTGACGCCTGGGCGGAGGTGGTCCACGATCGCTCCGGCGGCCTCCTGCCGCGGATCGAGCTGCGTCCCCTGGGCCAGTGGAAGTCGGGCACGGACGCGGATCGGATCATCGAGCGGTTCGATTCGTGGCAGGCTGGCAGAGCCGACGAGCCCGGCGCGCCAACGATCCTCGTGGTCGAAGACGACGCGCAGATGCGCCGCGGCCTGGAGATCCAGCTCGCGGCCGTCGGGTTCGCGGTTCTCGCGGCGGGCGACGGGCAGCGGGCCATCGAGCTGGCCGTGGCGCACCGGCCCGACGCCATCTTGATGGACAACTACATGCCCGTGCTCGACGGGCTAACCGCGTTGGACCGCCTGCGCCAACGCGACCAGACGCGGGACATCCCCGTGATCGTCCTTTCGGCGGGTTTGCGCGACGAGCAGAGGGCCCTGGACCTGGGCGCCCGCTTCTTCCTCCAGAAACCCTGCGACGTCCAAACGATCGTCGCGGCCCTGGGCGAGGCCATCGAACTGCCGTTCGCCGCCCCCAAATGACCGCGTCTCGGCTCGGACTCCTCACCGGGTGGGTCGAGGTCGCGTGAATTCTCGGTGGGGCCGCGCGAACCAATCAGGCCACAAGCAACCCATCGCGGCTGTCAAGCTGTGTTGCCGCGACCGAGCCCCACCAGGGCCGGTTTGCTTGACGGGCCCAAAAGCATTTGGCCGAGGTCAACGAGATCCTTCGCTGCGCTCAGGATGACGTAGCGAGATGGCGAGGGTTCCGAGATCGATCGTTACGAATTCTTCAGCAGGATCTGGAACACCACGTTGCCCGCGTCGCGGCAGCGGTCGATCACCTTCTCCAAGAGCTCGAACAGGTCGCGGAGCACGAGCACCTGCAGCACCTCGTGCCGGCCGCTATAGAGCTCCCGCATCAGTTCGAGGATGATGTGGTCGGCCTCGCCTTCCAGATGGTGCAATAGGTCGTTTTGCCGGGTGATCCGGTCCAACTGAGGATGGCGCCGAAGCTGCCGGACCATCTCGCAAACCGTCTGCGTGGCCCGATCCATCAACTCTGACTGCTTGTGGAAGAATTCGGCCGACGGGGGCGAGGGGCACAGCGCGAGGCGCTCGTAGAACTTCTCGATGATCTTGGGAATCCGGTAAAGCGCCCTGGCCAGGGTCTCGATGTCCTCGCGCTCCAGCGGCGTGACGAACGTGCCGCACAAGAGCGAGGTGATCTCCTCGTTGATCCGCTTGTTTTGCCGCCGGCGCTCGACGATCTCCTCCAATTTTGGGCTTTTTTCCGGCGCTTTGAGCACCTCGACCAAGGCCATCGCGGCAAGCCGCGACTGTTCGGCGCTGGCGTCCAGAAGGTCGAAAAACTTGTCGCTCTTGGCGAAAAAGCGTTGCAGGGAGAACATGACGGGATCACCTCGGAGTAGTTAAACGAGCGGCGGCGCCCAACCCCAGCGCTCCAGAACGGCGTGCGCGGCGGCGACAATCCAGTACGTTAGCGCGCCAACGGAACCGGCCGCGGGAATCGTCAGCACCCACGCCCACACGATGTTGCTTGCCACGCCCCATCGAACGGCGCTCAAGCGTCGCATGGCGCCGAATCCGACGATCGAGCCAGTGATCGTGTGCGTTGTGCTCACGGGAATGCCGGCGGCCGTGGCGGAAAAGAGCGTCACGGCGGCCGCGCTTTCCGCGCAGAAGCCGCCAAACGGCCGGAGTCTGGTGATCTTCGATCCCATCGTCCGCACAATCCGCCAGCCGCCGATCAGCGTGCCCAGTCCCATGGCCGTGTGACAAATCAATACGATCCAGAACGGCATTTCGAAGTCGGGTTCCTTCATGGCGCTGGAGAATAGCAGAAGCGCGATGATGCCCATTGTCTTCTGGGCGTCGTTCGAACCGTGCCCAAAACTATACGCGGCGGCCGAAAGAAGTTGGCCCTTGCGAAAAAGCGAATCGACGCGCGATGGGCGTGCATTGCGAAACAGCCAGGTCATCACCAGCCCGATGGTGAACCCGAGTATCAAACCAATCAGCGGCGAAAGCACGATGAATAGGACGATCCAAAGGATCCCCGAGCCGACGACCGTACCCACGCCTCCCTTCGCTATGCTCGCCCCGACCAATCCGCCGATAAGCGCATGGGACGAGCTAACGGGCAACCCCCAATGCCACGTCACCAGATTCCACGCGATCGCGCCCAGCAATCCGCCAAAAATGACCAGCGTATCGACGGCTTCCGGGTGGACAACGCCCGTGCCAACCATCTTGGCTACGTGCGTCGTGCCCAAATACGCCGCGACAAAATTGAAAAACGCGGCCCACACAACGGCCTGCAGGGGCGTTAATACCCGAGTCGAAACCACCGTGGCAATCGAATTCGCCGCGTCATGAATCCCGTTGCAGAAGTCGAAACCCAGCGCAAGAACGACCACGATGGTTACCATGAGCGGGTAATGCACCGCCAGATGACCAACGTGGCACAATGTGTAGATGGTACCCCAGGCTGCAAAACCGAATGCCGTGAAGCGCCAGATTGGTTCGCGATTCATGCAACGTCACAGGGTCACTCTTGCGACGGAGGACACCTGGCCCGAAGGAGCTGGGTTTTCGGATTTGGAATGAGTCTCCTTTTTAGTGCTTTCCGACGCGGCGTACAACAATCCCGCCATCCGGGTCGCCGCCCACAGCTCCCGGTGTTTCCGGGCCAAAGTGTATTCGTACAAACCACTTAGGCCGCAAAAAACCCAGCCCGCCGGACCGTCCAAAAGACCTTGTTTGTAAAGTAGCCGGCGAAGCACTTCGCGGACCGGAGCCCACCACGCGTCCCACGCCCGGGGCCGCCGGCCGGCCGCCACGCGGGCTTGAGCGTCCAGCGTCGTGTACAGGTGCAGCTTCGCGAGGTATTCATGGAGATCCTCGTGCGTCCGGTGGTCGAGCCAGGCATCCAACGTGCCCACGCGGCCGGCCACGCGAAGCGTCTCGTGCACCGCGCCGACCCATCGGGCCGAATCTCTGCGGACCAGTCGCACGGGCCGGTCGTCCTGCGTGCCCCCGCGACGCACCGCACGGCCAAAAATCACGCTGCGGATCGGCACGCGATAACCGACCCACCGCGCGCCGGCGATCCGCCGGCGGACCTCCTCGGCGAGCCGCGGGCTGGGCCGCTCGTCCGCGTCGATCGAAAGCACCCACTCCGTCTCGGCCAGCGCGAGCGCCCGATTCCGCTGCTGGGCGAAATCATCGAACCGCCGCGATTCCACCCGGCAACCGTGCGCCCTGGCAATCTCGACCGTGGCGTCGTCCGAGCCGCCGTCGACCACGACGATCTGGTCCACCCAATCGAGCCGCGGCAGCAGCTCCCGTAGATTCCGCTCTTCGTTGCGCGTGATGAGCACGGCGGCAAGAGAACCGGAATCCGGAGTCCCCCCGCCCCCGGCCCTTCTCCCGCGGGCGGGAGAAGGGAGGACGGCGGCCGTGGCAC
>JAFGDS010000115.1 GCA_016931995.1 Pirellulales bacterium
ACCCAACGGGCAAGGAGGCCCCAAGTGAGCGGTCGCAGCTTCGCGAGATGCTCGCCGAGCTGCCCGGGTCGGCGATCTTGGTGGCCGAGACGCATTTCCAAACACGTTCTCAAAAGACGGCTTTCCATCTGCGCGACGGATCATTGTCCATGCAGGCATCAATAGGATGACTTTGAATCAGGATGGCTTTTGAATCAGGATGGCTTGCGAAAACGACCCGAGGCGAAAGGCAGGCTCCACGAGCGTCAGTCTCACGGTTATGATACCGTCGGGCGAGGCGTCGCACAACATTTTCGGGGGGTGGCGCCCCGGCGGACGGTCCAAAGATCCTGCCCGTCGCGGCGAATACCTATCGAGGCATCCCGCCCGATCGGGGCGGTGTGATCTCGTGGGCAGGGGCCAAGAAGCGTATACTTGGCCGATCTGGCCGGTTTTGCCGCGGGAAACAGTACACCCCTTTATTGACGGGAGGGAGGCAGCGATGAACAGGCGACGCATTGGGCTTTTGGTGGGCGTGGCGTGCGTGGCGCTTTGGACCGCCGCGGTGGGCCAGGCCGCCGAGAACGTGTTGGATCTTGTGCCCCAGAAGGCCCTGGGTTTCGTGGCCGTCAATGGGCTAAGCTCTTGCGACGCGAAGGTGGCGACCGTAAGCGGAGCGGCCGGCGTGCCCGTGCCCAGCCCCTTTGCGCTAATCAAGGCCAAGCTTGGCCTTGAGAAGGGGATCGACGAGAAGGGCGTTGCCCTCCTGGTCCTCATGCCCGGCGACTCGCCCGACGACGAGCCCCGGCCCGTGATCTTTGTCCCGACCGCGGACTACGACGCCTTCGTCGGCCAGTTCAAGCCGGAGAAGGTGACCGACGCGATCCAGCGGATCACCTTCAAAAACGCCCACGGACTCGTGGCGAAGAAGAACAACTTCGCGGTGGTCGTCGAACAGCAGCGGCAGGGACTGCTCGAGGCGGTGCTCGACGGGAAGAGTCTGGCGGACGATCTGGGCAAGTGGCAGCCGTGGATCGCGCGATGCGACGTGGTGGCCATCGGAACCCAACCGGCCGTGAAGCTCTTCTGCGAGAAGGGCGACGAGGCCCTGGAGAACGCCAAGGACATGATGGTCGCCATGGGCGGCGAGCAAGGCGAGGCGGCCGTTGCGGGACTGGGGATGTATCAAAAAATCCTCGCCCTGGTCAAAAAGGACGTGACCGCGATAGGCGTAGGCGTGGTGGTCGAAGAGGACGGCTCCGTGCGGATCGTCAGCCGCGGGAGCTTCTCGCCGGAGGGCGAGCTGGGCAAATTGCTGGCCAACGTCGAGCCGTTGTCGGAAAGTTCGCTGGTGGGCGTGCCCAAGGGACCGTTCGTCGTGACCGGCGCCGGCCCGCTGCCCGAAACGCTTATGAAGCCCATACTGGACGTCTCGTTCGACATGATCAAGTCCATGCCCAAGATGTACGGGCTGACGCCGGAGCAGACGGAGAAGATGGCCGAGCTTTCCGCGGAGTCGATGAAGGGCGTCCGCGGGATGTCGATGACGTTGGGCGTACCCAAGGCCGGCGATCCGATCTACAACGGCGCGACGGGCGCGATGTTGACCACGGACGCGGAGGGCTACATCGACACGTATGTGACTCAGATGACCGCCATGAAGGACGCCGTCAAGGACGCCCCGGATTCCATGTTCTCCGGCATGACGGTCGAGAAGATGGAGGTCGAAGGCCGGCCGGGCGCGAAGGTTGTCATGGACCTGTCCAAGATGCTCGCCAAGATGGCCGTCGTGTCGCCGCAGAGTGAAGTGTTCAAGAAGATGTACGGCCCGAAGGCGGTCGTCTACCTTATGGCCGCGGATTCGAAGCACGTGGTCTTTGGCTACGGCGATCCGACGGTGGCGGGCAAGGCGGCGGCCGCGGTGACCGATCCGGAGTCGGGCCTGGCCTCGGACGAGGAAGTCGCCAAAACGGCGGCCAAGCTGCCGGCCGGGGCCCAGTGGCGGGGCTACTGGAGCCCGGAGGGCACGGTCAGTTTCGTCGGCGCGATCATGTCGGCCGTGCTTCCGCCCGAAATGAACGTCAAGATCCCGCCGATCGGCCCGATGCCGCCGGTGGGCTTCGCCGCGACGGCCTCGGCCGACGCGATGGAAAAGGAGCTGTACGTCCCGGTCGAGGTCATCCGCAAGGTGGCCGCCTACGTGATCCGACAGATCGCGCCACCGACAACGATGTGACGTTGCCCGGAGTGCCACTGGCTTTGCCAGTGCGGGGCGAGTGGCACGCTTCCGATGAGAAACACTGGCGGAGCCAGTGGCACACGGTCCAACACTGGCGGAGCCAGTGGCACACCTCCGAAGACCAACAGGGCGCGTCGCCCGCCGCGGCGCGTCCTGTTTCTTTGCGCGGAAGAGGCTACGAGACGGTGATGCCCTGGCGGGCGGCCAGGACGATCACGGCCCGCTTGAAGTACTGGAAGCGGTTTTTGGGCTTGCGCTTCGCCCAGAGAAACGCGGAGTGGACGATCTTGCGGGGTAGCTCGCCGCCGTCCATCATCTCGACCACCCGCTCGACGAAGCCCTCCTCCTCCATATCCGTCGTCCGCAGCGCGGCCTTGATCGTTGGCGCGTCGAGCCGGGAGTCCGACGCCTGGACTTGCCGCTGGCAGAGCATGAGCAGAATCACCGCGACCAGCGTCAACAAGAGCGTATTTCGAGCCATGGCGCGGAATCACCTTCCGGAAAAAGAGCTCATCCGAGAACTCGGACGACACCGTCATGCTGAGCGAAGCGAAGCATCTGAACTGTGTTGACGCCAACGAGATCCTTCGCTGCGCTCAGGATGACGCGCGGTCCGGTCAAGGATGCTCCGATACGTTCCAAGGCAAACTGCCCCCCAACCGTCAACGAGGAAGAGGAAAAGGCGGGCGATCTTATAGCCAAACGCGCCGAGGCGTGCAAGGGCAGTCCGACGGCGACTCCATGCCCGTCCAAGGGAAAATGGACGGGATTGACAAGATGGACAAGATTGCGGCGAGCCGCCGATGCCATCGCATTGGCGTCACCGTGGAGATGCATGGTTGAGAGAGGGAACCACGGATGAACACGGATGCACACGGATGGAGTTGGGGACGAGGGGCGAGGACGCCCGAGGGCTACCATGACCAAATAACGAGACATTGGCCAGGTCCATCCACCAACCGACATTCACGAACAGATATCGAGCCCTGTCCATCCGTGTTTATCTGTGGTTCCTTCCCGTGTTCCTCTGTCACGTCGTCATTGCCTTGCGGCCACTTCGGCCTGGGCTTTTTTGAGGACGGCGTCGACGGAAACGGCGCGGCCGCCTTCGCGCTTGCTCTGGTCGGCGGCTTCCATGAAGGCGAACATGGCCAGGGTTTCCTCGGGGCTCACGGGGGGCTTACCGGTCTTGAAAAACGTGGCGATCTCGACCAGAAGCGGCTCGTAACCGGTGTATTGCCCGGCCGGGCGGATGGCCTTCGCGCCGAAGACCAAGGCGCCGTAGTCGTGCGGGCCCTTGCGGTTGCCGCGGAACGTGCCGACCCGGCCGTCCTTCCACACGCCCACGACCACGTCCGTGTCGTCGGTATGCACGCGCGTGACCGTGTCCACGTCGGGCCCCATGACGGCGAAGAGGATTTCGACGCCATGCACGCCGTACCAGAACAGGTCGGGATGGTGCGGCTCGAGCGCGCAGGGGCTATAGGCCGCGCAGCCCAGCACGCGGCCCATCGGTGGATTGGATCGCATCTCCGGCAGGTCCTTGGCGAAGCGGAGGGCCGAGGCGGAGAAGCACGGCACGTTGTGCTTCTTGGCCAGCGCGAAGATCTCGACGGCGTCGGCCAGCGAGCCGGCCACGGGCTTGTCGATGAAAACGGGCTTGCCCGCCGCGAAGACCGGCTTCACCTGCGCCAGGTGCGGCCGCCCGTCCACGCTCTCCAGCAACACGACGTCCACTTTCGATAGCAGCTCGTCGATCGAACCGCAGATTTCGACGCCTTGTTCGCGCAGGTCCTCGGCGTACTGCCCAACGCGGTCGCGGCTGGATTCCACGTCGGGACTGCCGCCGGGAAAGGCTGCCACGACGCGGACGTCGGCCAACGGACCGACGGCCTTGGGGTCGTTAAGCACCTTGGTGAAGGCCACGGCGTGCGAGGTGTCGGTGCCGATGATGCCCGCCCGCAGCGGCTCGTCGGCCGGAGCGAACGTGCCTTGGATCGCGAAAAGGATCGCGAGGGAGACAAACAAGAACAATCGCTTGGACATGGAAGCACTCCTGAAAAACATGCCGAGGTAGGGATTTCGAGGGAGACGGGGCAGATCGCCAGCATAACCCGCCCGCCGCGGACCGGTCAACCGCGCCAACCGGCGAGGTCCGTCGCGCGGTCAGTTGCCCGGGGGGCGTGGGCGACCTAGAGTTTCTCCATGGCGGAACACCGACTTGGGGGCGATTGCCGCCTTTCCCTTTGAACTACGGGAGCGATCCACATGAGCGATCTGACCGGAAAAAGCGGAACGACCTGCCCGGCCGCCGGGCCCGGCGTGGTGCGGGAGAACTGGTGTTGGTTCGTGGCCCTGGGGCTTGCGATGATCGTTTTTGGGGCATTGGCGATCACGCTGCCCGGGCTGGCGGGGCTGGGCGTGACCTTGCTGTTGGGCTGGTTGTTGGTCGTGGCCGGCGCCGTGCAAGGCGTGCACGCCTTCGGCGCGGGGCGCTGGAGCGGGCGCGTCGTCCAGACGCTCGTCGCCGCGCTGTACGTCCTGATGGGCGCGCTCGTGCTGACCCACCCGCTGGCCGGCATGGTCACGCTGACCGTCCTGCTGGCGGCGTTCCTGCTGGTGGAAGGGTTCTTCCGGATCCTCCTGGCGCTGCAACTCCGCCCGACGACCAACTGGAGCTGGGTGGCCCTAAGCGGCGCGATTTCCGTGGCGTTGGGGGCCATGATTTGGGGCGGACTGCCCGGCGACGTCATGTGGGCGGTTGGCCTGCTGGTGGGCGTGAACATGGTGTTCAACGGATCGGCGACGCTCATGCTTGCCTGGGCCGCCCGCGACGCCGCCCGCGCCACCACGCCCGGCAACCACGGCCAAATGCCCAGCCACGCGTAGCTACTCGTCCGGCTTGACCACTTGGCGGTAGTGGGCCAGGCGGGCCTCGGCATACGGCGCGTCACCCGTGTGGCGCAACAGCCGCGCCACGGCCTCGACGTGCCGGCCGAAGTCGGAGCGGCCTTCCGACTCCGGCTCGAAGGGCGCGCCGAAGATCGGGAATCGCCAGCCGCAAAAGAGCACGCCCACCACCACCAAATGGACCAGGATCCAATTCGTCGGCCAGACGCGGAATATCGCCAACGCGCTTGGGCCCCAGGAGAAATCGTCCTTCTCGGCGATGGTCGGCCCACCGGCCGCGCTTTCCAGAAAGACGACCCGCCGGGGCGCCGGCCCCACCGCGTCGATCAGCTTGCCGGCCAGCTTGCGGTGCTCGCGGTTCACCAGGGGCACGTTGAGCAGGAACGAGCCGTTGGCGACCACGATCAACTGGCCTTGATAAAACGGCTCGCGGCTGACGAGCATGTCGCCCTCGGACTCGAGCAGCACCGTGGCGTACTTGCCGGGCAAAAGCCGGCCCTCGAGCTCGATGTCGAGACCCGCCGGATCGATCCCGGCCGTCCATTCGGGATCGCCCCCGAGCGTGGTGACCCGGCGTTTCGGGTGCGCCTGTTCGGCGGTGAACCACTCGCAATCCTCGGAGGCCGGCATGGCCTGGCGTCGCGAGGTGGCCTCGGCCCGGGCCTCGCTCAAGCGGCGGTCGAAGGCTTCGCGTTGCTCCAGGGGCACGTCGGGGCGGATCCGTTCCCAATACCACCGCGCGGCGTCGAAATCGCGGCCGATGTAGATGAGCGTGCGGCCCGGCTGATCCGTGAGCCAGTCCTCGAGCCAGGCGCGGACGTCGGCCGAGGGCGGGGCGAAGTCGTCGGGAAACCAGACGATGCAGTCGGCCCGCTGGTGCAGCCGGGGCGACAGACGATGCCAGCCCGACACCGTATGGCCGGCATTCTTGAACATGTCGGCCAGGACGCCCGTCCCGTTGACGCTCTTGTCGCCGGCCGGGCCGCGACGCCGGCCGTAGTCGGACTGAAGCTCCTTGCCGCATCCGGCCAGAAGCGCTAGCGCGACGAGAACCCACGCAAGGCGGCGCGCGTTCATGCGGTCCTCCCGGCCAGTTGGGCCTCGAACCGCGGCAATTCCGACCAGCAGACCTCGAACCTGTCTCGCGGAATGACGTAGCCGCCGAAGAAGTAGTCCTCGAAGACGACCATGGTTCGGCCGAGCGCGTCGCGCACCGGCGCGCCCGCGCTCACCTCGCGGAGATATTGGCGGTTGGTTTTTCCCCGCGTGAGCCGGATCAGACGGTGCTTGTCCAACTCGACCAGTTGATAGCTGAACAGGTACTTCGCCGCCTCGCCGAACTCGCCGCGCTGGCGGCAGTGTCGGGCGGCGGCCAGCAGGTCGCCCCGTGCCGCGACGACCGGAAACGGCAGCGACTCGATCCGCTGGCGGTTGTCGGCGGCCTCGTCGTCCTTGTCGGTCGCCGTGGCGCCGTCGCCGAGGGTCCCGCCCCGCAGATACGCCCTCGCGAGCAGGTAGATCACGACCGCCAGTGCAATCGCCAAGAGCCCCCAGAGAATCCAACCCAGCGTGGAACCCCAACCCGACATGCTCCACGGCCACGACCAGTTGGGCCAGTCCCAGTCGAGCATCCAGGGGTCCTTGACGTCGATCCGGCGGAGGGCGTCCTCGCTCGCGTCGTACCACGGGTAGCTCCACCACCGGTCCAGCGCCTCCCGGCCCGACTCGACCGCCTCCTCCGACGCGGCATAAGAAATAAGGAAAGGAGCCACGGATGAACACAGATGAACACGGATGGACGGGGCACGCGCTCTGTTCAATGGCGACGGAAGGTTGATCGCTTTTCTCGATGTCTCGTTCACGCTCATGGCAGCCCCAAGACCTCCTCGCCCCACGCCCCTCGTCCCGCGTCGCCAAACCATCCGTGTTCATCCGCGTTCATCTGTGGTTCCCTCCCGTCTCTCACCCCGAGGCCACGGTCTGTCTCAATCGTGCCGCTTCGGCGCGGAGGAGGAGTTCGACTTCCCAGCCTTCGCGGCGGATCCGAAGGTCCAGATAGCCCAGGAACCTGGCGACGCCCAGGAAACCGACGACAATCCACAACGCAAGTTCCACGTAGAACGTCGAAAACAGCACGGGGTCGATTTCCCAGCCGGTCGAGAACACGCCGTGGGCCGTGACGAGGCTCATCCAGATCGAGGCCATCAGGACCCCGCCGACCAAGACCGACCCGATCCATCGCGCGAACAACTCGCCGCCCATGCCCGCGTGAAGCGAGCGGCACCGCCGGCCCGTGGTTGGTCCCTCGCGCGACCGCCGCGCAAACGGGTTGCGCTCCAGCAGAACCACCTCGTTCAGGTACGTCCACTGCGTGAAAAGCCAGAGCCAACTCACCCAGGGGAGAACCAGCATCGCGCGGAGAATCACCTGATAGAAGACCAGCTGCGGCGCGGAGTGGAGCAGGTCGCGGGCGATCCGGCCGGCCGTGGGTCGGTCGTCGAACAGGGCCCCGCCCAAATACAGCGTGGCCGGCGCGGTGGCCAGAGGCAATTGCCAGGCCAGGAGCATGGCGTAGGAGAACCAGAATCCGGCGAGCGACTCGGCGCTGGCCTCGACGTCGACCATGTCCGACAGCAGCCAATGGTCCAGCGCGAACAGGGGCCCAATGCCCGCGACAAGCGCAAGCCCCAGCCGGCCCGCGTGGTCGCGAACCACCCAAAGCGCCAGATCGAGCACGTCGGCGAAGCTCCGCTGGCGGATTTCGATTTGGGTTCTATCGAGTTGCACGGGCGGCGTCCTTCGGGTAGCCGAGGATGACGAAGTAGAACATGAGGCTGCCCGCCGACAGAACCGACACCGCCGCCTTGACCCAATACGGCGCGGCCGAGGGCGAGAGGAACGCCTCGATCATGGCCGCCAGAACGAACATGAGCACGGCGGTCATGGCCACGGGCAGCGTCTCGTTGGCGGCCTGGCGGAGCGAGGCCATCCGCGTCAATCCCCGGGTGTGCAGGATCGAAAAACCCAGTCTCATGCCGGCCGCCGCGGAGAGAACCACCGCGGTGAGCTCAAAGGGTCCGTGGGCGGTGACGAATTGGTAGAAGTGATCGCTTTCGGGCGTGGTGGCCATGTAGCCGAACACGCCGCCCAGAAAGGCCGCGTTGTAGACCGTCGCGAAGAGCCCCCCGATTCCCAGAAGCAACCCCATCGCGAACACCCGCAGCCCGATCCCGGGATTGTTGAAGATGTAAAACCCGAACATCGCGCCGCGCATGGCCGGATTGGCGCCGTTGGGCGGCTCGGCGTACATCTCCTCCAGCTGATTCATCGTTTCCTGCCCAACCACCGCGTGGGCGTACTCCGGCCGCGAGTAGGCCAGCGCGCCGGAAAGCACGAAAATCCCCCAGAATATGGCGAACGCCAGCCGCAGGGCGTTGTCGTGAAAGAGCCGCTGGGGTACGTCCACGAAAAGCTGCTCGGTCCACGTGGCCACGTCGAACCGCTGGCTGCGATAGAGCTGGTTGTGCGCCCGGCCCACCAGCTCGTGCAGATATTGCACCGTCGCGCGGGGTAACTGATACGCGTCGGCCAACGCCAAATCGGCGCATGCCCCGCGGTAGAGCGCCGCGAACCGGGCCACCGTCCGCGGGCCGACGTCGCGCCGCCGCTGCTTGGCCATGCGCACGCACAGCTCTTCCAGCTCCCGCCAGTTCGCCCGCCGCGACTCGAGCAGATCGGATACCTTCATGGCGTCACGTCGATCGAACCTGGTTGAACATGGTTTCCAGCGGCGCCTGGTCGGGCTGGGCGAACGGGTTGCCCGACTCGACCACCCGCGGGGCGACCGGCGCCCGCGGCCCGGCGATCTCGTCCAGCCGGTCGGTCACGAACGTCCGGTGATACAGCGCGCAGAGCAGCCGGTCGGCGTCGGCCTGCGGCGGCACGCCCAGAATCTCCTGGAGCGGCAAGGCCAGGTGCGCCGCGATCTGCATCCGCCGCATCGGTGGAAACGCCGCCCGCCGGCCCACGTACGTGGCCAGCGCCCGGGCAAGCGACCGGCTGGGTTGAAACCCGGCCGGCAACTCGGCCGCAAGGCGCAGCACGGCCGGATCGGTCACGTGCACGACGCCGGCCATCCACTGCGGCTCTTCAATCACGACCATCGTTCCGCAAGCCAGGTCGCCCAAGCGCTGGAACCGGCGGTTCATCGCCATGGTGATCAAGCCAAACAGACAGAAGAAGTCCACGTCGCGGAGCACGTTGCGCATGACGGCTTGCAGAGCGTTGATCGCCCGGCCGTCGGACGTGAGCACGCGGATGCCCATGGCTCGCTTGCCCGGCGTCTGGCCGTTCCAGATCGTCTCGAACAGCCCCCCGTAGAACCACGTTAGCAGAAACGCGAACACCAGCGCGATCCCCGCCCCGATGTCCCACAGGCCGACAAACCCGAAGAGGACGCCCGACACGACGAACGCCGCGATGGCCACGCCCAGCCGGATCGCCACGTCGACGAGATACGCGGCCAGACGGCGAAACGGACCGGCCACGCGGTATTCGAAGGCGATATTCTCGGGCGTGACGATCTCCACCCGAGCGTCCAGCGGTTTTCGACCGGCGTCCATGCCCCCCATTATCCACCGAACGGGGCAACCCTGCAACCGCCCGGGTTTCTCCGTCATCCGGCGTCTCTTCCGTCATCCGGCGTCTCTTCCGTCATCCTGAGCGCAGCGAAGGATCTCGTCGGGAAGTGGGGGGAGATCCTTCGCTCCGCTCAGGATGACGGGTTCGCTGCCGTGTGCCACTGGCTCCGCCAGGAGTTGTGTGCCACTGGCTCCGCCAGTGCATCTGGCGCGCAGGGCACGGCACTGGCGGAGCCAGGGCCACTCCACGCCGTTAACCTTGTTTTTGGGCAACCGCCAGGCACGTTGCCAGACATTTGCCCCGAAGGGGCCGCGTAGGTTGGCCC
>JAFGDS010000116.1 GCA_016931995.1 Pirellulales bacterium
GGGCCAACCTACGCGGCCCCTTCGGGGCAAATGTCTGGCAACGTGCCTGGCGGTTGCCCAAAAACAAGGTTAACGGCGTGGAGTGGCACCCAACATGGGGAACCAAGGCATGGCCACGGCGAGCGTGGCCATGGCACCCAAAGGACGCGACTACCGTTTCGAGAACTGGGTGGCCCGGCGGGCGCCGCGGAGGCCGGGCTTCTTGCGCTCGACCATGCGGCCGTCACGGGTCAACAGGTCGGAATCGCGCAGGGCGCTTTCCAGGGCGGGATCGTACTTTTTCAGCGCCCGGGCGATGCCCAGCTTGCAGGCGTCGGCCTGGCCGGTCGGCCCGCCGCCATGCACGCGGATGACGATGTCCACCTGCTCGCGCCGGCCAGTATGCACCAGCGGCGCCAAGACGGCGTTGTGATGCTGCGGGAGAGGGAAATAATCGTCCAGCGGACGCTCGTTGATCGTGATCGTTCCCTTGCCCGCGCGAACGCGGACGCGGGCGACGGCCGACTTCCGCCGTCCCGTGCCCAGAGCGTCCCCCATGGTCTGCGGCTGGCTAATGGTGGCTTCCGACATGGATACTCTACCTGTGGCTATGCGATTTTTGTTGCTTCGTGGTTTTTTGCTTCGAGAGACTCGTCCTTGTCATCCTGAGCGAAGCGAAGGATCCCGCCAAGACGTCCGCACTTCCTTGTCAGGGAGATGCTTCGCTTCGCTCAGCATGACGCGATGATCAACACTCCAGAAACAACGGTTATTTGGCTCCCAGCTCGGTCGGCTGGGGATTCTGAGCTTGATGCGGATGCTCGCCGCCCGCGTACACCTTCAGCTTCGTGAGCATCGTCTTGCCCAGCTTATTCTTGGGCAACATGCGGCGCACCGCTTCGGTGAGGATGAGCGTCGGCTTGGCCGCCATGCGCTCCTGGGCCGACTCGCTGCGCAGATGCGTGTAGCCGGTGTACCAGGTGTAGCGCTTCTGCTCCCACTTCTTGCCCGTCAACGCGACCTTGTCGGCGTTCACCACGACGACGAAGTCGCCCGTATCGACGTGCGGGGTATACTGCGGCCGATGCTTGCCCATCAGAAGCACCGCGATGTCGCTGGCCAGGCGACCGAGGACCTTGTCGGTCGCGTCGACCACCCACCAGTTCCGCGGGACTTCGCCGGGTTTGGCCATGTAGGTCTTCATCACGTTCCACTCACGAGCGGTTGCGAAGCGGGGCTCGGACGGCGACCGCGCTACCAGAAGCGCACCGGCCACGCCGGCCCCAAAATGACGAAACACATAATCTAACCACTAATCCCCCGTCTCGCAAGGGTGCTCCGCCGGGCCGAGAGCGATTTTCGACGGCCAACTCCCCTCTCTCTTTGGGAGAGGGGGCGGGGGTGAGGGCTTGAGGTGAGGGCAGCGTGGGCACTCCAGGCGCCACTGGCTCCGCCAGTGCCCGGGGAATGCCGGGGGCCAGCACGGGCGGAGCCAGTGGCACACGAAGTCTGCCTCCGCCCACGGTTTCCGGGCGATAACAACCAACACCTCAAAAGGGCCACCCAAAAGGGGGCCTTCCTTCCCAGTGGACAGCGCCTAAGATACTCTGTACATTTCTCTTCCCCCCAGACGCGAATGCCCACCCGGTGGGCTCGTTTTCAAAGCACGGAATCATGTCGGCGTGACGGGAATCCCCCTCACGTTCCCCATTTTGCCGCGGAGTCGGGTTGGCCCATGATTGTCGCAGTTGTCAAAGAGACGTTTCCGGGTGAACGCCGCGTGGCCCTCGTGCCTACGCTCGTGCCCGCCCTGCTCAAGGCGGGCCTGGAGGTTCGCGTCGAGACGGGGGCCGGCCAGGCCGCCGGCTTCCCCGATCAGCAATACGCCGATAAGGGGGCTAACATCGCAGCCGGCCGAGACGATGTCCTTGCGGCCGACGTCATCCTGCGGGTCCGCGCGGCGGGCGCCAATCGGAAAGCAGACGAGGATGAGCCGGGCCGATACCGCTCCGGACAGGTGGTTATCGGGATGTGCGATCCGCTGGACCAGCCCGCGGCCATCCAGCCCCTGGCCCAGGCCGGCATTACCCTCTTCGCCCTCGAGTTGCTCCCGCGGATCACCCGGGCGCAGAGCATGGACGTGCTCTCGTCGATGGCCACGGTTTCCGGCTATCGCGCGGTGCTGCTGGCGGCCCAGACGCTCCCGCGGATGTTTCCCATGCTCATGACCGCCGCCGGCACCGTGACCCCGGCCAAGGTGTTCATCGTGGGCGCCGGCGTGGCGGGTCTTCAGGCGATCGCCACGGCCAAGCGCTTGGGCGCGGTCGTCTCGGCCTACGACGTCCGCCCCGTGGTCAAGGAGCAATGCGAGAGCGTCGGCGCGAAGTTCATCGAGCTGGCTCTCGATACGGCCCAGGCCGAGGGCAAGGGCGGTTACGCCCAGGCGATGGGCGAGGAGTTCTACGCCCGGCAGCGCGAGATGATGACCCGCGTGGTCGCCGAGCACGACGTCGTCATCACCACGGCCGTTATTCCCGGCAAGAAAGCGCCCGTGCTGATCACCGCCGAGATGGTTGCCGGCATGGCCCCCGGCTCGGTCATTATTGATCTGGCGGCCGAGCGCGGCGGCAACTGCGAGCTGACCAGGCCGGACGAAACGGTCGTGCACGAGGGCGTGACGATCCTGGGGCCGACCAATCTGCCCGCCGGCGCGCCGTATCACGCCAGCCAGATGTATGCGAAGAACGTCACGACGTTCCTTTTGCACCTGCTGGCCGACGGCCGCGTGAAGATCGACCGGCAAGACGAGATCGTCGCCGAAACGCTTCTGGCGTTGGGCGGCCGGGTGGTCCACCCGCGGATCTGCGAGCTGCTGGGCGTCCAGCCGCCGGTCGCCGCTCCGGAAGAAACGACCAAGGGCGAGGTTCCGGCTAACGAAGCAAACGGCTCTGCCGCCGGCGACTCGGACATGTACGGCATTCAATCGGACAAGAAGCAATAGGGAGCGAAAGGCCGATGGGACTTTTGACCGGACTAACCGTGTTCGTGCTGGCGATCTTCGTGGGTTTCGAGATCATCACGAAGATCCCGCCCACGCTGCACACGCCGCTGATGTCGGGCTCGAACGCCATCTCGGGCATCACCGTGGTCGGCGCGATTCTTGCCGCCGGGGCCGATCACGGCTGGTTCGCCTGCCTGTTGGGCATGATCGCCGTCGCCCTGGCGATGATCAACGTCGTCGGCGGGTTCCTCGTGACCAACCGGATGCTCGAAATGTTCCGGCGAAAGTAGTGTGATGACGATAACCTCCGCATTCAGGAGACGATTCCTCCCGTGGATACCCGAACAACGATCATCGCGCTGGCCTATCTCGTTTCGGCCGTCCTGTTCATTCTCGGCCTGAAGGGCCTGACGCATCCGCGGACCGCCGTGCGGGGTAACCTGATCGGCGCCCTGGGCATGTTGCTGGCCGTCGTGGTGACGCTCGTGAGCCAGCAGATCGTCGGCTACTGGCTCATCGGCGTGGGGCTGGTAATCGGCACGGTCGTCGGGGCGGTGCTGGCGATCCGGATCCAGATGACCGCGATGCCGCAGATGGTCGCCTTGTTCAACGGCTTCGGCGGCGCCGCGTCCGTGCTCGTGGCCTGGTCGGAATTGATTGTCCTCGCCGGGCACGTGCGGGAGTTGAGCGCGAAGGAATTGCCCGTCCCCGGCGACGTCTACGGCACACTCGTCTCGGGGCTTCTGGCCGGGCTCATCGGCGCGGTCACGTTCTGGGGCAGCCTCGTGGCGTTCGCCAAATTGCAGGAGTACAAGGCTTTCCGCAAGCCGTACGAATATCCCTTCATGAAGCTGGGCAACGTCGCCCTGGGCCTGCTCGTCGTGCTGTTGGTGGTCTTGGGCGTGATGTGTCCGGGCAGCGTCTGGCCCTACGTGCTTCTGGTCCTCGTGGCGTCCGTGCTGGGCGTCACGCTGGTCAACCCCATCGGCGGCGCCGACATGCCCGTGGTCATTGCCCTGTTGAACTCCTACAGCGGCCTGGCCGCCGCGGCGACGGGCTTTGTGCTGGACAACTCCGTGCTGATCATCGCCGGGTCGTTGGTGGGGGCCTCGGGCGTCATCCTCACCCAGATCATGTGCAAGGCGATGAACCGCTCGCTCGCGCACGTTTTGTTCGGCGTCTTGGCGCCGACCGATGGCTCGGCCACGGCCGACGAAGTGTACGGCGGCAAGGTGAAGGCCACCAGCGCCGAGGAAGTGGCCATGCTGTTCGAGTCGGCCCGGCGCGTGGTCATCGTGCCCGGCTATGGGCTGGCCGTGGCCCAGGCGCAGCACACGGTGCGCGATCTGGCCAAGCTGCTCGAGTCGCGCGGCTGCGCGGTCGAGTTCGCCATCCATCCGGTCGCCGGACGCATGCCCGGCCACATGAACGTCCTCCTGGCCGAGGCCGAGGTGCCCTACGATCAGCTCAAGGAGCCGGACGAGATCAACGCGGCGATGGGCCAGACGGACGTGGCGCTGGTAATCGGGGCCAACGACGTGGTCAACCCCGAAGCCCGCAATCCCAAAAGCGCCATCGCCGGCATGCCCATCATCGACTGCGACAAGGCCCGCACGTGCGTCGTGGTCAAGCGAAGTCTGAGCCCTGGTTTCGCCGGCATTCCCAATCCGCTTTTCGCCCTGGACAACACGCTCATGTTCTTCGGCGACGGCCGCAAGGCCATGCTCGACCTGCTGGCCGCGATGAAGGAGTAGCCACGCGGGGTGCCACTGGCTGTGCCAGCGCCCCGGGCGCCGAGTGCCACTGGCTCTGCCAGTGCCCCGGGCGCCGAGTGCCACTGGCTCTGCCAGTGCCCCGGGTGCCGAGTGCCACTGGCTCTGCCAGTGCCCTGGCAACGGAGAGCGCCAGCACTGGCAAAGCCAGTGGCACTCATGCGAATGCAAATCGAAAGGCATGTCCACGCTAGCGTGGACATGGCACCCACGGGAGAGACTCGCTCATGTCGCTTCGCAGCGAAGCCAAGATCCTCTACCACGTGGTCTTCAAGCGCAATCGCGGGCGCGACCACGCGGGACGCATGGAGGACTTCTACGGCGGCCAAGCTCAGGGGTACGACGCCTTCCGAAGCCGCATGCTCAAGGGCCGCGAAGAGATGTACGGCGGCATCGACGCGCCGCCGGGGGCAACCTGGGTGGACCTGGGCGGCGGAACCGGCGCGAATCTCGAATTCCTCGGCCCCCGCTTGGCCACGCTTGGTAAGGTCGTCGTCGTGGACATATCGCCGTCCATGCTGGCCGTGGCCCGGCAGCGGATCGCCGATCGCGGCTGGAAGAATGTCCAAACGCTCCAGGCCGACGTGACGGCCGGCCCGCCCGTGGCCGAGCCGGTGGACGTGGTGACCTTCTCCTACTCGCTCACGATGATCCCCGACTGGTTCACGGCCCTCGAGACGGCCTGGGCGATGCTCAAGCCGGGCGGATGGATCGGCGTGGTGGATTTTTACGTGTCTCGCAAGCACGTTTCGCCGGGCATGAAGCGTCACTCCTGGCTTGCCCGGTCGTTCTGGCCCGTCTGGTTCGCCACGAACAACGTCTTTCCCTCGCCCGACCACGTGGCCTACCTTCACCGCCGTTTCGAGCCGGTCCATTTCACCGAGAGCTCGGCCACGGTGCCCTACCTGCGGTTCCTCCGCACGCCGTATTTTGTCTTCCTCGGCCGGCGGGCGGCGTGACCTGTGGGAGGCGACTCCCGTCGCCGACGCGCGCGGCCCGGCACTGGCGTAGCCAGTGGCACTCAGCGTCGCCCAACACGCGCCCGGTTCGCTCGTGCTCGCGGAACTCCTTGAGTTGCTCTTCGCTCACCGCGCTGACGAGCAATCGCCGCCAATTTCCCGCGATCTCCAACAACGGCGAAACCCGCACCAAACCGTCGTCCTTCCCCTTCAAGTGAGCCCTCGCACTGCTCCAGCGATAATCGCTCGGCGCGTCGGTCAAGCCCGCGCGGACCGGATTGAGTTCCACGTAGCGCGCCGCCGCCAACAGGTACGGTTCGTCCATCACGAAGGAGGCGAACCGCCCCTGCCACAGATGCCCTCGCCACTGCTCGCGGAAGTTCACCCGCCGCGTATAGCGTCGATGCGCCTCGCCGATGGCCCGCCGCAGGCCGTCCTCGGTGTTGGGCACCGCGATCAGATGCACATGATTGGGCATCAGGCAATAAGCCCAGACCGCCACGCCCCGCTCCTTGCACCATTGCCCCATCAACTCGACGTAGGCCGCGTAATCCTCCTCGCAGAAGAACGTCGGCTGCCGACGGTTCCCCCGCTGGGTAATGTGATGCGGCATCCCGGGAATAACGACACGTGCCAGTCGAGCCATGCGGTGAATCTAGCAAATCCGCCCGGTGCCGTCAAAAGTTATGTATACTGTTCCCCGAACTCTGCGGCTATCTTCGAACTCTGCCCGGCTATCTTTGGCAAGGGCGTTTCGCGTCGTTCATCATGGACGAGCCGTATCTGCTGGCGGCGGCGCGGTACGTCGAGTTGAATCCCGTTCGGGCGAGACTCGTTGAGGAGGCCGAAGGGTGGCCGTGGAGCAGTGCCCGCGCGCACCTTTCCGGCCGCGACGACCGACTGGTCAAGACCGCGCCGCTGCTGGCGATGGTTGCCGATTGGCGAGGTTTTCTGAACAGCGCCGTACGCGAAGAGGAGATCGAGGACCTGCGCAAGCACGGCCGCACCGGCCGGCCGCTCGGAAGCCCAACGTTTCTGGACCGTTTGGAAACCCTCGTCGGCCGCATCCTAACGCCCCGCAAAGGCGGCCGCCCGGCGATATTACGCAAATCGCCATAACTAGTATGGTGATGCTATAACCGCCGCGTGTTGAGGCCTCTTGCTGGTGGACTACGTTTGAGGTGTGCAACTTCATCCATAGCCCACCA
>JAFGDS010000117.1 GCA_016931995.1 Pirellulales bacterium
CGGCGCGTCGGGATGGAGAAAGAACGTCAGTTGATCGATAATCGGATACGTCCCCTCCGCGATCGTCTCCAACGTCGGCAACACCGCGGTCTGTTGATCCCCACCAATCGCCAAAACGCGGATTCGGTCGTCCAGAATCGTATCGGGACCAAGAAGGAAAAAGCCAATGGCGTGTGGCTTCTCGATCACGGCGGCCGTGACCTCCGAAGCCGACAGTTTTTGACGGGACGGTTCTGGCCAACCATCCCAAAGCTTCTGGGCAAAGCCTTCACCTTGCATCGTGTTGTGCCGCACGAGATGGCTTTCCGTCGTGGCTAGAAGAAGAGAGTAGATCTCGATTTGGCCGACGCGCCGGCCAGTCCTAACGCCTGACCATGACGTGATTTTCCCGCGATAGACGTCCCCCAATTGAGTCGTTGCGATTGATGAAACGCTGTTCCGTTTGTTCACCACTATGCCAACCGCGAATCGCCCCAAGTGAACAACGGAGAACTGTTCTCCCACGACGTCACGAGTTGTTGGCGCCAGAGAGTGGAGCACCAACCCGACGTCGCACTCTCTCGACGCGAGGCGATCCGCCACTTGGCGACTATCGCAGGGGAGGAAGCGAACCTCGCCTTGCCGACTCGCGTCCATGAACTCGATGGTCAGTCGTCGAGCGACCTCAAGACCGCCCCAGCTCCCACGGATCACGACGGGCTTGGTCCGCGACGGCTGAGCCATTGCCGATGACGGGGCAACGACGAGAAGGCCGAACGCGGCGATCGTCGGCAACCCCCACGGTTGGGTCTTATCGGTCATCGCGCGCGTCCTGACACGGCGTCGTGGTCGCGAGCGCCAAACGCGACATTCCCAGCCGTCCGATCATGGTTTCTCTTCCCGCGTCCCCGATTGCGGCGCGTCGCTGTTCGGTTCATCCGTTTTCGGAGCCTCATCGCCATTCAGCAGCGGCAATCTCGCCGTGCTCTGTAGGCACAACTCCGCCAGTGTCCTCAGGCTCGTTGCCTCCTGCTTGTTCCGCGAGACGTCGGAGAGCGTTTTTCTGAAGTCGTGAACCCGTCTCCTCCAGACGGCCAATTGCTCCCGCGACTCCGCGGAGAGCGCGACTTCGCCCCTGTCGATCAGCGAGAGAATGTCTCGCCATCGTTCCATGGACGTGCGACGGACCTCGCGAACCGCTGGATCGGAGTAGATGACCATCCTGTAGCCTCCCTGCAGCATGCCCCTGAGGCTCCGGCAACACTTGTCTCGCACCATTGCGGGCGTCTGACTGTCGCGAAGGGCAGTCGTGAACGCGACCAACACGCGGTCGGTTTGTTCGCTGGTGAGATGCGATCCGAATTCGCCGCCTATCACGTCGGCCATGGCGAACCGAAAAAAAGCCGTCTCTTCGGAGTCGGCGACGAACGCGAGAAGCCTATCCAACGACGCATCCGAGAGACCGCCGTTTTCGTCACCGTAGTAGGCCAAGGCGAGTCCAATATTTGCCACGGCTGGTCCCCAATCTCGCTCGGGGAGAGTGTTGGCGACCGTTCCGGAGTACTGTCGTGCGGCAGCGAGCATCTGTTCTCGCGTGAGAGACTTCAGATACTGGCGCAGTTCCGCGGCTCCTTCCGGCGTGCTATTTTTGGCAAGTGTGGCGATCTTTGTCCAATGCTCGCCATCGTCCGACGCGCGAGCCACCATGCATCCCGCGGCGAGGATAATCAGCAATGGGATTGCACGTCTCATTTCAATTACCTCCGGTGGTTCCAACAGGACGGCACAGGTTTTGCGTGGAGAATTGGGTGGCGGCGTCTTGCGGCGTGACGTGCCCGCACTGCGTCGCCGGCATCAGCGTATCCGCCCAAAACGCATTATCCCAGTCATTATGCTCTTCCAGGTTGTCGGGGAGCGAATTGGGGTTTCGCGTCCATCGGTTCGTGGTGGCATTGTACGTCCACACCTCGGCCTGACTGGCGATATCATAGTTGTACGTGTTGTCACCCCCCCTGGCAAGAGCCCGATGCATGGCCCACACGTTGACTCCGTTCATCTCGTAGCAGGTCTCGACCAAGCCATCGCAACGCAAAGTCTCGATGGTATCGAGTCGTCCGTCCCAGTCCTGAGGCGCCAGGGCGTCTCGGAAATCGTAACCTATATCGTTCGCGCGAGCCACCATTCCTTTCGCCACGCCGAGGATTCTGAGGCGATCGACGTAGTTCACGGATTCATTCGTGAAGCACCCGTACTGCGTGTCACCCGTGATGGTTGACAGGAGCCTATAGTCTGTGGGGCCGTCCATCTCGATGAGCGTATAACAGCGGTCGCTCATAAGGCATTCGCGCGTGCAGGATGGTCCCATGAACCGGGCCACCAAGGCCGCGTGGCCGCGGGCGCCTTGCGTCCATAATTCGTTATCCCTATAGACGGCGTTGGCGAGATTGATCATGACCACGGTCGCCTTCACCGTGTCCGACGCGAGTTCCTTGCCGTTGAGCGTGTATTTCAGTTGAATCACCACGTCACGTTCCGCGGCGCTCGCCGCGACGCCTTCCATCCAAATGCCGTTGGCGCACAAAGTCGCGAAGTCGTTCCTCTGGGCAACCACGGCAAGGTCCCAGGTTTTGGTCGTGGGGATTTGCGTTCCCTTCGTCTTCTGGGACCAAAATCGGACCGCGGTAGCGCCACTGGTGACGGTAAGCTCCACCGTGCCCATCTGTGGCGACGCCTGAAGGCGGGGCACGAGTTTGGCGAGGTTGTCTTCGTTGGCAACGGAGTTCTCCGTGAGATCGGGAACCGGGAGCTGCGTGAACGTGCCGGCCGCGGTCATCTGTCCATCGCCGTCGTCATCGTCCCAGTTCACGAGGAGATAAGCCCCCTCGGTTTCCTCCTTGTCCTCATCGACCGCGGCGCCGTCGGGTCCGACCGCCTCGCCGTTATCCAGATCATAACCGCCGTTATGGATGGTCAGGTTCAGATTCAACGGCACGAGGTTGATGTCGTCTTGCGCCTTGAAGTCGTAGGAAGAGCCTCGAAGCTCCGGATTCCAGGCGAATTCGCCCCGGATCGAGTCGTTTTGCGTGAGAAAATCGTTTGTCAGAAGGCCGTAATCCCGCGTAAAACCGGACGCGGGCACGTCGATGGGCTCCAGGATGAACTGATTCATCTCGGGGAGGCGCGCTCCCCCGCCCGGTTCGTAGATGGCCACGCCGCCCGGCTTGAAAATCCACAGGGTTCCGACGTAGGTGGGGTTGGGCGGTCCCACCCATTTCGGTCGCACTCGAATTCTCAACACCTTGTAATTGGTTCCCGCGGCCGTCGCGGGAAACTCAAAGCCCCCGTGGAGCGGAGCGGGGAACAGGAACCCTCCCAACGGTTCCTCCGTGAACTCCCACTTGTCTTCGTATTCGCTATTCGTGGGCGTCCAATGCGCGTCTTGATGGACGTGCAGCACGTCCATGTCCAGATCCAAGTCCGCCACGGCGGCGTCAAACGTAGGCTTTTCCGTCGCCCCCGGCCCCGTCACCCGTGGTTTCAGAGTACCGTAGAAGCCCACGGCATGTCCGTGGTACGGCCACAATCCCGTCACTTCATACTCGTGATATTCGCCATCCTCTTGCCTTCCCGAGGCGGGGTTCCAAAGCTTCTCGCCGTCGTTGCTGCGGGGCATCGACTCGTCGATAACGTATCCACTGGGGGCATGGAGATTGATCTTCAAGGTCTGTTCGCCCTCGACGAGCTTGCCGAATCCCACGCCCACGGCGCGATCCTTTTTTAGTTGCGCGTAAACAGTCTCGTCCGCGCGAGCTTCCGAAAGGCAACACGAAACAACGACCACAACAACCGCACGTCCAAGCGTCTTCCGTTGAAACGCTCTCGTGATTCTCCCCATTTTATTCTCCTGCCTCTTTCGTGAGAATGAGTGACGTATGTCGCGGGCACAGTCAGCGTGTACTCATCGTCCTTCCGGAGGAAGCGACGATGTCATCCCACGGACGTTCGTGACCCGCCTAGCGGGTTGATTTTGGGCTGACGTCCTTGCTCTTGCCTTTTGGGGGAGGTTCTCGCTCCTCCTGCTGCCGCCGTTTTTCGCGCGCCTCGACGAGGCGCTCGCGGGCTTCGCTGGCGAACGCGGAGGAGGGCCGCGTCTTCACGAAATCCTCATAGGCCCGTTCCGCATTGACGGGGTCGCCGCTCCACTGGTAGGCGACGCCAATGAAGTACGCGCTCCGGTCGGCCTCCTCGCTCTTGGGATAGACGCGCAACAAACGTTGCCACACGGCGATGGCGGCATCGGCGTTGCGTTGGTGGTTCCAGAGGATGTTCCCAGCCAGAAACATCGCGTTATCGGCCCACTCCGCCTGGGGCGCCAGCTTCACCGACGCGACGTAGTCGTTTAGGGACGCGACCGGGTCGAAATGCAACGCCCGGGGATTGCCCGCGTCGTCCGCCCCGAGGTCTTGAACCCCGCCGCGGCGTTGTCCTCCGGATTCGAATTCGAAGCAATAGTAGTTCCGCCCTCGTCGGAAGAAAGCCCAACTGCGTTGTTCGGACGTGGCGCGGGGGGCGGCGCCGTGGAGAAGGCGATTGCACAGGGTAAACGACTTCTCCCATTGCTCGGCCTCATGGTAGACGTCGGCCAGCATGAGGCAGAGCTTGGCCGTCGGGTCGCCCTCCAGCACGCATGGAGGCGTGAGGGGCTCGCCGCTTTCGACGGCCGCGATGAGACGCTCGATCCCGGTGGGAATCGTGCCTTGGACCACGACGAAGTCGCGCGGCGGGGTAAACGGCTTGGCCTTGGCGAAACACTCCGCGGCCTGCTTCGGCTTCTGCCTCAAGTATTGCAGCAAACCGGCCCGGAGATAGACGTCGTACTTCACCTGCCGAACCGTGCGAAGGCCCGCCGGGGCATCGTCGCCGAGACGGGCGAGGTCCTTGGCCGTCGCCGCCTCGTCGAGCCGTTCCAACCAACGGATCGCCCGGTCGGCGTGCGCCTCGGCCGCATCGAGATCGAGCTGATGTTCGAGCTTCACGTCGAAAAGCCACACGTGCGCGTCGCCCGTCCACGGACTGTTCGGATATCGCTCGACCAAGCGCTCGAAGGCGGCCACGGCTTTGTCGGGAGCGGGCTGTCCGCCTTCCGCCAAGAGCTTGCCCGCGTGGTAGAGCGCCTCGGGTAGGCGCGGGCTCCGCGGAAACTGGTCGGTCAGCCGCAGCCAATGCGGCAGGGCGGCCGACCGGACCACGGCCACGTCCCAGATCACGTCGTGCTCGGCGGGCGCCGGAGCCGGCGCCTTGGGTCGCCCGCCGTTCGAGTCCAACGCGCCCGACACCCGACCCGTCGTCTCCACGGACGCCGCCGCTCTTTTCGTCCACCCGGCGAGGATCTGATCCTCCGCGATCCGTTCGGTCAACAGGGCCAGTTCTCGCAGCGTTTCGTCGTGCCAACGAGCCGCGGGGTCCTCCTTCAGGCTGCGTTGGTAGAAGACCGCGGCGTCGGCCTTCTTGCCGGAAGCGGTCCGCGCCCGCGCCAACTCCAACGCCGCCATCGCGCGATGGGGGCGGGAAGGGGACCGGATTTTGCCCGTCAAAAGCGGCTCCAAAACCGCGACCGCCCGCTCATGGTGGGAAAGCAGGTTGTACAGGCGGCCCGCCGACAACGCGGCGATCTCGGACGCGTCACCTTCCGCCAACTCGGCGGGGAGGAGGGGCGACGAATCGGAGGCAAGTTGCCGTAGTCGCTCCAGACCCAGGACAAGGCGCGTCGAACCGCCCGGCGCGACGGCCCTGGCCGCCTCGAACGCCTTCGCGGCGCGGTCCCGATGGCCTTGAACCAGACTCACCACGCCCTGCCGCACGCGGATCTCCAACGCCGCCTTGTCCCAAGAATCCTTGGCGTCCTTCGCGACGCCCTTGTCGAGCGCGTCCGTTGCCGACTGGGCATGCCGCGCGGCGGCCGCAAGATCGCGGCGCTGCTCGAAGGCCAGATCCACCAGCGCCACGCAAGCCTGCCCTCGCCAGGGACCAGACGGCATTGGGCCCACAAACGCCGCAAAATGAGCCTCCGCCGCGTCGAAACGCCCCAGATCGCTCAGGCACTGCCCAACGCGGTATCCGGCGAGATGCGCCCATGGGCTTTGGGGACAAAGCTGGCAGACCTGCGAAAAGACCCGCCCGGCGTCGACCAGCTTGCCGTCGTTCCGGAGTTTCTCGGCCGTCTCAAACAGCCTTTGCGCGCCGCCGCCCAGCCGCCCCCGCAAGAGCGTCTCGATGTACGGCGTCTTCAGCTTCCGGTATTCGAGGAAGGCCAGGCCAGTCTCGACGGCCTTCTGGGCCTTCTCCGGCTCGCCGCGTTGCAGATGCACAATGGCCAACGCGTCGGCGGCCTCCGCCGTCGACTCCAGCGGGGCGGCGGATTGCGCGATGGCCTCGAGACGGGCCAGGGCGGCCTCGGGCTTCGGCCCCAGCGCGCCAAGCCACGACTCGTACACCTGCATCCGCTGACGTCCCTCGTCGTCAAGCGTCTGCCGGCCCATCATCGCCAGATACTGCTGGACCTCCCGATGTTGGCCTAAACCCAACAGAACCCGCCCGTAATACAACGTCGCCTTCGTCCGATCGTCGGGCGAACCCTGACGCAGAATCCCATCGGCGCACTGCTTCGCCTCGACGTATCGTTCGTTCGCAATCGCCTGATACAGTCCCGCAAGCGCGCCGCCTTCCCGCGGGGCGTCCCCACGCGCCATCGCGATGGGCAGCAGACAACACACGCCCCCCCAAGGCGCTGCAAACAACAAGCGACGAACGTTCATCCCCGTGCCCCTGAAAGCGTCTTTGTCGATCGTCCGCGTGGCTCCCGTCCGTCCTCCCGAAAACACGCGACGCGGCTGGAGCGTTTCAAGCAATCGCCCCACTTCCCTATTTCGGGTGCCTCAAAAAAGTCGCGCGAATCCCACGGGATCATCGGCATTCAACCACCCAACGTGTCTAGTGTCAAGTGGTGGAAATGAAGTTTTTGGCCACGTTGGTAGTCGAAGCATGTACAACATCCACGAAATATGCGACAAAATACTCCTTCGGGAAAGAGCAAAACCCTTGCCGTGGAATCAGGCGAAGCCTGACCTGCGGGGGCTCCGGAGTCGACGCTCATGGTCAACGAATCGCTCAAAGACCGGATCCGCTCGCTGCTCATGCGGGGGATCCAGACTCCGGCGCAATACATCGGGGGTGAGTTGGGCGCGCGGCCGAAGGATCATCGCCGGGTGCGGGGGACGCTCTGCCTGGCCTTTCCCGACGCGTACTCCATCGGGATGAGCCACCACGGCTTGCAGGTGCTCTACGACGCGATGAACCGCCGGGACGATTGGGCGTGCGAGCGGGTGTTCGCGCCCTGGCCCGACATGGAACGGCTCCTGCGCGAGCACGACCTGCCCTGGTACGGCCTGGAGACGTTCACGCCGCTGGCCGAGTTCGACGTGCTGGGGTTCACGCTGCAATACGACCTGTGCGCGACCAACGTGCTGACGATCCTCGACCTGGGCCGCGTGCCGCTGGCCGCCGCCGAGCGTACGCTCGACCATCCGCTGGTGATTGCCGGAGGGCCGTGCGCGGCCAATCCCGAGCCCATGGCGCGGTTCATCGACGCGTTCGTCTCGGGCGACGGCGAGGCGACCCTGCCGGCGGCGTGCGACGCGTGGCTGGCGGCCCGCGAGGCGTCGGACGATCGAACGGAAGCCTTGGACCGACTGGCCGCCGGCATGCCGCACGTCTACGTGCCGTCCCTTTTTTCGCCGTCCACGGCGACCGCGCCGGCCCGGCCGCTTCGCGAGAGCTTGCCGAGCGTCATCGAGCCGGCCGTGCTGGCCGATCTGGACGCCGCGCCGCTGCCGGTGCGACCGGTCGTGCCGTTTGTCGAATGCGTGCAGGACCGGATCGCCATCGAGATCATGCGGGGCTGCCCGTGGCGATGCCGCTTCTGCCAAAGCACGACCACAAAGCGGCCGGTGCGGTTCCGCCGGGTCGATACGATCGTCGAGGCCGCCTGGGAGAGTTACCGCAACACGGGCCACAACGAGATCTCGCTTCTGTCGCTTTCGACGAGCGACTACCCGCACTTGGAGGAACTCCTCAATCGGATGCAGGCGACGTTCCGCCCCTTGGGCGTGAGCATCGCCGTGCCGAGCCTTCGGGTGAGCGCGCGGTTGCAAGATCTCAGCCGGCTGTTGAACACCGACCGGCACGCCAGCCTGACTCTCGCGCCGGAGGCCGCGCGGGACGAGCTTCGCCGTCGGATCGGGAAAAATATCACCAACGACGACCTCTTCGAGGGTTGTCGGCAACTGTTCGCCCAGGGATTCGACCGGGTGAAGCTCTACTTCATGTGCGGGCTGCCGGGCGAAACCGAGGCCGACCTGACCGGCATGATCGACATGGCCGAGACGATCTCGCAGTTGGGCCGCGAGGCGTCCGGCCGTTTGGCCAAGGTGCTCGTGAGCGTGTCGAATTTCGTCCCCAAGCCGCAAACGCCCATGCAATGGCATCCCATGGCCACGCGGGAATACCTCGACGCGGCGCACGTTCTGTTGCGGCGCCGGCGGCGGTTGCGGACCGTGGACGTGAAGTACCACGATGTGGAAAACAGCCTGCTGGAGGGCGTGTTGGCCCGGGGCGACCGCCGGCTGGGCGAGGTCATCGAGCTGGCCTGGCGCCGCGGGGCGCGCCTGGACGCCTGGCGCGAGCACCTGCGCCCGGACCTATGGTGGCGCGCCTTGTCGGAGGTTGGACTGGATGTCGAGACGATCCTGCACCGCGGCGGCGCGCCGGAGGCGCCCTTGCCGTGGGATCACCTTGGCATCCATCAGGGTCGCGAACACCTTCGGTGTGAGTTCGCGTCCATATGAATCGAGGCGGCGCCGGGGCCGCCCGCTAATCGTTGGACGTGCCAGACTTGGTCGGCACGTATTCGTGAGGACGTTTGCGGAGGACCTTGGCCTCGATGATCCGGTCGGGCCGGGGCAACGTGCCTTGGCGGTCGTCGGGATCGCGGCGCTGCAGCTTCGCCAGAACGTCCATCCCCTTGACAACGCGGCCAAAGACCGTGTGGACGCCGTCCAACGGCACGGTGGGCACGAACGTGAGGAAGAATTGCGACCCGCCCGTGTCGCGGCCCGCGTGGGCCATGCTGAGCGATCCGCGGAAGTGCTCGCGGTGGTTCGGCTGGTGGCACTCGCAAGGGATCGTGTAGCCCGGGCCGCCGGTGCCGTCGCCCTTGGGGCAGCCGCCCTGGGCCATGAATCCGTCCAGGACGCGGTGGAATCCTAGGTCGTTGTAGAAGCCTTGCTCGACCAGGGAAATAAAGTTGGCCACGGCCATGGGGGCTTCGTTCTCGAATAGCTCGATTTCGATGTCGCCGCGGTTGGTCTTGAGCAAGACGCGAGGCAGGTCGTCGGCCTTCGCCTCGGCCTCGCGGAGCTTCCGTTCCTTTTCCCATCGCTTTTTGAAGAACTCCGGCTGGTCGGCCAGCATGCCCATCAGGTGGTTGAGGTAATTCTTTTTCGTTTCGACGGGGATGCCTTTCTCTCGGGCCAAGCCGACGTACTTTCCGGCGGCGTCGATATCGTTGGCGCAGAAGGCGGCCACGGCGGCCCAGATGGGCGCCTCGTGCCACGTGGTTCCGCCTTCCAGGAGCAGCTTTGCGTGGCGCAGGAGCGGCTCGTAGTCGTCGCGTTGGAGTTCCACCCGGCAACTGGCCAGGAGGAACTTTTCCACTTCCGGGTCGCCCGCGGGGTTTTCGGCGTAGGCCGCCTCGACGGCCGCCTTGACCTTGCCCTCCATTTCGACGCCCTGCTTGAGGAGCTCGTCGTAACGTTTGCGGATTTCCTCTTTCCGGTCGGCGTCGGCCGAGCCGTATTCGACCTTCAGATCGAGCAGCTCCGCCAGGAGCTTCTTCCACTCGGCAAGCGTGGCCTGGTAGGCCGCGGTCTTCTCGCCCGGCGCGCCGGGAGCGGCAGCAGGCGGCTGGGTCGCGGGGGTCTCGTCCGGATCGGCCGGTGGGTCCTGCCCTGTCGCAGCAGGACTCATCGCGGCCAAGGACAGCACTAGTGCAAGGACCATTCGCATGACAGGGGCCTTCCTGGGTTTTCGAGGTGAAAGGGCGCGCGGCATGCCGCTAGAAAAACAACGCGGAATACGCCGGCCAAGGCGCAGCATACCGCCGCCGGCAGGGATTGGCAAGGCTGGCGCAGTCGTTGGGACGCGGCGGGATCCGATGGGAACCGGATCGGGCGTGTGTCGGTGGTTCCCCCCGTCCACGTGGACTTGGTTCTTCGTGGGTTGAAGGGAGATCATTATCGGTTGGCATCGTCGCACGCACTGGCAGAGCCAGTGGCACTCAATGCCACTCGCCGCCGGTTGATAACGGGTCTTCACCATGCCTTGGTCAGTCCGGGCATGGCGACGGGGTATTGGCCGTCGGCGAGCGGTTGGACGGGGGCGGGCGCGCCGGCCGCGAGGTCGTCGGGCGCGAGATCCAGGTCCGAGTTGACCGCTTCGTCCCACGTGATCACTTTGCCCGAATACGTGGCCATCCGGCCCAGCACGGCCGTCATGCTGCTGTCGGCGGCATAGTCGCCGTCGAAGACGTGGTCGCCGCCGCGGATGCTGGCCATGAGGTCGTCGTGTTCTTGCTGATAGGGGTTATTGGAGACCCAGTTGTGGTGGCTTGAGTAACCCTTTCCGCCCTGGCCGTAAGGGCCCGTGCCAACGGTGGCCACGCCCTTCGTCCCATGCGCGTTGTCGGAGACGTGTTCCCAAACGCCAAGCTGCTGGCGTGCCTGGGCATAGTGCCGCGCGCCGCCTTCAAATTCGTATTCGATGAAGTGATGGTCGAAGATCTGGCCGTTGCCCGCGCCGGTGCGGGTTTGGCGTCCACCCATCCCGTTGGCGCGGATCGGATGGGCGTTCATCATCCAGTTAGCAATGTCGATCTCGTGGACCGCCTGCTCGACGACGTGGTCGCCCGAGAGCCACGTGAACATCGGCCAGTGGCGGATTTGATATTCCAACTCGGTCCAGCCCTCGGGCATGGTCTTGTCGGCGTGTCCGCCGGCGGGCATGTTGAAATACGTGCGGAGGTAGAGAATCTCGCCGATCGAGCCGTCGTGGATTCGCTTGATTCCCTCGCGATAATTTGCCTGATGGCGGCGTTGCAGGCCGACCACGACCGAGAGGTTTTTGCGTTTAGCTTCCTCGTTTGCCTTGACGAGCGTCCGGTAGCCCGGGCCGTCCACGCAGCAGGGCTTCTCCATGAAGACGTGCTTGCCCGCCGCGACCGCCGCGGCGTATTGCGCGGGCCGGAAACCGGGCGGCGTCGTCAGCAAAACGACGTCCACGTCGCTTTCGATCGCCTTCTTGTAGGCGTCGAACCCGACGAACCGGCGCTCCGGCGGCACGTCGATCCGCGGGCGGATCGCCTCGTTCTTTTGGAGACTCGCCAGGCTTCGTTCCAGGCGATCCGAGAAGACGTCGGCCATGACCGTGAGCTTGCAGGGCCCTTGGGTCGAGAGCGCTTCGGTGCACGCCCCGGCGCCCCGGCCTCCACAGCCGATGAAGGCGATCTTGATCGTGTCGTCGCCGGCGGCGTGGGCTCCCCGGGCAATGCCGAGTCCCGCGGCCAAGGACACGGCCGCCGTCGTCTTGAGAAAGTCGCGCCGGCTGGAAGACGCCGCGGAGTGGGGATGGGGCATGGCGAGTCTCCTGCAAATGAGGTAGCCGTCCGAAAGCCGGTGCGAGCGACCGACACGGACGGCCTGGGGCGGGTTGTCAATTCGAGAACGGACACCATGTCGCGGCTGAGCCCCGACTCATCTGGGACTGTCGCCAGGGGTAAAGTGGCAAGAACGAGGACTCTGACGCACAAGGACCATTTAGAGGGGATCGTAATCAGTCTCCAGTGGGGGCACTGTGCCCTGAGGATTCCAGGTTTTGGCCAGATCGCGTGAATGCCGATTGTATACATGCGCACACTTTCCTACAATAGCTGGACGTCTCGGACTCGATTGTTGGACCGGTCTTCCCAACCTCGACCGTGGCGGAAGAGCACGCCCATTTTGGGCAATCCCTAGAGGTGGGGTGAAGGCTGTGGGCAACAGTTGGCCGAAGATCATTCGGGATCCAGTTCACAACATCGTGCCATTTGATGACACGGGATGTGACAGACTGCTGCTGGAACTGATTAATACCAAGGAGTTTCAACGGCTTCGGCGAATCAAGCAATTGGGGCTGAGCCAACTCGTCTTCCCGGGGGCCGATCATAGCCGGTTCGCACATTCGATTGGCGTCATGCAGGTGGCGAGGAAATTCTTGAATCGCATCTCGAAGCTTTGCCCAGACTGCGTTGACGACGACCAGCGTACGGTGGTTCTTGTCGCCGCGCTGTTGCACGATATTGGACACGGGCCGTTCTCACATGCCTTCGAGAACGTATCTGGCGAGAAACACGAGAAGCGCACTCTTGAGATCATCAGCGACGCATTCACGGAGATAAATGGAGTCCTACGCGCTTACTGCGATGATTTTCCCGATAGGCTCAAGGTCTTTTTCGACGAGGATATCGAAGAGGAACAAAGAGCGGGAGCCGGCATTCCCGCGTATCTCACGCAGATCGTCACAAGCCAATTGGACGCCGATCGATTCGACTATTTGTTGCGGGATAGTTTCTCCACAGGGACCGACTACGGGCGTTTCGATCTCGCCTGGCTCCTTGAACACTTGCACATTGACGACGACCGCGGTCGGTTTTATTTGGACCACAAAGCACTGTTCGCGGCGGAATCGTATGTCTTTGCTCGCTATCACATGTACCGCACGGTCTACTTCCACAAGACCACGCGGGCTGCGGAGGTTATGCTCCGTCTGCTGCTGCGACGGTACAAGAACCTCCTGGCCGACGCGGGTACCGACGAGAAAAGACGCAATCTTGTGGTCGACGTCCCTTCAGCCACCGTGCGTGCATTCAGCGGTACGATCGGACTCGATGAGTATCTCTTGTTGGATGATCACAGTCTGACGGAATTCGCCAAAGCCTGCGTCAAGTGCGCTGATCCAATCTTGAAGCAACTCGCGGACGGCCTTCTTCATCGCCGTCTCTTCAAGGCGACGGACGTGACGACAAACCTGGCGCCCCTGTCCTGGTTCAGCGTGAAATGGAATTCTTGTGTTGGCGAGTTAGTGAGTTGTAGGGCTGTCTGGTGGTGTTACGTTGATGGAA
>JAFGDS010000118.1 GCA_016931995.1 Pirellulales bacterium
AGGTCGTTTTCGGCCGAGCGGAAGGTCGAGGCCCTGCGGAAGAAGCTGGCCGACAAGAACGAAGTGATCGCCGAGTTGGTTGATGGAGGCGAATCTCCAGGCAAAAAAAGAACTTGGGAACCCTGACCGGACGCTGGGTTCCCCACGACACGCGCGACGAGGTCGTCGATTACGTCCGGCGTTGGAAAACGCGAACGAAGATTCCCGCCGCGCGGCTGGTCACCTGGCTGGGCCTGGGCGCGAGCAAGTTCGCCTCGTGGTGGCAGCGCTACGGCAAGGTCAACGGGCATAACGGTCCCGTGCCGCGCGACCCCTGGCTGCTGCCCAGCAAGCGGGAGGCGATCGTCGTGTACCACGCGGCCCATCCGGGCAAAGGCTATCGGCGGTTGACGTACATGATGATGGACGCCGACGTGGTGGCCGCCAACCCGACGAGCGTCTGGCGCGTGCTGAAGTCGGCCGGCTGCCTCGACCGGGGGAATCGCGCCGAAAGCCGCAAAAACCAGGGCTTTTCGCAACCCTTGCGGCCGCACGAACACTGGCGCGTGGATATCTCCCACGTCAACTCGGGCATGACGCCCGTGCGCACCAGCCCGTACTACCCGCGGAGCAACGGCAAGATCGAACGCTGGCACAAGACGCTCAAGGGCGATTGCCTGCGGCCGGGCACGCCGCTGTCGCTCGAGGACGCGCGACGGCTGGTCACGCGGTTCGTCGCGCGGTACAATCACGTGCGGCTCCACGGCGCGTTGGGCTACGTGACGCCGGCCGACCGCCTGGCGGGCCGCCACGAGGCGATCTTCGCCCAGCGCGATCGAAAACTCGACCGCGCCCGAGCCGAGCGCGCCCGCCGCCGCGAGACCCCGCGAGCGGACGCTACAAAACGAGAATCGCAGGACGCGGCAACCAACAGAACAGAGGAGAGGCTAGCCGGGGAGTCCAGAGGGGCGGCAATGAGCGCCCTCCGGTCTGCGTGAACGCAAACAATACCCGCGGCGCAGCCGCTCCCCACCCCTGACGGACATATCACCAACCACACCCACAATTCACTAACCCGCGAAAGCAAAAATTCCATTTCACGGTGAACCAGGACATACTACGTTACCGAGCTTTGCAGGTCTATCAGCAACCCCAAGATTATCCAGACGCTCGCCCGACACAGCACCATGGAACTGACCATGAAGGTACACGCCAAGGTCAACCCGTCGGACGCGGCCACGGCCGTAAAAGGGTGCAAATAGGAACCAAAAAATTGAATAATCGTGCGACATCGGGCAACAAAACGATACGATCATCGAGACGTAAGCCGTTTAATAGTAAGACTTTATGACTATTTGCGCCCGTAGCTCAATGGATAGAGCAGCGGACTTCTAATCCGCAGGTTGCTGGTTCGAGTCCAGCCGGGCGCGCTGGGGGCGGGGGTGGGCTGGTCCCGGGGCGGTTGCGCCTTAGGTAATGTTCGGGAGGTCGCCGGGGTTTGCCGCACCCGTCCGGCTGGGGTAGGATGGTGGCCACCGCACACGCATCGTTCCCACCAACCCGCGAGGTCCCGCCATGCGCGCCGCGCTTCTCAGCCGCACCGTCCCTGTTGTCGCGTTGCTCCTTTCCCTTATCTCCGGCGCTGGGGCAATTCGGGCTGGGGAGGTTTGGGTCGAGTACTCCGGCGGCCAGGGACCGGGCCAAGGCCGGCACATCGTCTTCGTCACCGGCGACGAGGAGTATCGCTCGGAGGAGTCGATGCCCATGCTGGCCAAGATCGCCGCCGCCCGCCATGGATTCAAATGCACCGTCCTGTTCGCGATCAATCCCAAGGACGGCACGATCGACCCGATCGTCACGAACAATATCCCGGGCTTGGCCGCGCTCGACTCGGCCGACCTGATGGTCCTGTTCACGCGGTTTCGCGATCTTCCGCCGGAGCAGATGAAGCACGTGCTGGACTACGTCAACTCCGGCCGGCCGATCATCGCGTTGCGCACCGCGACGCATCCGTTTCGCTATCCGGCCGACAGCCCGCTGGCCCAATGGAGCTTCGACGCGGCCGACGGCGGCTTCGGCGGCCGCGTGCTGGGGCAGACGTGGATCAACCATTACGGCAACCACATGGGCACGAGCACCCGGGCGAAGGTGGTGCCCCAGAAGGCCGGCCATCCGGTGCTCCGCGGCGTGAGCCCCGTGTTCTGGGGCCCTTCGGACGTGTACGGCGTGTTGCCGCTGCGGGGCGATTGCACGCCGCTGGTGATGGGCGAGGTGGCCGTGGGCAAAACGCCGGACGGACCGCCGCAGGAAGGCAAGATCCTCCAGCCAGTCGTCTGGATCAAAACCTACACCGGCGCGCAGGGCAAGCCCTCGCGCGTGCTCACCACGACCATGGGCCACTGCGACGACCTAAAAAGCGAGGACCTGCGGCGACTGCTGATCAACGCCTGTTATTGGGCCACGGGCCTCGCGGACAAAATTCCGCCCAAGGCGAACGTCGAGTATCTGTCCCCCTACGAGCCCAACGCGATGGGTTTTGGCGGTTTCAAAAAGGGCCTCAAGCCGGCGGACCACGCGATGGGAGACTGATGACAACGTCGGCACAGTGTGAAGACGGATAATAATCCTTGATTCACCACGGAGACACGGAGAGCACGGAGGAAGGGCCTCCGCCGAACGGGGAGTTTTTCTCGATCCTCTTTCTTCGTTGTTTCGAGACGCCCAGACCGGAGTGGCAATGCTCAGTTTGCGAGAAGTCGCATGGTCGGTTTCGTAGCCTGAAATCCGCTCCGTGTCCTCCGTGTCTCCGTGGTGATTCCCTTATCGTTTTTTAGCTTCGACGACGTTCTTGAATTCCACGGGCTTCCGCCCGATTCCTTGTCCAATAGACCGCGAGGGAAAACATGGCCACGGATCCACGTGTATCGAAGGAGCGGCTGGCGGGGGTTTCGGGAGCGAGCGCGGCGGCAGCGCCGCCAAGCGAGCGGGTGTTGTCGATCGACGCGCTGCGCGGGTTTGACATGTTCTGGATCACCGGCGGGCATGGGATCCTCGTGGCGGTCGCGACCTTGTTCGTCTTCCCGCTGCCCGACTGGTTCGAGTACCAGATCAACCATCCCGACTGGATTGGGTTTTCGGCCTGGGACATGATCATGCCGCTGTTCCTGTTCGTGGTCGGCGCGGTCATGCCGTTTTCGTTCGCCAAACGGATGGCCGCCGGCCAGGGCCGAGTGCAGTTGTATCGCAAAGTCGTCATCCGGACGCTCGTGCTCTTCGTGCTGGGCATGGCCGCGCAGGGCAACCTGTGCGACTGCAACCTCGACACGCTGCACATTTTCTCCAACACGCTCCAGGCCATCGCCATGGGCTACCTGTTCTCGGCCATCCTGCTCATCGAGACGCCGCTGGTGGTGCAGATCCTCGCGACGGGCGGGCTCCTGGCGGGCTACTGGGCGCTGATGACCCAGGTGCCCATTCCGGATCTCGTGGCCGGCAATCCGGCCCATCCCGCCGGCACGCTCACGGAAGACGTGAACTTCGCCATGTACGTCGATAAGCTCGTCTTCGGTCGCTTCCAGGATCAAACCACGTACACGTGGATCGTCAGCTCGCTGGGCTTCATCGCCACGACCATGCTCGGCGTGTTCGCCGGCAAGCTCCTTCGGACCCGCGCCGCCGGCTGGGCCAAGGTGCTCTGGCTCGTGCTGCTGGGCGCGGCCTGCCTGGCGGGCGGCTGGGTTTGGAGTTACTACCTCCACTTCCCGATCATCAAGCACCTCTGGACCAGCTCGATGGTCCTCTGGTCCGGCGGCTGGTGCTACTTGCTCCTGGCGCTCTTCTATCTTGTAATCGACGTCATCGGATGGCGCCGCTGGGCCTATCCGTTCATCGTGATCGGGTCCAACGCGATCTTCGCGTACATGATAGTCCACTTCATCAACTTCGAGTCCATCGCCGGCACTGTCCTCGGCGGCGTGGCCAGCCACCTCCAGCCCGAATACGGCAAGGCCCTCCTGGCCATCTCCGGCTTCGCCGTGCTGTGGCTCATGCTTTGGTACATGTACCGCAAACGGACCTTCCTGCGGATCTGACTTGTAGCAAGACGGGGGGATCACCACGGAGACGCGGAGGCACGGAGAGAGGCTTCCGCCGAGCGGTCAACCCACCGAATGCCACTGACTCTGCTTGCGTGCCACTGGCTCTGCTTGTGTGCCACTGGCTCTGCTTGTGTGCCACTGGCTCTGCCAGTGCGCGTCAGCAAGGGCGCACTGGCGAAGCCAGTGGCACTCGGCACGAAACCGGACTTCATACTCCGGGCGCCTCAAGTTCTTCGAAATTCAACCTTCATGCAAGTCCTTTGGCCAAGACTGTGAATCATGAGAATCACCCACGCGCATCAGTCCGTCGCTTTCGCGTTGGCGGCAATCCTAACATCGTTCTGTTCCAGGGGAGTCGCGAGCGACACGCCCTCGGCGACGTTCAACTCCCAGACCGGGCAGGTCGTTCTCACCAGCGGCCCTCTGGAATTGACGATCCAAACCCAGGGGCGGATCAATCCCCGCGGTCTTCGCGATCGCGCCAGCGGCCAGGTCTTTGCCGATCGCGATTACACGTGGGGCCACAACGAGGCGCCAAAAATGGAGGGCCCGCCGACGATGGAGGCCCTGCCCGACGGAGGCCGCCGCGTCGCGCTTTCGGGTCGATTAAACAACATCGTGGTGGAGCAGATCTTCACCGCGCTGGCGGATCCGCCTGGCGCGATCCTCGAAGAAATCACCCTCCGCAATCCGTCCGATAAGCCAATCGACGCATCGAGCTTTCGCTGCGGCTTCGTGAAGCAGGTTCGCCAGGGCGAGACCTGGGCGCCCGACGCCCAGATCGTGCGGTTTTGCCCGGTGCCGTACCGGCGCGAGACGAACGGCCAGATGCAGGAGTTCCCGCTCAAGGAGGTGGTCCAACACGGCGTGACCTTCGGCGGTTGGATGGAGCCCCAGCAGCCCACGCCCATCTGGGGCGCGGAGGGCTGGGTGTGGACGATGGGCGACCGGACATTTCTCATCGCCAAGCACAACCCCGACGGCATGGAATGGTCGCTCATGGCGCCTTGCGTGCGCGGACAAGACACGGGTATCCGTTTCGCCGGGGCGGGACAGTGGAAGTATGGGCATCCCGAGGGTTTGACCCAATTGAAGGCCGGCGCGGCGTATCGCTTCGGCCCGACGCTCATCCAGGCGGTCCAGGGCGACTGGAAACAGGCGTACTATGCCTATCGCCGCTGGGTCGAGAGCCACGGCTGCAGGACGCCCGCCGGCTACAACCCGCCGGTGCATTGGAACGAACTGTACGACAACGAGTTTTACCCTCGCGCTTGCGCCCTGGGCGGACAGTTCTTCGGCACGGGCGGGAAGGGTTTCTGTCCGGAGTATTACGAAGCGAACAAGAAGCTCCAGAACGAGTTCTACACGCTCGAGCTGATGAAGGGCGAGGCGGCCAAGGCCAAGGAGCTGGGTTGCGAGGCGCTCTACATGGACCCCGGCTGGGAAGTGGGCCCGAGCCGACAGATCTGGGACGCCCAGCGCCTGGGCCCCATGGAGTCGTTCGTGAAGATGGCCCGCGAGGAGTACGGTTTGAAGGTCTCCTTGTGGTGTTCGCTCGGGGGCGTTCCGCCGACGATCGGCGATCCCTCGGCGTGTCCGCCGGAAGCCCGCACGCTCGACAAAGACGGCAAGCCGGTCGAGTTCCTCACGTGTTTCGCCTCGCCGGCGTTTCTGGACACGAAAGCGAAGGAGTTGATCGCGCTGGCCCGCTGCGGCGCGGCCTTCTTCATGTTCGACTCGAATCAGTACTCCGGCCCCTGCCACGACAGGACGCACGGCCACGAGATTCCGTCCACGCGGGAGGAGCACGCCCGAGCCTTGCTCGAATTGGCGCGCCGGGTGAAGAAGGAATACCCCAACGTCCTGATCGAGGCGCACGATTTCGTCACGGGGCCGTGCGGCATCCATTACACGCCGACCTACTACGGCTACGCCCGGCCGCATTCGTTCGATTGCCTCTGGGGCCACGAGTTCATGTGGAACTCGATGGACGATCTGCTGTCGCGCCGGGCGGTGAGCCTGTACTACTACAATCTGGCCTACAGCATTCCACTTTATCTCCACGTCGGCCTGAAAACGGACAACGAGCAGGCCCTGGTCTTCTGGTGGTACGCCAGCACGTGCCGCCATTTGGGCGTGGGCGGCAAGCATCCCAATCCCGCCGTGTGGGAAGCCCAAAAGAAGGCCATGCGGACGTATCTGCCGCTCAAGCGGTTCTTCACGCAGGGCGCGTTCTACGGTCTCGATGAAATGACACACGCCCACACGCTGGCGGACCAGCGGGAGTGCGTCCTCAACTGTTTCAACCTGGACGACGCCCCGGCGACCAAAGAGGTGCGATTCCGCCCGGCCGATATCGGCCTGCCGGCTGGCAAAGTCGAGGTGGAAGGCGCCTTGCCGCGAACCGACGGCGATGAGATCGTCTTGCAAATGCCCCTGGCCGCGCGAGGACATCAGTTGGTTCGGGTGAAGAGCCGGCCATAGGGGAAGACGCTCTCGCGGTTTCGCGATAGAAGGCGCCCTCGCGGCGTGTAAAAAACCCGCGAGCCCCTCCCCCCGAAAGGGCGAATAGCCCTTGCCGAGCCCCGGAGTGGATCATATTTTAGGATGTATCGTGGCGTTCCCGTTTCCCAACGGAAAGGAAACGGTTTCCTAGGGATGATTGCCCCCCACGCGGCGGACTAGCTGCCCATGGCCCGGGAAACGATTCTCGTCGTCGAGGACGAGGCCGAAATCCAGGAGTTGTTGCGTTATAACCTGGCCAAGGAGGGCTATCGGGTTTGCCTGGCCTCCTCCGGCGAGCAGGCGTTGATGGCGGCCCAGAGCGAATCGCCGCAGTTGGTCCTGTTGGACCTGATGTTGCCGGGCATGGACGGCCTGGAGGTGTGCCGGATGCTCCGGCGGGGACGCCAGACGCAGTCCATCCCCATCGTGATGCTCACCGCCAAGGGGGGTGAGGCCGACATTGTCGCCGGCCTCGAGCTGGGCGCGGACGACTACGTCACCAAGCCGTTTAGCCCCCGGGTGCTCCTGGCCCGGATCCGCGCCGTGCTGCGCCGCGCCGCCGACGCGGCCGCCGAGGAGGCCGAGTCCGAGTGCCTGTGCCGGCACGAGTTGCAGATCCATCCGGGGCGTCACGAGGTCCTGGTGGGCGAGGAGTCGGTGGAGCTCACGTCGACGGAGTTCCGCGTGCTCTGGGCCCTGGCCCGGCGGCCCGGCTGGGTGCTCACGCGCCGCCAGATCTCCGAAGTGGTTCACGGGATGGATTATCCGGTGGCCGATCGCAGCGTGGACGTGCAGATTGTGGCGCTGCGCAGGAAGCTCCTGGACGCCGGCCGGCTCATCGAGACGGTCCGCGGCGTGGGATACCGATTCAAGGAGTGACCATGCGCGGGCGACGGTTGTTCTGGCAGCTCTATCTGTCTTATCTCGCTATTGTGATCCTGGCGCTCTTGTGCGTGACGTTGTACTCCAGCAGCGCGCTGCGCGACTGTTACCACCGTCAGGCCGCCGAGGATCTCCTGGCCCGAGCCGCGCTCCTGGAGGGGCAATTCGACGATCTCTTGGCCGGGGAGAAATGGACCGAGGTGGACGCCCTGGCGAAGCGGCTGGGCAAGCGATCGGCCACGCGGATCACGGTCGTGCTTCCCTCCGGTGAGGTCGTCGGCGACGCGGAGGAGGACCCCGCCGTGATGGACAAGCACGACGATCGGCCCGAGATCATCGCCGCGATGCAGGGGACCCCGAAGCCCTCCTTGCGCTACAGCCACACGCTCGAGCGGATGATGATGTACGTGGCCGTGCCGATCCGACGAGCGGACGCCACCGTCGGAGTGCTGCGGACGTCGATCCACGTCAGCGCGATCGACGAGGCGCTGGGGGTGATCGAGCGGAGGATCGCCGTGGCGGGTATGGTTCTGGCGGCGTTGGCGGCCGGCGTCGGTTTCTGGTTCTCCCGGCGGATAAGCCGCCCCTTGGAGGACCTCGCGCGGAGCGCCGAGCGGCTTGCCCGGGGCGATTTCTCCCAACGGCGCGCCGGCAGCGGCGTGCTGGAAGTCGATTCGCTCGCCGACGCCCTGGACCGGATGGCCGCCGAGCTGGACGCCCGGCTGCGGACCGTGCTCCGAGAGCGCAACCAGCGCGAGGCCGTTTTGTCGAGCATGGTCGAGGGCGTGGTGGCGGTCGACGCCCAGCAGTGCGTGATCAATCTCAATCCGGCCGCGGCAGCCTTGTTGGGCGTGGACGCGGCCGACTGCCAGGGCCGTAGCCTACCGGAGCTGATCCGCAACCCCGCCCTGCAACGGCTCGTCGCCGACGTGCTCGCCAGCCGGGAACCGCGCAAGGAGGAGATCGAGGTCTACCAGCCGCGCACGCGGCATCTGGACGCCCACGGCACGGTGCTCTTCGAGGGCGGCGAAGGCGCCGCGCGGAAGGTCGCCGGCGGGGTCCTGGTCGTGTTGCACGACATCACGGATCTGCGCCGCCTGGAGCAGGTCCGGCGCGACTTCGTGGCCAACGTGTCGCACGAGCTCCGCACGCCCATCACCTCGATCAAGGGCTTCGTCGAAACGCTCCTGGACGGCGCGATGCGAAACCCCGCGGACGCCGAGCGATTCCTGCGGATCGTCGCCGAGCAAACCAACCGGCTCGACGCGATCATCGAAGACCTCATGACGCTCTCGTGGGTCGAACAGGACTCGCAGGCGGCGGGCATCCCGCGCGAGCGGCGGCCCGTGCGTCCCATCCTCGAGTCGGCCGTGGGGCTCTGCCGGCCGCGGATCGGCCAGAAGGAGATCCACGTCGAGTTGGAATGCCCAAGCGATCTCGAAGCGGAAGTCAACGTCGCCCTGCTCGAAGAGGCCGTCGTCAACTTGCTGGACAACGCCGCGAAGTATAGCCCGGAAGGCAAAACCGTCCGACTGGAAGCCGAACGCGCCGCGGGCGAGATCGTCATCCGGGTCCGCGACGAGGGTTGCGGCATCGGGCGCGAGCATCTGCCGCGGCTGTTCGAGCGATTCTACCGGGTGGACAAGGCCCGCAGCAGAAAGCTCGGTGGAACCGGCCTCGGGCTGGCGATCGTCAAGCACATTGCCGAGGCGCACGGCGGCCGGGTCGAGGTTGAAAGCGCGCTGGGCGCCGGAAGCGCCTTCTCGATCCACCTGCCCGATCGGGCCTGACTACCGAAGCACGCTGCCGCTGGGGTACGAGGGGTACGACCCGTCGTAGTTGGCTGGCACCACGCCCGACGTCGCGGAACCCTGCAGCGGATACGACGTCGCCGGAGAGGTGGAGGCCGGAGTCGTGCTGCTGGTCGCGGGCCAACGCGCCTGGTACGTCGAGCAACTGCCCGGCAGGTAGGGGGCCGCCGAGGTGGCGGTATTGCTGCCGCTACTGCTGGTGGACGGCATGCTCACCGACGGTGGCGGGGCGCTCGACGACGAGTAGCTGCCCGTTCCCGGCCCGTAACCCGACGAGCTAAGCGGCGGCGGATAGCTGCTGGCCGGCGGATAGCTGCTGGCTGGCGGATAGCTGCTGGCCGGCGGATAGCTGTTGCCGGCGGCGGGCGAGTAGCCGTTGTTGCCTGGCGCGTAGCTATTGCCGGCGGGCGTATAGCTGTTCTCGGCCGGCGTGTAGCCGTTGTTGCCTGGCGTGTAGCTGTTGTTGGTTGATGACGCGGGAGAGCCGCTGCTGTACGGCGCGTAGCTGCCCGGCGCGGTCGCCGGATAGCCGTTTTTCATTGGCGTGTAGCTGTTGGACGAGGCGCTCATGCCGTTGTAGTAAGGCCCCTCGCCCGTGACGGGCGCGGCGGAATAGGCGGCCGGCGTGGCCTGCGACGGTCCATTCGTCCCGGCGTAGGCCGGCGACGCGGCGGGATTGCCCGTGTCGCTTCCCGACGGGTAGTAGGACGAGGCCGGCGGTTCCGGCGCGACCGGCGCGGTGGATCGGTTCGGATCGTAGCTGGGCGCCGAGGCGCGATTCGTGCTCGACGCAAGGCTTGCGCCGTAATACGCGTCGGTTTGGGCCTGCGTGGCGGTCGTGCCGCCGTAACCTCCGTAGGCCGGCGCGGCGGACGTGTAACCCGTCGCGGGGCTCGTCCCGCCGGAGGGATACACGCGGCTGCCCGACGCCATGCCGGTCGGGTCGGTGCGGTACGGATTGGCGCTGCTAAGCCCGGAGGACGAACCTGGCGCGGACGCGGTCGAGCCCCCGTAGGACGGCTGGCTGGAATAGGGCGGCGCGGCGGTCGTGGCGGCATTGGCGTCGGGCCGGCTCCAGGTGGTCTCGGCGACGTAATAACCTCGTTGCGGCGCCATCGACGCGCCGCCGGTTGCTGTTGGGCTGGACCCCGAGGCGCCGGGGTAGGAGCTGCCCGCGTAGCCCGCGCCGCTTGCATAGGGATCCCTCGCCGAATAGCCGGGAGCACCCGAAGGGTAGGCGGACGACAGCGAGCCGGCCGTCGATGCGCCACCCGGCGACAACGACGCGGTGGGCGTGGCGCTGGCCGAAGGTCGCTCCGGATAGCCCGGGGCGCTCGGATCGGCCGAGGCGAACGACGGCGGGTCGGCCGGCGCGCGGCCCCTATGCCACGTGCCGGGATTCCAGGCGGACGTGCTCCAGCTCCTCGAGTTCCACGTGCCGTCGGTGTGGCAGCCGGCCAACCCGACGACCACCGCGACGATCACCATCCACTGCAAGGCAGACGAAAGGCGCATGGCTAGAATGTCCTTTGGATAGGAACGAACGAGGGGGGGCACGAGCGGCCGTCGACCTCCATGTCGATTCGCAATGCCGTCGTCCTCGTCCATGAGGACCGGGATGGGCCACAAACGACCGGGTAAGCGTCCCGGCTTTCTCGCTCCCACAAGAAAGCACGCGAGCTTCCGGCGCTTTCACCGACAAGCAGGAGCGGATTATAGGGACCTGGCCGGCTGGGTCAACGCCAGTTGTGGGCCAAACCCACCCGCTGGTCTCCCAGAGGCCGGCGCCGCCCGACCGGGCGGCCTATGCGACCATGGTCTCCGGCGCTGCCGGACGCGCCCGCCGCGCCACTCCGCGGCGCTCGTCAGACCTCGCCTTTTTGGGTCGTCCATTCCGGGCGGAACGAAGGATCTCCTTGTCGCGGCACGAGTTGAGGCGATTCACTTTGCCCAGCACGACGGCCGCGCTCTGGGTCCGCCGTCGGTACGCCGGATTCATCCCACCGCCAGGGGCTTGCCCCTCGGTCGCTTGCACGGTCAAGGTCAGACAGTTAGCATGAATCCAAGATAGATTCCGACAGCGAGACGCTCCCGTGGGGGGGATTCGCGGGTGCGAGGCGCTCGATTTCTAGGGTAAGGGCAGCGCGATGGCTCAGCCGCGCAGGTACGCCGTTGGCGACACCCCGGTACCCGGCTATTGCCTCTTGGAGTTTCTGGGCCAGGGCAATTTCGGCGAGGTTTGGAAGGCCACCGCGCCCGGCCAGACGGAGGTGGCCCTGAAGCTGATCGACTTGACCGGTCAGGCAGGGCTTCGCGAGTTCGCCGCGCTCGAGAAGATGCGGCGGATCCGCCACACAAACCTCATCCCGCTGCACGCCTATTGGATTCTGGACGAGGACGGCCACGTGCTCGACGTGGAATCGCTTCGGGGCCCCGCCACGGCGGTCACCTCGTCGCGGCCGGTCACGCTGGTCATCGCCATGGGCTTGGGGTCGAAGAGCCTGTTCGACCGGCTGGCCGAATGCCGCGCCGACGACAATCTCGGTATTCCGCACTCCGAACTCCTGCGATACATGGAGGACGCGGCGCGGGCGCTGGACTACCTGAACCGCCCGTACCACGATCTGGGCGAGGGGCCCGTCGCCATCATCCATGGCGACGTGAAACCGCAGAATATTCTTATTGTCGGGGACGGGGCCGCCGTGTGCGACTTTGGTCTTGCGCGGGCCGTGGACAGCCTCCGCAAGACAACCGCCACGCCCGTTACGGTCGCCTACGCGGCGCCCGAGGCCCTCAACGGCAAACCGGGACCCTTCACCGATCAGTACTGCCTGGCCCTGAGCTACGTGGAGCTCCGCACGGGAGAACTCCCCTTCGACTCGGCGTTGTCGCTTTTGGGCGTGATAAACGTCCACCGCGAGGGTACGTTGGATCGGCCGGGAACGACTCGCTCGAATTGGTCGTGCTCGGCGTCGGCCGCGTCGGCTTCACGGTTGGCGCGGGACCCGCCGTGACGGTCCACGGCGCCGCCGGATTCCGCGTCGACGGCGGCCCGGGCGACGACGTGCTCACCGTGGATCTCACCGCAGGCCCGCCTCCCGGCACGATCGTCTTCGACGGCGGCGACGGCGACGATCGACTCGTGCTCCACAACTGCGGCGGATTCAACACCGCGACGACCACGTTCACCGGTCCCGACGCGGGCACCATCCAGTTGGACGTGGCCGCAACCATCGAGTACGCCAGCCTCACGCCCGTCGATATGACCGGCTCGATCGCCAACCATCTCGTCTTCAACCTGCCTTCCGACGGCGTGACCGACGACGACGCCGTGCTCGAGGACGACGGCGCGCCGGCCAACAACACGTCCCGTATCCGAAGCCAAAATGGCACGTTCGAGACCACCACGTTCACCAATCCAACCGGCTCGGTCACGGTCAACATGGGCGCCGCCGGCGACACCTTCACGCTGGCCTCGCTCGATCCGGCCTTTGACGCCACCGTGACCGTTCTCGGCCAAAACGGCGCCGACACCGTCCTCCTGCAAGCCGCGACGGGCACGAAGACCTACGCGATCCTCGGCGGACCGGGCGACGACCGGCTGACGGGTCCGGCGGGCAACCAGACGTGGAACGTGACGTCGTCCGACGCGGGCAACCTCGGCGGCGCGGGGGTGATCGACTTCGCGGGGATCGAAAACCTGACGGGCCAGGGCGGCGACGACCGGTTCGTGCTGGCGGACGGGGCCGGCGTGTCGGGCCGGATCGACGGCGGGGCGGGCAGCGACACGCTGGACTACGCCGCGTACACGACGCCGATCGCCGTCACGCTGCCCGCGGCCGGCGCGGGCGCGGCGACGCACCTCGGCGGCCACGAGAACGTCGAGAACCTCACCGGCGGCCAGGCCGGCGACACGATCGCCGTCGCCCCGCTGGCCGTGGCCCGCGCGATCCTCGGCGGACCGGGCGACGACCGGCTGGGGTTTGACGCCCTGGGGACCCGCGTGACCTTCTCGGCCACCCAGATCACGGCCAATGGCTACGGGTCCGTCGATTTCGCCGGTCTCGAGGAAATCAACGTTTCAAACACCACCGGCCAGGCCACGCTCGCCGGAGGCGCGGGCCCTGATGTCCTCGCCATTACCGCCGTCGACGACGATACGTTGGTTTACGTCCTTAATGCCTCCTTCCCCACGGTCAACCTCGACGGGCTTGACTCCTTCGCATTCCAGGGTGGCGCGGGAGACGACCAGACGACTGTTGACGTGGCCACGGGGACCTTGCTCGCGGCGGATGTTTCCATTGACGGCCAGACCGACACCGGCGCGCCGGGCGACCGGCTCGCCGTGCGCGGCGGCGGAGCTGGCGTCGTGACCTACACGCCCGACGGCGTGACGTCCGGCAAGGGCTCGCTCGTGATCGACGGCCGGAGCCTGAAATTTGCCGGCCTGGAACCCATCGACATCGCCGACGTGGCCCACGTCACCGTGACCATGCCCAACGTGGACGATCAGGTCACCCTGGCCGATGGAACCGGCTTCCTCACTGCCGCGCAGGCTCTTCGCCTGAGCGGGCAAAGCGGCGGCGTCCCGTTCGAAACCGCGGCCATTTGGAACGTCCAAACGCTCGTGGTCGATACCAGCCCCAACGGCAACGACGCGGTCACCATCGCCGCCGCAGCGGGCGCCCACAACGTCACCAACCTGACCGTGCGCGCGGGCGGTGGCGGGGGAACCGTGCAGATCGCCGGTCCCGTAACGCTTCTCGGCAATCTCGTCGTCGATTCCGGAGGCTCCGTTAACGGCGACGGCCTGGTCACGGCGGCCACGGTCGACTTGAACGCGGCCCTGGGCATCGGCAACGCGGTGGGCCTGCGCCTGGCAACCTCCTTGTTCGAGGCGGATACGCTCGCCGGAAACGTCGCCCTCCACAACCAGCCCACCGGTCCGGCGACCGCGACCAGCCTGACCACCGGCCTGGGCTCCATCAACTTCGAGCAGGCGGGCAACCACCTGCTCACGCTGCCTTTGGTCGACACGGATAACGGTTCCATCCAGATCGTCGCCGGGGGCACGATCCGCGCCGACAGCCTGGACGCTTCCGGCACTGACAACGGCGCGAACGCCATCGCGGTGAGCTCCGCCACGGGCGACGTCGTCGTCGGACTGGTCAACGCCGGATCGCTCAACGGAGTAACCTTGGTCGCCGGCGGCGCGGTCGTCGACGGCGACGCGGCCACCGACGACGACGTCCTCGCCGGCAGTCTGGCCATGACGGCCGCGCTGGGGATCGGCGCCGCGGGCGACCCGGCCACGCTGGAGACGACCGTCGCCGCGCTGGCCGCCAATGCCGGCGCGGGCGGCCTGTACCTGGCCAACACCGGCCCGCTCGCGATCGACCTTGTCGGAACGGTCGACGGCGTCGCCGCCGCGGGTCCCATCGACGTGCGCAACTCCGCGGCGATGACGGTCCGTCGCGGCGTCCACGGTCAGGCCGACGTCACGCTCACCGCCGGCAGCACCCTCGCGCCCGGCGACGACCTCGTGGTTCAAGGCGGCGGCGCCGTCACGACGACCGGCGGTGACGTTGTCCTCCAGGCCGGCGACGAGGTGGCGCTGGACGCCGGCTCCACGGCAAACGCTTCGGGTCGGATCACGCTGAACCTCGGCTACCAGGACGCCGACGGGATCGGCTCCGGCCGCATCGCCGGCACGTTGGCCAGCCCCGTGACCGTCGAGGTCAACGGCGGCACGGCCGACGACACGCTGACAATCTTCCACGAAACGGCGGTCCTGCCCGCGACGGGTCTGGTCTTCGACGGCGGCGCCGGCAGCAACACCCTGACCATCGAGGGCAGCGACGCTCAGGACGTTGTCACGGTCGGGGAAGCAACCCGCCAGGTCGCCGTCGAAGGACACGGCCTAGTAACCTACGACAACATCGACAGACTCAACATCAACGGCAACGGCGGCGACGAGCGGATCACCTTTGAGATGGCCCCGGCCGGCACGCTGGACGTCTACGTCGATGGCGGCGGCGACACCTTCACCGGTGGCGCCTACAACGATCTCTACGATGCTTTCAAGATCAAGGGCACCCCAGGCAGCGACGTGATCGTTGTCGTCGAAGGCAGCCTTGGCGGCCCGGGACCCGAGCGGTTTTCCGTCGAGGGCCTCGAGTCGCTGCAAGTCTTCGGAGAAAACGGCGACGACGCGATCTGGAACAACACGACGGTCCCGTCCTTGCTGGTCGGCGGCAACGGCAACGACGTCATCCACGGCGGTAACGCGTCGGGCAACGCAGGGCCCAGCGGGCCGTCGCTGGGCGACGTGATCTTCGGCGGCGACGGCATTGACCAGTTGTTCGGCGAGGCAGGCAACGAATTCCTGTTTCTCGACCACGACTACGCGCCCGGCTACCCGCCCCTGCAACTGCCGCCCCCCGCGCCGCAGCCGGTCTCCACCCACGTCCAATCGGGCGACGAGGCGCAAGGCGGCAACGGTTCGGACACGATCGTCGCCCTGGGCACCGATACGGTCAATGGCGGCGGCGCCACGAACACGATCATCGGCAGCGGACTGCACATCTCGATTGTCGACTGGCTCTTCGCCCGGTTCCTCGAACCGACGCCGGCAACCATCGACGCGGCGCTCGCCGCCGCGCTCCTGCGACCGTGGACGTTTTTCGTCGTCCCGGCCGCGTAGGCAAACCAGCGACGGACTCCACCAGCGCCCCGGCCGATGGCGACGGCGACGGGGAAGGCCGTCCCCTTTCCGCGCGCCGCGGCCTATTCGACCGTGACGCTCTTGGCCAGGTTGCGGGGCTTGTCCACGTCGCATCCCCGGGCAACCGCGATGTGGTACGCGAGAAGCTGCAAGGGAATAATGCTGATGATCGGCTGCAGGTAGTCGTCCACCGAGGGGATCTCGATCACGTCGTCGGCCAGTTCGGCCGCCTCCGTGTCCCCCCGGCCGACCACGGCGATGACCGGTCCGCCCCGGGCTTTGATCTCCTGCATGTTGGCCATCACCTTGTCGTACACGTGGCAATGCGGCGTGACAAACACGCTCGGCGTGGTCTCGTCCACCAACGCGATGGGACCGTGCTTCATCTCCGCCGCCGGATAACCCTCGGCGTGGATGTAACTGATCTCCTTGAGCTTGAGCGCTCCTTCCAGCGCCGTCGGGAAGTTGAACTGCCGGCCTAGATACAGGAAATTCGTGCACCGGGCGTACTTCTGCGCGATCTGATAGACCTGGTCGTTGGTCTGGAGGGCCTCGCCGACCTTGTCGGGCAGCTCCTGCAACTGCCCGATGATCCGCATGCCCGCGTCAAAGCTCAAATGGTGCAACCGGCCGAAATAGAGCGCCAGGAGACTCATGACGACGCATTGCGACGTGAACGCCTTGGTCGAGGCAACGCCGACTTCCGGACCCGCGTGCAGATAGACCCCGCCGTCCGCCTCGTTGGCGATGGTGCTGCCCACCACGTTGCAGATGGCCAGCGTCGGGTGGCCTTTCCGTTTGATTTCCCGCAGCGCCGCGAGCGTGTCGGCCGTCTCGCCGCTTTGCGTGATGGCGAAAAGGAGCGTATTGCGGTCCAGGGGAGGATTGCGGTAGCGCAGCTCGCTGGCGTAGTCCACGTCGACGGGGATGCGCGCCAGCGACTCGATGAGATACTCGCCCACCAGCGCGGCGTGCCAGCTCGTGCCGCAGGCCGTCATGAGGATCCGTTCGACGGAGTGAAGCTGCCCGGGTGAAAGGTTCAGCCCCCCCAGCCTCGCCGTGGCCGCGTCGAGATCCAGCCGACCCCGCATGGCGTTGGCCACGGATTCGGGCTGCTCGAAGATCTCCTTGAGCATGTGGTGCTCGTGATGGCCCAGCTCGACGTCGGTCGACTGAAGGTCCAACACGCGCACCCGATGGGCCACGTGGCCCTGGTCGCGGTGGACCACGCGGAGCGAACGACCGGTGACCACCGCCAGCTCGTGGTCGGCCAGGAAGACGATCTTGTCGGTACGTCCGGCCAAAGGCGACGTGTCGCTGGCGATGAAATGTTCGCCGACGCCCACGCCGACGATCAAGGGGCTACCCCGCCGCGCGGCCAAGAGCACGTCCGGATAGTCGCGAAACAAAATGGCCAGTCCGAACGTGCCCTGCAATTGGAACAGCGCGCTCTGGACCGCGGTGATCAGCGGCTGATGGCCCACGGCGGCCATGTCGTCGGTCGGCGGCTGCTTGGCCAACTCCGCCGCGACCAAATGCGCGATCGCCTCGGTATCGGTCGCCGAGGTGAACGCGTGGCCTTCGTTCTCCAACCGCTGCCTGAGGGACTGAAAATTCTCGATCACGCCGTTGTGGACCACGGCCACGACGCCATCGCCGCCGAGATGCGGATGGGCGTTGGCCAGGGTCGGCGCGCCGTGGGTGGCCCAGCGGGTGTGGCCGATTCCGATCCGGCCAGGGGTCGGCGTTTGGGCAAGCCGCAGCTCGAGATCATCGATCCGGCCGACGCTCTTGGCCATCGCCAGCCGCCCGCTCGACGTGATCGTCGCCACGCCCGCGCTGTCGTAGCCCCGGTACTCGAGCCGTCGCAGCCCCCCGATCAGGTAGTCAACCGCCTCGCCAGGCCCCACGTATCCCACAATGCCGCACATAGATCCCCCTACGGAGTGGATGCCGCGTGTCCGTTTTCCATAAGAAGGATACCATGGGTGGGGCCCGGCGACGACAAGACGATCCCCTTATTATGGACCCGCAAGGCCATCTAATACACCACCCGTCACGGGGGTGTGTGGGCGGGCAAGGAGCCGCTCGCGGCTTCGCAATGGTCCTGCGTCGTTGCGGGGTCCTCACGCCGACGCCGTGTCGCTGTAGGTCAGATGCAGAATCTTGGGCTTCACGAGCCGGGCGAAGTCGGCGTAGCACATCCGCACGAGCTCCGTGTGCGTGCCGGCGTTGAAAGCAATCTCCTCCTCGTGCACCAGGCTCTCCGAGGCGTAGACGGTCATCCCGTAGAGATTTCCCAATGGCGGCATGGCCCCAAGCTCGCAGCCGGGAAACTGATCCTGGAATTCCCTCTCGGTGGCCAATTCCACGTCGCTGGCCCCCAACGCGTCGCGCAGGAATGGAAAGACGATCTGGTCCGCGGCCGGCAAAACGACCATCGCCATCTGGCCGTCGATCTTCACGATGACCGTCTTGGCCACGTCCTTGCCCGAAATGTGCGCCGAATGCGCAATCTCCTGCGCCGTGTACGCCGGCGAGTGCCGGATCGACGTGTACTTCACCTGATTCTGGTCGAGATACTCCTTCAACTGTTTGGCCGGCATGACGAACCTCCTTCCAAGAACATGGGGGGAAAGGCCGCAATCCCGCTGGGGTTTGTGTTCGTTTCGCGCCGCTGGCACCGCTATTACTCTATACCTGCGCAACGAAGAAACCCACCCAACCAAAGAAGGAGAAGACCCCGGAATTTCACCGCCAGACAATCGGGAGGGCGAGGCTCCTCCCGGGCCGCGAAACCAACGAGGATGCCAGCGCGGGCGTCTGTCTACGGATTGGCTGCCACGTCGTGATCGGTGAACTGGAACGAACGGACCAGATCGCCGTCGGCGTTGCCGAGCCGCTCCACGAGCCGGCCCTCGACCGTGAACGTGAAGGCCACTTGCCGGCCGTGCTGGTCGGCCACCAGGTAATAATGCCACTGGACGGGCACTTCGGACACCTCGCCCCGCGCAACGACGCGCAACACCCGGTAGTCCTTTTCGTTGGCCCGCTGACCGGCCGAGACGAATTCCTTGAAGTCCTTTCCCAATGCCTTCCGCACGTCGTCCTGAAACTGCTCGAGCGTGGCCTGTTTGCCGGGCGCGACGGGCGCCAGCGGGGCCACGTTGCACTGAGCCACCAGCTCGCCGCCGTCCACGTAGCACAGCGAGCCCGCGTCGTCCTCGCTACCCCGGGCGTACCAACGCCGATCGTGCGAAAACCGCCAACCCCCGCCGGCTGGCTCAAACACCAGCCGCACCAGGGCGTCGTCGGGTTCCCGCGGCAGCTTGGCCAGCGCCTCGTCAGTCAGGTCGTCGGATTCCGCGAGTGGTTGGACCTGAAGACGAAGCCGCGCCACCACGTCGAAGCCCTGGTTCACGGCGCTGGCGGAGCGATCTTCATGCACGAGCAAACCCAGCCAGTCGATCCGTTTGCTAGCAAGGTTGAATCGGTATTTGGCCTTCACCTCGATCCGCGCCGCGCCGCCGCCGTCGACGCCTTCGACCTTGCCGCTCATCTCCACGAGGGCCGACGTCTTGTCCACCTGCGCAAGCGTGCTGGCCACCGTGTTGCCGCGGACCGAGTCCAGTCCGAGCAAGGCCGCCACCACGGCGTCCGAGTGCGACCAACGTTCTCTTTGGCGCACCGGTCCGCCCGGCAGAAGACGGTCCACAACCAGGCTGTTGCCCAGGACGTCGACCAGGTCCAGTTCGTCGCGGGTGAGGTTGCCCTGGGGCGAGAAAAGGGTCGGCGAGGCCGCGTCGGCGGCGACGCCGATCAGCCGTCGCTGCGGCCGCAACGACGGCTTGATCGTCTGGTCGCCCGCCGTAATGACCGCGTCCGCCCGATCGTAGTGCCGGATGGACGAACACGTCCCGTCCCGACCGGCGGGCCAATCGAGCGTCCGCTCGTCGTAGAGCAGATTGGCCGCGACGTTGATCTTCGGAGACGCGGTCTTGCCGTTATTTTCGGCTTTCAACTCGCCCCCGACCTCCAATACCGCCACCACGCGATCCACCGTGCCTGCGCGCCGTCCGCTCCGCAACACCACGGACGACGCGTCCCCCGTCCTTTGGGGGGAAGGCCGAAGAGGCGTCTCGGCCGCCGCCGCCGGCACGGCAACAGTAATAAGAGTAATAAGGACAAGCAGTAGGCTGGTTCTGGACATCGTCTCGCCGCTCCGCAATCAGGCCTCCGGCAGCGTGTGCCGCAACAAAGTGGCCGGCGCGCCAGGTTCACGCCGCGCTGTAGACGCATGATCGACCTGACCGGCTGGCCAGGTTGACCGGAATGAAACGGTTTTTCGGCCGACCATGCCCATGGCGCGGCAAGAAATAACACCAATGAGTCACCGTATTTAGCCCAGATTGGCTTTTTCTTGCCATGTCCTCCCGAACGCAGCAATCACGTCATCCCGAGCGCAGCAATCACGTCATCCTGAGCGCAGCGAAGGATCTTCTTGGCATTGCTCGACTTGAGACGATTCACATCGCTCAGCGGCACGAACACATCCGGGCTCTGCGGCAGGTTCGTGCCACCAACTGGACATAATACCCCACCCGAAGGTTGTGGCTGAAATCCTGATTGAGGAATCCGGAATCGTTTCCCTGTAACCTTCTTGGCCCCGGCGCGTCTAACCAAGTGGTTTGTGGACGTGATCTTCGCACCAAGTCGGGGCGCGTTTCGTAGACAATCTCGACGGGAGTGGCGAGCCGGCTGTCCTGGGATGACAACCTTACGCCGGCGTCCTCATTCCGACCCCTCCCCCCGGAGGGGAAAGTAAGCGCAGGTACGACGATGAACGCGGACTATCGAAATCCCGCCATCCGGCAGCTTCGCGACCAGCAGGTCCGCTTTGCGCCGCGAGAGAAGAAACTCGAGCAAGTGGATCTTGCCGAGAAGCTCTTGGGCGAATTGGACCCGGCGCGGACCTACAGCTACGAGTACCTCTGCTACCGGATCACGAAGTACCGGCCCGAGTCGTTCCCCGACGTGCGGCTGTCCGGCAGGGAGGCCAGTCACGATCTGCGGCTCTTCGTGGAGGACGTGTCGGACGCGGCCAACGTGCCCTCGAACGCGGCCGGCGAGCGGGTTATGACGATCGAGGACCTCAGCAAGCGATTCCGCGTGTCGACGAAGACGATTTCGCGCTGGCGCGAGCAGGGGCTCGTGAGCCGGCGGTTCCTCTTTGGCGGTCGGAAGCGGGTTGGGTTCCTCGAGAGCTCCGTCAATCGCTTCGTCCGCCGCAACGAGGAGCGGGTTCGCCGCGGCGGACAGTTCAGCCAGCTCGAGGAAACCCAACGCGGCGACATCATCGAAACGGCCCGGCGCATGGTTGCCGCCGGCGCGTGCCCCGCCGAGGTCACCAGGCGAATCGCCCGCGAGACGGGCCGGAGCGTCGAGACGATCCGGTACACGATTAAACAATTCGACCGCGCGCATCCGGATCTGGCCGTCTTTCCGCGCCAGAGCGGTCCGCTTCGCGAACCGAACAAGGCGGAAATCTACACCCGCTACCGTCGGGGCGAGCCCGTCGAACGCCTCGCCATCCGCTTCTGCCGCACGAAGACGAGCATCTATCGGGTCATCGGCGAGATGCGGGCGAAGGAGATCCTGGGGTTGTCTCTGGAGCACATGAACGCGGACCAGTTCACCGCGGTGCGACCTGGCAGCATCGCCGAGAAGGAGATACTCGGCCCGATGCCCAAGAATACCGAGCTCCCCAAGAAGGCCAGGCTCCCCGCGGGGCTGCCGCCGTACCTGGCAAGCCTCTACGACGTGCCCCTTTTGACCCGCGAACAGGAAGTCCACCTTTTCCGGAAGTTCAACTACCTCAAGTACAAGGCGAGCCGGCTGCGGACACGACTCGATCCGGCGCAGCCGCGCACGGGCCTGATGGACCGGATCGAGCAGCTCTTCAAACGCGCCACGTCCGTTAAGAACGAGATCGTTCGGGCGAACCTCCGGCTCGTTGTGGCCATCGCGAAGCGGCACGTGGGACCTGCAGCCGGGTTCTTCGACCTAGTGAGCGACGGCAACATCTCGCTGATGCGCGCGGCGGAGAAGTTCGACTATACGCGGGGAAACAAGTTCAGCACGTACGCAAGCTGGGCGATCATGAAGAACTTCGCCCGGACGATCCCCGACGAGCACCGTCATCGCGACCGCTTCCGCACCAGCCACGAGGAAATGTTCGTCACCACGCAGGACGAGCGAACCGACCAGTACGAGGCCGAGTCGGCCCAACTGCGGCGCAAAAACCAGATCGCCCGGATCCTCCAGCGGCTGGACGAGCGGGAGCACAAGATCATCGTCACGCGGTTCGGACTCGCCCTGGGCGAGGAGCCGCGCACGCTCAAGCAGGTGGGCGCGGAGATGGGCGTGACGAAGGAGCGAGTCCGCCAGATCGAAGCCCGCGCCCTAAGCAAGCTCCGCCAGGCCGCTCACGAGGAGAAGCTCGAGACGCCAGACCAGTAGCGCCGTCGCCCACGGCGTTGGGCTCGGCGCCGAACTCGGTCCAGATCTGATCCTCGACCCAGCCGAAGCGGTCCAGGCCGGTGACATTGCCGGCGCCGTCCAGGTAGCTGAGCTTCACGTCCGCCTCCTGATAGTCCTCCGGAAGGCCGGACTACATCAATTGCGTTTCCGGCCAACCCAACCGGTAAACGAGTGGCCACGAAATAGGGGTAAATCGCGTCGAGACGGTGGGCCTCTTTCAGCGCCGCGACGGCTGGATCGGGCGTCGTGGCATAATAGACGAAAAGAGCCGTGCCCACGAAATGAAACAAGTAACCGAACGGAATGTAAGCCAGCGCGGCCACCCACACGCTGAGCTTGGCTTTGTGCGTGGTGGGCGTCGTGAGATAGCGCTGAGTCATGTCCTGCTGGGTTCCCCAGGTGCGGATGCCGTCGAGGACGGCAAGAGAATCAACCAGACGGACAGTTTTCGGGTCGGATCGAAGCCCTCCCGGTAGACCTGAAACTTGTGGTGCTCGGTGGTAATCCGCACGAAATCCGTCCATCCGGTGACCATCAAAACGAGGACAATACTAACGGCGGCGCCGATGAAGATAATGCACGCCTGGACAAAATCGTTCCATACGACGGCCGTGATGCCGCCGATCATCGTATAGAGTGTGACCACGGCGCCCACGATGACGATCGTTGCCACCAGGGCTTTCCCGTCTTGACTTTTTCCCGCGCTGCCCGATAGTGGGCGGTAGGGGATTGACCGGTCATCGAGGGCCCACGGCAGGAGAAGCGTGATGCAACACGAGGAGGGGATGAGCATCGTCGTGGTGGGCGCCTCGGGCGATTTGGCGCGGAAGAAGATCTTCCCGGCCCTGTTCTCCCTCTATTGCCAGGGCTGTCTGCCCGAGCGATTCCAGATCTTCGGCTTTGCCCGCTCGCGGTTCGACCACGCCGAGTTTCGCCAGCGGATCATGGAACATCTGACGTGCCGGTATGCCCCGGGCGAGTCGTGCGCGGCCCGGATGGAGGAGTTCCTCGCGCGGTGCTTCTACATGGCCGGCGGGTACGACTCGACCGACGCCCTGCTCGACCTGTTCGTGCTGATGCGCGAGCAGGAAGGGGGCGGCCGAGCCGACCGGTTCTACTACCTCGCCATTCCGCCGTCCATCTTTCTCGACGTCGCCCGGTCGATCGGCAACGCGGGACTGGTCAGTTGCGGCGTCGAGCGGCCGTGGTCGCGCGTGGTGCTCGAGAAACCGTTTGGACACGACCGCGCGTCGTCCGACATGCTGGCCGAGGCCATGGCCGACGTGTTCGTCGAGCCGCAGACGTACCGGATCGACCACTATCTGGGCAAGGAAGTGATCCAAAACCTCATGGTCCTGCGCTTCGCCAATCTGGTGTTCGAGCCCGTCTGGAACCGCCGCTATATCCGCAACGTCAAGATCCTGTGGAAGGAGAATCTCAGCACGGAGGGCCGCGGCGGCTACTTCGATCAGTACGGCATCATCCGCGACGTGTGCCAGAATCATCTCTTGCAGATTCTCTCGCTCGTGGCCATGGAACCGCCCGGGCGGTTCAACGCCGCGAGTATCGCCCTGGAGAAGGTCAACGTGCTCCGCGGCGTGCCGCCGCTTACGCTGGACGATGTCGTGCTGGGGCAGTACGTGGCGGGCGAGCACGCCGGTCGGCGCTGGGCGGCCTACACGGACGACCCGACCGTGCCGGACGACTCGCGGACGCCGACCTACGCCGCCGCGCGGCTGGCGATCGACAACGACCGCTGGCGGGGCGTGCCCATCCTGATCGAGGCCGGCAAGGGCCTCGACGCCCGGATGACGGAAATCCGCGTCCAGTTTCGCGACGTGCCGCAAGACCTGTTCCCGGACGCGAACGGCTCTCCAGCGGCCAACGAGCTGGTGATCCGCGTGCAGCCGGACGAGTCGATTCAGCTCTCCATCGTGAACAAGGTGCCCGGCATGGGCATGAAGATGGCCAACCGGAACCTCGACCTCCGCTACAAGGCGGCTTTTTCCGAGCAGATCCCCGACGCGTACGAAAGCCTGTTGTTGGACGTGATGCGGGGCGATCGGAGTCTGTTCATCCACCGCGAGGAGCTTCAGGCGGCGTGGGACATCTTCACGCCGCTCTTGCACGAGATTGACGCCCGCCGCGTCGTCCCCCAGTCGTATCCCTTCGGCGCGAGCCGCCCGACCGCCGCCGAGAAGCTCGTGCCGTGACGGGGGGGCGGGGGGTGGGGGGCGAGGGTGGTTGATCCCCACGGCCGCGCCTCGGCGCCGCGTCGTTGGCCGCCGCTTGTGTTGTGATTCCGCATTGTGGGATCGTGGGGAAAGCCGTCTTTTGAGTGCCACTGGCTCCGCCAGTGCGCGCCGTCGTGGGCAATCGGCGTGGAATCCCTCACTGGCAGAGCCAGTGGCACTCACTGAATAAGACCCCAACAGCGTGAATCACTACGCTAGCGGTTTCGCGGGGAAGAACGCTCCCCTGGACCATCGTCGGGCAGCCGGTCCCAAAAAAACGGCTGGGTTCTTGACTTTTTCATTATCAGTAATAAGATTTGATAGTATTAAAGGTGGGTGATGAACGGACCCGGACCACGGCGAAACACGCGGCAGCGAGCGGTGGTGCTCGAAGAGTTGCGCGGGGTGAATACACACCCCACCGCGGTGGAGCTTTACCAGATCGTCCGCCGGCGGCTTCCGAAAATCAGTCTCGGGACGGTCTACCGGAACCTCGAGCTTCTCAGCCGGGCCGGGACCATCCGGAAACTGGACCTCGGTTCGGGCGAGGCCCGCTTCGACGGCGACACGCGGCGGCACGAGCACGTGCGGTGCGTGCGGTGCGGGCGCGTGGGCGACGTGGACGCCTCGCCCGAGGAGATGGCGGGCCGGGGAGCTTTGGAGCGACTATCTACCCAAGCGGGCGGATACCAGATTTTGGGGTATCGGTTGGAGTTCCTGGGCGTGTGCCCCCGCTGCGCCGCCGCGGAGACGACGCGGCCGGGCTGCCCACCCATGGACAACCAGGGCAAAGTGGAGTAGGAACCAGCGGTGTCCGGGAGGGTAAATCCCCGGCCGGAGCGCTTCGGCTCGACCGGGACTTTGTCCTTCCGAAAGCGATTTTTCTTCCAACGGTCAATTATGCAAGGAGTTGCCAAGATGCTTAATCCCAGGATTCAAGAAGCGTTCAACAAGCAGATCAACGCGGAGCTGTTTTCCAGCTACATGTACTTGTCGATGGCTGCGTACTTCGAGTCGCGGAGCATGCGCGGCATGGCCAATTGGATGCGCGTGCAAGCGCAAGAGGAAGTGGTCCACGCGACGAAGTTCTTCGACTTCATCCACGACCGCGACGGCCAGGTGACCCTCACGGCCATCGGCGCGCCGCCCGTGCAATGGGACTCCGCCGCGCAGGTGTTCGAGCACGCCTACGAGCACGAGTGCAAGGTGACGGCGATGATCCACGACCTGGTCCGCCTCGCCCGGAACGAGAACGATCCGGCGGCCGACAACTTCCTGCAGTGGTTCGTCACGGAGCAGGTCGAGGAGGAGGCCAGCGCGCAATTGATGGTCGATAAGCTCCGGCTCGTGGGCGACAACGGGGCGGGCCTGTTCATGGTGGACACCGAGGCGGCCCAGCGCGCGTTCGCGCCGCCCGCGCCCGGCGCGGCGACGTGATTGATCGGCGATTCGTGAACACACAAAAAGAAACGATAAGGAGAAACCCATGTGCAATCTCGTGACCTGTGAAGCGCCGGACTTCACGGCGAAAGCGGTGATGCCGGACAACTCGTTCGCCGATTTGACGCTTTCCTCGTACCGAGGGCGGTACGTCGTCCTGTTTTTCTACCCGCTCGATTTCACGTTCGTCTGCCCTTCCGAGATCATTGCGTTCGACAAGGCCCTGGCGCGGTTCGAGGAGAAAGGCGCGGCGGTGATCGGCGCGTCGGTCGATTCGCACTACACGCACCTGGCGTGGAAGAACACGCCGCGCGACCACGGCGGCATCGGTCCGATTCAGTTTCCGCTGGTGGCCGACCTCAATAAGGAGGTCGCGCGGAAGTACGGCGTGCTCTTGAACGATTCTATTGCCCTGCGGGGGCTGTTTCTGATCGACAAGGCGGGGATCGTTCGGCACGAGCTGGTGAACGATCTGCCGCTGGGCCGCAGCGTGGACGAGGTGTTGCGGTTGCTCGACGCGCTTCGGTTCACCGAGCAGCACGGCGAGGTGTGTCCGGCCAACTGGCGAGCGGGCGAAACGGCGATGAAGCCCACGGCCGAGGGCGTGGCGGAGTATCTCGCGCAACACGCGTAGCGCCCGCCATAGATCATTCCAAGGCGGCGGCCGCCTGGACGACGTCACCACGATCGTCTACATCGCGTACTGAGGCACCTTCAGCCGCTCGCCGCCCTTGAGGGCCGACTGGTGGGCGATGACGCCGGGCACGGTCAGGTTCAACGCCGTGGCCACGTCCACCAGCGGCTTGCGGCTCTCGATGATGGACAGGACAAACTCGTTGCAGAGATAGCCGTGCGCGCCGCCGTGGCCGCCGGGCTCCACGGTGGGCGGAAGCGGGGGGCGGCGGAGATTCGGCAGCTCCGGCGCGGAGCCGACGTAGTTCATGCCGTCCATCCAGCCCAGCTCGCCGAACACCCTGCCCGTCTCGCCGCCCTTGCGCTTGGTCGACTTGCACATGAGCATCCGCGACGCGCCGCCCTCGGCCGTCTCGAACAGGGCAATCTCGTCCGAGAAGGGGTTGTCGTATTTGTTTCCGCCCGGCTTGACGAAATCCTGCACGCCCGTGAATCCCTCGCACGACACGCTCGTGAACGTCTTCTCCGTCACGCCGACGTAGTAGGCGGTTGAGTGCGTGGGGTACCAAAGCGGCGGCATGCCGGTCCGCCATTCCTTGTACGACGGGATGGGCGTCGCCGCGTAATGGTAATACTCGCCTTCGGAATACACGAGCCGGCCGAACCCGCCCGCCTGGTAGATCCGGCGCATGGCGTAGCAGTCCGCGTGGAAACACGAGGTCTCGAACATCATGTAGTTCAGGCCGGACGCCTTAACCGCCTCCAACAGCTTGTCGGCGTCCTCGACCGAGCCGAACACGGCGGGCACGGCCGTGGCCACGTGCTTGCCGTGCTCGAGCACGTCGATGCAGTGCCGGCAGTGGCTCGGGGCGTCCGTGGCCACGAACACGGCCTCGATCTGGTCGTCCTTCACCAGCTCTTCCAGTGACGGATACGTCTTCTCGCACCGGCACGCCTGGGCCAACGCCGCGCGCCGGTCGGCAAACAAGTCGCTGACGGCCACCACCTCGACGTTCGGATGATCCTGAAACCCAAACGCCGCGCCAAACTTGCACACGCCGTAGCCGACGATGCCGACGCGGATCTTCCGGTCCGACACCGGCTGCCAGCCCTTGGAAGCCTCGGGATCGACCGCCTTTTCAAAACCTTGGATTTGCGGCTCTTGGCCCCGCGCCGCGCCGCCCAACCCCAGCGCCGCCGCGCCAAGGCCGACCGCCTGCAAAAACGAACGTCGCGAAGTGGACTCGCTCATGGTAGGTGCTCCTGGAGGATGATTGGGAGGGAAGGAATCTTTGACCGTGCGAAATTCACCACGGAGACACGGAGAACACGGAGTTTGTTTCTTTTGCGACTCTCCGTGTCCTCCGTGTCTCCGTGGTGATCTCTTCATGCAAATATACAAAGGGTCTACTGCGACCACTCAGTCGGCTCGCGGTCCCAGCGGTGTTGGGTCAGTTCAGCCAGCAACTCCGCGTCGAGCGGCCCGGCGTCGCTCGCGGCGAGGTTGGCCTCCACGTGGGCGGGCTTGCGCATCCCGGGGATGATCGTACTCACCGTCGGCTCGGCCAGGATGAACCGCAGCGCCATTTCGGGCATCGTCATTCCGGAGGGCACAAGCGGTTTGAGTCGCTCGGCGCGCTCCACGCTTCTGGCCAAGTTCTCCGGCACGAAATACGTGTTGCGCCAGTCGCCCCGCGGCCAGCGGCTTGCGCGGGTGAGCGTGCCCGTGAGCGTGCCCTCGTCGAAGGGCACCCGGGCGATCACCGCCACGTCGTGCTCGCGGCACGCGGGAAACAGCTCGTCCCGCGGATTCTGATCGAAGATGTTGTAGATCACCTGCACGCAGTCGACCAGCCCGCTGGCCACGGCCCGCACGCCGCTTGTCGGTTCCCACCGGTTCAGGCTCAGGCCCACCGCGTGGAACAGCCCTTGCGACTTGAGGTCCGCAAGCGCCGCGATCCAGCGGTCGTCGTCGAGCCAGGCGTCTTCCCACGTGTGCAATTGGATCACGTCGAACGAGTCAAGTCCCGCATTTTCCAGGCTGCGGTGGACGTACTCGCGGACGTGATCCGGCGGGAAGCAGTCGTCGAGCGTGAAACCCCGCCGGCTGGGCCACCGGCGGTTTTTGGGCGGGATCTTCGTGGCCGTGTGGAGCCGCTTCGTGGGGTTGGCGCGAACCAGTTCGCCCAGCAGGGCCTCGCTTTTGCCTTCGCCGTAGGCCCAGGCGGTGTCGAAGAAGTTGCACCCCAGGTCCACGGACCGCTGGAGCGACTTGCGCGACTGGTCGTCGTCCGAGCCGGTCCAGCCGCCCATGCCCCACATCCCATATCCGATCTCGCTCACCTGCCAGCCGGCGCGTCCGAATCGGCGGTATTTCATGGTCGTTCTCCGTGTCTTTTTTTGTTGGATCAAAGTGGTTGCGGCGAACTGGTTTGCTTTCCCTTCCAAGTCATCCTGAGCGAAGCGAAGGATCTCGTCCAAGAATCACACGAGATTCTTCGCTTCGCTCAGAATGACTGGCTTTGGCGCCACGCCATTCACTGTACCCCAAGCGTGCCACCGACTGATCCTCGGGGTGTGTTACCCACTCAAAACAACCTCACCATCCTACTACCCCACGTCGCCCAATTCCAGGACCTTGCCGTAGCGGGCGACGACCATGCGGCGCAAGAGCGCGTGCTCGTCCCGGGCAAGCCCCGGATCGGACGCGACCAGGGCCAGGGCGTCGCGCCGCGACTCGTCCAACACCTCGCCGTCCCGCGTCAGATCGGCGATCCGCATCGGCGGCAGCCCGTGCTGCTTCGTCCCAAACAGCTCGCCCGGCCCGCGAAGCTCGAAATCCACCTGGGCCAGCTGAAAACCATCCGTGGTTGATACGAAGGCGTCCAGTCGTTTGCGCGATTCGTCCGACGTCGGGTTGGCGAACACCGTGCAGAAGCCCGGGTGGCTCCCCCGGCTGATCCGCCCGCGAAGCTGATGCAGTTGCGCCAGGCCGAACCGCTGGCCGTCCTCGATCGTCATGAGCGTCGCGTTGGGCACGTCCACGCCCACCTCGACCACCGACGTGCATACGAGCGCTTGCAGCCGGCCCGCGCGGAAGTCCTCCATCACGGCGTCTTTCTCGGCCGAGGTCATCCGCCCGTGGATCAACCCGACGCGAAAGGCCTCGAGCGGCCCGTTCACCAGGGCCTCGTACGTCTCCTCGACGCTCACGGCGGGCGTTTGATCCGATTCGTCGACCAGCGGCGTCACCACATACCCCTGCCGGCCCTCGCGGAGCTTGCGCGAGAAGAAGTCCCACCACTTCGCCCGCTTGGTCTCGTCGGCCAGATAGGTTTTCACCGGCTGGCGGCCGGGAGGTGCGTCGCGCAGGGTGGAAACGTCCAGGTCGCCAAAGAGCGTCATGGTGACGGTTCGCGGGATGGGCGTGGCCGTCATCACCAGGTAGTGCGGATCGTCGCCCGCGCGGCGGAGCGTCGCCCGCTGACGGACGCCGAACTTGTGCTGCTCGTCGATCACCACCAGCGCGAGCTTCGCAAACGCGACGTCCTCCTGAATGACCGCCTGCGTGCCGACGATCAGGTCCGCCTCGCCCGCCGCGATTCGCGCAAGCGTCTCCTGCCGCGCGCCGGCCGACAGCCCGCCCACCAGCGAGGCGATCCGCACCTGGCTGCCGGCCAGAAGCCGCTCGAGCGTGAGCGAATGTTGCTGGGCGAGCACTTCGGTGGGCGCCATGAGCACGGCCTGATGCCCGTGGGCGACCGCCACGAGCATGGCGTAGGCCGCCACCACGGTCTTGCCGCTGCCCACGTCGCCCTGCAGGAGCCGGTTCATGGCGACCGGTTGGGCAAGATCCGCCGCGATCTCGGCGATCGCCGCCTTTTGCCCCGCCGTTAGCTCGAACGGAAACAGCCGCCGGATCCGCGCGTCGATCTTGGCCGTGGTCTCCAGCGCCGGCGCCCGACGCGATGCGCGCTGCTGCGCCCGACGCAAAGCCAGTCCGAGCTGAAGAATAAACAGCTCCTGATAGACGAACCGCCGGCGCGCCCGGGCGAGATTATCCGCGTCGCTGGGAAAATGGACCTCCGGCAGCGCCTGGCGAATCGGCCACAAGTCGTGTTCCTTTAGATACGCCTCGGGAAAGACCTCTTCCAACGCGCCGGCGCATTGGTCGAGCGCGCCGCGGACGATCCGGCGAAGCTGCCACTGCTTGATGCCTTCCGTCAGAGGGTACACCGGCAGGAGCTGGCCCTCGGGATTCCGCTCGTCGTCGGCCAAGGGCGTGACCACCGGATGGGCCATCTCCCAGAACAGGCCATTGAGCTTGGGCTTGCCCGACATGCTGACGCGCTGTCCCCGGGCGAACCGCTCCTGCATGGTCGGCTGATTGAACCAGATCGCCCGCAGAAATCCGCCCTCATCGTCGCGCACCAGCACACCGAGGATGCACTTGCCGGAGTCGGTGCCGCGGGCTTCGAACTCCTCGACCGTGCCGGTCACGGTTTGCAGATCGCCCTCGACCAATTGGCTGACCGAGCGGAGCCGCGAGAAGTCCTGATAGCTCCGCGGGAAGAGAAAGAGCACGTCGGCGGCCGTGTGCAGCCCCAGCCTGGCCAGCGTCTCCGCGCGCCTCGGCCCCACGCCCGGCAGGAATTGCACCGGCGCCGCGAGCACATCGGCGGCAGACTTCTCAGGTACGTTCATCCCCCGCATTGTACGGAGGGCGAACGGGGATCGGCAAGAGGCGGGCGAGGTAATGGTCCGTCCAGCGCTCGGCCATGCGCCGTCACTTCGGAAGCAGCGCCTTCACAAGGCGGTAGACGTGCGAACCCGTCTTCCTTGGCCAAGCCTCCTTTGGAGACTCATCGAGTCTCTCTGCCCGCTGAACCGCGAGGGCCACCCTGTCGAGGGAGAAGTGCGACCCGTCGATTCTGCACTTGTTGTAGCCGCCAAGGATCTCCCGAAGACGTTTGACCACGTCCTGACATCGAGCAAACTGTTTGGAGGGGTCGAGGTCTTCCAGATGCAGAAGCAGCCACGTCTCGAAACAGGGGTTGCTGTGCGCAAGTTGGAAATGTTTCTGTTTTGCCTCCTGGCAGACTTCGCAGAAGTCGTCGATATGGTTGCGCTCAGTCCAATGATCCGTGTCCAACAGGAGCCAGAGCTCATCACCGTCGTCCGTCTCGTACTCCTTGATGAACTCGTCAAGACGATCAAGCACGTGTTTCGGCGATGAGAGCCCACCTTCGGTGGGCAGAATTCGCATCTTGATCCGTGGATTGCGGAAGAGTCGGAAGTACTGGCTCGGCGCGTACGTGTCCTCCGTTGCGATGACGAAGAGACGGGCATCCCGATAGTCCCCATCTTCGCGAACGAGTGGACGCGGCTTCTTGCGGCGGAGATTCACTCGCTGGTCTCCGCGCTGGCCTGCTGTTCCATCAATTGGTCGATGCCGCCCAGAAAGGGAATCGCGCCAAATCTCCCCTCAAGATAGCCCTTGTCGATCCGCAAGTCATTTCGGACCTTGAAGTCGGACAGGGAGTACAGGTGCGTGGCGCCCTCGGGATCCTTCTCGGCAAACCAGATCTCGTCGCGCCGCATCAAGTCCTGATCCAAGAGCGTGGACTCGTGCGTGGTGAAGATCAGTTGGCCTTTGGCGTTGGGCACCGCTTTCAGGAAGAACTCCACGAATTTCCTGGCGAGCATCGGGTGCATGCTGCGCTCGAGTTCGTCAATTACACACACTCCACCATCCTTGGTGAGGCGATAGAGAGCAGGCAAGAGATTGAGCAGACGTTGAGAGCCATCCGATTCCTCTTTGAGTGGAAGTCGGTGCAACGCTGTGCCTAAGCCATGTTGTGCCACAATCCTGTGTGTCGCAATCGTGCGAACAGTGATCGTGCCCTTTGCCGTTCTCTCAACGAGCATCTCCTCGCCATCGGGACCGGGAAAAACAAGGGATTCTCCTGTCGAGAGGCGATCGATTGCCCTGTCCAGGAATTCTGTCGGGATCGACATGAACCCGGACTTCTCAATTGGCTCAGTATGGACCTCGAGCCCGGAAATCCCGGTGCTCGCCTCACGCAAGAACTTCCCAGCGAAATCCGCAAACGTCTGGTCCGTGGCAATCGTATTTGCGACCGGCATATAGACCGCGCCGGGTTTGATGGTCCTAAGGGAGGACGAGAACCATCTGATAGCGTCTCGAAAACGCGGGCCTTGTGCCTCTGCATTGTCCAGGTTTACAACCTCGTTCAGGAACAATTGGTTCGGCCGAGCACCGACATTCGCTAACGCCTCGATCCTCTTGGGATGAGTGGCAGCCTTACCTGCGGTACCCAATTCAACGGTGACGGTTCCATCTTCCGAGTTGCGCCGTGCGTAGAGACTGAGTTCCTTCTTGCCTTCGTAGACGTCTAGCCACTCCTCATGCACTCGCTCGCTGTCGTAGCACACGCCAAAGCGAAATACTTGACCGTCTTGGAGGAATTGGAGCTCGAAGGTGGTCGGCTCGGCCGGGGAATTGTTGTCAAGCAGAAATGGCTCGCAGGGAACTCGTTCACCTGGCGACGTGCCGTGAAGAACCAACCGCCTCAGAAGTGCAAGGGCTCGGACGAGATTCGACTTCCCTGCCCCATTCGCTCCATACAAAGAGGCGACACGGAGGGCGTGCTCCTCCATGCCCGGAATGGGAAAACAATGGGGAGACTGCTCTGTGTCGCCCAGCCGTTTCGACGCCAGCAGGTTGAGCGTTTGCTCGCTTCGGAACGAACGGTAGTTGGTGATAGAAAAAGAGAGCAGCATATCGCCCTCGTGTGATTCTTTCGCACCAAATGGCCGTACCATGCCCCAATGGAAGCCTAGCACACGCCCTTACTGTGATTCTATCGCGGATGTCGCCGGAACGGCAATGCCACCCTAAAGAGGTATTTCCCGGGCGGGAGCGACACCCAGCACGTCAAGCACAGTTCCTCGGAGGGTTCCGTAGCACCCGGACACGCAGCGTTCTCGGCTTCAAACTGGGCTCGTGATCCGGAAAACGAAGCCCAGGAAGGCCCCCACAGCGGCTGTGGCAATGGCGACACCGGTGATCGAGGGGATCTTCAGGTGCAGTGCGATTCCCATTCCCACCCCACCGTCCAGCGCGGCCCCCACAACCGCTCGCAATAGACGTCCTTGCATGACGGCGCCCTACCAGTTATCCAATCGCTGGACCAATCTGATTGCCGTGCTTGCGATCGCTCACGGACCGGTCCTCACTCATCCATCCCGTCAATATACTTCCGCAGCCGTTCCAGCTCGTCGGTGACGTGGCGCAGGCGGAGCATGTTGTCGACGCGCTTGAGAAGTTCGAGCTTGTTGATCGGCTTGCTCAGGAAGTCGTCGCAGCCGGCGCTCACCGCCCGCTCGATGTCGCCCAGCTCGTTCAAGGCGGTGACCATGAGGATCATGATGCCGCGCGTGTCGGGGTCCTCCTTGAGCTGCTGGCAGACCTCGAACCCGCTCAGCTTGGGCATCATGATGTCCAAGAGGATCAGATCGGGCTTGAACCGCTCCACCTGCTCGAGCGTGTTCCGCCCGTCCGTGGCCACGGCCACCTTGCAGTCGTATTCCGACAAATACGCCTCGAGCAGCTCGACGTTCGTCGGGTTGTCGTCGGCGATCAAGATTCGATTCGCGGCCATGATGAAGTCCAATAGGGATGAAACCACGGATGAACACGGATGAACACGGATGGGCGGTCCATATTCAGATCCATCTGCGTTTATCCGTGTTCATCCGTGGTTCTTTTCTCGTCAAGAGAGTCGTGTGTTACGCCGCGTCGGCGGGGACGGGGAACCTCGCGCAAAGCTCCAACACCTCGCTGTGGATCTTCCGGCTCAGGGCCTCGTCGGTCGGGGCCTTGAGCGTGGCGACGATCCACTGGCCGATCTTCTTCATTTCGTCCCTGCCCATCCCCCGCGTGGTCAGGGCCGGCGTGCCGATCCGGATGCCCGACGGATCCATCGGCTTGCGCTGGTCGAAGGGGATCATGTTCTTGTTCACCGTGATGCCGCAGCGATCGAGGGCTTCCTCGGCCTGGCGGCCGGTCGTGCCCAGCGGGGTAACGTCGGCCAGGAGCAGGTGGTTGTCCGTGCCGCCGCTGACCAGGGCGAGCCCGCCGGCCAAGAGCTCCTCGGCCAGCGTCTGGGCGTTGTCGATGACTTGTTGGGCGTATTTTTTGAACGAAGGCCGGAGGGCCTCGCCGAAGCAGACGGCCTTGCCGGCGATTACGTGCATCAAGGGTCCACCCTGCGTGCCGGGGAAGATCGACCGGTCCACCGCCTTGGCGTATTCCTCCTTGCACAAGATGAGCCCGGCGCGCGGACCCCGGAGGGTCTTGTGCGTCGTGGTCGTCACGAAGTCGGCCACGGGCACGGGGTCGTCGTGCAGCCCCGCGGCCACGAGGCCGGCGTAGTGGGCCATGTCCACCATGAGCTTCGCGCCGCAGTCGGCGGCGATCTGGGCGAACGTGCCGTGCGGGATCTCGCGGGGATAGGCGCTGGCGCCGGCGACAATCATCTTGGGTTTGTGCTCCCGGGCCATTTGGGCCAGGCGGTCGAAGTCGATCCGGTGCGTCTGGGGATGCACGCCGTAGCCGATGAAGTTGAACAGCCGGCCCGAGATGTTGATCTTCAGCCCGTGCGAGAGATGTCCGCCGTGGGCCAGGTCGAGCCCGAGCACGGTGTCGCCCACCTCGAGAGCCGCCAGATACACGCCGGCGTTGGCCTGCGAGCCGCTGTGGGGCTGGACGTTGGCGTGCTGGGCGCCGAAGAGCTTTTTGGCCCGGTCGATGGCCAGGCTCTCGGCCACGTCGACCCATTGGCACCCGCCGTAATACCGCTTGGCGGGGTAGCCTTCGGCGTATTTGTTGGTCAGCACGCTGCCGACCGCCTGCATCACGGCGGGGCTGGTGTAGTTCTCGCTGGCGATCATCTCCAGGCCGTCGCGTTGCCGCTCGATCTCGCCGGCAATGGCGGCCCAGACCTCTGGATCCTGGGACTGAAGGTAGTTCATCGAGACACCCTGCATGAAGGAAAACCATGCCCGCCAACAGAAGGGGGCACCCCAGCCCGGCAGCCGGAAACACCTTATTTTCTCAGATGGGTGGGATTCGTCAATCGGGCAGCGAGCAGCGGATCCGTGTGGCCACTGGCCGAGACCGAGCGATCCCCCCGTTTGGCACCGTTAATTTTACGAAATGGCCGTTTCGTAAAATAACGACGACCTCGGAGCGGTCCTTATTGTGCGATTGTGAAATTACGGGCCACCACAACAAGCGACAAAACCACCATGGCGGGGGTGGTCATGGCGGGACCACTTCCACCGTCGCCGCGCCCCGGTTGTCGTCCAGCTCGGCGGCGGAGTCGTTGATCTTGAAGAAGAGGGTACCCGACTGCGACGGGGTGAGGTCGGTCCCGAGGCCAACGACGGTGGGTTTCAGGAAGACGCTCGGGCTTGGCGGGGGGCCGTCGGGGTGGACGGCGACCAGGAGGACGCCCAGGGGGCGACCCTGATAGTAGCGGATGGTCACCCCACCGGGTTCGCAGGGCCACGGCTTTGCCCCGAGGGCCACCTGATACCGACCCGCGGCGCGAAGCCGATACGTCCGATCCGCCTCCAGACGCACGCCGGAGTTTTGCCAACCGCGATCGGCGGCCACCTCGATCTTTGTCCCCTCGGGCGGCAGCGGACGGCCGGGCGCGAAGTCGATCGCCGAGCGGGCGACGTCGTAGCCGTACTCCATCCCGGCGACAAAAACCTGCCACTCCTCGGCCAGGTGCTCTCGGTCGTCGCCCAACGATTGCAGGAAGCGATCCGTGAAGTCCGATTCCAGCACGTGCGCGTGCAGCCGGTGGAACCGGTCGCGATAGCGGGGATGACGGTCCAATATCGCGCACAGGGCCCAGCACCAGGCGTACGGCTCCGTGCGCAGATGGGCCCGCGGACCGTAATTGAGCACGCCGCGAAGCGACATGGCCCGTCCGGCGGCGAAGCCCTCTTGCACGATTTTGATCCGCCCGAGCATGGGCACTTCGTTGCGGTCCTTCGGGAAGTAGTTCAACTGGAGCCGGCCGTCTTGCCAGCGATGGGTGGCCAGGAGTTCGGCGACGCCTTCCATGTACCACGGCGGGCCGCACGCGCCCAACAGCGTATTCATGAAGCAGTGCGTGCCTTCGTGCAGCACGAGATGGCGGCGGTAGTAGTCGCTGGGCTGTTCGTAGAGCCAGAATTCGCGATTGCGGGCGTAGGCGTGTTGGAAGGGCGGGAGATCCGCGGGCAGCGCGCCGGCCTGTTGGAATTTTGTCTTCTGGCCCATCAAGAAACCCAATACACGCCAGTCGGCGTGTTCGGCTGGAGCAACTCCGAACAGCGCGCACCACTGGGCGAAGGCCTGATCGAAGGCGGCGGGCAGCGAGTCGATCTCGGGGCTCGAGGGCAGGTCGGTATAGAGCGTCAGTCGGCGGCCTTCGACTTTGCGGAGCCCCGCGGCGGCCGCACGGGCGTCGTCCACCCGCATGGGCGGCACGTCGGCGAGCATCCGCGCGGCCGAGTCGGCGGGTTGGTCGTCGGGATCGTTGTGCTCGCGCGGCGGCGTCGAGGGGACCGACGCGGATTCCGCTCGAGCGCCCTGCGGTGGTCGGGATGAAGTGGCGGTGGTCTCCTTCGGCGGAGACGTCGAGCCGCCCTTGACCGGGGGCGATTCACGCCGCGCGTTTCGGGCAGACGGGACGGTCCGCTCGGGCGAGACCTCCGGCGACGGAGCCTCGCGGCACCCGAACAGCGCGCCGCCCAGCGCGATCGCAAACCCAAGCGCCCCGCGGGCGAGCGGCCGAGGGCGGAACGAGTTGCGTTGCGAGCCGGCCATATCTTTTGGAGCGGGGGAGAGCACGCGTGGGGGACAAGAGAATGGTGGGGGACAGCCCGCGATCCGTCAAGGGGAAAACCACCCCGCTGGCCCGCATCGCAAGCGCGTCGATCGCCGTCCGATGCCCCCGATCGTCATCCCGAGCCCCACTCGTCATCCCGAGAGCCCCACTCGTCATCCCGAGCCCCACTCGTCATCCCGAGCCCCGATCGTCATCCCGAGAGCCTCGCGCTTGTCATCCTGAGCGAAGCGAAGGATCTCAATGCGATGACGGGGTGGGCCAGGGCGACGTCCCGGCCGTCTCCGAGGCAGGCGGCTTCTCCGGCGTGCCTCCCCGACGGATCCGCAGATCCGTGATGATCACGTCGGCCACGGCCCGCATCTCCAACGTCCGGTTGATCCGCTCCTGGATCCGGCGTTTCAGCTCTCCCAAGGTAGGGTCCAGGAAGTCTCCTCCGTGGGCCTGTCGGAGGAGTTCCTCGATATCCTGCTGGACGCGATGCTTCCGCTGGACCAGGCGTTGGCGCGCCTCGCGATCGACCTCGCCGATCGGGGCCACGAAGAGGGAGAAGGACACTTCGCCAATCTGGCTTTGCTCCGCGGGATCCGTCGAGAAGACTTGCGGCCCCAGGGCGATTTCCGCGTCGGGCTTCGTGGCGCCGTGTTGCGCGACGATGAAGTAGGCCAACCCCATGCCTTGAACGACCAGAAGCACAATCACCAGCACGCCCAGCGTGGGGGTTGTGATGAATCGGCTCAGCCGCTTGCCCTTGGGCTTGGGCATCGCCGGCGCGTCGTCGGGCTGGGTTGCGGCCGGTTTTTCGGCCTGCTTGGCGTTTTGGGCTGGTTCGGGAGTCATGGCAATTGTCCCCGTGTGCGGCCTCGATCGTCGCGCCCGTGCCCCACCGCCGGTTCCCATTCAGGAGAAGCGGCGCGGTCGGACCACTACTACTCACTAAAAATGTAGCTTGCGGCCGTTGAGGAAGCGAAACGACCGGCCGACCAAGGAGGATCGCCGGACCACCCAATTCGGAAATCGGGAAAACCCGGCCAAAACCAGCCCCCATCCAGAGGGACCCGTGGGAGAGAAACCGAGCGTCTTTCGAGTCGCGTCGTGGGCGGGGCTGCCACCGGCGGAGGGGAGCCAAGAAAAAAATGGGGGCCTCTGACGAGCCACATCCACAGTGGCTTGACCCGACGGCAAGGGCAAGGTAACCGCCGGGTACCGTTTTCGTCAGAGGCCCCACGGGCCAGTACGCGTTGTGTGCGACCGTGTTTTGGTCAGCGGCTGACGCAAACGCAGTTGGCGTGCCATTGTCGCGGGATCCTCCATCGCGAACGTTTTATGCTCCATAAGTCGTTGTTGGAAATAACTTTATGGGTTTTGCTCAACCGGCGGCGGGCGGCAGGGAGCCGAGATGCCCGGCTGGTCGTCACTGTAGCGTTCTGCTACAAAAAGGGCAGTATTGCGCGACACTCGCCCGCCTTTCGCTCCGGGCCGGGATTGGGCACTTGGGCCGAACGCTTCAGGCGGCTGTACCGTAGCAGGAGGGGCGTTGCGCGGTGAGAGCGACGGGCTTTGCCCCGGTCGAGCGAGGCCGGTGTTCTGCCAATATGCCGATCGAGTGGGCCTAAGCCCCCATGTCTGACGTGCTCCGATCCTGTTGCGAGGCATCGCGCGTGCTGATCGTGGTTAATCCCGCGGCCGGGGCTTCGTCGCCAGAGAGCCGCGTGGATCAGTTGGCCGGCTTGCTCACCGCGCGGGGACTGCGGGTCGAGGTGCTCACCGATTTGGACGGCGCGGCCCAGCGGGCGATCGCCTCCCATCGCGAGAGATCGCTTCGAGCCCTGGTGGGCGTGGGCGGCGACGGGACGGCGGCCGAACTGGTCAACCGCACGGATGCCGGCGTGCCCATCACGATGTTGCCGGCCGGAACGTCGAATCTATTGTCCGGATACCTCGGCATGGAAAAATCGCCGGAGGGAGTTTGTCGCACCATCACGCACGGACGTTGCATCCAGCTTGACGCGGGTCGGGCGGCGGGACGGCTGTTTACGCTGATGATGAGTTGTGGATTCGACGCCGACGTGGTTCAACGCCTGCATCGCGGCAGGTCCGGCCACATCGGACGCTACTCGTACGTCCCTCCGATCCTTTCCTCCATCCGGCACTACCGGTATCCTGAACTGCGGATCCACTGGGACGATTCCGAGGACGCCGCCGCGGCCCGTTCGACGTTGTCGGCAAGATGGTTCTTCGCGTTCAACCTGCCGTGTTACGCCGGCTGGCCGCCCGTGGCGCCGGAGGCCCTGGGCGACGACGGGCTGTTGGACGCGTGCACGTACGCGCGCGGGTCGTTTTGGCACGGGGTGCGGCTGTTGACGGCCGTGTTGCGCCAGCGGCAGAACCGGCTGGCCGGCTTCGCGGTGCGACGGATCCGCCGCGTGCGGGTCGAGGCGTCCGAGGAGGTGCCCTATCAGATTGACGGAGATCCGGGCGGAGTATTGCCGGTCGAGGTGGAAGTGGTTCCCCGGAGATTGACGTTTCTCGTGCCAGGGGAAACGACGACGTCTGCCACTGGCCTTGCCCGTGCATGAATCGCGTGTGCCACGGGCTTTGCCAGTGTACGAATCACGGCAATACATGAGCGGCACTGGCAGAGCCAGTGGCACTCAACATTGACGACACGACACAAGGAGAGACGCCTTGCCTGCCAACCCTGCCCGCGTGGGACCGTATCACTGTGGTCGGGGCGAACCGCTTCTGGTGATCGCCGGCCCGTGCGTGCTCGAGACCGAGGCGCTGGCGCTGGAGATTGGCCGGCGTCTGGCGGATATTGCCGGGCGGTTGCGGGTTCCGCTCGTGTTCAAGGCGTCGTTCGACAAGGCCAACCGGACGAGCGTCGAGTCGTATCGCGGGCCGGGTCTGGAGGCGGGATTGGCGATTCTGGCCAAGGTGGCTGGCGAGACGGGCCTGCCCGTGACGACGGACATCCACGAGCCCGCTCAGGCGGCCCCCGCGGCCGAGGTCTGCCAGGTGCTCCAGATCCCGGCGTTTCTTGCCCGGCAGACGGATCTGTTGGCCGCGGCCGCGCGGACCGGGCGGACCGTGCACGTGAAGAAGGGGCAGTTCATGGCCCCGTGGGACATGCGTCACGTGGTGGGCAAGCTCGAGGCGAGCGGCTGCCGCGATATTCTCTTGTGCGAGCGCGGGACGTTCTTCGGCTATGGCCGGCTGGTCAGCGACATGCGTTCGATCCGCCAGATGCAGTCGCTGGGCGCGCCGGTCGTGTTCGACGCGACGCACAGCGTGCAGGAGCCCGGCGGACTAGGGGCCGCGACCGGCGGCAACCGCGAGATGGTCGAGCCGCTTGCCCGGGCGGCCGTCGTCGTCGGCGCGGACGCCTTGTTTTTTGAAACCCATCCCGATCCCGATCATTCGCCCAGCGACGGCCCGAACATGGTGCCGTTGGACGCCTTCGAGGCGATGCTGGGGCGACTTGCCGCCCTTCGACGAACCGTGGAGGAATTCTCGTGAACCCGCGCAACACACCGTTTGCCTTTCGTTTCATTCCCGCTTGCCCGCGCCTGGCCGCCGCGCTGTGTTTGGCGGCGTTGGGAATGGTCTCGCCCGGCTGCCGCAAGGCGAGCGACGTCGGTTTTGAGGACATGGCCGCGTCGGAGAGCACGGCGGCCGGCCGCGAGGAATACCTGCAATACGCCGTGCGCAGCCTGAACCGGCTCGACCAGTTCGGCCCGGGCGAAATGCAGCCGCAGATCGTCGACTGGCTCAACCAGTGGATCAAGGATCAGACGGTCCCGTCCGACTGGAAGGTCGATCCCCTGGTTGGCACGCTGCCGGCGGAACTGGCTGGGATGGACGAGGTGAAATCGCTCGACCGGTTGACGTTTCGCCGCGACGACGGGTCGGCTTTGCAGGAAGCCGTTTGGATGCGGGACGTATCCAATCGCGCCCGCGGCGGGCAACTCGACGATCTGGTTCGCGCCCGCCGGCTGTTCGATTGGGTTGTGCAAAACGTGCAGCTTGAGCCGGACCCAGCCGACCCGGCCAAGGCGATCCCCAACCGGCCCTGGGAAACGCTGCTGTTGGGGCGGGGAACGGCGGTGGAGCGCGCGTGGGTGTTCCTGCTGCTGTTGCGCCATCAAGACATCGACGCGGCGATTCTCGCGCTGCCGGCGGAGGGCGGCGCGGCGCGGCCTTGGGCGGTGGGCGCGCTGGTAGAAGGGCAGCTCTACCTGTTCGACCCGGCGCTCGGGCTGCCCATTCCCGCGCCCGACGGCGTGCAATTTGACGACGAGGGCCAACTGAACGTCCAGCCGGCCACGCTCGCTCAGGTCGCGGCCGACGACGCCCTGCTGCGGCAGCTCGATCTCGAAGGCGCGCCGTACCCCGTCCGCGCCGAGCAACTCAAGGACGTGGTGGCGTGGGTCGAAGGCTCGCCGGCGGCGCTTTCCGCGCGGATGGCCATGGTCCAGTCGCGTCTGACGGGCCCCGACAAGGTTCTCTTGACCGCCGAGCCCAGCCGCGCGGCGAAGCACATTGGCGACGCGCCCGGCGCGGGCGAGGCGCGGCTTTGGCCGTGGCCCTTCGAGGTGGCTCGCCGCCGCGCGCAGCTTGGCCCGGCGGAAACGGCCCAGGTCGAAACGGCCATGCGTCCGTTCCGCGTCGGCCGGTCCTACCCGCTGTGGCGGGCAAGGACGCTGTACTTCAAGGGCGAGCTCTCCGGCCCGCAGGGCGCGGCGTTCTTCTTCCGTCAGGCCCGACCGCCACAGTGGAGACAGGCCGAAATGTGGAAAGCGGCCTCGGAGACGGCCGATACGTCGACGGACGCCGACGACGCGCGGACCACCACCGAGGCATTCCAGCGGGCGAAGGTGGACGCGAGCTATTGGGCGGGCTTGGTGGCCTCGGCCCTGGGCAACTACGACGCGGCGGCGGATTATTTCCACGTCCGCACCCTGGAAGACAACCCGAACGGCCCCTGGACGGCCGGCGCCCGCTACAACCTCGCCCGGCTGCTGGAGCGCCTGGGCCGGCGGAGCGAGGCGATCGCCCTGCTCGAGCAAGACGACGCTTCCCCCAGCGCCCCCGGCAACCGCCTCCGCGCCGCCTGGCTGAAGACCGCGAAAGCGGAGGCGACGCTGCCGGGATAAGAGACTCGCCTCCAACGTCACGATCCTCTTACCGTCCTAACTCCTTCGGCAGATCGGGATTTTCTACGGAGCAGATTATTTTCGTCTACAGATCCAGGATCACTTCCGCCAGCCAACCGTTGGGCTCTTCGCGAACGACCAGGCCGTGGTAGGTGATGGCTTTCACCTCTCGATCGAGAACGTGCCGGGCCGGGTCGAAGGGCTCGCCGTGGGCCGTGGCCGATATGCCCGACGCGCTTGGCCGGACGTCGAATCGGGTCAACAGCAGCCGCTGCGTCGCGAAGGTGTAGAGCAGCTCGTCCAGCCAGTCGACAAGCAGATCCTCGCGATGGGCGCCCTTGACCTCGATGGCGACGGACTCGGCGGGCTCGACGGCCTCGGGATTCGACACAAGCACGGCCAGGAATCCTCGGCCGGCTTCAGCGAGGAGTTCGGCCCACGTGCCCGCGCGGACGCGGATGCCCAGATCGGCCGTGTGCTCGAAGATCTCGTACATGCCGCGCCTAGATCCCATCCCAGAACCCTCGCCCGAGCAGCACGTCATCCTGAGCGCAGCGAAGGATCTCGTTGGCGTTGAAGGAGTCGAGATGCTTCGCTGCGCTCAGCATGACGACTTTTGGATGGCGCCTAGTTGGCGATTTCCGGCTTGGCCACGTCGGAATCCATCTTGGGCGGAAGCCGCCAGACGTGATCGCCGGTCTTGTTGGTGAAATAGAGCCGCGACTCCGAGGGCTTGCGGCCGTGGCCGTCGGCCCACAGGGCGTAGAAATCGGGATCGGCGTCGACGGGTTTGCGGCAGTACGTGTGGTTGAAGGGGCTGTCGTGGGTGAGCTGCTTGACCTTCTTCCACGAGTGGCCCTGGTTGGTGCTGGTCCATATGGCCACCTCGCCGCCGGGGTTGAACGGCTGAGGGCCGGGCTCGGTGGGCGCGATGAGTCGCCATGTGCCGTCCGCCTCGATCCGCATGTCGCCCATGTCGTAGTTGTTGTCCGATTGGATGGAGCCTTGGATGTCCCATGCCTGCCCGGTCCAATGCGCGGTCTGCCAGATCCGCGGGCTGTTCTTCGGGCCGGACTCCCACCCGCCGCTCGTGAGATACAGGATCACCGGCCGACCCTCGGCGTCGAAGGCCACGTCCTTCATGTACACGTTGCGGTGCTTTGAGCGGTACTCGGCCACCAGCGCCGGGTTGTCCACCGTGGTGAGCGGCAGCTCCAGCGCCCGGCCGTCGGCCGTGGTCCACGTGCGGCCGAAGTCGCTGGTCTCCATGTAGTAGAGGTTGGTCCGCCAGTTGAGCCCCTGGGGCTTGGGGTGGAAGTTGAAGGCGGCGCCGATCTTGTCGCCGTGGCGCCCGCTCACCTGGTAGTGGCCCATCTCGACGCCGGACAATAACCGCGGCTCGCTCCACATCCGCCCGTCAGGGCTGGTCATCTGGTAGAGCTGCCGGCCGCCGGTGTAGCGGGTGTGCAGGAAGAAGAATCCCCTGCCCGGCACGAAATACGGCTGGGGATACGAGAAGTTCGTCTTGAGCACGCGGTCGAACGCATCGATCGAGTAGGGTTTCGTGCTCACGGAAATGTACGAAGGCCGAGCCGTGCCGTGCGAACTGGAGAAGATCCAGATGTGGCCTCGATCGTCCATCGAGATGACCGGGTTGTCGTGGGCGTCGGTCGTTTTCTTGTCCAACAGGATCCGCGGCCGGGGGACCGTGCCGGTCTTGTGGTCGAAGTACGACACCATGTGCAGGAGCGTTTTGTTGCCGGGCGTGGTTCCGCCGTAACAGAAGAACGTCTTGTTGGCCTCCTTCGCGTAGACGGCGAAGGGCCGGTGCTTGGCGCAGTACGTGCCCAGCCCGCCGCTGTATTTGTAGACGTATTCGTCGCCGGGCTGCTTTTGATTGGAATACCAGATGCCGCGGTAGCCGTCGGCCGTGGGTAGCTCGTCGGCGGCGGCGGGCAGGGCCAGGATCAATTGAAGCAACAGGAGGCCGCACGGCGACGCCGCGATGAGTCGTCTCATGGGAGGATTCCTTGGGGAGGGGATTGGTGAAGGAAGGACGTCGACATTGATTTGGTGGCACGTTCTGGGCGATGCGAAGGGCGTGGCGAATTCCGGTTCAGGGCGGTGGTACGTCATCCTGAGCGAAGCGAAGGACCTCGTTGACCTTGAAGGAGGTCGGATGCTTCGCTTCGCCCAGCACGACGACGCGGCCCGAATCCGGCGACGACACGCATGGTCAGGTTACCTTATCGCCGCGGCGACGGCAAGACGGCGGAGTACGTTTATTCTATTCCCCGGCGGTGACGCGTTCGACAAAGGATTTTCCGCCGGCCCAGGTGAGGCGGATCACCAGATCGTCGTTGGGGCCGTCGATCGTCGCGGAGAGGCCGGACGTTCGCGGGTTGGCGTACTTCTTGGGGGCGTGCCAGCGCTGCGTGCTGCCGCTTAGGGGCTCGGCGGCGAGCACGCTCACCGGGTGGGCGCCCGGCACGACGCCATCGCCGGGCTCGAAGGTGGTGAGCGTAAAGCGGCCCTCGGCGTCGAGCGTGGCCGTGGCGGGCCGGGCGCCCATGGGCGTCAAGCGGATGAACCCGTACGCAAGCGGTTTGTCGTCAATCAGCACGCGGCCGGAAACCGGCACCCGCTTGGGCCGTCCGCCGTCGCAGCCGGGAAGGATCGCGATCGCAAGGCATATAGCAGACGCACCCATGGCGAAGCCGCAAGCGGTGGCTGCCTTCCGCGCCGACGACCCGATGGAAGACTCGCTAGCGTGCGTCGCCGGCCCCCTCGAAGATCTCATTGCCGTCTCGCGTGGACATGGATTGATAGACGTACAAATCGACGTTGTCCTCGACGAAGTCGACCCGCCCGTCGCCGAAAGCAAAATTCGCCCCGCCGGGATGCCGGCTGCCGAACGCGCCGTTGACCTTCAACCCGTAGTTGGACATGTAGATCGGATCACCGGGCGGCGTATTCAGCGGATTCGAGGTCGAGCGGTGGCAGTCCATTTCGCGCAAGGCCCGGCTCCAGATGTTCGACGAGTTGATCTTGTGCCCCTCGACCACCTCGCCGACGAACATCGTTTTGCTCAGCCCGTCGGCGATCTCCTCGACCTTGTGGGCGGCGAGGTAGTAGAACACGCCCGTATTGTCGAATTTGCACGCCGACGTGAGCCCCTGCGCCGCGCCGATGGCGCCGGCCACCAGGGCGTAGCTGCCGGTGGCCGCCGGCAGGCTGCCGATCGCATACGCGCCGCCCACGACGGGGTCTTCGGAGATGGGCTCCGACTCGTCGCTCGGGCACACGAACACGGCGGGACGCTCGGCGATGCCCCTGGCGTTGGGGGCCACCCACGTCGTGTTGTAGGTCCAGGGCCCATCGTTGAAATTGAAGGAGTCGTACACGCCCTGCTGTTCGAGCCGCGGCAAGATGAGCACCAGGGCGCTCGTGCCCACCTGCTGCTTCGCCTGAGGGCAGAGAGTCGTGTTTCCATCGCATCCCACGCGGCCCGGCGGAAACACGCGATAGGCCGATTCGTAGGCCGCCAGGGCGAGAGAGACCTGTTTGAGGTTGTTGCCGCATTGCAGCCGTCGGGCGGCCTCGCGGGCGGCCTGCACGGCGGGCAACAACAAAGCGATCAACACGCCGATGATCGCGATGACCACCAGCAATTCGACCAGCGTGAATCCCCGGCGACGCGTCGTCATGGCACCAGCCCTCGCTTCCTCCAAACCGATCGCGCCGGAACCGGCGCGCCCGGCAGCCCCGAGACGTTTCCATCGCGCGGGCGTCCTCGCCGTCCACCCCTCGTCGGCGCGAGGGGACAAGGGGTGGACGCTTGGGAGAACGCTCGTTGGCGGCCGCCCCGCGGCGTCGAAGAGACCCGGCTGTCGGCGGCCACCACCCTCATTCTGCCCACGCCGCCCTTGGCGACAAGGAAAAATTGCGTCAATCTCACTCAGGAAATGCGTCAGGTCGCGTCGGCCTTCCTCGCCCTGAGCGTGGCCCCCGTCATCCTGAGCGAAGCGAAGGATCTCGTTGCCGCGGAACAACGGAGATGCTTCGCTCGGCATGACGCGGCTCCACGGCGGCCACGTCCAGGTCAAACGCCGCGCAAGCGATACAGACGCTACCACCGCGCCAGACGGATGCGCGTGCCTGCCGTCTGGTTGGCCAAACACGGACGCGGCACAACGTGGCATAAAATTGGGAGGAACGCGCCGCCGCGCCACGGAGGAAGTACTGCCATGCTCGAACTGGTCGATCTCGACAAACGGCTCGACGAAGACGTCCACGACCGCGTGTTTCCGGAGTTGGAGATCCGCCTGGGCGAGTGCCAGCGAGCCGCCCGGGCGGCCAACGTGCCGGTCGTGGTCGTCTTCGAAGGCTGGGACGCCGCGGGCAAGGGCACGATCATCAACCGGCTCACGCAGGCGCTCGATCCCCGCGGCTTCCGCGTCCACCCGATCTCGGCGCCCAACGAGGACGAGCGGCTGCACCCGTGGATGGGCCGGTTCTGGAAGAAGCTCCCTCCCGCCGGCGCCCTGGCCATCTTCGACCGCTCGTGGTACGGCCGCGTGCTGACCGAACGGCTCAACGAGGGTCTTTCCAAACGCCGGTGGCGCGAGGCCTACGACGAGATCCAACAATTCGAGCGGCAATTGGCCGACGCGGGCACGGTCATCGTCAAGTTCTGGCTCCACATCAGCCGCAAGGAACAACGGAAGCGATTCAAACGGCTCGAAAAAACCGCGGCCACCGCGTGGAAGGTGGGCAAGGACGAGTGGGCCCAGTCGCGCCACTACGACCGATGGCTCGCCGCCGCCGAGGAAATGCTTGCCCGCACCAGCACGGCTTACGCCCCCTGGACCGTGGTGGAAGCCACCGACGCGCGGTTCCGCCGCGTCAAGGTTTTCGAGGTCCTCACGCAGGCGATCCAGACGGAGATCGATCGCCGCGCCGCCGCGCCGCCGGTCGTGCTCAAACCCATGGACGTGCCCGAGCCGTCGCCCACCGACGAGCAAACGATTCTCGACCGGCTCGACCTGACGCTGTCGCTTTCGCGAGAAGAGTACGAAAAACAGTTGGACAAGCTCCAGAAGCGGCTCTTCCGCCTGGAGCACGAGATGTACGTCGCCCGCGTGCCCGCGGCAATCGTCTACGAGGGCGCGGACGCGGGCGGCAAGGGGGGCAACATCAAACGGCTCACCGCCGGGCTCGACCCGCGGGGCTACGAAGTGGTGCCCGTCGGTCCGCCCGACGCCCCGGAGAAAGCCCACCATTTCCTCTGGCGGTTCTGGCGCGACGTCCCCAAGGCCGGCCACATCACGATCTTCGACCGGTCGTGGTATGGCCGCGTGCTGGTCGAGCGGGTCGAGGGCTATTGCTCGGAGGACGAGTGGCGCCGGGCCTACCGCGAAATCAACGAATTCGAGCGGCAACTGACCGAATTTGGCGCCGTGCTCGTCAAATTCTGGCTGCACATCGACCGTGACGAGCAGCTCCGCCGGTTCGAGGCCCGGCGGGACGAGCCGGCCAAGCAGTGGAAAATCACGGACGACGATTGGCGCAACCGGGAAAAATGGCGACAATACAACGTGGCTGTCGTCGATATGCTCGAAAAGACGAGCACCCCGTACGCCCCCTGGACCGTGCTCGAGGCCAACTGCAAGCTCCACGCCCGGATCAAGGCCCTGCGAACCGTGGCCGACGCCCTGGAAGCCGCCCTGTGACGGCCGATCGGCGGCCAGGGCGTGTCTGAAAGCCGCTTGCGGCTTCGCGGCACCGAACCCAAGCAAACCGCGGCGTGTCACCTGGAATTGGCCGGCGCGGGCGCCATGCCCAAGTGAAGTGCGTCAGAATCATTGAGGGATCGTGTCGAAAACCCGTTCTGAGTGCCACTGGCTCTGCCAGTGCTCCCAAAACACACGCGATTCAGCACTGGCAGAGCCAGTGGCACACGCTGAACAATGTCCGATCCGCGTGACGCACTACCCTAGTCCTCCCCCACAACACAATCCCCGAACGGTCACCCCCATGCAGCCCTTCACCACCCACGCCGGACTGGTCGCCCCGATGGATCGGGCGAACGTGGACACCGACCAAATCATCCCCAAGCAGTTCCTCAAGCGGATCGAGCGGACCGGCTTCGGCCAGTTTCTCTTCTTCGACTGGCGGTTCCACGAGGACGGGTCGGACAACCCCGAGTTCGAGCTGAACCGGCCCGAATGCGCTGGCGCGACGATCCTTCTGGCCCGGCGGAATTTCGGCTGTGGGTCGAGCCGGGAACACGCCCCCTGGGCGCTGGCCGACTACGGATTTCGCGCGATCGTCGCCCCGAGCTTCGCCGACATCTTTTACAACAACTGCTTCAAGAACGGCCTTCTGCCGATCCGCCTGGATGAGCCGGCCGTGGACGATCTCTTCGCCCGCGCGGCCCGGCACGCCGGCTACCGGCTCACGGTGGACCTCGCCGCGCGGACGCTTTCCGACGAACACGGCTTGTCTCTCGCCTTCGAGGTGGACGACTTCCGCCGCCACTGCCTCCTAAACGGCCTGGACGATATCGGCCTCACGCTCCAGCACGAGCCGGAAATCGCCGCGTACGAGAAATCCCGCGGGATCGCCTGACGGGTAGATCACAGTTTTGTGAACCGTCAGGGGAAAGAAACCGCGGATAGACGCGGATGAACGCGGATTGAGATGTCTCAAGATCGGGACGTTTAAGCAATCAACTATCTGCGTGTATCTGCGTTCATCCGCGGTTTCTTCGCTTTGTCCTTGGCAAGAAGCATTCAGCGTGCGCCGTCGCGGCGTCTCATTCCTCTGTCTTCTCGCCCGCCCGGTAGGGCACGATCGCGCCGGATTTGTAGCGCCGCCAGTAGTTGTCCAGCCGCCGGCGGACCTTGCCGCTTAGAAGGACCACGCCGAAGATGTTCGGAAACGCCATCGAGAGGATCATCAGGTCGGAAAACTCGAGCAGCTTCGATGCCGTGACCACGGAACCGAGAAACACGAAGCAAAGGAAGATGCACCGGTAGACCATCGACCAGCCGCGGCCGAACAGGTACGACCAGCACCGCTCGCCGTAGTACGACCACGAGATGAGCGTCGAGTAGGCGAAAAGCACCACGGCCACGGTCAACACGTAGGGAAACCAGGAGATCTTCTCGGCGAACGCCGCGTTGGTCATGGGGGCGCCCTTGCCCGCGTTCGCAAGCTCGGCGAACTCCGGGTTGTTGTACACGCCGGTAATGACCATCACCAGGCCGGTCATCGTGCAGATCACCACCGTGTCGATAAACGGCTCGAGCAGCGCGACGATGCCCTCGGTCACCGGCTCCTCCGTCTTGGCCGCCGCGTGGGCGATGGGCGCGGAGCCGATCCCCGCCTCGTTCGAGAACGCCGCCCGTTTGATCCCGATCACCATCACGCCCAGGAAGCCGCCGTATCCCGCCTCGGGCGTGAACGCCTGATCGAAAATCAGCCAAAAGGCGTGTGGGACGTAGCGCCAATGCGTTCCGATGATAAAAAGCGCCGCGGCCATGTAGACCATGCACATCATCGGCACGATCTTCTCCGCCGTGGCCGCGATCCGCCGGATCCCGCCGATCACGACCACCCCGGCCAGGACGACCATCACGAGGCCATAAATCCACGGATAGCGAACCAGCAGGGACAAACCCTCCATTTCCTGGAGCTGGGCGAGCGACTGGCTGATCTGAAAGACGCATCCGCCGCCGAACGATCCGCCCATGCACATGATCGTGAACACGATGCTCAGGGCAATTCCCAGTCGGCGATGGCCCAACTCCGCCAGCCCGTCGCGCAGATAGTGCATCGCGCCGCCGGAGACGGTGCCGTCGTGGTCCACCTTGCGGTACATCTGCCCGAGCGTGCACTCGGTAAACTTGCTGCTCATGCCGAGCAATCCGGCCAGGATAAGCCAGAAAACCGCGCCGGGCCCGCCGGTGCCCACGGCGATGGCCACGCCCGCGATATTGCCCAGCCCCACCGTGGCGGACAGCGCCGAGGCGAGCGCTTGGAAATGGGACACCTCGCCCGCGTCGGCCGGGTTGTCGTAGTCGCCTTTGGTCAGACGGATGGCGTGCCAGAACGCCCGAACGTTAATGAACCGCATCCGCAGCGTGAAGAAGATCGCCCCCGCCAGGAGCCACAACACGACCAACGGCACGCTCGCCCCCAGCCAGTGTTTCGTCCCGAAATCGTAGAAGAGCAGCCAGGCGAGGGAGTCCACGACGTAGGTGCCGAATTTCTCGTCCACCCAGCTCATCCAGTCGGAAGCCCCCCCTGGTGGCGGGTTTCCACCAGCCGGTTTCGCCTCCGGGGCCACCACTTCCGCCCCGGCCGCCGCGGGCTCATCGGACGTCGGCCCGGCCGCGACCGCCCCAAGAAGGCTCCCCCCGATCACGACGGCGAGAATCGCAACGAGCAGGCCGGATCGACAACCGGGCGTCAAACGTCGCATCATGGGCAGCCGGGGGATAGGGGCCGCGATCGATTAGACCTGTGGGAGGCGACTCCCGTCGCCGAACCATGCCTGCCTGCCACGGAATCGGCGACGGGAGTCGCCTCCTACAGGGTTTTCCCGACGCTACGGCGGACACCCAAGGCGGCGTCCACTAAAACCCTCCTAGTCGAACGGATCCGCGCGGGCCTTGTCAAGCATCTTGGGGTGGCTTCTTCGCGCGACCAGAGGGGGTTTCGCGTCACCAAGGGTGGGATTATACTGGCGGGTCAACGAATAAGGGTGCCATGTCCACGCTCGTCGTGGACATGCCTTTCCGCCACACAACACGTCCACGACGAGCGTGGATATGGCACCCAGCCCGGTTGTCTTGAGCGGGAACGAGTGCGCGAGGACGCCATGACGGAACCCTGGATCGAAGGACGCTTCGAACATAACGTGCTGACCACCACGGTCGAGCAGGCAATCAACTGGGCAAGGCAGTCCAGCCTGTGGCCCATGACCTTTGGGCTGGCCTGCTGCGCGATCGAAATGATGTCGGCCGGGGCCAGCCGGTTCGACCTGGACCGCTTCGGCGCGGGCGCCTTCCGCCCCAGCCCCCGCCAGGCCGACCTCATGATCGTCGCCGGCACCGTCACGATGAAGATGGCCAGCCGCCTGCGCCGCCTCTACGACCAGATGCCCGAGCCCAAGTACGTCATCGCGATGGGCGCCTGCGCGATCGGCGGTGGTCCGTATTTCGAGCACGGCTACCACGTCGTCAAGGGCGTGGACCTCCTCGTGCCGGTTGACGTCTACGTGCCCGGCTGCCCGCCCCGCCCCGACGCCCTGCTGGAGGGCCTCATGCGACTCCAGGATAAAATCAAGGGCCACCGCATCGCCAAGCGTCCCCCGGCCGACGGCCAAAAAACCTGGAAGACCTTCGCCCGCCCCGGCGTCAAGCTCCCCGACGAGCTCCCCTTGCCGCTCTCCACCGGGTTCGTCAAGACGGACGAGAACCCGTAGGTCGGGCTGTGCCTGACACCGCGGGGGCATCAGGTTCACCACGGAGGCGGCGGAGGCACGGAGAACGACGGCATTCGACCGGGCTTCGGGCTCATCGTCATGACCTCAAACCTCGACGACGCCGGCCCTGCTATTCCACCGGCGGTCGACGGCGCGACGCGCCCGCCCGCGAGGCGTCGGTTCCAGTACTCGCTCCGCACGCTCCTGATCGTCGTGGCCGTGTTCGCCGCCTTGTTCGGGTCGGGCGTTTGGGCTGTTCAGAAAGCTCGCGAACGCGAACGCAAAAGACTCGTGATGGAGGATTTCCGAGTGGTGCCCCTGGCGTTGGAGAACTACTATAAAGCGCACCACAGATGGGCACCCGCCGTTTGTCGCGACCAAGATGGCAAACCACTGTGCAGTTGGCGATTCCTTTTGTTTCCGTACGTTGAGGAGTCGTGCCATTATTATGATCCAAGGAGTGAACCCTGGAATGCGCCCCGAAATCGGGACATTGTTGGGATTCCCGGAGACAGCATCGCGTTCACCCTTCACCTCCCCGACGCCAGTCGTCAGGCCCGCATCGTCGCCATCACCGGACCGGGTACGGCGTTTGAAGAAGGGGTGAGGCGCAAGGTGGAGGAACTCCCGCCGGATCTGATCGTGCTGGTCGAGACGCGCAACTCGGGCGTCCACTGGATGGAGCCGGGCGACCTGGACGTCCGGACGATGCCGCGGACGATCGACGCCGCCGACGGCAAGGGCATCTCGGCCAACTTCGGCGACCGCGTCCACGTCGCCTTCGCCGACGGCACGGTCTGGGCCCTTTCCACGGACGTGCCCTTCGCCACCGTCGAGAAGTTCCTCACCATCGACAGCGCCAAGCGCCACGACCGCGACGTCCTGCTCGGGCCGTACCAGCGCCCATGACGGGGCACGTGGTTCCGGCTCCACCACCCGGTAAATCCTACAGCCCTGCCCGCTCCGCTTGGCGATGGCATCGCGCCGAAGCGACCCGCAAATGGCCGGAACGGGATTCCTTCCACCCCCCAACCGGCCGGGCAATCCCAACCTATCTTTTCCTATGACCTATGTTGCTTGACGTAAGACGGGCAGCCCCTCGCGCGGGATGAACCGATTGATGACGGACCCTCTCCATGCGGCCATCCTCCTGATCGCCCCGGACGGCGCCTCGCGCGACCGCCTGGGCGGCGTTCTCGACGGCATCCGCGTGGATCATGTTGCCGATCTGCCCGCGGCTGTGGAGGCCCTTCGGGCGGCCATCGCGCGACGCCGACCCTACGGATTGGCCGTGGTCGCCGCGGCCTCGGGCGTCGGCCGAACGCCGGGCGACCGGGAGCGGCTCTGGCAGATGGACTCGAACCTGACGGTGGTCGTGCTCGACGAGTCGGACGAAGCCAGACGCGCCGACGAGACCGCGGCGTCCTGGGATCCGGCGAGCCGGGTGCTCCACGTCGCCTGGCCGCCGAGCGAGACGGCGCTTGCCCAGCTCGTCGGCCTGGTTCGCCAGCGGCGGCATCTGCAGGATCGTCTGGCGCGGTGGGAATGCGATCTCGCGTCCACCCGCCGAGCGTTGGCCTGCGCGAAGGAGGAAGTGCTCGACGCGGCGCGGGCCAAAAGCGAATTCATGGCCAACGTCAGCCACGAGATCCGCACGCCCATGAACGCGATCCTGGGCTTCACCAGCCTCTTGATGCAGGAGCCCCTGAGCGACGCGCAGCGGGAGAAGCTCCTGTACGTACGCGAGGCCGGCGAGACGCTGCTGCACGCGATCACGCACGTGTTGGATTACTCGAAGCTCACCACGGGCGAAGTCCGGTTGCAGCCGACGCTATTCGACGTGGACGAGGCCGTTCACGCCACGATCGACGAGGCTCTGCCCGCGGTGCGCAACAAGGGGCTGACGCTCCGCTGCCACATCGAGGAAGCCGTGCCGTTGCGGCTTCAAGGCGACCGGAACCGCTTTTGCCAGATTCTAACCAACCTGCTGGACAACGCGGTCAAGTTCACCGCGCATGGCTCGATCCACGTTCGCGTGACGTCGGATGAAGAGACGGAGAAGACGGTCACGTTGCGGGTCATGGTGACCGATACGGGCGTGGGGATTCCACCCGACCGGCAGGGCATCGTCTTCGACGGCTTCTGCCAGGCCGACGGATCGTCCACCCGGCGTTTCGAGGGCGTCGGCGTGGGACTGGCCATCTGCCGGCAACTCGTCACGTTGATGGGAGGCCAGATCGGCCTGCAAAGCGCCGCCGGCGAGGGCAGCACCTTCTGGTTCACCGTCACGTTGCGCAAGCCGGCCGCCTCGGCTGCGGCGTCTGGCGAGCCCTCTTGTCCGCGTCCGCGAACGACGTTGGTGACCGCCTCGGGCGAGGGGACCGCGCGCGCGGTGGACGGCGCCGCGCCGCGTCCGCACATCCTCGTGGCCGACGACGATTCGCTCAGCCGCGTGCTCTTGGAGATGCTCCTGGGCCGCGCCGGATGCGTCGTCGAGACGGTCGGCAACGGACGCGAGGCGATCACGCTCTTCAAGAGCCGCCAATACGACCTGGTCTTCATGGACGTGGACATGCCCGAAATGGACGGCCGAGAAGCCATCTGGCTGGCGCGGCAACACGAGATGACCACGGGCGCGCACGTGCCGATTGTCGTGCTTTCGGCCGGGGCTCTGCCGGCCGACCGCCAGCAGTGTCTTGAAGCCGGCGCCGACCGATACATCACGAAGCCGTTCAACGTCGATGAACTTTTGGAGTTGATACGGGAGTACTTCCCGGCAATACCCAGACGCGGCGACGCGGCGCCCGGCGCCGATGCTCCGGCGCCGTCCGCCGACGGCCTGCGGGAGCGCGTCGAGGCGACGGTCCGCGCGCTCGACGCGGCCGATCTCGGCGGAGTGGAAAGCCGAGCCGGCGCCGTGCGGGAGTTCGCCCGGCGAGCGGGATACCAGGGCGTGGCGGACCAGGCCATGCGGGCGCAACTGGCCGCGCGCCGCGGCGACCGCGCGCTGACCGAACGGACCGTGGCGCGGCTCCGCCAAACGGTCGAGGAACAATTCGTGTCCGTACAGGAACCCGTTTCATAACGTGGCGGGGCCGCACTCGGCCGTGCGAAAACGGCCCCGACAGCCGTGAACAAAGAGGCTCGAACCATGCGATTCCTTGTTGTTGACGACGACCGCGCCTGCCGCGCGCTCCTGGAAAACATCCTCGGGCGGTACGGCGAGTGCGACGCGGCGTGCGATGGGGACGAGGCCATCCAGCGCGTTCGCGAGGCCCTGGACGCGCGGCGGCCCTACGACCTCGTCTGTCTGGACATCATGATGCCCAACCGCGACGGCCACCAGACGCTGGACGCCATCCGCCAGATCGAATACGAACACGGCGTCTTCGGGTCGGACGGCGTCAAGGTCGTCATGGTCACGGCCTTGTCCGACTCGAAGCACTGCATCCGGGCCTTCCACGAGGGGTGCGAGAGCTACGTGACCAAGCCGATCGACGCGATGGTCCTGCTCGACCAGGTCCGGGTCCTGCTGGGCAGGCTCGAGACGGTCCCGCCCACGTCGGTCCGGCCGGCCACGCCGACCCGCCGCCCCTCGCACGGCCGCCCGCGCTACCTGATCGTCGACGACGACCGGATTTGCCGCGAGCTATTGCGGTCGTATCTGGAGCCGCTGGGCGAATGCGATTTCGCCTACGACGCGGACGAGGCGATCGACGCCGTGCGTCTGGCCCTGGCCGACGGCCGCCCGTACGACCTCGTCTGCCTCGACATCATGATGCCCGGCAAATCCGGCCACGACGCCCTGACCGAGATCCGCATGCTCGAATCCGACCACGGCGTGCTGGGCTCCGACGGCGTGCCCGTCATCATGACCACGGCCCTGAAGGACTCGAAGCACTGCATTCGGGCGTTCGCCGAAGGGTGCGAAAGCTACGTCACCAAGCCGATCAACCAGGACGATCTGCTGTCGGCCATGCGCGACTTGGGCGTGCCCTGCGCGAACCCCGCGGCAACGTAGTCGCTTTGGAGCGCGGCGACTTGTCGCCGTTTTCCGCGCGGGCATCGAGCGACGCGGGATGTGACGGCGCGTGCCACTGGCTCCGCTAGCGTGGAATCGTCCGCGTTTCCGAGCACTGGCGGAGCCAGTGGCACTCTACGGTAGGTCAGGCCGTGCCTGACAACACGTTCACGTCAGGCACGGCCTGACCTACGCGAATCAATCGCCTGCCCTCGGAGCGATATCGTCACGTCGCGCGCCTCGACCGTCCGCCCGGCCAGCGCCTGCGCCTGCTTGGCGATTCGCAGCAAGCCCGAGCAGCAGGGCACCTCCATGTGGACCACCGTCAGGCTCCGCACGGAGGACTCGCGAAGGATCGCCGCGAGCTTCTCAACGTGGGCCGCCGCGTCGTCGAGCTTGGGGCAGGCCACCACGACGGGTCGCTCCCGCAGGAGCCGCGCGTGGAAGTCGGCCATCGCAAACGGCACGCAATCGGCCACCAGCAGCAAGTCGGCGTCCCGGAGGAACGGCGCGCCCGGCGCGACCAACCGAAGTTGCACCGGCCAATGCCCTAGCCGCGAGGCCGCGCCCTCGTCGCCCGACGCGACGTCCGCCTGCGCCGCCATGGCCAACGGCACGAACGTTTGTGACCGCGCGCCGGGGCAACCGCATGCCTCGGTCGAGGGCGACGCCGCGGTCGCCGCATGCCGCCGAGCCGCCTCCTCGTCGAACGCCTCGGCCTGCCGCTCGACGATCCGGATGGCCCCTCGCGGGCATTCGCCCAGGCAGGCGCCCAACCCGTCGCAATACACGTCCGACACGAGCCTGGCCTTGCCGTCGCGGATTTCGATGGCCCCCTCCGCGCACGCCGTGGCGCACAGCCCGCACCCATCACACTTCTCGGCGTCAATCTCCACGATCTTCCGCACCGCCATGGCAGCTCTCCCGCAAAACGAAGAACGATGTTTTCGCAACGTCCACGCTGGAATCCTACCGCGAGGCGTTGCGGCCGTCCTTGATTTGGGTCAATCGCATGTTCCGCGGTGATGGAGTCCGTGGGAGGCGACTCCCAGGGCCGACTCCCTAGACGACCCGCTCGCCACCGTCGGCAACACGTTGCGCGGCAACGCCTTACGGCACAATCCGAATTTGGCCCAGGAGTTGCCAGCGCGCGTCGAACCGCCACGCAAGGTAGATTTCAGATAGGCCATTGTCGGCTCATCATCAAGGGGCCCTTGCCATGCCGCTGGGATCGGTTTTGAACACGGCGCTGTCGGGCTTGGCCGCGGCCGAGAGCATGTTGGACGCGGCCGCGCATAACATGGCCAACGTCCGCACGCCCGGCTTCACCCCGCTGAGGCCCATGTTCGCCACGCAGACGTCGCGGACGATCGATCCCGGCGCGGCCCCCACCGACGCGTCCGGCGGCAGCAATCCGGTGCAGCGGGGCCGGGGCGTCATGGCGCTCGGCACGGAGCCGGTCTCCGACGAGCCGCCCGCCGACTCCGGTGGAATGTCCACGCAGGTGATGATCGACAGCTTGTTGGATCTGAACGCGGCTTCCACCCAATTCCGCATCAATCTGCCCGTGATGAGCGAGACGGACAGGCTCCTGGACGAACTGATGAACATCGGCCGCCCGGCGTAGCTCTTCCGCCGCGACGCGTCATCCTGAGCGAAGCAAAGGACCCGTCGAAAGAAACACGGGGAATCGGCCCTACGCCTCCGCGCGCGCCCGGCGGGCGACGCGGGCCTGGGCGCGGTATTGCGCCACGGCGCGGTCGCGCTGGGCCATGAGATCGGGCGTGGTCGCCTTGCGGCTTCGGGCGGTGTCCAGCTCCTCGAGCACGACCGCTTCGTCCAGCGCCTCGGCCGGCACGGCCTGGCCGGCCAGTACGGAGACCACGTCGCCGAGCACCTCGACGAAGCCGCCCTCGACGTAGTAGCGCCAAACGCGATCGCCCGCCGTGATCCGCAGCTCGCCGGCGCCCAGCCGCCCGATCATCGGGCCGTGGCCCGGCGCAACGCCGATCTCGCCGTCGTAAAGCGGCAGCGCGACGAACTCGGCGGGCGTGTCCCGGAGCGTCTCCTCGGGCGTCACGACGATACAGCGCATCTCGGACATTTTGCTACTTCGCTTCGGCTTCCATCTTCTCGGCCTGCGCCGCCGCCTGCTCGATGACGCCGACGTACATGAACGCCTGCTCGGGCAGGTGATCCCACTTGCCGTCGGCCAGCTCCTCGAAGCTGCGGATCGTCTCGGCCAGCGGCGTGATCTCGCCCGGCTTGCCCGTGAACGGCTCGGCCACGATGAACGGCTGCGACAGAAACCGCTCCATCCGCCTAGCCCGATGCACCACGAGCTTGTCCTCCTCGCTCAGTTCGTCCACGCCGAGGATCGCGATGATGTCCTGCAATTCGCGGTAGCGCTGCAACGTCATCTGCACCCGCCGGGCGATGGCGTAGTGGCGATCGCCCACAAATTGCGGGTCGAGTACGCGGCTGGACGACGCCAGCGGATCGACGGCCGGATAGATGCCCTTTTCGGAGATCGCCCGCTCCAGGTAGATGAACGCGTCGAGCTGGCCGAAGGCCGTCGCCGGGGCCGGGTCGGTTGGGTCGTCGGCCGGCACGTACACGGCCTGCACCGAGGTGATGGCCCCCTTGTCCGTCGAGGCGATCCGCTCCTGCAGCGCGCCCATCTCCGTGGCCAGCGTCGGCTGGTAGCCCACGGCCGAGGGCATCCGCCCCAGCAGGGCCGACACTTCGCTGCCCGCCTGGGAGAATCGAAAGATGTTGTCCACGAACAGAAGCACGTCGGCCCCGGCCGAGTCGCGGAAATACTCGGCCATGGTCAGGGCCGACAGGGCCACGCGGAGCCGCGCGCCCGGCGGCTCGTTCATCTGGCCAAAGACCATGCACGTCTGCTCGAGCACGGAGCGGCCGTCGGCCATCTTATTCTCCTGCATTTCGAGCCACAGGTCGTTGCCCTCGCGCGTGCGCTCGCCGACGCCGGCGAAGACGGAATACCCGCCGTGCGCCGAGGCAATCCGCGCGATCAGCTCGGTGAGGATGACCGTCTTACCCAACCCCGCCCCGCCGAACAGCCCGGCCTTGCCGCCGCGCACAAACGGCGTCAACAGGTCGATCACCTTGATGCCCGTCTCGAAGATTTCGGTCTTGGTGGACAGGTCGGTCACGGCCGGGGCGTCGCGGTGGATGGGCCAATGGTCCTCGGCGGCCACGGGGCCGCGCCCATCGACCGGCTGGCCGATCAGGTTGAACACGCGGCCCAGCGTGGCCTGGCCGACGGGCACCTTAACCGGCGAGCGGGTGTCGAGGCAGTCCATCCCCCGGACCATGCCGTCGGTGCTGCCCAGGGCAACGCACCGGACGCGGCTGCCGCCGAGATGTTGCTGCACCTCGCCGGTCAGGTCGAGCTGGACGCCCTTGTGCTCCGAGTGGATCTTCACCGCGTTGTAGATCGCCGGGAGCCGGTTCTCCGGAAACTCGACGTCGAACGTCGAGCCGATGATCTGCGTCACTTTGCCGATGTTCTGCTCGGCGGCAGGGGTCGCGGTCGTGGGCATGGCTCTTCTTCTTGACAAAACCTTGTCGTGTTTCTGTAGGAGGCGACTCCCGTCGCCGACCGTCCTCGGCTCTCTTTCGGCGACTGGAGTCGCCTCCTACAGGGCCGTGGTCTCCAAACTATTCATTCAGCGCCTCCGCGCCGCCGATCACTTCGAGCAGTTCGGAGGTGATCTGGCCTTGTCGGGCTCGGTTGTAGGCCATCGACAGGTGGGAAATCATCTGGTCCGCGTTCTCCGTGGCGGCTTTCATGGCCATCATCCGAGCGATCTGCTCGCTCACGGCCGCGTCGAGGAAGCACTTGAGGAGCTTCACCTTGAAGCTGGTCGGCACCACCTCGTCGAGAATCGCCCTGGCCGACGGGAGGAAATCGTACTGGACCTCGGCGGCCGACCGGTTGTTTCCGTTTTCTTCGTCCGCGGCGCCAAGTCCGGCCAGCGGCAGCAAGGTTTCCTTCACCGCGGTCTGCCGGCTGAGGCTCTCGAATTTCGTGTACACCACGTCGAGCTGGTCGATCCGCCCGGTCTCGAACCAATCGAGATACCGGTTGGCCAATAGCTCGACCTCGCCGAAGCTGGGGCGGTCCTCGAAATGCGTGAACCGTTCGTCCGGCGCGATCTTGCGGAAGCGGAACGCGGAGATGCCCCGCTTGCCGGAGACATCGAGCCGGACCTCCTCAAGTTGGGTTTTCCATTCGGCCAGCCGTCGGTGCGCCAGGCGGAGCACGTTTCCGTTGTATCCGCCGCACATCCCCCGGTTGGCCGACAAGATCAGCAAAACGCCCCGGCGGACGTGCTCGCGCGGCGCCAGGAGCGGATGGCTCACTTCCAGTCCGCTTTGGGCCAGGTCGCGGACCACCTTGATGATCCGGTCCGTGTACGCGCTGGCCGCCGTGGCCCGATCCATCGCGCGCTTGAACCGCGCGGTGGAGATCAGCTCCATCGTCCGCGTGATCTTGCGGATGTTGCGGATCGATCGGCGTCGTCGGTCGAGTGCGCGGGCCTTGGCCATGTTCTTTCGTTATTATTCGTTGTTGCGAAGCCGCAAGCGGATTTCAAAATCACAAGCCGCTTGCGGCTTCGCACGGAATTCCCATCACGCCATGCAATTCTCACTGCGCATTACGCCATCACGGTTTCCCGCGGCTTCTTCTCTTCGAGGAAGATCGCGTTGAACTCGCCGATGGCCGCGTCCAGGTTGGCCGCCGTGTCGTCGTCCATCCGCCCCGAGTCGGTCAGACGCTGCCACAGGTCGTGCTTCCGGTCGTGGATAAATTCGAGGAACTTCGGTTCCCACTCGCGGACCTGCTCGACCGGAACGCGGTCCACCCAGCCGCGGGTGCCGGCGTAGATGACCATGACCTGGTCGGTCACGTGCATCGGCTTGCCGAGGCCTTGCTTCAACAGTTCGGTCATGCGGTAGCCGCGGTCGAGCCGGGCCTGCGTCGCGGGATCGAGGTCGGTGCCCAACTGGGCGAACGCCTCGAGCTCGCGAAACGCGGCGAGGTCCAGCCGCAACCCGCCGGCCACCTTCTTCATCGACGGCACCTGCGCCTTGCCGCCCACGCGCGACACGGAAATGCCCACGTTCATGGCCGGGCGCTGGCCGGCGAAGAACAGGTCGGGCTGAAGGTAGATCTGCCCGTCGGTGATGGAAATCACGTTGGTCGGGATATAGGCGGACACTTCGCCTTCAAGAGTTTCGACGATGGGAAGCGCGGTGAGCGACCCGCCGCCCAGCTTGTCGCTCAGTTTGGCCGCCCGCTCCAACAGTCGGCTGTGGCAGTAGAACACGTCGCCCGGATACGCCTCGCGGCCCGGCGGACGCCGCATCAACAGCGAAAGCTGGCGGTAGGCCGTCGCCTGTTTCGAGAGGTCGTCGTAGATAATCAGGGCGTGGCCGCCGTGGAACATGAAGTGCTCGGCCATCGCGCAGCCGGCGTACGGGGCGACGTATTGCAGCGGCGCGGGGTCGCTCGCCCCGGCCACAATGACCGTCGTGTAGTCCATGGCCCCGTTCTTGCGGAGCATTTCAACCAGCCGAGCGACGTTCGATTCCTTCTGGCCGATGGCCACGTAGAAGCATTTGACGCCGGTGCCCTTCTGGTTGAGGATCGTGTCGACGCAGATGGCCGTCTTGCCGGTCTTGCGGTCGCCGATGATCAGTTCGCGCTGGCCGCGTCCGATGGGCGTCATCGCGTCGATGGCCTTGATGCCGGTTTGAAGCGGCTCGTTGACCGGCTGCCGCCCCGCGATGCCCACGGCGATCGTCTCGACGTCGCGGCGCTCGGTGGTCTGGATGGGGCTCTTGCCGTCCAGCGGATTGCCCAAGGGGTCGATCACGCGGCCCAGCACGGCCTCGCCCACGGGCACGCTCAGAAGCCGGCCGGTGCTGCGGACCTCGTCGCCCTCGTTGATGCCGAGGAAGTCGCCGAGGATGATCACCCCGACGGAGTTCTCTTCGAGATTGAAAGCCAAGCCGTTGACCCCGCCGGGAAATTCGACCATTTCGCCGGACATGACGCCCGACAGGCCGTACACGCGCGCAATGCCATCGCCCACCTCCAGCACCCGACCGACCTCCCGGACGTCGATCTGGGATCGGAACTGTTCAATTTCCTGCTGGATTACGGAAGCGATCTCGTCGGCTTTGAATTTCATGGACGCTCCTGTCAATCATTTTCTGCCGCGCGTTCTGAAGTGCGGCAGCCAGAGAACCGTCGTATACCGTATCGCCCACGCGAACCACCGCGCCGCCGATCAGGTCGGGATCGACGCGATACTCCATCAGCGGCTCGCCGTCGATGAGCCCCGCCAACTGCTGGGTAATCCGCTGGGCCCTCGCGGCGTCGACCGCCACGGCCGTGGTCAACGTCACGGGCACCCGGCGGCGAAGCCGATCGTATTGCACGTGAACCTGCTGGTGAATCGCCCGCAGGCAGTCCAGCCGCTCGTGCCGGGCAACCACCTTCAGGAAGTCGAGAAACACGGCCGGCGCCCGCGGACCAAACACCCGGTCGAGGATCCCGTATCGCTCCTCCTGCGGGATCAGGGCGGAGCCGAGCACCTGCTCGAAGTGCGGGAACGCGTCGAGCACGTCCTCCACCAGCGAGTCGAACACGCCCAGGAGCGATTCGGTCGCCCGAGCGTTCTCGCTCACGGCCAGAAACGCCTCGGCATAGACGGCGCCGACGTGCTCCCGGTTGACGTCGACGTCCATGTCGGCCGCCTGGCGCGCGTCGTGGGCCGTGTTGTCTTCAACCATGACTGCGTCCCGGTTCCGTCACTTTTTTGGGTGCCACTGCTGGCTTGTCCAGCAGTGCCTTCCTCGCGTGTGCCACTGGCTCCGCCAGTGCTTAACCAGCTTCCATGGTCCAGCACTGGCATAGCCAGTGGCACTCTGTTCGTGTTACCCCTTCTTCTCTCCCCGTTTCTCGTCGCCGGCAAACCCGGCCACGGCCTCGTCCAACAGCCGGGCGTGGTCGTCGGGCCGAAGCTCGGCACGGACGATCTTTCCGGCAAGCTGGACAGCCAGGTCGGCGCTGCGCCGGGCAAGGTCCTTCAAGGCGTCGCCCGTCGCGCGGTCGATCTCCGCCAGCGCCCGCTGGTGCTCCGCCCGGGCTTCGCCCTGCGCGGCCTCGACGATCTTCCGGCCGGTCACGTCGGCGTTGCGCCGGGCTTCGTCAAGGATCCCCCGGACGTCGTCCTTGGCGCCCTCGAGCTTCTGCTCGTACTGCGCCAAAATCGCCCGGGCGTCGGCGTTCTGCTTCTGCGCCTCGGCGATGTCGTTGGCGATGCCCCGCTCGCGCTGGTCCAGCCCGTCGCGGATGGGTCCCCAGGCAAACTTCCATAGCACCGCCAGAAGCACCAGGAAGATAACGAACGTCCACAGTGCCAGGTCCTTCTTGAACTCCAGCGGACTGGCGTTTGGCGCCGCGCCGTGGGCCCCGCCGTGCTCTTCGCCCGACGCGGTGGAATGCGTTCCATTCGTCGCGGGCGCGGCCGACCCCGCGGCCGGCGCGCGTGCGCAGGCAAAGGCGATCAACGCCGCGCCCAAAACCGCGCCGAGGGCGACTCGTCTCAAAATCATCGTGTTGCCTCGTACAAGTCCCAACGAGGACTAGCTCGTCATGCACACAATCAGCGCGAAGAACGTGGCCCCTTCGATCAGCGCCGCCGAGATAATCATGGCGGTCTGGATGTTGCCGGCCACCTCGGGCTGGCGGGCCATGCTCTCCACGGCGCACGAGCCGATCTTGCCGATGCCGTAACCGGCGCCGATGATGATCAATCCCGCGCCAAAGGCCGCGCTTAACGTAATCAGCGGAGTCGCCGTGGCCGCCGCCGGAGCCGCGCCGGGCTCCTCGCCCTCGCCCTGGGCCAAAACCGGCGAGGCCGCCAGAAGCAACACCACACACAGCGCCGCAATGCTCGTGAACTTGGTCACTTTTTCCGTCTCCTTTTGGGAACCGTTCGTTTGGCCGATGGACGGCCTCGTGGACAACCATTCGCACGCGTATGAGTCAGCCCGAGCGAAACGAAGGATCTCCTTGGCGTTGTGCGCGTGCCAGATGCTTCGCTTCGCTCGGCATGACGGGTAAATCAGGTTACGACGTGAACTCCTAGTGCTGGTGGACCGCCATGCCGATGAAGATCGCCGAGAGAAACGCGAATATGTACGCCTGAAGGAACGCGACGAACAGCTCCAACAAGCTGATCGCCACGGCCCCGAATACGCTGCTTACGGTCACCGTCGTCCACAGGGCCAGGTTGCGGTCGGCCGTCAGGGCGATGAACCCGACAATCACGCCCAGCACGAGGTGGCCGGCGAACATGTTGGCCAAAAGACGCACGGAAAGCACGAAGTGCTTGATGAGCATGCCGAAGACCTCGATCCCGAAGATCATGGGCTTAATGAGCACGGCCATCACCAGCGGCAGGTCCATGTGCGGCACCTGGCCGATCCAGAACCTGACCGGCCCGTACTTCCTCATGCCGGAGCCGATCATGACGACAAGGCTCGTCACGGCCAACGCGCCCGTGCAGCCCAGCGCCCCGGTCGGCGAGCCCGCCCAGGGCACCATGCCCGCCAGGTTGCAGAAAAGGATGAAGAAAAAGATCGTCCAGATGAACGGCAGGAACCGGTCGGCATCGTGGGCGCCAATGGCCGGCCGGGCAACCTCGTTCCGCAGGAATAGAAGAATCGCCTCCAGCGCGTTGTGCAGCCGGCCTCGCGGCGGCCCGCCCCGGGCAACCCGTCGCGCAAAGGGCACGAAGATCACGATCAAAAGCACCGCCACGACCAGCTCGAGGACCATGAACTTCGTCAGGTGCAGCGGCAGCCCGAGCGCCTCGAACGGCTGCGGGATCTCCCAATGGTATCCCCTCGGGAAATGGAAGGCGTCCGTGTCCTTCACGTGCGAAATGAGTTCGGAAGTGTCGCTGGCCATCGGCGGTTCGCTGGGCGGCGGCTATCGGGAGTCGCAATCCTGTCGGTCCTCGTCGGCGTCGCCCGAAGCGCCGGGCGGTGCGGGCGGCGGGAGCGAAAGGACTATCTCGGTGATTAACGCTACCTCGAAGAACAAGACAAGGTAGTATAAGAACCCGCCATGGACCAGAGGCCCACCACGCAGGTGCACGGCCAACCCGAACAGCAAGGGGATGCCCATCCGGAAGACCATGCCCAAGAGCATGGCCGGCAAAATTTGCCGTCGCCGTCGAAAGGGCTCGCCCACCGCCAGCGCGAGCCAGGATCCAAGAAGGCAACATCCGGCCGCCAATCCCGATGCCGCAAGTCCCCGCAAGCCGCCCAGTCCCCAGGCCACGGGTGACACCAGGGCGAAGCACGCGGCCAGGGCAGCCGCCAGGATGAGGCTCCGGACGCCGAAGCTCCGCGTTCGCAGTAGGGCCAGCCACGCGTCCATGGTTCTTGCCGCCTGGAATAACCGATAGAGAGTGGGTCAATGCGGTCCTGGAGGGCGAGATCCATGCCCCCCGGTGTGACCGTTCCTGCCGGACGGGATCTCGCTGGCCAGCCTCAAAAGATGCCACATTCCGGCCGCCAAGCCCAAGAGCACGCCAAGGATCAGGAAGACCATACTGGTTCCGAGCTGCCGATCGAGCCAGTACCCCCCCAAGCCGGGTAGGGCCATCTCGGCGGAAATGGTCGTCACCCTCGACGTCCACTGGGCTGCCAAGGCCATCGGCGAGCGGTCATCGGGCGAAGGAGCGTCCATTGGCTTTTGTCCGCGGCGATCGGTGGGCGTGCCGCCAATGTATATCGTATACCGCGCCGCCACAGTACGACGAATTAGACCCCCTGGTGGGTGGTTTTCGCGACCATGCGGAAAATCGCGACGGCCTTTGGAGAGAGAGGTATTCATAAGTGCTTTATGAACAGCACTTTGCATCACATCCTTGAATGAGGAAGAGGTAGTGCATCTTTGGGGGGGTGTTGCATTTCGCCCTCGTTCTGACTAAAATCGACACATCGGCGTTGTCTGCCCTGCCCTAAGCGCATGGGACCTACCCTTGCGGACAACACGATACAGACATCGGGGGATGGCGAGCGCAAACCGGAGGGGGCGGCTTAAGGTCGCCTGCGATGCCGGGTAGGGTGCGGGCCGTCGGCCAGTTGTCTGCCTCCCGCCCGAGCATGATGAAGCGACCCTGGTGGTCGTGTTTTCTGATTTATCTGATGTCACGGACGATTCGACGCGATCGAGTCATGCCATCCGTGCTACCCCGCCCGGCTGGCAGGAGGATGATTCCGTGATCACTGCTGCTAATCTTAGAACCCGGACCGTCAAAGACCTTGCGGCGATGGCCAAGCGCCAGGGGGTTGCCGGTTGGCACTCCATGCGCAAGGAACAGCTTATCAAGGCTCTGCTCAAGTGCGTGAAGGATGGCGCCCGCCGGGCAAACGGGAAGATCCATGCCGGGCACAACGGCAAGATCGCCGCCGAGGCGGGCCCGGTGCGGTCGGTGGACGGCCGGTTCCAGTCGCAGCGTCATCCCTCGAAGCGCGATCGCGAGCGGCTGCGGCAGATCCGGGCGAAGCTGGCACAGGCCAAGGACCTGGCGCACAAGACCGCTGTCGAGGATCGGACGCCGGCCAGCGACCGGTTGGTCGTGATCGTCCGGGACCCCTACTGGCTGCACGCCTACTGGGAGCTGACTCCCCAGAGCATCGACCGGGCCGAGGCGGCCATGGGCCAGCATTGGCACGGGTCCAAGCCGATTCTGCGGCTGTACGAGATCGCCCAGGATGGAACGACCTCGCACGCGAAGACGGCCATTCGCGACATCGAGATCCACGGTGCGGTAAGCAATTGGTACATCGACGTGCAGGACCCGCCGAAGAGTTTCCAGATGGAGGTTGGATACCTGGCCTCGAACGGCCGCTTTCTCTGCCTGGCGCGGAGCAACGTCGTCAGCACGGACACGGCCAAGAAGCCCAATGGGGTGGACGGCAACTGGGCGGGCGTGGCCGAGGATTTTGACCGGATCTACGCGATGAGCGGCGGATACGACGCGAGCACCGAGCATTCGGAGTTGAAGGAGGTGTTCGAGCGGCAGCTTCGCCGCCCGATGGGCTCGCCGATGGTTACGCGATTCGGGATGGGGGCCGCGTCGCTCGACGACGAGCGGCCCACGTTCGCCTTCGAGGTGGATGCGGAAGTGGTCGTTTTCGGGGCGACCGAGCCGGGGGCCCACGTGACGTTGCGGGGCACGCCCATCCGCTTGAAGGAGGACGGCACCTTCTCGGTCCGGTTCTCCCTCCCCAATCGGCGCCAGGTTCTCCCGCTGGTGGCCAGCAGCGTCGACGGCGTCGAGCAGCGGACCGTCGTTCTGGCCGTCGAACGGAATACCAAAGTCATGGAGCCGGTCACCCGCGACCTGGACGAGTAGGACTCGGCTCTGGTCCCGCTCTTCCGGCGTGCGGATGGGCGGCGCAAGCCCTCGATGGAACGCCTCGAAGCAGCCTCGCGTGTACCTGATTCGCCGTCTTGACGATCTGCCCGATACTCTGCGTCACGGCGCGGTGACGATCGGTAATTTCGACGGGGTCCATCTGGGCCACGGGCGGCTGGTTGAGCTATTGCTGGACGAGGCGCGACGGCGTGGTGGGCCGGCGGTGGTCTTCACCTTCGATCCCCCTCCGGCCAACCTCCTCCGCCCGGCGGCGCATTCTCGACCCCTTACCAGCCTAGCGCGCAAGGCCGAGCTGCTGGGCCAATTGGGCGTGGACGCCGTGATCGCGTACCCCACGGATCCCGACTTCCTTCATCTGCCCGCCAAACGCTTCTTCGACCAGGTGATCGTCGAGCGGCTGGCCGCCCGGGCCATGGTCGAAGGACCGAATTTCTACTTTGGACACGATCGCGAGGGTGACGTCGAGATGCTCGGCCGCCTGTGCGGCGAGGCGGACATCGTGCTGCGCGTGGCCGAGCCGATCGAGGTAAACGGCCGGATCGTGTCGAGCACGCTCCTGCGGCGGCTCGTGGCCGAGGGACGTCTCGATGAGGCGGACCGGATGCTCACCCAACCGTACCGCCTTTCCGGCCTCGTGGTGCGGGGCGAGGGCCGCGGCGCCTCGCTGGGTTTCCCCACCGCCAATCTCGAACGGATCGAAACGCTCTTGCCGGCCGAGGGGATCTACGCGGGCAGGGCATGGGCCGAGGGCCGGACGTGGCCGGCGGCCATCAGTCTCGGGCCCAACCCCACCTTCGACGGGCAGACCGCCAAGGTCGAGGTGAATCTGATCGGGTACTCCGGCGACCTTTATGGGGCGCAGCTCGCGGTTGACTTTCTCGCCCGATTGAGGGACATTGTACGGTTTGATTCCGTCGAGCGGCTGGTCGGCCAGATGCATCGGGACGTGGCGGCCGCGCGGCGGCTGGCGGCGCCGACGATTCCCCAAGAGGTCCCCGACGGTGAGTGATTCTTCCACGACGGCGGCTGCGTCCGCGGCGATCGACTGGCCCCGGCTGACCGAGATCATCCGCGACCACCGACGCTTCCTGCTGACCACCCACGTTCGCCCCGATTGCGACGCCCTGGGCAGCACGTTGGCCCTGGAAGCCATACTGCGCCAGTTGGGCAAGCAGGCCGACATCGTCGTCGGCTACCAGGTCCCGCCCAATCTCCGCTGGATCGACCCGGATCGTCGGATCCGACGGCACGGCGTCGATATCTTGGACGACGAGATCGACGCGGCCGAGGTCCTGGTGGTTCTCGACACATCGGCTTGGGCGCAGCTCGGACACGTCGAGTCGATCCTCCGCGACACGAAAGCCCGCAAGATCGTCCTGGACCATCACCTCGGCGGCGACGACCTGGGCGCCGAGTGCTTCAAGGACCCGGACATGGAAGCCACCGGCCGGATAGTGGCCGAGTTGGCCGGCCATTTGAACATCCCGCTCACCGCCGAGATGGCCACCGCGCTGTTCGCGGCGGTTTCGACCGACACGGGCTGGTTCCGCTTCCCCTCGACCACGCCGGGCACGTACCGGCTCGCGGCGGAGTTGGTCGCAGCGGGGGCCTCGCCGTCGCGGATCTACGCCGACCTGTACGAAAACGAATCGCTCGCCCGGCTGCACCTGATCGGCCGCGCCCTGGGCCGCGCCGAGACGAAGCTGGACGGCCGCCTTATCCATACCCACTTGACCAACGACGACTTTCGCGAGTGCGGCGCGTTGCCGACCGACAGCGAGGACGTGGTGAATTTGACCCTTGCGGTCGGCCGCACCGAGGGCGCGGTTATTCTGGTCGAACAGCCGGAGGGTGGCTTCAAGGTTAGCTTCCGCGGCCGCTGCAAGATGAACTGCGCGGAGGTGGCCGCGCAATTTGGCGGCGGCGGCCACGCCGCGGCCGCCGGCGCGATGCTCGGCGAGCCCCTGGAAACCGCCCGCCGCCGCGTCCTTGACGCCGTTGTCGCGGCGATGGAATAATCGTGTGCCACGGGCTGTGCCAGTGCGTCCGGGCGGACGGTGTGCCACTGGCTCCGCCAGTGCCTGAATTCGACCTAACGCCGTCATCCTGAGCGCAGCGAAGGATCTCCTTCACTTGAAATGTTTTCCATTCGGCCCACTTCGAAGAAAGCACTGGCAAAGCCAGTGGTACTCAACGGAGGCAAGTAGACCCGCCCTCACCCTAACCCTCTCCCGGCGGGAGAGGGGACTTCACGAGGTTGCACGATGAAAAAACCGCCCCAATGCGCCTGTTGCGGCAACAAGCCAGCCGTGGGCCGCGGCCCCTATCGCCGCGGGTTTCTGAGCAAGCTCCTGGCCTTGGCCCTGGGGGCGCTGGCGCTGGCCGTGCCGGCGGTTGTCGGACTGATCTCCGCGCTCAATCCGTTGCGCGTCAAGGGCCAGGGCGGGCGGTTCTTCCGCGTGACGTCGCTCGACGCCCTGCCCGAGGACGGAACGCCCCGCCGGTTTCCCATCATCGCCGACCGCAAGGACGCCTGGACGTTGTTCCCCAACCAACCAATCGGCTCCGTCTTCCTTCGGCGGACCGGCCCGAGCGAGGTGAAGGCCCTGGCCGTGATCTGCCCCCACGCGGGCTGCTTCATCGACTTCGACGCCAAGGCAGGCGGTTTTCTGTGCCCTTGCCACATGGCCCATTTCGACCTGGACGGCAAGAGGACGGACGAACAATCGCAGAGTCCCCGCGACATGGACCCGCTCGAAGAAGTCGAAATCCGCGACAAGCGCGACGTCTACGTGAAGTTCCAACGATTCCAGACGGGCACGCCGCAGCGCATCGTCGAGGCATGAGACTCGCCATGGTCACTGCTGAGCGAAGCAAAGAATCTCCCCAACTGCCGAGATCCCTCGCTTCGCTCAGGATAACCTGTAGGGACTACGGAATATGCAATCGCCCGGGGATGAGGGCAGCCGGACTTCCGCACCGGGCTGCCCCATTGAATGAAGCAGGAGACGCGCGGTATGAGGAAGCTCTACTACTGGCTCGACGATCGAACCGGGGCGCTCGGGGCACTCAAGGCCTTCCGCGAAGCCCGCGTGCCCGGCCGCGCCTGCCCTTGCCGGGCGATGCCCTTTCTGCTCGTCTTCGCGTTTCTGGCGCAGGGCATCACCGGCCTGTTCATGCTCATGTACTACAGCCCCGGCGCGCAGTCCGCCTGGGAGAGCGTCCATCACCTGCAATACGACGTCACTGGCGGCTGGATCCTCCGGGCCGCGCACCACTACGGCGGCCAGGCGTTTCTCGTGCTGGCGGGTTTGTACCTGGTGGGCATGGTCCTGCGCGGCGCATACCGCGCGCCGCGGGAGTTCGTCTTCTGGACAGCCGTCCTCTTGGTGCTCGTCTCGCTTGGGTCGCTTTTGACGGGCGATCTCTTGGCGTGGGATCAGAACAGCCAGTCTAGCACACTCGTGCGGACGAAATTCCTCGCGCTGCTGCCCGGCGTGGGAGCGGGACTCTTCAAGCTGGCCGCCGGCGGACCGGACTTCGGCCACCTCACGCTCACCCGATTCCTGGCCCTGCACACGATCGTCATGGCCGGCGCGCTGGCCGTGCTCTTGGCGCTGCGCGCGTGGTTCGCCCGGCGGGCGGCCGCGATGGTCCAGGACGAGGTCCGCTTCTTCCGGCCGTTTTGGCCGACGCAGTTTCTTATCAACGTGGGCGTCTGCGTCCTATTCCTCGTGGTGATCGGGGCGCTCGTGGCGTCGCACGGCGTCGCCGGCCCCGAGCGGGGAGTGGAACTGGGCGCGCCGGCCGACGCGACCGACTTCTACGCGGCTGCCCGGCCCGAATGGGCCTTCATGGGTCTCTATGGCTTCTCGAACCTCTTCCCCGGCGAGCTGAAGCTGCTGCCCATCTTCGTCATTCCCGGCATCGTCGTCGTGTTGCTCTTCCTTATGCCGTTTATCGCCCGGTTGGGCGTCTTGGGACACGCGCTCAATGTGCTTGTGCTGCTCGGGCTGTTGGCGGCCGACGCGGGGCTCTCCTGGATGGTTGTCGTCGAGGACCGCGCCAACGAACACCAACAGGCGGCCCTGGCCGAAGGTCGCCGCGACGCCGAGCGAGCCAGAGAGCTGATCGCCCTTCGAGGCGGCATCCCGGTCGAGGGAGCCCTCACGCTGCTTCAAGAGGATCCGAAGGCGCAAGGGCCCAAGCTCTTCCGCCAGCACTGTGCCAGTTGCCACGCCTTCGTAGGCGGGACGGACGAAGACATCCCGGCCTCGGAAGTCTCCTCCCCGAACCTCTTCGGCTACGGCACGCGCGCGTGGATCGCCGGTTGGCTCGATCCCGATAAAATCAAGAGCGACGACCGCTTCGGCAAAACCGCGTTCCGCAACGGCAAGATGGCCCAATTCGTCAAGGACACGTTCTCCGATCTCGAAAAGGAAGACGAGGAGGAACGCGATCTGATGGTCGCGGCCCTGTCGGCCGAGGCCGCGCTGCCCGCGCAAGCCGACCTCGACAAGAAGGACTCCGAGCGGATCGCCGAGGGCCGGGATCTCTTGGCCGATTGCACGGACTGCCACAAGTACCGCAAGGGCGGCAGCCTGGGCACCGCGCCGGAGCTGACCGGATACGGCTCGCGGGATTGGACGCTGGCGATTCTCGCCAACCCGGCCCATCCGCGCTTCTATGGCGACCGCAACGACCGGATGCCCATTTACGCTCCAACCGCCGACGATGCGAAGAATGTGCTCTCTCGGCGCGAATTGGAGCTATTAACCGACTGGCTCCGCGGCCAATGGGTCGAACCCTAGCCGTCCGCCTTTGGAATGCGGCGGCTTATTGCCGCTTTCCCCTGCCGGTTTGACTATAATAAGCCGGTGGCGCATATTGCCAAACGGTGGGGTGTTGCGAAGCCGCAAGCGGCCGCTTTCTCGAAAGGACCAACCATGTTCCGCCTTGCTTCCCTTGCGGCGACCGCGTTTGTTTGTCTGGTTGTCGCGCCGTCGATGATCGCCGCGGAGAACCTCGTCGTCGATTTCGCGTACAAGCCGCCGCAGTGGCGCACGGCCATTTGCCCGCCCGACGATCCGCACAAGACGCTGGTCGATGAGCGGGGGCAGTTGTTGTACCACTACCCCGGCCGCGGACGCTGGTTTGGCACGCACGTCGCGGTCGAGGTAACCCCCGAGGCGAAGACGGTCGGGCAGGCGTTGGTTTCTCCACGCGTGGCGATCATCCAGACGCGGCTGGAAGCGCCCGATCTGGCGATCGTTCAAGAGGCGTTTGCCCTGCGCGACGAAGGGCCCCGGCGGCCGACCCCGAAGTACACCGCGCAGCGGACCGACGGCTCGGCCGTCGAGCGCAACTGGGCGAAGCCCGCCGGCGAGGTCACGCCCAAGCTGTCGTCCATCGAGCTGCACGGCGCCGGCCCGATCCGCCACAAGATTGCCGTTCCGCCCGGCGCGTCGGTCACGGTCGCCCTGGGCTTGTGCGAAAGCTGGCACGACGCGCCCGGCAAGCGGGTGATGGATCTCCGCGTCGAAGGCGCCCTGGCCCGCCGCGTGGACATGATCGCCGACCTGGGCCGGCACGTCGCCGGCGCGTTCTGGTTCGACGCCAAGGACGCCGACGGCGACGGTTTCATCACCCTCGCGGTCGGTCCGGCCAAAGATTCCCAGGACAAAAACGCCATCCTCAACGGCTTCTGGGTGTTCGACAACGTCGAAAAGGACGACGCCGCGCTCGTGGCCGGCAAGCTCGACGGCCAAGCCGCCCTGGTCCACTACGCCGGCCAGCGCGACAACCTCTCCCGCAACGACGTGATCCTCGTCCACGTCACCAACAACGGCGCCGAGGCCAAAACGATCGAGCCGAAGGTCCTCGTCGACAGCCAACGACCGCTTGTGACGTTCGACGATCACGTCCAGGTGGACGGTCACGAACTCGTCGTGGCGACGCACCCGATCGCCTCGGTGAAGAAGACCGACCGCCCCGACGCCGGGCAATGCGTGATTGCGCTGGCTCCCATTTCGATTCCGGCCGGCCAAACCGCGTCGTTTGCCGCGGTTTACCGCGGCGGCGGACGAATCGTGCGCTCGCCCAGCACGTTGGCCGACGCCCAAAAAGCCCGGGCCGAGTGCCAGACGTTCTGGGAAACCGTCAAGCTGCCCTACGGCCGCGTCACCGTGCCGGACCAGGGCATCCAGGCGCTCCTGGACAGCTCGATCCGCAACATCTGGCAGGCCCGCGAGATCAAAAACGGCCTGCCTTCCTTCCAGGTCGGCGCGACCTGCTACCGCTCGCTGTTCGTCGTCGATGGCGCGTTCATCCTCGAGGCGGCCAACCTCGTTGGCGCGGGCAAGGACACCCGCTCGGGCATCGAGTACATGCTCACTTTCCAGCAGGATGACGGCCGGTTCGAGATCTTGCCCCGTTACCACAAGGAAAACGGCATCGTCCTGTGGACCTGCGTCCGCCATGCCATGCTCACGCAGGACAAGGACTGGCTCCGCTCCATTTGGCCCAAGCTGAAGAAGACCGTCGGTTACATCCAGCATCTCCGCGTGCTCAGCCGCGAGGACGAGACGCCCCTGAACGACGGCCTGCTGCCGGCCGGCTTCCCCGACGGCGGCATCGGCTGGTCGAACCAATACGAATACACCAACGTCTATTGGAACCTGCTGGGCCTCAAGGCGATCATTCAGGCGGCCCACTGGCTCGGGCAAGACAGCCAGGCCGACGCCTGGCAGCGCGAGTTCGACGACTTCCACGCGGTCTTTCGCAAGGCCGCCCAGCGCGATCTCCGCCACGACATCCACGGCAACGCCTACCTGCCCATCCTGATGACGATCGAAGACCGCGTGCTAAAAAAGTCGCCCGGGTGGTACTACCCCTGCAAGGCCCAATGGGCGTTCTGCCACGGCGTCTATCCCGGCCAACTCTTCGAGAAAAACGATCCCCTGGTCCAGGGCAATCTCGACATGCTCGCTACGTATGAGAAGGAAGGCATGGTGGCCACCACCGGCTGGCTCACCGACGGGATCTGGAACTACTTCGCCTCGTTCTACGGGCACGCGCTGCTGTGGCAGGGCGACGGCCGGGCCGCGGCCAAGCAGCTTTACGCGCTGGCCAACCACGCCTCGCCGCTTCTGGCTTGGCTCGAGGAGCAGGGCTACCGGGGCGACGCCCTGAGCGAAAACGGCGACATGCCGCACAACTGGGCCAGCGCCGAATTCATCCGCCTGGCCGTCCACCTGCTGGCCTTGGACCGCGGCGACGAGATGCACCTGTTCGAAGGGCTGCCCGTCGAATGGACCCAACCCGGCATGACCACGCGGCTGGACCGCGTCGCCACGCCGTTCGGCGAAATCACGTTCCAGTTGACCGTGAGCGACGACGGCAAGACGGCCAACCTCACCGTCGAGCCGCTCGCCGATCCCTCGTGCCGCCGGATCGTCGTCCACCTCGGCGGCTGGGCCTCGCCCGACCCCCAGGCCACCCTCGCGCTTGACCCCCGCGAGAAGCACGAAAAGACCGTCCCGATCGAGCGCTGAGTGCCACTGCTCGGGTGCCACTGCCCGGGTGCCACTGGCTCTGCCAGTGCCGTGTGCCACTGCTGGCTTGTCCAGCAGTGCCGTCTCCGTGTATTCTGAATGGATCCAACAGCCGCTTGCGGCTTCGCGACGAAGGATCCCGGCACGGATTCGGACTACCCCATGTCCACGCCCCCCATCCAACTCGTCCTGCTGCCCGGTCTCGGGGCCGACGCCCGCCTGTTCAGGCCGCAGGCCGCCGTGTTCGGCGTGGTCGTGCCGCCTTGGATTCCCCCCCGACGCAGCGAGAGCTTGCCCGACTACGCCGAGCGTCTGGCCGGAACCGTTGACGTCCGTCGCCCCTTCATCCTGGGCGGCGTTTCCATCGGCGGGATGATCGCCTACGAGATGGCACGGCATCTCCAGCCGGACGCCCTGGTGCTCATCGCCTCGTGCCGCAAGCGGGAGAGCCTACCGCCGTGGCACCGCCTCCTTGGCGGGCTGGCCCCGGCCGCGCCGGATTTCGCCTTGGCCGCGGCAAAGCGCCTTGCCCCCGTCGCGCTCTGGGGGTTGCGTCGATTCACGCCCGACCAGCGCCGCCTGCTCGCCGCGATGTTCCGCGAGTCGGACAACGACTTTCTGCGATGGGGCCTTGGGGCCATCGCCCGCTGGCGGCCCTCGCCGCCGGCCGACGTGCCGACGTTCCAGATCCACGGCCTGGCCGACCGCATGATCCCCGCCTCGCGCGCGCCCGCCGACCGCACCATCCCCGGCGGCGCCCACCTCATCAACCTCACCCACGCCGACCAGGTCAACGCCTGGCTTGCCGAGGTGATGGATCGGGTGGGGTGACCAGGGCGCGTCGGACGTCGGATCGTAGGCCACGTCGCGCTCGCCCTCTCGAACGAGGCGAACCGCCCTTGCCAAAGATAGCCCCGCCACTTTTCGCAAAGAAAGGACAAAAGTGACATGACAAAAGAAGAGACAAAGGGGGCGATTTACGATAGCCCAGGGCAACGCCCTGGCAGCGGAACGGCCACCCTTTCGGGGCTCGTCCGGTGCGACGCGCCGACGCCCCCGGGGCGCGACCTTGGGCTGGCATGGATGGCCCCTTTGGGGAGCGAAGACTTGGAGCCAGGCCGATTGTCAGGTAGACTGTCCGACGTGAAGTGGTGGGTGCGTGCGGATATGTGCCCTGCTGACTGACTTGAGCGAATTGCCCTTATGAAAAACGACTCGCTCCCACCGATTCAAGAGCGTCTAGATCCATCAGAGAGACTTCTCTGGTCGGGCCAGCCAAAGCAAGCCTTCTCCAACGAAAGGTGAGCTCTCTTTCGCTTCGCACACTCTCAAATGTTTCGCTGACGGAATCGCGAGACGGCCTTGGTTCAATCTCCTTCGGCGAATCCTTCCCATTTGCCTCTTGGTTCGGTGGCACGGCTTGGCCTGGCATGGACCAGTTCATGGGCCCTCGATTCGACACCATCGGCAATGCAAAGCACGTTTATCAGATCATTCGTGAAGCGCAAGAGAATGCCGCATGACTACCTGTTCAAAGCGATGGCGGCGCTAGCGCACGTGCGCCGCTGGCTCTGCCGGGCGGCGTTGCCGCCGATTGCCTTGGGCGCCGTGACGGATTCGTCGGACGATCTCCGCTCTCTCGGTGGCCGCACGCGCCGGCCAACGTAGGACCGCCCATGCAGACGTTACACGGCCGCCTTTCGCCAAGCCAGCAGGCATTCGGTCTTGCGGGCTGGTTCGTGTTGACCTTCGCTTGCGCGGCCGTCGGCGTCGCCGCCTCGGCCGAGGCGGGAGGGTTCCATCTGCGGCTTGATCGACCGGCATGGGCGCCGCCGGGGTGGCTGTTCGCGCCGGTGTGGACCGTTCTCTATCTCCTGATGGCCCTGGCTGTTCTTCGCCTGGCATCGGGGAGCGCTGGCGTTTGTCGAAATCCTGCTGCTCTGGGCGCTCACCGCGTGCGCGATCGTCGCTTTAGAAGACGAACGTGTCTTGACACGCAAGACCCTCTCGCTAGATCGAGGGGGCGTCGAGCCTTCGGGTGTCCCAAGAAACGAATATCCTCCGACGTGCCAGGGCCTCAACGTGCGAGACGAATTCGGGCTTCTCGCAGTCAAGAGCATACATATGGGCCCGCTGCCGTGGTATCATGTCGGGGGGCACAAGCGGAGATCCATGCCATGCTGTACCGAACGGTGGCTATGTGCGGCCTTGTCTTGCTCATCGCTCCTCTGTTCTCCGGGCTGCCGGGCCTTGCCGCCGCGGAATCGGCGGACAAATTGCCGCCGGAAGCGATGGCCGGCGAGATCGTCGATCCGTCGGGCAAACCGGCCGCCGGAGCCACCGTCTGGCTCGTCGGCGGGCCGTACGACGAAGATGCCAAGACCCTCGAAAAGACGGTCACCGACGCCGAGGGCCGGTTTGTCTTCCCGCAGGCCAAATCGAAATGGGACGCAAGCCAAGCGCGGCAACCCCATCTGGTCGCGCGGGACGCGCAAGGCCGGTTCGGTGGCGAGCAGGTGCCGTGGGCGTGGGGCTCACCCGAGTGGACACCCCGGCAAGACCTGCGGATTGGACTCGTCGACGTGCGCGATTACCGAGGCCGTGTCGTGGACGGCGACGGCAAGCCGATCGCCCAGGCAACCATCCGCCCGCGATCCATCAACCCCGATCTGATGGACACCGCCGGCCATCGCGGCTTCGAGCTGCCGCCGGAATTGGCCGACGAGCTGAGCGGCACGACCGGCGCCGACGGGGCGTTCGCGTTGCCGCGGGCGCCGGCGGGCGGCTCGCTCTCCAGTCGCGTCATGGCCTCCGGCTTTGGCTCGCCCTTGGTCGAGTGGAATCTCGACGCCCCGGTTGCCCTGCGTCTGGATCGCGCCGGCGGCGTCCGCGGTCGGCTGGTTGCCCCCGGCGGCGCCGCGGGCCTCGATGCCATGAAGCTCTACTTCTACGTCGGCGCCGATCGGGACAACAAGAAGGACTTCCCGTTTCGCGTTTCGTATTCCAACGAGGGACAGCCGGATAAAGAAGGGCGGTTTGCGTTCGACGGCGTTCCGCCGGGCTCGGGCCATCTGTCCGTGAGCCTCTATGAGTCGGACCTGCCCTACTACGTCGAGAAGCCGATCCCCGTGGTTGTGAAGCCCGGTGAGACGACGTCGATCGAGGTTCCCCTACTGCCGGCCGTCGCCGTCCGCGGCCAGGTGGTCGATGCCCAGACCGAGAAAGGGATCGCTGGCGTAACCCTGTGTGCCTTCCGGATCTCCGAGGAAGGCCATGCCATGCCCTCCCGGCGGACGAAAACTGACGCCGAAGGGCGGTTCGCGGTCTACATACAGCCGGGCAAGGTCGGCATCGAGATCTACGAGGTTCCGGAGGGCCACGTCGCCCCATCGCGCGAGGGCGAATCGCCGAAGATGGACGCGACGAAGGACATCACCTGGCCCACGATCAAGCTCCAGCGGGCGGCCCGGCTCGAGGCGATCGTTGTGGACCCCGCCGGCCAGCCGGTGGCGGACGCCGAGGTCCAGTTCCTCGTGCCGCGCAACCACCGCTTGGTGATCACGGAGCGGACCGACGCCCAGGGCGTCTGCTCCCTCGGACAATTGAACCCGAAGGAATTTCTGGCCGTCCGCGCTCGTTCGGATTCGGCCGTGAGCGACGTGATCCAGATCCGTCCCATGGAAGCCAAGGGGCCGGTGCGGCTGGCGCTTTCGCCCAACAACGTCTTCACCATCCGCGGCGCGTGCGTCGACGCGGCCGGCCGGCCGATCCGCGGGGCCAAGGTGTCGATCTACACGATCTGGATGCTCGGGCCCAGCGGTCTGGGCGTCAGCGTGGCGAGCCCCAGGACCGACGCCGAGGGCCGATTCGAGGCCCGTGCGCTGTGGCCCGGCTTTCGATACCACGTGTCGATTGCCGCGGAGGGATACGACAAGTTCGAGTCGGAGTCGTTTCGATCTCAACCGGGCGAAGTCCACGACGTCAGCCGGCTTGCGCTCGTGGCCACGGGCGGATTCGTCGAAGGCGTTGTGACCGACACCGCCGGAAAGCCCATCGCCGAGGTCCGCGTGTTCAATTCCGGCGATGCCCCGAAGACGCTTTCGACGAAGACGGACGCGGCCGGGCGATTCCGGCTCGACGGGTTCCGCATGGGTCCCGTTTTTGTGTTCGCCGAAAGGGACGGCTACCGTTTCGCGGCCGCGCAAACGCAGTCGCAAGACACGGGTGTGAAGATTGTCCTGCTCCGCAAAGATGAGCCCCGCGCCCCCTGGAAACCCCAGCGCCCGCCGCTCACCCTTGAGGATGGCCAGCATACGGCCCGGCGAATTCTGGAGAAGTTCTGGGCGACGCCGCCGCACGGCCGCAAGGAGCGGACGATCCAGTACATGGCCCGCATCGACCCGCAAACGGCGCTGGCCTGGTCGGCCGAGCTGGGCGGACGCTACGACAGCCTTGTGCATCGCATCGCGGCCGAGCAAAGCGACGCGGCCGACGTCGACGAAACCCTGGCCCTGTTGGCCAAGCAAGGCAATCGTAGCGCCTACTTCACGCTCCAGACGCTGGCCGAGCGCCTCGCCGCGTCCGATCCGGAGAAGGCGCTGCGTCTGGCCGAGGAGATGATCCAGCGGGCGCGGCGGATCGATCAGCCTGAACGGATCTGGGCCCTCGCGGCGTGCGGAACCCTCGTCGCCAAGCTCGGCAGCGCGGAGGCCGGTCGCAAGCTGGCCGAAGAAGCGGCCGGCATGGCCGAAAAGCTCGGCGTCGAGGGACGACAGGACTACATCCGCGGATTGGCGGCCACCGCGCTTGCCCCGTACGATCTGCCCCGCGCGACGCGCCTCGTGGAACCGGTCCCCGAGGGGCACGAGCGCGAGCGGGCCCTGGCCCGCATCGCGACGGCCATCGCCTCGAAGGACCTGGACAAGGCCCTGGAGATCATCGGCAAGCTGGACAAGCGTTCGACGCTGCCCGACAACGCCCGAATGCGGATCGCCTACGAACTTGTGCCCACCCGGCGCGACGACGCCCTGCGCGTGGTCGAGCAGATGAACACGCACGGCGCCGCGAAGACAAAGGCCGAGGCCCTCGGGTGGATGGCCGTGGCCGTGGCCCCCCGCGACCCGGCGTTTGCCCACTCGCTGATCGACAAGAGCATGGCCATCTATTGGGACCAGCCGGAGGAGTTCCGCGGCTGGAGCTACTTCGGAGGGGGGGCGGCCTTCGCGGCATTTCTCGTGGCTCAAGCAAACGAGGTGGGCTATCCCGACGTCGGCGGCCTCATCGACCGCGTCTTGGCGATGCGTCCCTCGGGCGACGACGGTTGGTCGCCTCGCAGCAGTCAGGAGGGTCTGATTCTCACGGCGGCGGCCCTGGCATTGGTCGATCGGGAACGCGCGAGACAGGTCTTGCTTCGCGCCACTCCGCGGCCACCGGGGACCGAAGACGCCGCGGCCGTGCTGGAAAACCGCGAGCTGCTGCAAGCATGGACGCTTATCGACCCCGAGTATGTCGCAACCCTGGTCGAAGCCCGCATGGACGCGGCCAAGGGAGGCGATTTCTGGACGAATTACCTGATTAGCGCGATCGACCTGCTCGTGGCTCCGCCGGACGAGCGCCCGAAGCTCTTGTTCCGCTACACCGGCGGCCGGTGGTTTCCCGACGAGGAGATTTGATTGCCGCAAGAGCGCATTTCAAAAACGCAACAAGACTCGACCGAGGGCGAACAGAAGGAGGCAGGCATGACACGGCGGATGACGCGAGGCGGGGTAGTCGTGCTCCTGGCGAGCGCGTGTTGGGCGCTGGCGCTGTCTCCTGCGGCGGGGTTGGCGGAAGCGCCGGCGGGACCCGTGGCCGGCGTTGTCCTGGATCCGGCGGACCAGCCGGTGGCCGGGGCCACGGTATTGCTCGTCGGCCGCAACAATGGGGGCGATCCGCCCGGCACACTGGCCGAAACCACGACCGATTCCCAGGGCCGGTTCCTCTTCGCCGACGTGCAATTGAAGGGTGGCGTCTGGCCGCCGGCCGTGTTGGCCCGCGACGGCCAGGGCCGCATCGGCGGCGGACCCTGGCTCTGGCCCCGCCCGGACCAGCCGCCTTTGACCGACATCAAGATCAAGCTAAACGACGTGCGGGAGTGCCGCGGCCGGCTGGTGGACGCTTCCGGCAAACCCATCGTCAAGGCGACCGTCGCGCCGAAGTACTGGCACTGTTTGCCGCCCCGCCCGGCCCCGGGCGGGAGCGGAGCGAGCATCGAGTTCCCGCCCGCCTGGGCCAAGGAGCTGGAATGCGAAACCGGCCCGGACGGCGATTTCGCGCTGCGAGGCATACCGGAGCGGGGGCGATTCCTCGCCTCGATCCACGCGCCCGGCTTCGGTCCACTCTCGGCCTTTTGGGATCTCGAAAAGCCGGTCGCGCTCAAGGTGCCCGACGCCGGCCGCGTGGTCGCCCGCGTGACGGGACCCACCGAGCAAGCGGTCCTGACCGGCATCAAGCTCAACCTGAGTTCGGCCCCCACCGACGCCGGCGACCGGCGTGACGAGCCTTCGGTGTCTTATTCGAACCTCGCCCCGACCGGAGCGGACGGAACCTGCGCGTTCGAAGGCGTCCCGGCCGGCAAATGCAGGCTCCAATTGCTTGCATCGGACGAGTTGCCCTATTACGTGGACGCGCCGTCGGAGTTTGATCTGAAACCCGGTGAGACCGCCCGCGTGTCGGTCCCTCTGAAACCGGCAATCGTCCTGCGCGGCAAGATCGTGTCCAAGAAGACCAAGGCCGGCGTGCCCGGCGTCTCGGTCGCGCTCTCGATCAACGAAGGCCATACGCAACTTTTGAGTCGCAAAGCAACGACCGACGCCAACGGCCAGTACGAAGTGCACGCCCGGCCGGGCAAGGCCATCGTCGAGCTGCGCGACGTCCCCCCGGAGTTTCTCTCAACGAGCCGCGTGAGCCAGGGTTACACGTCGCGTTTTCTGGAAACCGACGTCGCCCAGGACGGCGAGCTGCCGCCTATCGAGCTGGAGCCCGCCGGCACGGTCAAGGGGATCGTCGTCGACGCGTCGGGCAATCCCGTCGCCGGCGCCGAGATCCGCTACACCGACTACGACACGTTCCGAACGCTTCAGGACGTCCGCCGCAGCGACGCGGAGGGCCGTTTCTCCTTGGGCGGGTTGGGCGAGGGCGTCGTCTCGGTCCGCGCCCGCACGGACAAGGCCGCCGCGGATCCCGTCAACGTGAAGCCCTCGGAGGCCAAAGAGCCGATCCGCCTGGTCGTGTCGGAGAAGACCGCGATGGCGGTCCGCGGGACAATTGTCGATGATGCAGGCGCGCCCCTCGGCGGCGCCCAGGTCGCGTTGCACACGCACTGGCGCACGGGGCGCGGCGGCGTTGGCTTCCAGCTCTTGACCGCCACGTCGGACGCCGACGGGAAGTTCCAAGTCGGCGGTCTCTGGCCCGGCGACGAGTACAATGTCCAGGTGACCGCGGAAGGTCATTCCGCAGGCGCCTCGCCGCAGGTGCAGGGCGCGCGGGGGCTTGCGCACGATTTCGGCCCGCTGGTGCTCCGCAAAACCGACGGCGTCGTGGAAGGAACCGTCGTCGATTCGGCGGACAAGCCCCTGGCCGGCGTCCGCGTGTTCAACGGGGGCGACGCCGCCGAGCCGATCGAGACCACCAGCGACGCCTCCGGCCGTTTCGTCCTCAAGGGTCTGTTTGCGGGTCCGGTGTTCGTCTTCGCCGACAAGCCGGGCTACCGTTTCACCCGGCTGCGGACGCCCTCCGGCACGACGGACGCCGTGCTCGCGATGCGCGGGCGCGACGAACCCGTCGAACAGCCGTCCGCTCAGGCCGCCGCCGCGCGGCAGGAGGAAGAGCGGAAGCTTGCGCACGCGTTGTTGGAGCGGATGTGGGCCGTGGGCCGCGAGGGCCGGGATTGGCGGACCGTTGCGCTCATGGCCCGGATCGACCCGGAGCAGGCCCGGAAATGGTCGGCCGAGGTCGGCGGCCGACACGATCGCGTGATCCGGCGGGTCGTCGCGGAGTATTCGGCCGACGTGGACGCCGACGAGGCGATCACCGCGCTGACGGAAGACCCGCGGCTGAGTTTCCATTATCTCAAGCAAACGGCCATTCGCTTCGCAGCGTCGCACCCGGAGAAGGCCCTGCGTCTGGCCGAGGAGGCCGTCCTGCGGGCTCGCGGAATGGACCAGGCGGCGAAAATGTCGTGCCTGGCCGACGTGGCCCCGCTCCTTGCCCGGCTTGGCCAGGCCGACGCCGCGCGCGCCATCGCCGGCGAAGCGGCCGAGCTGGCGGAAAAGATGAGGGACTCCGACGCGAACAACTACGCTCGAGGCAAGGTCGCGGCGGCCTTGGCCCCCTACGATTTTGCCCGCGCATTGGACTTGGCAAACACGATCGGCGATTCGGGCGAACGGGATCGTGCGCGATCGAAGGTGGCGGGCGCCGCGAGCGTTGACGATCTGGATCGCGCCCTGGCGGCCCTCGAAGGCGTGGAGCCCTTCTTCGCCGACCGCGCACGGCTGCGTCTGGCCTGCCGCCTCGCGCCCACCCGCCCGGCGGACGCCGCCAGGATCGTCGATAGCCTGTCTTCTTCGTCCGCCTTCGGATTTCCCAAGGAGACCAAGGCCCAGATGCTGCGCTGGATGGCGGCGGCCACCGCGCCCCGCGACAAGGCCGAGGCGTGGAAGATGGTTGACGCCGCCTTCGAGATCTACCTGGATCCGTCGCAGAGCGAAGGCCGCGAGGACTACAGCGTCAATCGTCGGGCGACGCAAGCGGCGGCCTTGGCGGTCGTCGCCGGCCAAATCGGCTATCCGGACATGGAAAGCGTCGTCTCGCGAACCCTCGCCGCGCGCGTAACCGTCAAGCAAGCCTCCTCGCCGGCGTCCGCCGTGGATTCGACCGCGGCCATGGCCATGCTCCTGGCGCTCGTCGATCCGGAGGCCGCCGCGCAGGTGCTCGCCTCGTTGGAGCCGCAAGGCGATCTGGTCGGCTCGGGCTTCAGCGGGGTCCGGCGCGAGGTGTGGCTGCAAGCCTGGGCCGTGGCCGATCCCCGCCGCGCGATGGAACTGGCCGAGGGCGAACTGGCCAAGCTGAAGGAGCGGCGCGACGTGGACGAGACCCGCCGTGGGCTCTTCGAGATCGTCGAACTGTGGACGCTTCCCGCCGACGAACGATTCCGGCGGCTGGCGGGCCATCTTCATAACCTTTCGTTTCCCGACGAGGAGTGACGAGCCATGGGATCTCTTTTGCTGCTTGCCGCAGTGCTAGCCACCGGCGACGACGGCGGGCCTCCGGCCGTTGCGATGGAGTTCAAGGATTCGGCGACGTTCGAGGGCCGGACCGTGGCGCAGTATCGGACGCTCGAGCTCCGCGACGCGCCGGTGCGTCCCATCGAGGGCGATTTTCACGCCACCCCGGGCGACCGCTTCGGCGTCGTGCCCGTCGGTCCGCGGCCCGAGACGGCCCTGACGATCGTGTGGCGTCCCAAGGCCGCCGACGGACCGGAGCTGTGGCTGGACGCCAACGGCGACGGCCACCTCGCCGCGGACGAGCGTCGCGCCGTGCCCGACAAGGAGTTCGAGGTTCCGGCAACGATCACCGTCGAAGAGAAGCCGACGCCCCGGCGGGTCGAGCGGACGCTCTTGTTCCGCCGCTCCACGCTGGGCGACGGGCTGCGATACGCCGTGCGGGGCTACGCCCAGGGGACGTTCCTCCTTGGCGAGGCCCAGCGCCCCGCGCTGATCCTCGACGGCAACGCCGACGGCTGCTTGAATACAGTTGGCCAGGATCGCGTCTGGATCGACCTTGACGGCAACGGGCGGTTCGACCCGCTCACCGAGCAATTCCCGCTGGGTAAGCCGATCGCCGCCGGCGGCGAGACGTACGTGGTCCGCTCCGACCCGCTCGCCGAGGCCGTCCTCGCCCGTCCGCGGAGCGCGGCGCAAGGCACGTTGCGGCTCACGCTGCCGGCGCATCAGGACCCGACCGCGCGCATCTCCGTGGAGCTGATTAGCGACCTGGGCGAACTCGTGTTGATCGACCGGCTCGACGAGCCCGTGGCCGTGCCCGTCGGCAAGTACTGCGTTTCCTGGCTGAAGCTCGAAATGACCGACGTATCGGGCCAGCTATGGACGTATTCGTTCCACGTGGACAGGCCGAGAAACCACGCGGTCCGCAAGGACGAGGAGACGACGCTGGCCATGCTGGGCAAGCTCGCGCTGAACGTCGCGTTCGACTCGACCAACTCGGGCGGTCCCCCCAAGCCCGGCGACACGGTGACCGTCTCGCCTCGCCTCGTGGCCGACGATTGCCTGTACCTGTCGTCCTCCACGGTGGGCGGCGAGTTCGACGCCCGCGCGGCGGAGGGCTCGGCCGAAGTCTTCCTGCTCGCGGCCGACGGCAAGATCATCAACCGCGGCATCACCGGCTTCTCGTGAGGGGGCTTCTGCTCGCACTCGTGTCGAGTGCCCACGACAGGCGAAGGAGAGTACGTCGTCCGCGTCGTCTTCGACGCCGGCCCCCTGGCGGGCGAGCTCACCGGCGAGGGCAAGCTCGTCGTGTCCGGCAAGTAACGGAAAGCCTAGTGCTGAATGAAGACCGGGCCGCACGCCCGGTGAAATTCGACCAACGTTGCCTTCGACTGGTAACCGACGGGTGAAGATCGGTTTTCAAAAAGTGCCTAGTCCGCGTGGCTGTCGGAGGAAAACAGGGAAACGCCCAGGACGACCAGGAGGAGAATCGCCATGGCGTGGGCGAGCCAACCGGCGCCGGACGTGGCGTGGACGTGTTCGGCGGAATGCGGGATGGCCGCGTTCCACCATCGGACGAGCCCGTCCAGGAGAAGCCCGCCAACGATGGCGCTGGCGGCGATCGTCAGACCGTAGACGATGGTCGTCCGCCGGCCGAGCACCTTCCAGACGGTGACCAGCGTGGCGGCGTTGGTGGCCGGGCCGGCGATGAGGAAGGCCAAGGCCGCGCCGGGTGAAGCGCCCAGGTGAATGAAGCCCGCCGCCAACGGCACGGATGCCGTCGCGCAAACGTAAATGGGCACGCCCGCGGCCATCATGACGACGATCGACAGGACGCCCCCGCCGACATAGGCGTAAAGCTCGTTCTGGGGCACCAGCGCGGTCAGCGCGCCGGCAATGGCCACGCCCAGCAAAAGCGCCGGCCCCACGTCGCGCGGAAGCGCGACCAGGCCGTAGCGCAGCGCCCGATACACGAGGCCGTGCTCTTCGTGCCCGCAACAGCACGCCTCCTTGCACTCGCGCGGCGCGTCGGGCTGGGCCGCCACGTCCGGGTCCTTTTCGCCGAAGAGTTGAACCAGCACGCCGCCGAGCACGCCCGTCACGAGCGCCGCTGCCGGCCGGAACACGGCGAAGACCGGTCCCAACAGCGCGTACGTCACGGCGATGCTGTCGACGCCGGTTTGGGGCGTGGAGATGAGAAAGGCGGTGGTTGCCGCGCGGCTGGCCCCGTGCCGCCGGATCGACGCCGATACCGGAATGACGCTGCACGAGCACAAGGGCAACGGCACGCCCACCAGCGAGGCCGTGAACACGGGTCCCAGCCCCGGCCGGCCGAGGTAACGCTCCACCCACTCGCGCGGAATACACACGGAGAGCACTCCGGCCACGAGGAAGCCGAAGAGCAAATAGGGCGCCATCTCGACCACGACGCCCCAGCTTGCCAGGAGCCAGTTCAGGAGGTGTTCGGACATGACGACGGTCTTCTTGTGTCGCGATTAGCCGCGCGAGGCCGCGGTGTTGCGAAGCCGCAAGCGGCTCGGGCTTCAAGGAAAAAGCCTATTGGAAGCATACACTGAGCGCGGAAAATGGGAAAGAACGTGCCGAATTCGCGCCGGATCCGGCGCGTCGACACTTCCGGCGGCCGGATTCTACCTCGGCGCGTCGTCCCTGGTCAGGGCCGAGGTGGGGCAGGCCTCGACGCACTCGCGGGCAAGCCGTCCGAGGGCTTCGTCCAGCGGCCGGTCGAAGGGAACGCCCAGGCGGACGTGGAACCCGCGACCGATGAACGCAAGCCCCAGGGCCGTCGGGTCGGCCGAGACGATTTCGATGCACAGCCCGCAGCGGATGCACTTGCCCGGTTCATAGATCACTCCCGACGGTTGCCGGACGATCGCCAGCGATTGCCGGTCCTTGCCGTAGCGATTCGGATCGGCGCCGTACTGGATGGCGTAGTGCCGCAGGCGGCAGGATTGCCGGTCGCGGCAATCGCAGTGCAGGCATCGGGCGGCCTGGACCGAGGCCTCGTCGCGAGAGAATTCTCCTCGGGTCGGCTCGCGGCGCGGCGCGTCGGACGCGACTTCGGCCACAAGCGCGAGTTCCTCGGCCGACAGCCGGCCCATCCGGACGGTAAACGGCCGCGCCGCGGCGCGCGCGTCGCCAGCCAACGCGCGGTCGATCGCCTCGGCGGCCTCCTTGCCGTCGGCCGCGCTGCGGACGACCATGCCCTTGCCGCGGATCGTCATGCCCGCGGCAAACACGCCCGGCCGACTCGCGCGGTACGCGCCCTTCTCGACCTCGATTCCGCGGGCCGAAGCGGTCAGCCCCCAGGCGGCCGCCTGGTCGCGACCCGAGCTGCCGCAGGCGACGAGGACCGCGTCGAATCGGGCCTCCAACTCGGCCAACTCGCGGGGGCCGATCCGGGCGTTGGGTTGCCACGCGACGCCCAGGCGAAGGATTTGCTCCACCTCGGCGTCCAAGACGGCGGTGGGGAGTTGGCTGGGGGAGAACTCGTCGCGGAGCCGCCCGCCGGGCTGGGCCTGCGCGTCCAGGAGCGTCACGCCGTGTCCGAGCCGGCGGAGGTAATACGCCGCGGCCAAGCCGGTTGGCCCCGCGCCGACGATCGCCACGCTTCGGCCCGACGCGGCGCGGCACTCGGGCCGGTAGGGGTCGCGCGAGGCCAGATCGGCGTCGGCCACGTAACGCTTCAGTTGGCAGATCGTCACCGCGCCGTCGAGCGCCTCGCGGCGGCAGCCTTTCTCGCACGGACGCGGACAGATCCGCCCCAGCACGGCCGGCAGGGCAATGTCGCGCTTGACCGTCTCGATCGCCGCGCGAAGCTCTCCCCGACGAATCTGCCGGAGCATCAGCGGGATGTCCATCTCGGCCGGGCAGAGCAATTGGCACGGGGCCAGGCAGTCGCCCACGTGATCGCTCAGGAGCAGCTCGAGGGCCGTGCGGCGCGCGGCGCGAACCTCGGGCGCGTCGCTCTCGATCCGCATTCCGTCCTGGACCACCGTGGCGCAGGCGGGCACGAATCGATCCTGGCCCGACAGCTTGACCGAGCAGACCAAGCACGACGTCGACGCCCGGCAGCCGGCGCGGAAGCAGAGCGTGGGGATCTCGATTCCGAGCTTCACGGCCGCGTCGAGGATCGTCTCGCCCCGGACGACCTCCACGTCGCGTCGGTCGATGGTAATTTTGGGCATGGCGGTTGAACCAAAGGGTAAATCGTCATTCTAAGCGCAGCAAAGAATCCCCGTGGCCGTGGAGATCCTTCGCTGCGCTTAGGATGACGGGGCGCACGTTTGGTCATTTCTCTGGGCCCGTCTCCACCACCACGGCGTCGGCGGGACAGACGTCGCGGCAGGTGTTGCAGCGGGTGCACTTGGTCAGGTCGATCGTGTGTCGGGCGTAGGGGGTCATGGGAATGGCGTCCACCGGGCAGTGCTGGGCGCACAGCGTGCAGCCGATGCACGACTCGGTGATGCGGTAGCGGATCAACGCCGGGCACTTGCCCGCCGGACACCGGCCGGCCAGGTGCGCCTCGTATTCCTCGCGGAAGTACCGCAGCGTCGAGAGCACGGGGTTGGGCGCGGTGCGGCCCAGGCCGCAGATGCTGCCGGCCGCAGTGATTCGGGCGAGCGATTCCAGGTCCTCCAGGTCGCCGGGTTTGCCCTGGCCGCCGCGGATCCGCTCCAGAATGTCGAGCATCCGGCGCGTGCCCACCCGACAGTACGTACACTTGCCGCACGATTGATCTTGCGTGAAAGCGAGGAAATAGCGAGCGATATCGACCATGCAATCCGACTCGTCCAGCACGACCAGCCCGCCGGAGCCCATGATCGCCCCGGCCTGGGCGAGGGCCTCGAAGTCGACGGGCGTGTCGGCCAGCGCGGCGGGCACGCAACCGCCGGAGGGTCCGCCCACCTGCACCGCCTTGAACGGCGTCCCGCTGGCCGTGCCGCCGCCAATCTCCTCGACGATCCGCCGCAGGCTGATGCCCATGGGTACTTCGATCAGCCCGCCGCGACGCACCTTGCCCGCCAGGGCGAAAACCTTCGTGCCTTTGCTCTGGGCCGTGCCCAGCGAGGCGAACGCCTCCGGGCCGTGGCGGAGGATCCACGGCACGAGGGCGTACGTCTCGACGTTGTTCACCAGGGTGGGTTTCCCCCAAAGTCCTTCGTCGGCCGGGAAGGGCGGCCGGAGCCGGGGCATCCCGCGGCGGCCCTCGAGCGAGGCCAACAGGGCCGTCTCCTCGCCGCAGACGAACGCGCCGGCGCCTTCCTTGACCGAAAGACGCAGCCGCACGCCGCTGCCGCACACCGAATCGCCCAAGAGTCCTCGCCGGCGGCACTCGGCCAGCGCCTCGCGGATGCGCCGCACGGCCAGCGGATACTCGGCACGGATGTAGAGATAGCCGACCTCGGCGCCCACGGCATAGGCGGCGATGGCCAAGCCCTCGAGGATCCGGTAGGGAAACGATTCGAGCAACATGCGGTCCATGAACGCGCCGGGATCGCCCTCGTCGCCGTTGCAGAGGATGTACTTGGGCCGGCCGGCCGCCTGGGCGACGGCCCGCCACTTGCGCCCGGTGGGAAACCCCGCCCCGCCGCGGCCCCGCAGCCCGCTCGCCTCGATCCGCGCGATTACCTCGTCGGGCGAAAGCTCCGAGACGCACTTCCGCAACGCGGCGAAGCCGTCGTGTTCGAGGTATTCATCCAGATCGGTCGGGTCGATCCGGCCGCACCGCTCGGTGGCCAGATGCTGTTGCGGACCGAGAAACGCGCAGACCGGCCCGTCGCGGACGTCGATGGCGTGCCGGGCAATCGGGTCGCCGTCCTCGTCGGTCAGAAGCCGGTCGAGCCAGAGCGCCGCCCGCCGGCTTGCCCGGCGAAGAAAGCCCTTCGGTTTGAAGTGTTCCAGGACCAGCGGGGCGACGTCTTCGGGCGTCACTCGGGCGAACAGCCGCGAGGGGCCCTCGGGCGGAACCAGCTCGACCAGCGGCGTCTGGTGGCACATGCCCACGCAACCCACCCGCTTCACCACGGCCGCCGCGCCGCTTTGATGCAACACGCGGCCGATCGCCTCATGCACCCGGCCGCTGCCCTGCGCGACGCAGCACGAGCCCAGCCCGACGCGGATCTCGCCCAGCGGTCGGCCGTCCATCGGGCGCGAGGCGGACAGGTTTTCCGTCGGCGAGGCGTCCCGGCGATTCAGAAAGTCGTCGAGCACCTCGGGCACGCGGGCCGCCGTGAGGTGACCATACGTCAGCCCGTCGATCTGCACGACCGGCGCGAGCGTGCAGCAGCCCAGGCAGGCGATCTTCTGGATCGTGAACAACCCACGCGCGTCCGTGTCTTCCCCCCGGGCGATTCCCAGCCGCCGCTCGAACGCCTCATGCACGAGGCCCGCGCCCTTCACGTGGCAGGCCGTGCCGTGGCAGACGTGGATCACATGCCGGCCCACCGGACGATGGCGAAATTGCGTAAAGAAGGTCGAGACGCCGGTGATGGCCGCGGGCGTGATGTCCGTTTTGTCGCAGACGCGCGCCAGCGCCGCGGGCGGAAGGTAGCGGTAGTGCTCCTGGATCGCCTGGAGGATCGGGATCACCGCCTCCGCGCGGCCACCCAGCCGCTCGATCGCGTCGTCAACGAATGTCAAATCAAGCGGGTCCATGAGGAATCAGAGTCCCTTCGCCTCGGGCAACGTCGGCTGCTCGCTGCGGTAGCTGAGGTCCAAGAGGTCCATCGGGTGCATCGCCACGAGCGGCTCGCGGTGCTCGTGGATCTCGCGGAGGATTTGCAGCAGGCAGCCGGCGTTCGAGGCCAACACGATCCGCGCCCCGGTCCGGACGACGTTCTCGAGCTTGCGGTCGCCCAGCCGCCGGGCCATGCCGGGTTCGTTCAGGTTGTACGTGCCGGCCGAACCGCAGCAGATCTCCGTTTCGGGCAGATCCTTGACCACGAGGCCCGGGATCTGGGCCAACAGCCGCCGCGGCGGCTCCGTGATTTTCTGCGCGTGGCCCAGGTGGCAGGCGTCGTGATAGGTAACCACCAGCTCGATCGCGCCCGGTGGGGGCACGAGCCCCAGCGCGTCGAGGAATTCGTTCACGTCGCGAACCTTGTCGGCGAACGCCTGGCGCCGGGGCTGCTGGGCGTCTTGCCAGTGCAGGCCGTATTCCTTCATCATGGCCCCGCAGCCGGCGTGGTTCACGACAATCGCGTCCACGTCGTCCAGATCGAAGGCGGCGACGTTGGCGTCGGCCTCGCGCCGGGCGCCGTCGCTGTCGGCGGCGTGGTAGTGGATCGCGCCGCAGCAGCCCTGCCCGTCGGGGATCACGATGTCGCAGCCGTTTTCCTGCAAGACGCGGAGCGTGGCCCAATGGGTGTGGCGGAACATCGCGTCGGCCACGCACCCGACGAAGAAGGCCACCTTCGCGCGGCGGCGTCCCTTGGCGGGCAGGAACTTGGGCAGCCGCGGCCCGCCGGATACGGGCGGAGGCAACAAGCTGACCATCTCGCCCATCCGGCCCGGCACCAGCTTCAACAGGCCCAGCCGCTCGATCAGTCCCCAGACGCCTAGCCGTTGCGCCCAGACCACCGGCGTCAGGGCCAGCCGCAGCCGCCCCGCATAAGGAAACAACCGAAAGAGCACGATCTCGCGGAACCAGTCGAATCGCCCAAGCAGCCCGCGGTGCTGGGTTTCCATGGCCATGCGAAACGGTTCGACGAGCCGGCCGTAATGCACGCCCGAGGGACAGGCCGTTTCGCACGCCCGACAATCCAGGCACAACTCCAAATGCCGTCGCAGGGGACCCTCGGCCTCGAGCCGCCCGTCGGCCACCGCCCGCATGAGGTGGATCCGCCCGCGGGGGCCGTCGTTCTCGTCGCCCAGCTCGGTGAACGTCGGGCAGCTCGACGTGCATAGGCCGCAGTGGACGCAGTGCAGGAACAGCTCGTAGTCCACGGCGTCGGCCGGGCCGCGGCCGTTGGACGCGCGTTTCGCGTTGTCGGGGGATGGGTTCATCGGGGGAAGCGTCCGCGCGGTCAGGCGCGGCGGGTCATGGTTTTGCTCAAGGCGGCCTGCGGCAGCTTGGCGCCGGCCTTGCGGAGCGCGAGGACGAGCGCTTCGGTATCCAGGTCGTTGGCTCGCTGGCCGGCGCGGAGGGATTGGACGGCGGCGGTTCCGGCGGCCTGGCCCATCATCGAGCAGCTCGCCTGCAAGCGGATCGCGCCGTGCATCCGCACGTCGGTGCTGACCGCGCGGCCGGCCACCCACAGATTCGCCCAGCCCCGCGGCACGAGCACGCCGTAGGGAATGCCGTAGCTTTCGCCGGGCTTGAGCCGGCCCAGCTTGGTGAACTCCTCGCGGAATCGCTTGTACTCCTCGGGGCTCGTGTCGTGGACGTGCACGTCCACGGCGCTGGCGAAAACGGCGATCTGGTCGGGAAAGTGCCGCCGCGCCTGGAAGTCGTCGAAATTGAGCTCGTATTCGCCGACGATCCGCCGCGACTCGCGCACGCCCACCAGCGATCCCGTCCCCACGGCCTGGATTTTCTCGCACCCGGGCACGTATTTTTTGAAGAAGCGGACGTATTCCTGGACGAGCCGCCGCCCGAGCGCGGCCGCGTCCGACAGGCTGCGGTTGTTCAGGGCGTCGGTATGGAACATGTGTCCGGCGTTCATCGTCGCGGTGTTGTCGGTGCTGTAGAAGAGGCCGGAGACGTGCCGGTCGGGCTGGGTGAAGAAGCCGTCGGCGATGGCCCGATCCACGGCCGCCTGCTGGTGGCCCGGGTTGAACCGCGCCCGGTCGATGTCGCAGATCATCGCGCAGAGCGTGGGCGGCATGATGTCGGGCGTGTCGCGGCCCGCGGCGCGGCATTTCGCTCCGCAGAGATCGGCGAGCACGGCGTCACCGGTTCCGTCAATGAACGTCGTCCCGCGGAGGTACCGGTAGCCCTCGACGTTGTTGGTGACGACGCCCCGGACGCGCCGGTCGGCCGGGTCCACGTCGGCGTCGATCGCGCGGGTGAAGAAGCGGACCTCGACGCCGGCCTCGCGGCAGAGTTCGTCGAGTAACACCTTGAGGGCTTCGGGGTTGAACCCCACGCCGCCAAGGTACCGGTTTTCATCCTTGTCGAACGCGCCGCGCGCGCCCGGCTCGACCTGCCCACCGCGGCAGAGCCTCTTGACCATTTCGAGGATTAGCCCGCCGACGAGCATCTCCTTGCCGTTTCCCAGGTGCGACCATTGCGAGACGAGCCCGCTGGTGCCCATGCCGCCCAGGCAGCCGGTGGCTTCGACCAAGAGCACCTTGGCGCCCAGCCGAGCCGCCGCGATGGCCGCCGAGACGCCGCCGGGTCCGCCGCCGGCCACGATTACGTCGTAGCCCTCTTCGACCGGAATGTCGCGCGTCAATCGAAACGTCGCCTTGTCGGCCGGCGGCGCGTCCTCCGCCATTGCGCGGCCAAGGCCCGCGGCGCCCGCCACGCCGAGCGTGGAAGACAACAGAAACGATCGTCGGCTGGTGTTCATGCGCGTCTCTCCGATCTCGGGAAAAAACGGCCGGGATTGAGGATTCCCTTGGGGTCGAAACGCTCGTGGATGGTCTTCATGAGCGTCGTCCCGTCGCTCGCCGGGCCCCAGACGGTCGCCGCGTCGAGGGCGGCCTCGGGCGGATGGGCCAGCACGGTCAGCACGCCGCCGGCCGCGCCGGCCAACGGCCGCAACTCGCGGCGGATCCGCTCGGCCAGTTCGCTGGCCGGCGCGGCCAGTTTGGCAAGAATGATGCCGTCGCCGGCGTGAATTTGCAGCGAGGCGCCCGCGTCGAACCCGAGGATTTCCCGCGCGGTCTTGACCACGGCGCTGGGCGGCACGGTGATTTGCACCACGACAGGCGACTCGACCGTGGCCGCGGGGAAATCGACCAGCCGGGCGGCAAGCGCCTCGCCCGCCGCGCCGGTGAAGGACACGGGCGCAACCGCGCCCGCCTGCCGCAATTCGCCGTGGAGCGTGTCGATCGTCCAGGCGGCTTCGGCGGCCGTGCCTTCGATGCCCAGCACGAGCCGGCCGGCGGCGCCCGCGGCGGCGCGGGGCAAGGCGGCGTCGTCCGCCCACGTGGGGCCGAGGAGCCATTCGATGGCCGCAGGCGCGGCGGCCGTGTGGACCAAGCCGGCCAGGAGACGCTCGGCGGCATCGAAATCGGGCACGCCCGCGATCAGCCAGGCGGTCGTTTCGGGCAGGGGCCGGACCATGAGCGTCACCTGCGTGATGACGCCCAGCGTGCCCAGCGAGCCGCCCAACAGCCGGCAGAGGTCGTATCCGGCGGCGTTTTTCACCACGCGGCCCCCGGAGGCAAAGGGCATGCCCGTGCCGTCCACGGCCGCGAGCCCTCGGACGTAGTCGCGGATCGACCCGAACCGGTATCGTCGGGGTCCGGCCGCGCCGGTGGCCACCGCGCCGCCGACGGTCGCCCGATCGGACAACGGCACGTCCACCGGCATCCGCTGTCCGTGTTGGGTAAGCGTTTTTTGCAGTGCCGCAATGGTTAGCCCCGCTTCGACCGTGATGGTCAAATCGGCCACGGCGTGGTCGATCACGCGGGCCAGCCCGCCGAGGGCCAAACCGCGCCCGGGCCGCGTCGGCATCGCGCCCAACCCCGCGTGCGTGCCGCCGCCGAGTGGATAGACGGGCACGCCCTCGTCGTATGCCTGACGCAGCGCGTCCGCCACGTCGGCCTGCCGTGCCGGCGCGATCGTTTCCATCAGAGGCAATCCAGCGTGCGTCATTCCCATGCTCGTCTACTCGGACGCCACGGCCGTGTGCCACTGGCTCTGCCAGTGCGGGAGCCTTGGCTTTCCACGGCACTGGCCGGGTGCCATGGTCACGCTTGCCGTGGCCATGCCTGCGTTCCTCTCTGTCACCTCTGTGTGGTATCCTCTCCCATCAGCCACATGTCCACGCAAGCGTGGACATGGCACCCTCGCACTGGCAAAGCCAGTGGCACACGTTTCGTCACCCATCACGCGTCTCTCCTTCCGGCACCAGCTTCCCCGGGTTCAGGCAGCCGCTGGGGTCGAACGCGTGGCGAACCCGGCGCATGGCCGCCAGGTCGGCCGGGGCAAACAGTTGGCTCATGAAGGGTAGCTTCTCGACGCCGATGCCGTGCTCGGCCGTGACGCTGCCTCCGCAGGCGATGCACTCGGCCAACAGCTCCCGGCTGGCCGCGTGCACGCGCTCGACCTCGCGGGCGTCCCGCTCGTCGAAGAGCAGGATCGGGTGGACGTTGCCGTCGCCGGCGTGGGCAACGTTGACGATCCGCACGCCGTGCGCCTGGCCGATCTGGGCGATCCGCCGCAGGATGTGCGGCAGTTTGGTCCGCGGGACGACGCCGTCCTGGATGATGTAGCTGGGGCTCAACCGGCCCACCGCGCCCACCGCCATTTTGCGGCACTGCCACAGGGCCTCGCGCTGGCCCGCGTCGGCGGCGTGCAGGATCTCGCGGGCGTTCCACTTGCGGCAGATCTCGGCGATCCGCCGCCCTTGCGCGTCGAGCCCCGCGGTCAGCCCGTCGATCTCGATCACCAGAATCGCCTCGGCGTCGAGCGGAAACCCAAAGTGAAAGGCTTCTTCCACCGCGGCGATGATGCCCCGGTCCATCAGCTCCATGGCCGCGGGGATGATGCCCTGGGCGATGATGTCGCTCACCGCGCCGGTGGCGTCGTCCACCGTGTTGAAAACGACGCGCAGCGTGCGGTAGTCCGCCGGGTCGGGCGTGAGCCGCACCCAAAGCTTGGTCAGGATGGCCAGGGTACCCTCGCTGCCCACCAAGAGCCCGATCCAATCGAATTGCCCCGGATCGGCCACCGGCCCCACGCGCAGCACGCTCCCGTCGCCCAGCACGGCCTCCAGACCGAGGACGTGGTTCACGGTCACTCCGTACTTGAGCGTGTGGGGACCGCCGGCGTTCGTGGCGGCGTTGCCGCCGAGGGTGCTGGCCGTTTGGCTCGAGGGATCAGGAGCGAAGTGGAAGCCCGTGCCGGCCAACGCCCGCGACAAGGCCAGGTTGGGCACGCCCGCCTCGACCACGGCGTAGCGGTCGCGGAGGTTCACCTCGAGGACGCTCTTCATCCGCGTGAGCATGACGACGACGGCTTCGCCCCGCGGCAAACACCCGCCGGCCAGGCTCGTGCCCGCCCCGCGCGGCACGACGCTCGCGCCGTGCCGACCGCACAGCCGAACCACCTGAACCACCTCCTCGGTCGAACGCGGGAACACGACCGCCCGGGGTACGTGCCGCTCGACCGTGAAGGCGTCGCACTCGTAGGGCACCAGGTCGCTCGGCTCCGAGAGAACCTGGCCGGGCCCGAGCGCCGCGCGGAGTTCCCGCACCAGAGGCGAAAGCGTGGTGGGCATCATTTGGGGGCAAGGCACTCCCGGCAAGATGGGACGGCGGGTCCCGCCGCCAACGGCCCCCGCGGACCGAACAGCTTCGAGTATAGCGGACTGGCCGCCTGGGTGCCACTGCCGGCTTGCCCGGTGTGTGCCTGTCGACTTCTCAACCATGCACCCGTGTGCCACTGGCTCAGCCAGTGCGGCGTTCTCCGTGTTGCACACTGGCAAAGCCAGTGGCACACGTGCCCTCTGCACGGCTGGGCAAGCCAGCAGTGGCACCCAGACAAGGGGTCACTTCTCCACTTCCCGGCCGAGGTGCTGTTCGATGCTGGACACCTTCGACCGCAGCCGGCCTTCCGCCCCCTTGCGGTAGTCGATCTTGATGGTGCACTCCACCCGGTCGCATTGGGCGGCCATCGCCTGACAACAGCAGTTCACCAGCTCGAACACCTCGTCCCACTGGCCTTCGACGATGGTGCCCATCGCATGACACTGATAGGGCAACCCGCTGCGATCGACAATGTCGAGGCTGCCCGCCACGAAACGGCTCACGCTCTCGCCCTGGCCGAGGGGAAACACGCTGAATTCAAGCAGGACCATGCGAGGGTCTCCTTGTGTTCGGGGCATCGGCGCGTGCCACTGGCTCTGCCAGTGCCCAGTAGCACGAAAGCGCCACACTGGCAGAGCCAGTGGCACGCGCCGGACACGGGCAAAGCCAGTGGCACCCTACGTCAACTCGTCTTCTTCGCCCGGCCGACGGGGACTTCGATGAGCCGGGGGGCGTCGGCGGCCAGTGACCGACGCACTTGGTCGCTTAACTCGTCCGGCTCGTCCACCCGACACGCCGCGACGCCCAACGACTCGGAGAGCTTCACATAGTCGATCGCTGGGTCGGTCACGTCCAGCCCGAGGAATCGGTCCGCGCACGCCTCGGGCAGGCCGAGCACCTGGGCGCAGTCTTTGAGGATCTTGTACTCGGAATTATTCGCCAGGACGATGGTGACGGGCAAGCGGTAATGCGCGGCGGTCCATAGGGCCGGGATGCCGTACATGGCCGAGCCGTCGCCAATGATGGCCAAGACGGGCCGTTCCGGCCAGGCCAGCTTCACGCCCAACGCGCAGCCCAGCCCCCATCCCAAGGCCCAGCCCCGCTGCGCGAAGTAACCGCGGGGATCCTTCAAGGCCCCGACCCGTTCGAAGTAGCCACCCATGGTGGTTGTAGGGGCCTCTTCGACAATGGCCACGTCGTCGGGCAGTACCCGAGCCAACGATTCCATGACGCAAAGCGGCGTCATTGGCCGCAGGTCGCGCTGGCTTTGGGCCTTCGCCCGCAGCGACTCGCGCAGCGCCGCGTGGCGCCGGCCCCAGTCCGCGGCTCGCGCGGCGGCCGCGCGGCGGGCCTCGGGCGTCATCGCCGCGGCCAGCGCGGCGTCGAGTTCGGCCAGGGCGGGACGCGGATGGCCGATCAGGCCGACCTCGACCGGGTAGTTCTTGCCCAACTCCCAGGCCGCGTCGTCGATCTGCACCAGCCGAATGTGTTCGGGGAGGGGCCGAGCCGGCTCGTGATGGATGTACTGCTGCATGAGCTTCATGCCCGCCACGAGCACCACGTCGAACTCGGCCAGACGCTCGCGGACCTCGGGCGACCAGAAGGGCAGCGGGGCCGCCGCGAGCGGGTGCGTCGAGGGGAAGCTCGCCCGGCCGTGCGACGTGGTCGCCTCGTGCAGCACGGGGGCGCCGAGCCGCTGGGCCACGGCCACCAGCTCGTCGATTGCCCCGGCCTCGCAGACGCGGCTGCCGACGAGAATCGCCGGCGAGCGGGCGGCGGCCAACACCGCCGCCGCGCGGCGCACGGCCTCCTCAGGTGGACGAACGCAAAAGTCCGGCAGCCGCGGCGGGGTCAGGTCCAGGGCCGACGTATCGACCGCTTCCATCTGCAAATCGACCGGCATGGAGATGAAGACCGGCCCGGTGGGCGGGGCCATCGCCGTTTGGACCGCCCGGCGGATAACCGAGGGCACGTCGGCGGCCCGCTGCACTTCTACGGCCCATTTGGTCCACGGGCGGACGGCGGCGACCATGTCACCCCAGAGGATGGGCTCCTCCATCGCCATGCGGCGGTCCTGCTGGCCGGCGGTGAGGACCAGGGGCGTGCCCTCGCGGAAGGCGTTGTAGATCATGCCCATCGCGTTCCCGAGCCCGCAGCAGATGTGCACGTTCACCACACCCGGCGTGCCGGACGCCTGGGCGTAGCCGTCGGCCATGGCCACGGCGGGGATTTCCTGCAGGGCCAGGATGTACTGGATCCGCCGCTCGGCGACCATCGCGTCGCTAAGTGGCAGTTCGGTCGTGCCGGGATTGCCGAAGAGAAACCGCACGCCGCAGCCGGCCAACAGGTCGAGCGTCAACTGGATCGCGGTCGTGGCCATGGTTGCGTGTCAGAGGTGTGTGGATGTCGGGAGGGCGAGGCTCCTACCGAGCCGGAATCGCAGTTGGTCGGTCAACGTGCGTTCGCGGGTTCGTTTTTATGTAGCCCAGGCGTTCACGCCTGGGACCACGGATCGGAATTGCGTCCTTTTCCCTCGCAGCCCCTTTAGGGGCGATGGATCGATTCCCCGACCGTTTTCGCCGATTCCCCGTCCCCTGAAGGGGACTTCGGGAAAAAACAAATTCGTTCTGGCTCTCGATCCCCAGGCGTAAACGCCTGGATTACACCAGCGGTGATGTAACCTGTTGGAAACTAAAAGGTTACGAATGGCCATGCACGCCTCATTGCACGGTAAAACTAACCTGTCTATACTACTCAGGGAGTTTTTTCGATGCGACAGCCGAAGCCTTGGTTCCGCAAATCTACCAAAACCTGGTACATCCAACTAGACGGCCGGCAGGTGCCGTTGGGGAAGGACAAAGAGGAGGCGCACCGCAAGTTTCACCAACTGATGGGCGGGCGGCGCAGCAGCGGGCAGACGATCCGCCGGGTGGATGAACTGTTTGACGAATTCCTGGAACACGTCAAGCAGAATCAGTCGAAAGGCAGCTACCGGCTCTATCGGCATCACATCCGCTCGTTCAATGTCACGATCCAGAACAAGCGGGTGCATGACCTCTGCCCGCACGATGTGCAGCGCTGGGTGGATGGCAAGAAGTGGAATCCCACGACGAAGCGCATTGCCGCCAAAACCATCAAGATTGCCTTCAACTGGGCCGTGCGGCAGGGGCTGATTGCCTCCTCGCCGCTTGCCGGGCTTCGGCTGCCAGCGGGCCTTTCCCGTGACGTGCTCGTTTCGCCGGAGCAGTGGGGGCAGATTCTGGAGGAGGCGGATGGCGAATTCCGGGACCTGCTCATCGTGATGCGGGAAACGGGTTGCTGCCCACAGGAAGTCCGAATCTTCGAGGCGGCGCAGGTGCGCGGCGACCACATTATCCTGGCCAAGGTCGATTCCAAGGGCACGAAGTACAATCGCGTGGTGTGGCTGACGCCGACGGCCCAGGCGATCATCGAGCAACAGGTCGCAAAATACCCGGAGGGCAAGCTGTTTCGCAATAGCCAGGGCCGGCCCTTGTCGGGCAAGTTGCTGACCGTGCGCTGCGGGGAGATCGCCAAGAAGCTGGGCATCAAGTTCTTCGCCTACCGTGTCGGATGTCGTGATTGTCAACTACGACCCGACCTCGGAAGCCTTCGAGAACATCGCAGCCCGCACCGAAGAGCCGGACTCGCGCTACCAGCAGTCTGTCCATTCGGAAGTCATTGACAATGGAGATCATTGTTGAAATGAAAATGAAAATGAAGACGTGTACAAAATGCGGTCGCCAGCTTCCCCGCGAGTCGTTTTACCCCCGGGCGACGAATCCAGATGGCTTGCGCCAACCGTGCAAGGAGTGTGCTTCCCAACAGATGAAGGAGTACCGTAATCGGCCTGAGAACCTCGAACGGAAGCGAAAACAATCCAGGGAGTATTATCGTCGCCCAGGCGTTCGAGAACGGGTCCTGGCCGCCAGCAAGAGGCGTCGGCGCAGCGATCATCTCATGTACAAGTTCGGGATAACAGAACGGGACATCGCCCGGCTGGTGTCCTGGTTCAGCGTGAAATGGAATTCTTGTGTTGGCGAGTTAGTGAGTTGTAGGGCTGTCTGGTGGTGTTACGTTGATGGAA
>JAFGDS010000119.1 GCA_016931995.1 Pirellulales bacterium
CGGCGGACCGGCCGGCTTCGCGCAACCCGGACATCTGCCCGGCGGACCCGCGCACCTCGGCAACCCCAACAACCACCCCGGCGGACCCGCCCACATCGTTCCTCCGACCAACCATCCCGGCGCCCAGGCTTGGCACGGGCCCGGCGCGTGGCGGCCGTCGCCACGGGATTGGCAAAAACAGCTTCGGGCGGTCACGCAATCGGACTGGCGGCAGTGGCGGCAGCAAGCCGGCCAGGTTCGCAACAACCTCCAGCACCGTTACAACGATCTCTTCACGCCGCAATGGTACGCGAGCCACCCCTACGTCTGGCAGATGACGCATCCGCACGCCGACGCCTGGGCGGCCGTCACGTGGGGCACGTTGGCCGGCTGGCTCGCGCGGCCAGCTTACGGCTACGGCGGCGCCTCGGTCTATCAGGAGAACACCTACTACATCAATGGCGAGGAGGCCGACCCGACCGGCGCGTATGCGACCGCGCCTCCCGCCGCCTCGCCCGAGACCACGACGCCGAACGATCAGTGGCTGCCGCTGGGCGTGTTTGCGCTGGTGGGCGCCGGCCAAACGGCCAGCGATCGGGCGATCCAGCTCGCCGTCGCTCGGGACGGCACGATCGGCGGAACCTACTTCGACGCCCTGAGCAACCAGGACCTGCCCGTGCAAGGCTCGGTGGATCGGCAGTCGCAGCGGGTCACCTGGACCGTGGGCAAAAACCCGCAAACCGTGATGGAAACCTCGCTGGAGAACCTGACGAAGGACGAAGCGCCCGTCTGGGTCCACTTCGGTCCGGATCAGACGCGGAACTGGCTCCTGGTTCGCGTCCGGCCCCAGGAAACCACGCCCACGAATTGACGCGCGCCGCCGCGTCATTCAAGAAAACCATCCGCACCTCGCGGCCGGCGCGATCGCATCCCGCCGGCCGCGCCGTTTCTTGCGCCCGCGCTGCCGGAAACCGGCTCTACGACGCGGCGGTCGTCGCGTCCTCCGGCTCCGCGTGTTTTGCGTCCCTCGCCGCATCGGCGCCTTGAGCCGGGGCGAGCGGCAACCGAAAACAGAACGTCGCCCCCTTGCCCAAGCCCTCCGACTCGACCCAGATCCGGCCTCCGTGAACCTCGACGATCCGCTTGACCAACGCCAGGCCGATTCCGGTGCCCTCGAGGGTGGGATCCAGTTGCTCGAATAGACCAAACACCTTCTCGAAGTACGCCGGCTCGATCCCGACGCCGTTGTCCCGGACGTAGCAGACGGGACCCTCCGGCGAAGGCCGACAGCCGATTTCGATCCGCGGCGCCGCCTGGTCGCCCGCGTACTTCACCGCGTTGTCGATCAGGTTTTGCACGACCTCCAATAGCCGGGGCCGATCGCCGAAAAGAATCGGCGGATCCTCGCCCACGACAATCTCGACGCCGCGCTGGGCAATCTGGCCGCCAACCAGCTCGACGGCCTCGCGGACCAGCTCCGCCAGCGGAACCGGCCGCGATACGCCCACCAGCCGCCCGATCCGCGACAACTCGAGCAGGTCGCCCAACAGTCCGACCATCTTGTCGGCCGCGGCGCCCATCCGGCGCATGTCCTCCTGGATCGCGCCGGCGTCGCCGCGGGCAACGTCGTCGCGCAGGATGCCCAGATACCCGTTGATCGTAATCAGCGGGCTTTTCAAATCGTGCGACACCGTGTAGGTGAATCGCTCCAGCTCGGCGTTCTGCGCCTCGAGCTTCTGGATCAACCGCTCCCGATCCCGTTCGATCCGCTTCCGCTCGGTGATGTCGCGCAAAATGGAGTACAGGACGTGCCCGCCGCCAACGGGAATGGCGGTCAAGAGAACCTCGACCGGAAACACCTCGCCGTGGACGCGCCGGTGGTCCCATTCGAAGCGATGCGTGCCCTCGCGCAGCGCAATCGCGATCATCTCGTTGGCCTTGTCGTGGGAGGCCCTTCCATCGGACTGCGTTTCGGGCGAAACCTCCCAAGGGTGGGTCCGCAACAGTTGGTCCCGACTGTCGCAACCGAACATCTTGACGGCCGCGTCGTTGCATTCAATGAACCGATCCCCTTCGAGAATGAGCGTCCCGTCGGCGGACCGACTGAAGAGCACGCGGTATTTCTCCTCGCTCTCGCGCAACGCCTCCTCGACGCGCGTTTGCTGGTCCACCCGGCGATGAAGCGCCCAGGATTCCCGAGCCACCGCCAAGGCGAGAGCCGCGAACGCCACCCCGAGCAACGCCAGCATCCAGGCAGACGCGGCGCCGTCGCCCCGGGCCAACGCGGCGCCGCCCAACTCGTCGCGGGCAATCAGCGCCAGCAACAAGGCCGACAACGCCAGCAACCCGACCGCCAGCCACGCCGGCCGCGTCCAACGGCGCGCCGAGTATGTTCTTTGATGCGTCCGTCCCATGGGCCCACCCCGATGCCTTGTCCTCGCGCTCAATCATCGCACGAAAACGCGATGGTCGAATGTACCCCAAAGCCGGTTTCTCCGGAAATCCCCTTTTGCCGATACCCCTGGCGCGTGGATAGCCCCCCTCGCGGGGCTATCGCATGTTCCGAATCCGTTCAATCGGGCGCGCAATGGAGCGCCCCCGCGACAACGCCTGCCATGGCCTCGTGACCGGTTCGGGAAAGATGCACGCCATCGAGCGTTGTCCCCGGCGTGCCCAAAACCCGGGTGAAACACCGCTTGGGCAGCAGCGCCGCGCCGTACTTCGCCGCAACCTGGCGCTGGGCCTGGCCGAAGGCGTTTTGCAGTGGATAGAGCGGCAACTCCATGATGAGGATCTGATGCCCCTCCGCGTGGAGCGACACCACGAGGGCGTCCAGGTCCCGCGCGAACGACGCCGCGTCGGTCCTGCCCAGCAAATCGTTGCCGCCGATCTCGACGATCACCAGGCTGCGCGGCTCCGCAACGCCCTCGGCCTGGGCCAGCGCGCTGGCGGCCGTCGCCCCGGGCTGGGCGAGATTGACGACCTTTACGGGTGCGATCTCCCCGAGCGCCTCCGGCCAACAACGCCCCGGCGCGCCCATGCCCGCGCTGATTGAGTCGCCCAGGACGTAAACGGTGGCGCCCTCTGGCACGACAACCGTCGGGCACAGATAATACGGCCACTCCGCCGCGGCAAGCCCCGCGCTGCACGCGACCAACATGGCCAGGCACGCGGCCCGGAGCCATGTAGGGTGCGTGCTCGCACGCACCAGGATCACGAGGCGATTGGTGCGTGCAAGCACACACCCTACAGGTGTCCGCGGAAGAACGACGATCCCCGCGACAGCCGAGACGATCCAGACCGCGTATGCCCAAAGCGGCAGCGGCGTGGCCGAAATTACCACAAGGACCATCCCGATGATCGCCGCCACGGTCACCGCCGACCGCGCCACTCGACCACGGACAACCAGCAAGGCCGCTTCCGCGGCAACGACCATTGCCAAGCCCGCGAAGAACGTGGTGCCGTCGGCGAAGGTGAGGAGGAGAGGGTTCACGGTTCTTCTATTTGATTCTCTTCAACGCCGCGTGCCGCGGCACAGGTCGTTTGCCGCTTGTCAATGCCGGCCGCGCGCCCGTCTCAATTCCCAGAACAGATACGCCGCCGCCAACGCGTTGATAACCGATAGGACCAAGTATTTGACATCGCGGCCGAGCGCCCCAACGACGGCGAATGCAACTGCGTGCGCGACCAAGACGAGAAACAAGAGCACGCGCACACGTTGACGGCGTCGGCGTTTCTCGGGCGAGTCGCTGAATAGAGCGCGGAATTCGTCCCATCCAGTTTGACGTGTTTCCGCGACTGCCCCGCGAAGATAGGAAATCAGTCGTTCACGATCGGCGGACGAAAAGTTGTTCAGTTCGATCTTCACGACGCCAAATACTCCCGACACGCGAACGCTGCCTCCTACCGGAACCCGGCGCCATTGGAGTTCGTCAACCCAATCCAGTTCGACGTGATCGTCGCGTATCACGCCGATCTGCCGAATCGCATGGTCATTGGTGAAAAGCCGATACCTGTAGTAGACAAGCAGAGTCCAAACGCCCAAGAGGAACAAAAACGACCAGAACACGCCGAAGAGCAATGCCGCGAGTCCTGGGTGACGAAACGACCCATCGGCGTTCAAGGCCGCAAACAGTGTTGATGCGACACCCATAAACAGGAAGAAGGCCGCGCCGCCGAACCCCACATTGCGGTAGTAGGGCCGTATTCGGTAGCAGTACGTCCATTCGGATTCCATGACCGTGAAGGAAGCTCGCTGGCACGCGGGAATGGCGCCATCTTGGTCTCCGTTTTCGGCGCACCGATCAAGCATCTATCGCTTCCCCTCCACCACGTCATACACCCGCACGTAATCGACGAGAAAATCGTCGGGCAGCTTGGCTTTGGCGATGTCGCCGGCCCAGGGGCCGATTTCGTCGCTGAGCTTGATGTACAAGGGGGCCTGGCAGACGCCGCCGGCGCGGGTGCGCCAGGTTTCTTTTCCGTCGATGTAGAAGACGTACTCGTCGGCCTTCCACCAGATCGAGAACGTATGCCAGCCCCGCATCACGCCGGGGGCCTTGGCCACATTGCCTTCCGTCTTGTGGGCGTCGCCGTAGCCGTCCCAGTGCAAGGTCTGCTGCACGCGGTCGTCCAGCCAGGGCTTTTCCATGATGTCGATCTCCGTGCCGTCGCGGCCTTCGTCGCCCACCTTGTTCACGCTGGTGTTGTAGAGCCAGAACGCCGTCCAATGGCCCGGCTGCTTCTGAAACTTCGCCCGGCAGACGTAGTAACCCTGGGCGTGCTCGTATTTGCCGCGGGTGCGGACGCAGCCGTCGAGGTAGTCGTTGCCTTCCTTGAGGACGCGGATCACGAGATGCCCCTTGCCGTCCAGCAGGATGGCCTTGCGGCTCCAGAAGCCGTCGCGTCGCGGGCCCTCGGGCACGTCCCATCTCGACGCGTCTAGCGCAGTGCCGTCGAACTCGTCCTGCCAGACGAGTTTCCACGCCTTGCCCTCGGGCAGCGTCGGCAATTTCTCCGGCGGCGCGGCGGCTGGCGCGACCGAGCCGGTCAGAAGAACACACAATATTGCGGCAAGAAATCGTGCGGTCATGGGATGGGTCTCCTGGGTTGAAGTCGTTGTCTGGTAGGGAACGTCTGCAAACACGTCATGCTGAGCGAAGCGAAGCATCTCCGACTCGTTCGATGACGAGATCCTTCGCTGCGCTCAGGATGACGGTTGGTGAGGCGAATTCCTTTGGTCGGGTCAGTTCGTCGATCCCCTCACCCCCGGCCCCTCTCCCGCTTGCGGGAGAGGGGAGAGTGTGCAGCTCACCGCTTGGAAAACGCCTACCTCCTCTTCTCACATCCTCCGGCTATCGTACGCCCAGTTGAGCAGGGCTTGGCGCTGTTTGCGACGGCAATCGAGGTCGCCGGGTGGACAGTGCTTCTGGATCTGGGCGACGTGCCGGCGCATGGCTTTCCAGCGTTTGATTTGCCGCGGGTCGTCCGGGCAACGACGGCCAAGGTAGTAGCGGCAATACCACTGGAACCAACCCCGTGGATCCTCCTCGTAGATCCAGCCCTTTTCTTCCCACACGGCCAGCGGCAGCGAGGCGTTCACGCCGAAGAAGTTCAACTCCGGATCGTGCCGCTCGTGACAGAGCTTCGCCCGGGCGAACCAACCGCGGGGAAATTCGTTCCGGCAATCGGTCATGTACTTGCCGCCGAACACGCCCAGGGCGAGCATCTCTTTGGGCGTCAGTTCAGGCCGGAACTCGGGGTCGAAGTTTCTGCCGGTGGGCTCCGTGAGATAGTAGACGTAGCCCGTCTGCATCAGATCGTGGACGATGATCTTTTGCTTTTTCACGTCACACCGCCCTGGCTTGCCGTGCGACCTGGCCCCACCCCCGTCAGCATAGCGGGGTGGGGGGCTCGCCGCAAGTTGGGCCGCTTGACCCACGCGGCCGTTTGTTGAAGAATGTGGGCCGGCAACACCCCGTTTCGCAGGGCGCCGCCGTGGCCGCCAAGGAGAGTGCCACTGGCTGTGCCAGTGCCTCCGTGCATGGCGGATTCCGCACTGGCAGAGCCAGTGGCACACAACACAACGGCAAAGCAAGTGGCACATGGGCAAGGCCGGTGGCACTCGCGCTCAGGACGACTCCGCATGACGCGCTACGAACGATTCGACCGAGAACCGATCCGGCTGGGGACGCTCGCCCAGCGAGGGCACGACATGACGGTGGCCGACTGCCTGCCGTTGGCCCCGCCGGCGGAACCTTTCGGGCATCCCGAGTTCGGACAGCTCGTCGAGCGGATCCTCGCCGCCCGCCGGGCGGACCGGCCCGTGATCCTGTTCATGGGCGCCCACGTCATCAAGGTCGGGTTGTCCCGGTTCCTCGTCGATCTGATCCGCCGGCGCCTCGTGACCCATCTGGCCACCAACGGCGCGGGCCTGATCCACGACTTCGAGCTCGCCATGTTCGGCGGCACCACGGAGAGCGTCGCCCGATGGATCCGCGAAGGCATGTTCGGCCTGTGGCGGGAAACCAGCCAACTGAACGATCGGATCGCCGAGGCCGCCGCGCGCGACGAGGGACTGGGCGAGGGCGTCGGCCGGGCCATCGTCGAGGCCCACGCGCCGCACGCCGACCTGAGCGCCGCCGCGGCCGGTTGGAACGAAGGCGTCCCGTTCACCTCCCACGTCGCCATCGGCTGCGACATCATCCACGCCCACGCCAATTGTGACCCCGCGGCCCTCGGCCGCGCGACGTACAACGACTTCCTCATCTTCGCCCAAACGGTGAAGCGTCTGGAGGGCGGCGTGTTCATGAACGTGGGCACGGCGGCCATCGGACCGGAAGTGTATCTGAAGGCCCTGTCGATGGCCCGAAACGTCACCCACGCCCAGGGCGACGCGATCCGCGACTTCACCACGGCGGTGTTCGACCTCGTCGAGCTGCCCCCCAACTGGCGCGACGGCCCGCCGTCAAAGGCCCACGCTCAGTATTACTACCGCCCGTGGAAAACCATCCTCCACCGGACGGTGGCCGACGGCGGCACGAGCTTCTACTTCTCCGGCGACCACGCCCAGACGATCCCCACCCTCTGGCACGAGCTGGTCCGCCGCGGCGACTGATACGGGTTCCAGGCCGGGAACTGGCTCGTTTTTCGACACGTTTCGCGTTACCTCGCGCATAGGCCTTGGCGGCCGATAAATGTGCCTGTCCCCTTGGGTCGAGGGGGGCAGTCCCCTGCGAACGGTGACGCCGTTGCCCTGGCCTGGGGCGTGCCCTATGATGATGGCATTATCCTCGCCCCGTGCCCTCCGACCGTGGAGCTTGCCATGAAACGTTTTCCCCTGGCGGTTGTCCTAATTCTCGCGTTTTCTTCCGCCGCCCGGGCCGAGCTAACCCCCGACCAGGTGGCTCTGGTGGCCATGGCCGAGAGCGCCGAATCGCAAGAGCTGGCCCGGTATTACGCCAAGGCCCGCGCCGTTCCGGAGGGCAACCTCCTGCTGCTGCCGGGCAAACCCGTCGAGACGCTCCGGCGCGACGCGTGGGAAGAGGAGGTCCGGCCCGCCATCCGCAAGTGGCTCACCCAGCACGATCCCGACCGCAAGATCCGCTGCCTGGTCACCTGCTGGGACGTGCCGCTGAAGATCGGCCGCCGCGAGGCCGACTCGCCGCAGGTGGTCGAGCGGGCGAAATACCTCTCGGACGCCCGCAAGGGCCGCGTCGCGCGGATCAACGCCATCCTCAACGGCCTCAACCAGATCGGCCAGATCGACGCGCCGCCGAAGCTCCAGCCGCTTCCCGACGACGTCACGCTCGCCGACATGGCGGGGAGATTGGATAGCCAAACCAACGCCGCGCGGGATCGGCTCATGGCCATCGCCGCCGAGGGCGAGCGGAACCAGGCCGCCCAGCAGTTCGAGAGCCTGGTGGTGGCCACCGGCGGCGTCGCGCAAATCCTGCGGATGGCGGCGGCCACGGCCAAAGCCGGCGGCGAGATCAAACCCGATCAGGCCGCCAGCCTGGCCGTGTTCAACGGCCGCTTGCAGGGTCTTCAAGCCGGGCTCCAGGCGCTCTCCGCCCTGCCCGAATCGATCCCCCGCGACGGCCAATTCATGCATCTGCTCCAAACGGCCAGCGGCGCGATCGGCGTGATCCAATGGATCGACCAAGAGCAAGAAGCCATGAAGAAAAACGAGACGTATTCCAGCTTCGACAGCGAGCTGTCCGTCGTGCTCTGGCAAGACTACCCCGTGGCCAAATGGCAGCCCAATCTGCTCTTCCACGGTTTTGGCGGCGCGTCGGGCAACCGATCCGTCCTCATGGTCTCGCGGCTGGCCGCGCCCACCATGGAACTCGCCAAGGGCCTGGTCGATAAGGCCGTGGCCGTGGAAAAGACGGGCCTGACGGGCAAGGTCTATCTCGACGCCCGCGGCATGTCCTACGACCCCGAAAAATCCAAGCCCGGCTCCTACGACCATTTCGACCAGTCGCTGCGCGATCTGGCCAAACGTCTCAAGGAGCACACCAAGCTCGACGTCGTGCTCGACGACAAGGCCGAGCTGTTCCAACCCGGCGCGTGCCCCGACGCCGCGCTCTACTGCGGTTGGTACTCCTTGGCGAAATACGTCGACGCCTTCGAATGGCGGCCCGGCGCCGTGGGCTATCACCTCGCCAGCAGCGAGGCAACCACCTTGCGCACGCCCGGCAACCCGGTCTGGTGCAACGCCATGCTCGAAGACGGCGTCACGGCCACCGTCGGACCGGTCTACGAGCCCTATCTCGTCTCCTTCCCCAAGCCGGACGACTTCTTTCCTCTCCTCCTGACCGGCAAGCTCACCCTCGTCGAGGTGTATTACCGAACGAAGCCATTCAACTCGTGGGTGATGGTTTTGGTCGGCGATCCGCTGTACAACCCCTTCCGCGCCAAGCCCGCCCTGGCCGAAGGCGACCTGCCCGAGGCGCTTCGGACAAAGCCCTGATCGCGCCGTCCGCCGCGCTCCGCGCCACCCATCTGTTCGTCTCCCGATCTCCTTCTAAACGAAGAGAAAGTTCCGCAAAAAGAGCACGCGGGAGGCAGCGCCACGGCGCCGTCTCCCGCGCATCCGTCCACCTCGGCGCGCCGCGCACGCGTCCGATGGTCGTCCAAGACCGACTCCGTTCAGTCCGCTGCCGATGCGGCGCCGCTCCTATTATCCGCGCAGCCTCTTCAAGAAGACCAACGACAATCCGAAGAGCCCCGCGCCCAATAGCCCGATCGACGACGGCTCGGGCACGGCCGCCGGCGCCATCACCACGTCGCAGGCGTCGGAGTCCTCGCCAAACAGGTAGTCCAGCGATGCGCCACCGCCGGCCGCCGCGGCGCCGCCGCCGTCGAGATGCAGGAAGTGGCCCTTGTTGATCCCGAACACGTTGCCCACCCCGCGGAATTTGTACCAAGCGACCGTCTCCGCCTCGCTCCAGGTGGTGTAGCAGGCATAATACTTCCCGCTGCTCCCGCGATCGTCGTAGCCGAACACCGGAATCGAGTGGTCGCTGTCGCCGTCGCCGTCGCTATCGACGGAGAACAGCATGGGCCGGCCCGCGTTGATCTCACTCCTCAGATCGCTCCAGGTGAAGCCAAACAGCCCAAGGATGTAGGTCTCCGACCAGGCCGTGGCCCCATATCCTCGGGACGCCGAGTAGTACGCCAACCCATACGGAATCTGGCTCGTGGACGTCGATCCATACCCCCGCGGATCCATCGACGTCTGCAGGAAGCAGGCGATGCTGGTGTTGGGCGGGACCGGCAGGCTGGCGTCGTCGGGCGTGGGATCGTACTTGGCGTTGTGCGCCGGCGAGGAGATCTGATCCTGCACGTTGACGGTCAACTTCACGTTGTCCCAACCCGACGCCGTGAACATGTTCGTGCGACCGTGCATGTCGTAGTAGCCCATCACGGAACCGGCGGCAGTCGGGCTACAACCGTGATACCAGTCGTAGGCCGGCACGTCGGACAGCAAGACGGGCGCGCCGGAAGCGCTTCCGGCAATGAGCAACGCGGCCATCCAGGCCCAATGTGAGAAACGCGTCATACGTCGTCCTCCAAAAAGATGAGATACGGGACACCCAGAAAACGCAACCTCCCCGCCGACGCCGTGCCACGACGCCGTAGAACGGGCGGAAAAGAACTCCGCGACCCGAACAAGAACCCCCGCTACCCACGCTGCCCGAAGAACCGGGCCAACGCACGATAGTATCAGACCCACTCCGCGGAACGAAACGCCAGTACGCCGAACCGTTTATCCAACAAGAAAACGAGCAACGCGCTGCCCGTGCGATAAACGCGTCCAAGGTGCGGAGGGCAAGGAGAGTGATAAGAAATCTACTACAGCGACGAGATCCTTGTCAAGTGTTTCCACCCGCGATTTTCATTTCTTGGCAAGTCCACGAATCGACTCCGCCGACGCTCCAAGGCATCACTCCGCCGCGCCCTCGCAAACCAGACGGCCGAGCCTCCGGCCCGTGCTGCAAAGCGGGTAATCCACCAACTCGGCCGGCCGGACCCAACGCCACGCGATGCGGCCGCCCGCAAGCGCGCCACGAACGTATCGGGCCTCGTACGCCTCAAGCGCGATCCGAAAGCGCGTGACCCCGTGTTTGATGGCCAGTCGCAGTGGACCCGGCTCCACCACCAGGCCCGTCTGCCGCTCGACCCGCTCCACCAGCTCCGCCCGCACTCCGGCATCGTGCTCCGCGTCGAGTGGAAATCGAGGAAAATCCCATAGCCCCGCCCAACGTCCCCCCTCGGGCAGTTGTCCCAACAAGACGCGGCCGGCGCGGCGCACGATCACCGCCGCCTCGCGACGGTGCTCGATGTTTCCCTTGCGCTTGGGCGGCGGGATCCGGTTCTCCAGGCCGCGCCGCCTCGCTTCGCACAACGCCGCCACGGGACACGCCCCGCAGTCCGGGCGGCGGCCGCGACAAACCTCGCTACCCAGCTCCATGAGGGCCTGGTTGAACGTGCCCGGCTCGCGCCGCGCCACCACCGCCCGCGCCATCGCCCAAAGCGTCTCCTGTCCCGCCCGGACGCGCGGATCGCCCGGATACGCCAGCAGCCGGCAAAAGAGCCGTATGGTATTGGCTTCCAGGATGGGCTCGGCCGCGCCAAAGGCGATCGAGAGAATGGCCCCGGCCGTGTAACGCCCGATGCCCGGCAGATCGCGCACCGCGCCAGGGTCCCGCGGAAACCGGCCCGCGTGCCGCTGGACAATTCGCCGCGCCGCCTCGTGCAACTGCCGCGCGCGCCGATAGTAACCCAATCCTTCCCAGAGCCGCAGCACGTCCCGCTCCTCCGCGGCGGCCAATGCCTTGATCGTCGGAAACGCCCGGATGAACCGCTCGAAATACGATCTGACCGTGGCCACCTGCGTCTGTTGAAGCATGATCTCGCTCACCCAAACGCGGTAGGGATCGCCCGATCGTCGCCACGGCAGATCGCGAGCGTGACGCGCGTACCACCGGCGAAGTAGCCGGCGAAATCGCTGCCGCCAAATCGGCGGAGGCAATGGAAATGCTGTTGATTCTGGTTGGGACATCATCGAGCGCGGCTTCCCCCAATAAGGACCATAGAGCCGCTCGCGGCTTCGCAACAACGAACGTCGGAGTGGCCTTCGTGGTAAACAAACAAACGACCGCTGCACAGCATGGAGAACAAGGGGCATCTAGGGGCTTTATGCATTCTCCACAAGGCATCGTCGCAACCGATCGCCACTTTGGAGACAAGGTGATTCTATATGAATCCCCAGCGGTGGAAACAACGAACACCGACGTGTCGAAAGTCGAAAAAGAGACGAGTATTACGCCTAGATCAGCTTGACGTATTGTGGAAGGGGAGTTAGAATCCGCTGCGATCAACGGGCGTTCACCCGTCGGTTGGCTATGCGCCCACCAACAGGAACAATACCAGGCGGAGGCGGGTTTATCGGATGTTGCTCTGGCGGACGGCCACCCAGGTGGTCGTTGAAGCGCCGGCGAAGTTGAATCTGTTCTTCGAGGTGCTTGGCAAACGCGGCGATGGCTTCCATGAGATCGAAACCCTCATGGCGCCCATCGGCCTTTGGGATACGTTGTACTTCGAGGAGGACCGAAGCGGGCAGATACGACTGGATTGTCGGCAGGCCATCCGTGGGCTGCCCGGTGAGCCAATCGACCCGCCAGATACTCAACTCGGATGCGTGCCTGAAGGCGCGGGAAATCTCGTGTTTCGGGCAGTCGAGTTGCTTCGCCAGCGGGCGGGGGTTCGCCGGGGAGCGGCGTTGCGGTTGGTGAAGCGGATTCCGGTCGCCGCGGGACTCGGCGGTGGCTCCACCGATGCGGCTGCGGCGCTCGTGGCAGCCAACGAAGGCTGGAGACTCGGCTGGTCGCGCCGTGCGTTGGCCGACTTGGCTGCAGAGTTGGGCAGCGACGTGCCGTTCTTCTTGAGCGGTGGACCGGCAGTGTGCCGAGGCCGGGGCGAACGGATAGAGCCGTTGGAACCTTGCCGAGCGTTCGACTTCGTCGTCGTGCGCCCCGCCGTGGGACTTTCGACGGCCAACGTCTATAAGGCCTGTCAACCCGCCGGCAAGCCCCGGTCCATGGTCGCTATCCTCGACGCGATCTCGAAGGGTAACGCGGCGCGGGTCGGAAGGTTGCTGTTCAACCGATTGGAGCCGGCCGCCGTCGCCTTGTGCGGCGAGTTGGCGCGGCTGCGAGAGAACATGGCAAGGCAGGACTTCCTGGGGTACGGAATGAGCGGAAGCGGCACGTGTTACTTCGGACTTTGTCGCCACACGCGCCATGCACGGCGCGTGGCCGGGCGTTTGCAGGCAACCGGTGTTGGAACGGTCTTCGCAGTCCGCGGGAGCCGTTGACCCACTCGAGTCTTAAGGAGGGACTGCCGTGGATATCACCGAGGTTCGCATCAAACTCATGGAAGAGCCCGGCGAACGCCTCAAGGCGTTCTGCTCGATCACGTTCGACGACGCCTTCGTCGTGCGCGATCTCAAGATCATCGAGGGCGCCAGCGGGCCGTTCGTCGCCATGCCCAGTCGAAAACTCACCGCCCATTGCCCCTATTGCGGATGCAAAAACCACCTCCGCGCCGGCTTCTGCAACCAATGCGGAAAACGGCTCCGCGAGGTTCTCGCCGCGAAGGACGAGGACGGCCGGGCAAAACTCTACGCCGATATCGCCCATCCCATCAACTCGTCCTGCCGCGAGCAGATCCAAGAGCGGGTGATCACGGCGTTCGAGGACGAGAAGTCGCGGTCGGCGATGCCCGGCTACGTGTCCAGCTACGACGACCTCGACGAAGACTACGTGGCCGCCCCGCCGCCGGCCCAAACAAAGCAAATCCAACCACCCGAAAAACCCCGCGGTCCCCACGCCACCCCCGCCCGGCGGAGCCAACCCGCCGAAAACGCCAAAAACACCAACTTCGGCGAAGGAGTCTTCGACTGACGGACGCTGCGCGTGTGCCGCGGGCGTCTGTCTGATCGCGTCTTCGCGACCGGTTGATGATCACGGCGCTGCGGCCCTAGCCCGTCGCGCCGCAATCGTTGTCAATCGCCGCCCCGATCCGCCCCACGAATCGGGCCAAAAGCTCGTCGGTATCCGCGGGGAGGAAGTGCCGGCAGTCGCATCGCAGGCTAAGCGTGATCCGGCCCGCGTAACGCAAAACGAATAGGCTCGCCCGCGTCAAGGGGCGCAGCGGCGGCGCGCCCAACACCTCCTCAAGCACGAGGTTGCCCGCGCGAAGGCGGCCCTCTTCGCGCGGAAACTCGTCCGCCACCGCGCGGCCCACGTCGCCGAGATTCGACAAGACCACCGTCGCAAAGCACCGCGGCGCCACCAACGGCGCCGGCATGCGCCCGTAGACCGCCTGCGCCAGTTCGATCGCGCGGATGAAATGCAGTCCCCGGCGCGAATGCTTCACCCGCGCCGTCTCCGCCTGAATCCCGGGCAACAGGTCCCGGCGCCCGCCACAATCGTCGATCCGCCGGGCCAGAAAACTCATCGTGACGACATTGGCCGCGGGCATCAGCGCATCGTCGGCGTCGCGGAGGCTGGTTGGCATCAGGACGCGGTACCATCCATCGCTCGCTTCGCCGGCCGGCTGGCCGTTGAACTCGGCAATCGCACGGAATAGGATGCAAAGCAAGAGGTCGTTCACCGTGGCGCCACGACGCCGGGCAACGTCGGCCAGGCGCTGCGATTGGGCCGCATCGAACGTGTGCGCGTGCAGCGAGGGAAACGGCTCGCGCAGCGCCGGGTCGATCGGCGCCGGCTGCGCGGGGCGAAGCGGCGCGGGGCGACACAAGGCGAAACGCAGCGAGTGCGCAAGCGTGCCGGCCAGGGCCGCGGCGCGGCCCAGCGGCCCCATGGCGTCGCGGCCAAACACGCCCCGTCGCGCAAGCCGGTCGGGGTCGAGCGGCGTCAGGACGGGCCGGTCCGCCCCGGTCGCCGTGCGCAGGCCGTATTCGGCCAGCACGTCGCCCAAAAACCGCAGCGCCCCCAGCCCATCGCAGCAAGGATGATGGAACTGGCCGGTCACGACGGCCGTCTCGTCCGCCTGGCGGATCCACAGCCGCACGCCCGGCCTTTGCGAAAGGTCGATCCCCTCGGAATCCGCAAAACGAAGCGGCTCGCCCGCCGCCCCCCAATCCACAAGATCATCCGGCGCCCGGGCCGGGACCCAGCACGGCCGGCGTGGCCGGGTCTGGTCCACCGTGGCGCACAACAGCGGATGGCGGGCCAGCGCCGCGATAATGGCTTCGTCCATCGCCTCGCGGTGGATCCTGCCCCGCAAACGCATCGTCAGCACGAACGCCATCGGGTACTCCACCCGATGGTCGTCCAACATGTACCGCTCGAACGCCGTCAGCGGCAGCGGGAAGAGATCTATCGGACGTGTTTCCGTTTGGCTCACGGGTTCTTCCGTCAATGCGCCGGGCCAGTGTAGAATGGACGCGACAAACCACCTTGATCCTACCCCTGCGACGAGCGGAACGTCAATTCGGGCGTGGCCGGGCGCTAGCGGCGGAGAAAGACGGACGGATGACCTTCTTCGAACACGCCTGGATCGGCGCGGACGGCGCATTGGCCCTCGGGCTGCACCGCCGCTACGGGTGGCCCATCGTGGCCCTGGCCGCCGTCGAATCGGTCCTGCCCGACTGGGACGGGCTCAGCTTCGTCCTGGGTATCCAGGCGTACGCAGCGGGGCATCGTGTCTGGGGGCACAATCTGCTTGTGGCGGCACTCGTGGCAGCGGTCACCGCTCTGGTCGCCTATCGGTGGGATTGGCTTCCAAAGGCCCGGCGTGTCGTGGCGCGGCATTGGTCGGCAATATCGGCGGGGAAGGAGTGCGAAGCCGCCGCGCGGCACAGCATCGTTGACGCGATCGTCTGGATGGCGGTCGCCGTGGCTGCGGCCTTCGGGCATCTTCTGGCCGACTTGGTCTACTCGGCGGGTCGCTCCCTGCCCGTGTGGAAGCTCCCGCTGCTTTGGCCCTTCTCCTACCAGATCTTCGCCTATCCCATGGTCCCCTGGGGCGACGCCGGCGCGACGATCCTCCTCGTCGCCGGCATGTTCGCCATGGTCCGTTGGCCCTGCCGAGCGCAATCCATCGCCGGCGTCACGTTGGGGACCGTGATCGCGTACATTCTGATTCGCGGCGCGTCGTTCGGGTAGGAAGCCCGCCGCAGTTCTCTTTCTTCACCACGGCATCGCCGGGGCGGCGCGCTGCGGGGGACGGGAGGGCAAGGGCGGCGGGGAGACGGTCGAGGCGGGCAGGTATTGCGGGCCGGGGTTGGCCAGGTCCACCCATTGCACGTCCTGAAACGCCGGCATCGCCCAAAGGGCGTCGCGATCCGAGCCGATCGTGTTGATCGCGACGTTGCCCAGATTCACCCGCAGCGAAAACTGCGCGGCCGGGCAATTCACGTCGATCGCCTTGGGCATGACGAGGCCCGTGAGCGGATCGCGGCGGTGCTGGCTGGCCGCGACGCTAGCCACGAGCTGGTTTTGCGCGTCGAACAGATGCTGCTGCACCACCCAGCCCCGCACCGGATCGATCACGACCACCCGCGTGGTCGGCCCCTGGGGCGTCTCGCGGATCGTGCGGACTTCCAGCAAACCATCGGGTCGCGTGACCGGCCCCTGGTGCGGCAACGCCGGATCGAAATCCACCAGTCCAAAGGCCTCGATCAGCTCGGCCGGCGTGATCGGCAGCGCCCGCCGCGCCTGGCTTTGATCGAATTGATCATGGCGGCAATAGTACACCGCCTTGTGCGGATCGCGGCGCGTCCAGAACCAGAAAAGCTCAACGTTGCTGCCGAGGTCCACTTCCGCGCCGGTCAGGGCCGTGTCGGCGCGAAGCCGCAGCCGGCCGGGCCGCTGCATGGCCACGCTCGCCCGGAGACGCGGACTGTTGGGGAACTGGATCGTCGCGTCGTCCGCCTGAAACGACTGAATCTGCCGGCTGTTGCCGTTGACCACCTCGACGATCTGCTCGAGGCTCGCATTGGGCGGCAACACCCGGGGCGTCGTCATGTATTGCTGGACCACGCGCTGGCAGTTTGCCCCGCTGGCCGCAACGAAAACGACAGCGGCCACCAGCCATGCCAGGGGCGTCCGCGCCGGGTGCTTCGATCCATCCATGGACAGCCTTCTACTCCAAGAGCCGGGCAAGGTCTTCCTGAATCGCCTCCGCCCGAGCCGCGTCGGGCACCACCACCGGCACGGTGAACGTCTCCTCCAACCGAGGACAATACAACGTTAGCGCCTCGCGATCCCGCTCGTCCCGCCCCGTCTCCTCTTGCCGCAACACGCGCCGGCGGACCAGCAAAAGAGCCAGCACGTACCTCGTGTCCTCCTGGTCTTCCCGCCCCGCCAACTCGCGGAAGAACTGGAGCATCACGTCGTTGGGCGCCCAGTGCCTCTTCTTGCTCGCCGCGCTGGGCATCTGCGACTTCCACCAGCCGATCGCGCCCTCCGGCGGACCGCCCCAGGCGTCCATGCAGTAGTCGTATCGCTGCGTTGCGTCCCCTTCGCTCACCAGGACGGAATAATACGTCTCGCCCGGGGTAAACTCCCGGTCGGTCGCGCTGCAACGTTTGCTGGGACGGTGGATCTCGTAGTCCATGCGCGGTCAATACGCCGTGAAAAACCGACAGTCCGTTCCGCCGGGTCCAACGCGGATCTTCACCGCCCGGGAACATTTCGGACAATTGCCCTCGTACGCGGTCTTGTCCCGGTTGAGGTAGATCCGCGCGTACACGCCGCAGCAGGCGAACTGGATACCGAGAAACCGCCGGCCGGCAACCCGCCCCTTGGGTAAATCCGAACCACTCGAAATATCCAAATTCTCGCCTGGCATGGCCCACCCGCCGGCTTTCCACCCCAAACGCCGCGCGGCAGTCTAGCGACAAAGCGCCCGGGAAGGAAGATCGTTCGGCCCGATGGTCTTCGGCGGGTACCGTGGCCACGTTTGCGTGGCCATGCGATGGTTTTCCCGGGAAAACATGCCCACGGCGAGCGTGGGCATGGCACCCCAAACGCTACACTTATCCGAGATTTGCTCTGGCGGAACCCTCGCCCTTCCGATTCCGCGCCGCTCAGCGCGCAAAAAAAGCCCCCGGAAAGGCCGCGTCCCAGGGGGGCAAAGGACACCACACGTTTCCGGGAGCGATTGGTCGCCGCGAAGTCGGACGGATCTCCGCCAACCCCGGTATGTCGGTCGACACCACAATGTAGGCGAAGCGTACCGCTTGGCATCCATGCCGGCGGTACAGCGCTTCGTGGTCCGCAGACACGCCCAGCAAGCGGCCCCGTGCGGACCCATCCACGTGGATCGTCTGCCGTTTTCACTTCTCGTCGCCCCGGCGGGTACCCCCTCGGGCGACATCTCTCATCGATGAGGCGGCGAGAATAGCGCATTTCCCAAAACGCGTCAAGGCCGGTTTTCTCGCCGCCGCCAAAAAAAACTGGACCCCCAACAGAGGTCCCGCGGCGCGTGTGCCACTGGCTCCGCCAGTGCCGCAACCGATCCGGAGTCGCGCATGGCAGAACCCGTGGCACACGCCGGCCGGCACCGATTGCTCGTCAATGCGTGTTGGCGGCAAGGCGTCCTGGTGTCAGAGACCGGCCGCGTCAAGATGCCGTACTCCGTACACTCCGCATTGGCGGTCGAAGTCTGCCGCGTTAGCCGCGTCACGTGAGTAGCCGGTGGTGGAGCGCAGCGCAACCCCCGGAGTTGGGCTGTCCCCTAAAACCACACGCCCGACCAGCCTCTTGCCTTGCCCGCCGGCTTCCGTAACCTGAGGGCATGGAAGCCTTTAACGAGCTACGCGCCAAGGCCCGCGAGAAGCGGGACAAAGCCATCTGCCGGGCCCGGGATGAATACGCTGCCACCCTTGCCCGGATCGCCGCCCTAGAACAGGACCTACTGGGCGTGAGCCGTCCACCCACCGGACGATACCGGTTTGCATCGACTCGGTTCTACCGACCGACCGGGTTTTCACCACGCAGGATATCATGGCGGCCCTGGAAGCCTTGGACCCACGCCGGGTCTGGCGGAAGCGATCCATCGACAGCCATATCAGCCGGCTCCGGGACTGCGGGATCGTCCGCCGGGTGAAGCGGTCCCAAATGCACCAGCCAGCCGTCTACGTGCGTGTGGGCGTCGAGGTACAGCCGCTGCCGTTTAAAGGCATGGCTTTGCCAGAGGTCATTGCGGAGATCCTGAGGGACAAGGGGCCCATGCGGCAGACGGATCTGGTTCTGGCCATGCTGGCCGCCGGGTATCAGAGCACGATGACGCCCAAGAGCTTCGCGTCTAGTCAGTCTGAGGTCCGCTACAGTTCGGCCCAGATAATAGGCATCGAGAAGATTACCCGCATGGGCAACCCCGCAGAAGACATGATTTCAACGAGCTACGCCGAGCGGTTGAATCTTTCCGTCCGGATGCACGTCCGACGGTTCACGCGATTGACCAATGCCCATAGTAAGAGTGCTCAGCACCACGAAGCGATGACGAGCCTTTTCGTGTGCTGGTACAACTTCTGCAGGAAGAATCAGGCCGTTGGGACCACGCCGGCGGTCAAGGCGGGATTAGCGGAGAAGTCCTGGAGTCTCGAAACGCTCCTTCTGGAAGTCGCTTAAAGAAGCCCGCAATAACGACAGACACGCTGGCATTTGTTGGACGAGGCTCCGTTCTCTTGCGGTGATTCCGGGAAGTCGCTACAACCTCCCCTATCGATCTGGGGGGCAGCCTTGCAAGGCGAGGCCTGACGGGTTATATTTTGCGTATACTTCCCACATTGCCCGTATTCGCAGGTCGCAAGCTTGAGCTTTGGGTTGGCGCTCACGAAACGACGAGCGGAAAGAAACGATTGTGCAGCCTGAAAAGATGATCCGGGGTATTCTTGGAAGGAACTACCCATTTCAGCTTCTAGTCTGGAAGTTTCGATGACCCAGAAATCCTTGTAGTGAAATGTAATGGCTGAAGGGAGGGGCTTATCAGCCACTCCAGCCGTAGTTACCTTTTAACTTGTATTAGTCGGACAAATGAGTGGACGTCATTATGGTGTTCTCTATGCGTCTCTACTCATCCGTCGAAAGGAGTTCAGGATGACTGAAACAACATTAGTTCCGGGGAACGAACGGGCCCTTAGTGCGCTTGATCCACGTTTGTCCTTTCTCGCTTCACAGGCGGCTGTCGAACTCGACAAACTACTGTTAGGCAAAGGCGAGAAAATCGAAGCAGTCCAACACCTAGGAACGCGGCTTCAGGAGTCAATGGGAGGACAATCTGACACTAGTGAACAAAGGATGTTTTTGGATTCGCCGACTGTGTCGGTTTTGACTGAAACAATTTCTCAAGGGTCTTTTGTCCTGGTTCAGCGTGAAATGGAATTCTTGTGTTGGCGAGTTAGTGAGTTGTAGGGCTGTCTGGTGGTGTTACGTTGATGGAA
>JAFGDS010000120.1 GCA_016931995.1 Pirellulales bacterium
ATTCCATCAACGTAACACCACCAGACAGCCCTACAACTCACTAACTCGCCAACACAAGAATTCCATTTCACGCTGAACCAGGACAGTAGCAGGTGTCCTTTCCATCGGTACGTGGTGTTGGAGGAGCCACTGCGATTCATTACGAATGCATTTGCTTCTCCTGTTCGGCGACGAGGAGAACCTCTCTGTTGTGGCGGAGCCTTCTTCGATAGATCTATATGTCCTGGACCTCACACAACCCGTCGATCCATGTTCCGCGCAGACGGCGGACAATAGGGTTTGTACAGGGCCCGTCCGCCTCAACGAGCGGGCACGAGTCAAGCTATCCAGAACGCTTGTCAATCCACGCAACTACGAATTTGGGATGGTCCTAGGCGATGTTACATCCCGCCGGATTCGTGTGCGGGCAACGCGACAGAGAGAACACGTGCTCGTAGACTTGGATCTGCGATATGGAGGAATGGCGATCGTCCGCGACAATGGTAAGTACACGGCAGGGTCACACTTTGTACCAATTTGTCGTCACGCACGTAGGGCCATTCTCGAGGTTGCCAAAGACGCATTTCCAGATGATCGCGACATTCAAGCATTGGAGTAGTCGCGACCCCTCCGTGCCAACATAAGTGAGACAACAAGCTACTCGCCTGGCAGGGGGGCACTGACGCACTGACTGGCGTATCGCCTTCCACCTCTTGGGTGCACGACCATGAACGATACCGACCTGCCAAAACCGACCCGCAGTTGGCGCCAGTACAGCCTGCGGGGTTTGTTGCTGTTCACTGCGATCGTAGCCGGATTATTGAGCATCTTTCAGTTGGGTTTCCAACTTGGGATTGCTTGGGTTTTTCTTTTGTGTTTCGTCGGCGCGCAGGGGATCTTCGTAATGGGATCCGCTTATCTACCGCGTGGTCAGTCGCCCGGTTGGCTTGCAACAGCCATGTGGATCTTATTGATGTGGGCCATTCTGGCGCCCTGGTTCTGCTGGACCGCGGAAATGAGCGTCTGGCGGGAGATGCCTCGAGGTCCGTGGCTGCGGATGGGGTACACGTGCTTGTACAAGCTCAACGGATTCTTCGTCATGATCGCACCGTTCGTGTTCGCGGCGATCGGCGGATTCTCTCGCCGCTCATGGCGGTTCTTCATCGTACTGATTGCATCGCAGGCATTGTTGGCCGCGGTTGTGATCGCAATCGGGGTTTGGATAGTATCCTTGTTTGCCTGGCCTAGTGGTTGCTATTAGATCCACGCCGCGTTCCGAAGAAAGGATGCGGAGTCTGGTTCCACGACCGTGGCGAGAGAGTTCGGGGACGCAGCCAGTGCATCTTCCGAGAAATCCGTGCCGGTGGTTTTCCTTGCGAAGCCGCAAGCGGCTTGTTGGCCATGTGGCAACAACTTGCTGGAAGACGTACAAGTATTGGTGTACGCCCTGTCGGACGCGAACAACACGAGCGACTTCGCTTGGACAAGCAGCGCCCCGCGCCGGAAATCACGAAAAGTCGCGGTTCGCGGGGGGACACGGTCCATCAACCTACGTCCCCTGTCCGATTGCCTCTCCATCGAGGCGATTCCCCATCTTCCGGTGCGTCTGCGGGTCGATGTCGTAGCCGATTTGGCGGATCGACCCGTCGCACATGCCCATGTTCATGCCGCCCGGATGGGCGCTTCCGAAGCGGAATGGGTCGTAGAAGCCGGGGGTGTCCTGCATGGGAGGGTAGATCGCCCCGGGACTGTCGCCGCTCCTGGCGGTCCATCGCGCGCTGTCCTGGTCGTCGGCCGTGTAGGGTCCTTGGTTGTCGCCCTTGTCGATTAGGAGACCTTCGTAGGCGTCTGGATCGAGGTACTTTTCGCCGACGAGGTAGGTATGCGACGTGCCGTCGCTGATGTCCGACATCCGCACGTGGAAATGCGCCGCCATGATGCCGGTGCCGTCCTTGCTCGGGCCGAAGTTGAAGCTGCCCGAGTCTCCGACCGTCAGGTTCGCGGGTCCGGCTGGCCAGTCGAGCTGCACGTCGCCCGCGTTCGCCGCGAAGTCGGTGCGGATCTGGTGCGTCAAAGGACCGCAGAGCATCGGCTCGACAATGTAGCTCGCGGAGCCGGGCGCCAAGGGATAGGCGACGGGAGCACGCCGCGAAGGACACGACCAGATGACGCAAGGGGTTTGGTAGAGCGTTTTCACGGACGGTTTTGGCTCGTCCATCGAGTTCGGGTCGGTGGAGGCCCCCAAGTCCCGCAACGTGCCCATTTCGAGAAAGGGGAGCAGCGAGTAACCCCAACAGCCCGGCTGTTCGAGGCCGCTGCCGCGACCGGGATGGGGCGCCCATTTGTATCCCCAGCCACCGCTGGGCAAGTGCCCGAAACTCGACTCGAAAAGAAGGAAGGCCTTGGAAATCTGCGATACCCGGTTGGCGCACTGAGTGCGCCGCGCCGCTTCGCGCGCCGCTTGCACGGCCGGCAGAAGCAAGGCAATCAAGACACCGATGATGGCAATGACCACCAGCAATTCCACCAGTGTAAAACCAGCCGGTCCGCACGGCCTTTTCGCCGATCGCATGGCGCGTCCTTTCATCTCACTTCCGCCCATGGTTTATCAACGGAGCGGGCGAGAAACTCTACAGAGAATTCAGAGACTATTGTGATAACATCACCCGCGCACCCCTCGATAAAGGTATGTTAATTCAGCACGAGAGGGGGGCGGTGGCATTGCGAATCGCGCACGCCGCCAACACGCAATGGAGGGCAAGTGCATCGTGGTTGGCACGCGAGACGATTGGTCGCGGAGGAAGCAGGAGCCATCGTCCCGTGACGAGGAGGCGGCACGGTCGGCGGGTGGACGCCGGAATCGATCGATCCCCCCTTCTTGACGAAAACGCTCCACCCGGCTAGTCTGGAGGGGTTCCTTGTCTCGCCCGCGAGCGGTCCTGAGGGTTTCGGGGTCGATCGCTCCAGCGCACCGAGGGCGTCTGCGATGAAGTCCTTTTGTGTCGCGGTTTTCACGTTGGCCGTTCTGGCATCGCCGTGCGCCGCCGCGCCAGCTCGAACGTGGACCGATTGTCATGGAAAGACTCTGTCGGCCAAGTTCGTCCGCGTTCACGAGGGGAAGGTCGTGCTGCTTTACGGAGGGCAACCGTTGACCTTGCCGTTCGCGAAGTTCAGCGAGGAGGATCAGCAGTACATTCGCAATTTGCTCGCGGCGCGGGGCAAGGCGCATCTTCTCCCGCCGGAGAACGGCGGCGACTCCGGCGACGACGCCGATGCCCAAACCGACGGCGCCGGCGGGGGAGTTGCCGCCGGCGCGTCCAGCCCGGAGCGGACGTGGACCGACGTTCAAGGGCGCACGATCCAGGCGAGGTTCGTCCGCGTCGAGGGCGAGAACGCGGTGCTCCTGAAGCGCGGTCGGGAGATATCGGTTCCGCTTGCGCGGTTGAGCGTCGAGGATCAGATGTTCGTCGCGCAGCAGCACGAGGCGCCCCAAGCGACGGGCCGATTGCCGCAGCCAATGGGCGTGCCGGCGCGGCCGCCCGGCCTTGGGCCGATGGAACCCGCCCAGGCACCGCCCGTGGCGCCGTCCACGGCGATGCCGGGGGCGTCGTTCGACGCTCCCGGCGGACCGATCGGGCTTTCATCGGGTCCGCATTTCGCGCCGCCGGCGCCACCGCCGCCACCTCCTCCTGCCCCGTCCTTTCCCGAGATTCCGTCGCCTTGGAGCGGCGGGGGCAACGAACCGCCGCCTTCCGCGGCGCCGTCGTTTCCCGGCGCGTCGTCGCCGGCGATTCCGCCGCAGGATCTTGCGCCGCCGATGGCCTCGCTGCCCTCCGGTCCGATGTTCGAGTCGGTCAAGGTCTGCGAAAACTGCAAACGACAGGTGCCGTCGGACCTGAAGGCCGGCGACCGCTGCCCGCACTGCGGCACGTACTTTGCCTTCGAGCGAGACGAATCGGGGAAGGTGGTGAAGCGCGCCCCGGGAAGGTGGCTTCGGGGCGGCGCCGTCATGGGCGGTCTGCTCGGCGGCGCGGTGGCGTTCGTGATAACGCTGATCCGCAAGCTCTCGCGGCATTGAAATTGCCCGACCGGACGAGAGGGCCGAAAAGCGTCGGGAACCAGCGGCGCCTTTCTCGTTACGGGTCGATGAACACCGCCGATACGACCGCATTGCCGTTGGGGTTGGCGCCGGTATGGCGGATCTGGACGCGCGCGCTGCCGGTGATGGTCCACGTGAGATAGGCGCCCTCGCCCATCCGCTCCACGGCCACGGGACGGACGTCGAGGCGCTGGCCGAAGGAATCGGCGACGACGGCCTCGACGGAACGATCGGCGCGATCGTAGTCAAGCAGGTACACGGTGAGGCGATAGGGGCGGTCGTTGGCGGGCGTCACCTGCAAGGCGACCCACTCCGGATCGAACCAGCACGAGGCGATCCGACGTCCATCCTCCGCGGCAGGCAGGACCAGCGCGCGGCGGTCGTCGCACGTGGCCGCCCAGGTGAAGGCCGCGCCGCGACGCAGGTCCAGGTGGAAGCCGTTCTGCACGGTCCGCTCCGCCGAGGGCGTGGCCGCCAACCAGGCCGCCGTCGCTCCGCGGAAGCCGGGCCAATCGCCGCGCCGTTGGGTATCCATCGCCTGCCACGCGGCGGTTTCTGGGGTTTGCCGCGTCCATCGCAGGGGCAACACGAGTTCCTTGGACGAACGTCCGACGTGGATGGGCTCGCCCGAGGTCCATGTGGCAAACGACGTGGTTTTGTCCGTGGTTTCGATCGCGAGCCGGACGCGCCGCGGCAGATACCACGCGCCCTCGTCGCCGGCGGTGATTCGCACCACGGGTTCCGTCAGGTCGTCGATCGTGCAGGGGAACGAGCCCGACTCGCCAGCGAGCGTCCCGACGAGCGTGTCACCCAACCGAACGGTGAATGGCCCCGGATGGTAGAAGTAATCGCCGTCGAGGCTCAACGTGGCTTTGGCCACTGTCCCCGTGGGCGCGGGCGCCGGCTGCGCGGGAACGCATTCTCGACGTGGAAAACGGGCGTCGCGGAGGGAGATGAGGCGGTCGGCGTCGGCGTTGTCGAGCGCCGGCGCGTCGCCCTTGCCCACCATGAGCACGGTCGCGGCGCCGTGGCTGGGCACTTCGACGACGGCTTTGCCCTGGCTGGCGCGGACCGTGGCGCGATATGCCCTACCGCCCAGCGGAATTGCGTGCGCCCAGGTCAGCTCGCCCGCGTCCGGAGTCGAGATTGTCACTTCGACGCTCTGGGCGTCATGGTTGCCTCGGGTCAGGAATCGGGTGCGCGAGGTCACCGGCACGACGTAGCGGCCCTGGCCATCCACGAAGAGATCGACGTCGTTCACTCCGGTAACGCCAATGCAGTGGGGTTCGAGCACCTGCCGCTTGCCGGCAAAGACCTTGAAGAGCGGCGCGAAGAGCTCCATCAGGTCCGCCGCGGTTTCGTCGGGGGCCTGTTGGGAAATGGGGAATCGGTGGGCGATCATCTGCGGCAGCAGGGCGATCTGAAGGCGCTGTTTGAGATGCGCCTCGAACGGCGCGAGATCGCGTTGGTTCACGTAGGGCCGCTGCTGGTGCCACGCCGACGCCGGACGAAGCGGAATCAAATAGCGTTGCGCCAAATAGTCGGACTCGTGACACGAACCGTCCACGTCGCGGAGCAATTCAACGCGCCAAAACTGGTTGACGAACACCCGCTTCCCGGCGGCGTGGCTGAGTCGGCAGACCTCTTGGACGGCTTCGGCCACCGCGCCGGCCATGTTGTCGGCGGGCCGGTCGCCGATCATCGTCAGCCCGTCGTCGTGGCCGTAGTCGATAAGGCTTCCCCAGTCCAACCGGTCGATCATGAACCCGTCGAAATCGGGCAGCCGATCGATGTGGCGACGGATCTGCTCCCGCAGGAAGGGTTGCAGGGCGTACTGCCGACGGGCGTTCATCGCCACGGCGCCCTCCCAGGTCGGAATGGGCTTGCCTTGGGCGTCCTTCATCAAGGCATCGGCGAAACGCTCCTTGAGGATGCGCTGCGCCTCGGCCGGGTCGCCGCTCTTGCCGCCGGTCCCGCCGTATTCGGTGACGTTGAAATAGGCGTACATCGCGATTCCGTGCCGGTGCATCTCGGCGATAAAATCGTTAATCCGCCGATCGCTCATCGTCTCGCCGAGCTTCCACAACTTCGCGTAGGTCCATGGAAACCACTCCTTCTCGTCGGGCAGGTACTGGCCAAGGTGGGTGAACCAAAACGACGACCAGATGAAACGCACGTTCTGGCGTTCCATTTCCGCGAAATCGGGGCGCTGCTGGATGTGGTGATACCAGAACGCGCCTTCGTAATCGCCGCAGGGCATCGGCGGCTCGAAATACGCGGGATACCGGCCCGCGTAGGCCGCCAGCGCGCCGCGGTAATCCGCCGGATGCGTGGTGAAAAGGATCCGCAGCGGCGATGGTTTGCCGCCCCCCATGCCGCGATGCCCGAAGGTGAGCCGCAACGTGCGCGCGTCCTTCCACTCGACCTGCATGTGCGGGATATTGGCGTCCGGCGGCAAGGCAATGGTCAAGGCGCCGTCGCTGGCCGGGTCGAAGACGCTCACCAAGGGCAATACGTAGGCGTGGCCGTCGGGCGCGCCCCATCGGTAGGCGCCGTAGCGACAGGGTTTGAACGTGGGATGCATCGCCAGGTCGAGCACGCCGCGATCGCTCGGCGTGAAGACGCGAAGGGACGGCTCGAGCACGGGCAGCTCGAGGACGATCTCATGCCCGGTGCGCCGCGTCTGGCCGGTGAAGTCCAGATCCCAAACCAACCAATCGCGGTCCCGCGACCATCGGGATGAGACTATCAGGTCCAGGGGCGGAAGCGATGCGCGGACCGTGGAATCGTCCATGGCCGAACCCTCGGCCGGTGTCGCCGCGGCGCCGGTTGTCTCGCGTTTCACGGTCATCGTGACGGGAGCGGCCAGCCAGCGACGGTGTCGCGTTTGGACGCCCGTCGGCAGGCCCGTGGACTTGTCGATCGTCGCGTGAAGATTGTCGCCGCCGATTCGCCAGGACGCGACGTTGTCGTCGGCGGACGCCATCTTTGCCAGCAAGGTCAGCAGTGCGGCCGCGACGAAAAGGATCGTTGTGATTCGCTTCATTGTTGTGTCCCTCGTGTGAGTTGCCTCATATGCTTTTTTATTGGTGGGAACGTATGGGCTCCAACGTCCGCGTGTTTGTCATCGGCACGGCGTATGGACGATCGCGTCCACCATCGCCTGGAAGTTCTCCATGGGCGTGTCCATCTGCACGTGGTGCGTGGGGCCGAGAATCAGTCCGCCGTCGCGGCCAATGGTCCGCAACCGCGCTAGCACCTCGCGGCGGACGTCGTCCGGCGTGCCGAAGGGCAAGGTGTGCTGCTCGTCGAGGGAACCCCAAAAGCAGAGGCGATCGCCGTACAGCCGCTTGATCTCGTCGGGATCCATGCAAGCCGGCTGGATCGGATTCAGGACGTCCAATCCGATATCGATCAGCTCGGGCACGATCGCGCGCGGATCGCCGTCGCAGTGGTAGGCCACCTTGACGCGCGGGTTGATCGCCTTCAGCTCGGAGATGAACGTCGCCAGACGCGGCTTCAGGAATTGCCGCCAATGGGCCGGCGAGATCATCATGCCGTGTTGCGTGCCGACGTCGTCGCCGATCCAGATCATGTCGACGCCCATCCGCGCGAGTCGCTTGGCGGCGGTCAGGTGGTATTGGTGCGGAATCTCGAGAATGCGGTGGGCGAGGTCCGGATCCGCCACGAAGTCGACCAGCAGGCGCGACAGCCCCCGCAGGGCCCAGGCGGTCTCGAAGATCGTGGTCACCGTGACGCCCACGATGTAGTACTCGCCCCCGTGCCGGGTGAGCAGGCTCTCGGCCTCGAGATAGAGTTCCGGGCGGTTGGGGTCGGGCGGTCGATAGGCGTCGATCGCCTTGTCGTCGGCGAGGGGATGGGTGGCCACCTCGGTGTAGACGCCCTGGCCGAAGGGCGTGGTGTACGCGCACGGCCGCCAGCCGACGCCCCACTCGTCGGTGTAGGGCTCGTTCTTCTGGTAATAACAGTTCGCCCAGCCCACCGACGTCAAAAGCATGTCTTCGTCGAGCGCGATCTCGAGATCGTAGGTGTTTCCACCGCCGTGTGGATTGTGGCCGGCGCCGGCGTCCAGGCCCATGTGTTGGCGCAGCCGGAGGGCGAATTCCGGCGTGAAGCTGATCTGCATGGGGCAGCGATCCGGCCGCTCGTGGTTTAGGGCGGTGAGGACGCGCTGGCGATGGTTCATGGTGTTCCCTCGGGGGCGCTGGTTGTTCTTGCGTGTTGGCGAGTTGCCGCCGCGTCCGCGCGCCCATGCGATCGCGCCGAGGACCTCGGTCACTCCGAGATGGGCCTTTGCGAACCGATGCGCCATCGATGGGGCGGCACGGCGGCCACCTTTTTGAACAGCTTCGAGAAATGATGGACGTTTTGAAAGCCGAGTTGTTGAGCGATGTGTTTGATGGGCAGATCCGACGCGCGCAGCATCATCTTTGCCCGGCCGATCTTCATCTGCAGATGGTATTGGTAGGGCGACAGGCCGGTGTGTTGTTTGAACACGCGGCGGAGATGGCCCGCGCTGACTCCGAGCGAGTCCGCCAGGTGTTCGATCATCGGCAGCGTCTCGGTGTGTCCTTCAATGGACGCGCGTGCCCTGCGCACCAGATCGCGGGTACGGTCGTCGGCCCGCCGATTCTGTCGCGCGGCCAGGATTGCCGCGAGGATTCGAAGCGTGTCGGCGGCGATAAGCTGCTGGAAACCCGCCGTTTGGGATTCGAGCCGATCGAAAATCGCCGTGAACGCGCGGAGGATTTCGTCGTCCACGCCGGCGTCGAATACGGGCGTATCTGGCGAGATGAATCCATGGCGCCGCATCCGCTCGGCCATGTCGCCATGGAACGTGACCCAGTATTCGCGCCAGCCGATGTCTCGGAGGGGTCGATAGCGGTGCCACACGTCGGGAAACAACAAGAAGGCGGCGCCGGGCCCAACGCCCAAGCGTCCCGTCTCGTTGGATTCAAACTCGCCTTGGCCGTCGGAAATATAGACGACGGCGTATTCGTGGAAGCTGCGACCCCTGGGCCAACGGAACTCGTGCGATGGCGGATGAACGTGGTCGCGTTGAGGATAAAGGCTGTTCGGCGAGACGTTCCTCCAGCCGGCTCCGGTCACGTACAGTCCCCACTGTCTGTCCCTTGGGCTGATTGGAAGATAGCGGTAGTATTGATTCGTTTTGGGCATGTAATCCACCCGCATGGGCGATGCGGCGCGAAACCATCCCGGGTGTGCAATGCGCCCCTCCCGCATTAGCCTAACGGCGTGCCGAACCGCATGTCAAGATAAAAAGGCCGATTCGGGAGAATCCATTCCCATCGACGGATGCCGCGCCCAAGGCCCTAATGAATGCCCCTGATTGTGTGCGGAATGGATAAAGACCAGTCCGTTTGCGCTATGCGGCGCGGGATGGAACTCTCTCCGACGGATACCGGATTGTTCCAAACGGACCGCGGGGCGCGATCTCTTGTTCACAAGGAAAGCGACCGTCTCATTCGCTCGTGGAGGGCGCCTAGCTTCAGGGCCCCCAAAAGCCAGAGGGTGGAAAAAGCCACGGCGGCCGCGCCCACCGGCAGGCTCAGCATCGAGAGCAAGGCCGGCGACCAGGCGCCGAGCATGTCGCCGCTTCGGTAGATGAAGGTGTCGATGAACGGCTTCGATTTGTACTTCTCGCCTGGTCCCAGAGGGATGTAGAGGATTTCACGCACCGGGCGATCCACGGCGTAGTGCAGGCCGCGGCGCAACGTCTGAAGAACCACCAGGACGGCGAAACTGGGCCAGACCCAAAGCGCGCCGAGTCCCAGGATCGAAATCGCCGGGAGCAGGGCCAGCATCGCGCGCAGGCCGAACACCCGGATGAGGCGTTCCGTGAGGAAGAGCTGCGTCGCGAGGGTCAGGACGTTCGTCCAGAAATCGATCCTCGCGAAGGCGGCGGTCCGCGCCGACTCGCTGGGGAAGGCGTCGGCGATGATCGCCCCCTGCTCCAGGTAGAGGATTGTGCTCACCAACGAAGAAAGCAGAATGAAGGCGCAAAGCAGGGCGAGAAAACGCGAGCCGGCGATCAGCCGCAAGCCTTCAAGCGCGCCGGGGCCGGGTTCGCGCGGGCCGCCGGCGCGATCGCTCAATTGGAGCCGGCGGGCCAGAGCGCCCACGCACCGGGCGGCCGCTTCCAGGAATACCGCGGCCGCCAGAATCAGAACGCCGGCCGAGGCGCGTTCGGAGAGGCCGAAGACGCCCTCCCGGCTCACGGTTTCCGTGACGGCGGCGCCGGCGATCGCTCCGAGCGAGCCGCCCACCGAGACGATGCCGAACAGTCGTTTGCCTTGCTCCTCGTCGAACGTGTCGGCCATGAACGCCCAGAAGACGCTCACGACGAACAGGTTGTAGACGCTCATCCACACATAGAACACGTAGCCCAACGCCGCGCCGCCGCGGCCTGGAAGCAGATGGAACAGCGCGAAGAAGACCAGCAGGTTCAGCGCGAAGAACCGATACGCCAGCGGAATGAAGCGCCGCCGGGGCAGGCGCGAGACGAACGCGGAGAAGGCGGGATTGACCAGGAGCATCACGACCATCGTGGCCGTCATCAGCCAGGGCAGCCGGTCCGCGCCCTGGGCAATGCCCAGGGCCTCGCGCAGGGGCCGAAGCAAGTAGTAGCCCAACATGAGAAAAAAGAAGTAGCTCGCGGCCAGCGCGAGCACCGCCCCTTCGCCCGGCCGGACCTTCAGCACGCGCTCCAACGGATGTGCGATGGCGCGAAGGGGAGAGGGGCTCATGGGGTTCCGGGGGGGCGGGCGGGAGACGGAGGCCGACGCGGCATTGTATTATAATGGGAAGTCGCCCCCCTCACAATGTTCTCGGAGATACCATGTCTCACACCCACCGATGCATCGTGGCCGCGCTGGCAGTCTTGGCAATCTCGTTCTCCATCGCCCACGGGCAGCCGCCGACTCCGCCGGACCGGCCTCTGCGAATCCTCGTGCTAGGCGGCACGGGCTTCCTTGGGCCGGCCACCATCGAATACGCCCTGGCCCGCGGCCATAAGGTGACGATGTTCAACCGCGGGAAGACTCGCCCGGACCTCTTTCCCCAGGTGGAAAAGCTCCACGGCGACCGCGATCCCAAGAAGGGTGAAGGGCTCAAGGTGCTGGAGAAAGGCGAGTGGGACGTCGTCATCGACAACAGCGCCTACTTCCCGCGCATGGTCGCGGCCTCCGCGGGGCTTCTGGCCGATCGCTGCAAACAGTACATCCTCATTAGCACGATCTCGGCCTACGGCGTGCCTAACCCGGTCGGCGGCGATGAATCCGCGCCGCTGGCCACGATGGCGGATCCCACGTTGGAGACGATGGGCGAGCACTTTGAGAACTACGGCCCGCTCAAGGCGCTTTGCGAGCAGGCGGCCCAGAAGGCGATGCCCGGCCGGGTGACGATCGTTCGCCCCGGGTTCATCGTGGGGCCGGACGATCCCTCGGGCCGCTTCACCTACTGGCCCGTGCGCTTCAGCCGGGGCGGCGAGATCGCCGTGCCGGGGTCGCCCTCCGATCTCGTCCAGATCATCGACGTCCGCGATCTGGGGGCGTGGCTCGTGACACTCGCGGAGAACCGCACGCATGGCGTGTTCAACGCCTGCGGACCCGAGAAACCGATGCGTTGGGGCCAGATGATCGAGGCGTGCCTGAAACTCGCTCCCGCCGAGAGCCGCGTCGCGTGGCTCCCCGCCGCGTTCCTCTCAAAAAACGGCGGCCCGGGATTTCCCATCTGGGTCGCCAACGAAGGCGGCGGCCAAGGCATGCACACCTGGAGCAACGCCAAGGCCGTTGGGGCCGGGTTGAAATTCCGCCCCGTGGTGGAGACCCTGGAAGACACCCTCGACTGGTATCGAACCCAGGAGCAGACGAGCCAAGGCCGCACCCACCTAGCCGACCCCTCCGCCGAAGCCGAGGCGGCGGCGTTGAAGGCGTGGAAGGGGGAGGAGGCGGTGAAGGAGTGAGGGTCATGCCCACGCACTGCACGTCTCAGGAGAACATGCCCACGACAAGCGTGAACATGGTACCAAAAACGCCACACTCTTTACCAACTCGCGCCTTACCGCGTGATCTTGCACCCCGGCAAAGCCTCTTGGAGCTTCTTCAGGCCGGCGTCGGTGAGCTGGGTTTGGCGGAGGTTGAGCGACTTGAGGCTCTTCAGGCCGGACAGGGGCTCCACGCTGGCGTCGGTCACGGGGTTCTTTTCGAGCTCGAGGGTTTGGAGCTTGGCCAGTCCGGCCAGGTGGGCGACGCCGGCGTCGGTGATGCGGTCGTCGATCAGCGAGAGGTATTCCAGCTCGGCGAGCTTCGCCAGATGCGCGAGGCCCGCGTCGGTGATCTTCGTGTGCCACAGGTCGAGCCGGCGGAGCTTGGGGAAGTTTGAAAGCTGCGCCAGGGCGTTGTCGTCGGCCATGGTTTCGCTCATATCGAGCGTGCGAAGGTTCTTCGCGCCGACCAACGGGACCAAGGCCGCCCCGGTGATGGGAATATCGCGCAGCTCCAACGTCTCCAGGTTCACCAGGTCGGCCAGGTGTTTGAATCCGTCGTCGGTGACGTACGAGCGGAAGAGGCTCAATTCCTTCAGTCCGGTAAGGCCCTTGAGATGGGCCAGACCCTCGTCGCCAACCTCGGTGTCTTCCAGGTTCAGCGTGACCAGCTTGGACATGCCGGCCAGTTGGGCCAGGCCGTCGTCGCTGATCGACGAGCGGAGCTTGAGCACCTTCAATTCGGGCAGTTCCTTGACGTGCTCCATGCCGGCGTCGGTGACCATCATGCAGCCGCGCAGGTCGAGCAGGCGGAGCTTTTTGGCCTGTTTGACGTGGGCCAGGCCGGCGTCGGTGATGTTGTTGTACAGCAGGTGCAGGTATTGCAGATTGGGCAGCTTGCAGATCTCGGCCAGGCTGGCGTCGGTGAGCTTGGTCGTCCGGCGGAGGTTCACGCTTTTGAGCGACGCCATCTTGGCCAATTCGGCCACGCCTCGGTCGCTGGCGTCCGTGTTGTAGAGCGTGATATCGACCAGGCCCGGTAGCGCGGTGAGCTTGGCGACGCCGTCATCGGTGATCTCGGCGCCCCAGACGAGCAGCTTCTGGAGGTCCTTGAGGGCCGCCAGCGTGGCCAAGTCGTCGTTGGTCGTCGCGCAGAGATCGAGGTTCACCTCGGTCACGCGACCCGCGGCATCCTGTACCACTTTGCCGCCGAGTTCCCGGATTCGGTCGAGGGCCTTTTTGACCTCGGGCGAGTCGGGCGGGGCCAAGACGACCGGCGGCTCGGGCTTCGGCTCTGGTTTCGCCTCCGGTTTGATCTCCGGCGCGGGCACCGCTTCGGGCGCGGCGGCGGGCGGGGCCGGCTGATCGGCATTTGCCGCGGGCTGGGTCGATGGCTCTTCCGTCGCGGTCGTCGCGGCAGCGCCCGACTTGTCGGCGGATTTCGGCTTGTTCCCTTCGGGCGCCCCGCAGCCCAGAGTGCCCACCAGTGCCAGGACGACCGCCAGTTGTATCCAACGGTTCATTGCGCGTTTGCTCCGTGATTGAAGCCAAAAGGATCTGCCCAGACGCTTCCCGTGATCGGGCTACTGGGGCTGTGGGAGGCGACTCCTGTCGCCGATTGCCGAAAAGAAGTCCCATTTCGGCGACAGGAGTCGCCTCCTACAAGTCGGTCTCTTCCCGGATCATCTGCCCAACCTATCGCAAGGGTTCGCCCCACGGAAGGCCCCCGAGGGGCTGGCGTGATGGGAGGCCGGTTGGGTGTCACTGCTGGCTTGTCCAGCCGTGCCGGAATAAATTGTCGCGAGGCAACGGAATACGCACACCGCTGGGCAAGCCGAAAGTGGCACCCTTCGTCCTTGGTGTCGGAGCACGCTGTTGCTCCATGCCCGTGGGGGGAATGTTACCGGGATGCCGCAGCTTGCACGGGCCGGGCGGGATCGGTATTCTGTGTAGAGGGCCCCTGCTGGGCCGCCCGCCTCGACCTCCCACCACCATCCATCCTTTCACGGTTTTCAGGAGCGCCACCATGTCAGATCGGGCTTCGCGTCGACAGTTTCTTCAGGCTTCGGCCGCCACGGGCATCGGCTTCTGGGTTGCCGCCGGCGCCCGCGCGCAGGATGAAAAGAAAGAGGAATCGCCCAACGACCGGATTGCGATGGCCAGCATCGGCATCGGCGGCAAGGGCTCCAGCGACTCGGAGGACGCAGGCCGTCACGGCGACATGGTCGCCATCTGCGACGTCGACAAAAAGCGTCTGGAGGGAACCGCCCGCCGCTTTCCCAAGGCCAAGACCTACACCGACTTCCGCAAGATGCTCGACGAGATGGGCCCGAGCATCGACGCGGTGACGGTGAGCACGCCCGATCACACGCACACGGCCGCCGCGCTGATGGCCATGCGGATGGGCAAGCACTGCTTCTGCCAGAAGCCGCTGACGCACACGATCCACGAAGCCCGGCTGATGGGCAAGGTCGCCCGCGAAATGGGCGTCGCCACGCAGATGGGTAACCAGGGCACGGCGGAGAACGGGCTGCGCGAGGCCGCGGCGATGATCCGCGCCGGCATGATCGGCACGGTCAACGAGGTACACGTTTGGACGAACCGGCCGATCTGGCCGCAAGGCGGCGGGCGTCCGGAATCGGTCCCCTGCCCCGAGCACATCGAGTGGGACCTGTGGCTTGGCCCGGCCCGCGAGCGGCCTTATGGCCCCGGCTATCATCCGTTCGCGTGGCGGGGGTTTTGGGATTTTGGCACGGGCGCGTTGGGCGACATGGCCTGCCACACGATGAACATGCCGTTCGCCGCGCTGGATCTGCGCAATCCGGTTTCGGTCGAGGCGGAAACCTGGGACGACTACGCCAAGGAAGCCGACCGCTACGAGACCTATCCGAAGTGGTCGATCATCACGTTTGAGTTCCCGGCCAACGACGCGCGGCCGGCGGTGAAGGTGATGTGGTACGACGGCGGCAAGCTGCCCTCGACCGATCTGGTGGGCGGCCGCAAGCTGGCCGAGAGCGGCTGCATGGTGATCGGCGAGAAGGGCACGGTGTTTTCGCCGAACGACTACGGCGCCGAGTTCGAGATCATCGGCGACGTGACCAAGCCCGAGGTCGAGATCGACAAGTCGCCCGGTCATTTCGAGGAATGGGTCCGGGCGATCAAGGGCGGCCCGGCGGCCATGTCGAACTTCCCGGATTACGCCGGCCCGCTGACCGAGACGATTTTGCTGGGCAATCTGGCCCTGCGGGCGCAGCACAAGGTCGAATGGGACGCGGAGAACCTGCAGGCCAAGGGCGCCGCGTGGCTCGACGAGATCGTTAAGCCGACGTATCGCGCCGGCTACGTGCTGGACGTGTAGCGCGGCGGGCGGCGCGCCTTGAAGCAATGCAAAGTGTGGCTGGAGGGGGACAGTCCCATTTTCGCGGCGATTCAGCCATTCCAACGAACCGAGTCCTCTGCGCCGCGAAAATCGGGACAGTCCCCTCCGCGGTGCTTCGCGCCGTCACCGATTCGCGCAGCCCGCGCAGGTGGCGCAGGTGGCGCCGTCCCAACAGTAGGTGCAGAGCTTCTCCTTCGGCAGGCCGATCGCGGAGACGAGGTCGCCAAGCGTCTGGTATTGCAGGGACGTGATTTCCAGGCTCTGGCGCACGCGCTGGGTCATGGCGGCGTGGCGGTCGGAGCCGGACTCGGCGTACTCGGCCAACTGGTCCTCGCCGTCGCCCAGTTCCTTGATGGCCTTGCGGGCGGCCAGATCGAGGACCGACTTCGACCGGGAGAAGTTGAGGAACTTGCAGCCGAAAACCAGCGGCGGGCAGGCGGGCCGCATGTGGACTTCCTTCGCGCCGCAATCGTACAGCCGGCGGATCGTGTCGCGTAGTTGCGTGCCGCGGACGATCGAATCCTCGCAGAACAACAGCCGCCGGTCGCGAATCAGCTCGGGGATGGGGATGAGTTTCATTCGGGCGACGAGGTCGCGCACGCGCTGATCTTGTGGCATGAAGCTTCGGGGCCAGGTGGGCGTGTATTTCACGAAGGGCCGGCCGTACGGGACGCCGGCGGCGTTGGCGTAGCCGATCGCGTGCCCCGTGCCCGAGTCCGGAATGCCCGCCACGAGGTCCACCTCGCACCGATCGGCCCGGGCCAGGGCGGCGCCGCAGCGATTGCGGACCACTTCGACGTTGATGCCTTCGTAGTGCGACGCGGGGTAGCCGTAGTAGACCCAAAGGAACGCGCAGATCTGCATTGCCTCGCCGGGCCCCGCGAGCGTTTCGGCGCCTTCGGCCGTCACGCGCGCGATTTCGCCGGGCCCCAAATACCGTTCCAATGCATAACCCAGATTCGGAAGCGCGCACGTCTCGAGCGTCACCGCGTAGCCGTCCGCGCCGCGCCCAATCACCAGCGGCGTGCGTCCCAGCCGATCGCGGGCGGCATAGAGGCAATCCCCCGTAAGCAGCAAAAGCGAGCACGAGCCCTCGATAACCTGCTGGGCGCGGCGGATCCCGTCTTCAAACGTGCTCTCCTGATTGATGAGGGTGGCCACCAGTTCGGTGGGATTGACGGCGTTGCCGCTCATCTCGGAGAAGTGGGCGCTGCGGCTGTTGAACACGGCGGCCGACAGGGCGTCGAGATTGTCGATGCGTCCGACCGTGGCCAGGGCGTACGTGCCCAAATGCGATCCGATGATCAGCGGCTGATCCTCGTAGTCGCTGATGACGCCGATGCCGATGGGGCCGGACATCTGCGCCAGATCGTCCTCGATCTTGCTTCGGAACTGGGCGTTGGTGATGTCCTTGATGACGCGGACCAGCCCCTGGTTGTTGCCCACGGCCAACCCGCCGCGGACCGTGCCAAGATGCGAATGGTAGTCGGTGCCAAAGAACAGATCGCGGACGCAATCCGTTTTGGAGACGACCCCGTACAATCCGCCCATGGATGCTCCTCCCGCAGACCGCCCCGGCGCCAACGCTCCCCAAGACAAGACTTCTTGGAGCCATTGAACACGCTTCGCGGCCTTCTGGCAAGGAGGGTCATCGTCGAAGGAGGCGGACGATCCGACCGGCGCCCCAGATCCCCAGACCAAGAGCCGCCAGCACCCCCACCCAGGGCAACACCATGACGACCAGGAGCGAGAGACCCTGGCACGCGTCGATCAGACAATGGAGCGACGTCTGGAACGTCCGGCGCGCCCGCGTCGCGTAACCGGGCACATCCGGCGTCTTGTGGATTGGGATCTCGCGGACGTTCAGGTGGATCGTGGCCAGCGCGGTCAGGTCCGCGAGCACGCGAAGGCGCCCCTCCATTTGCTCGACTTCGCCGCGGACGCGGGCCAGCTCGCGTTCGACGGACAAGATCTCGTCGAGTTTGCCCGTTGCCTCGTCCAATAATCGCACCAGGCGATCTTCCTGACGCTTCTTGTTGCGGATGCGTACGTCAAGGTCGTAGAACTCCTCGGTGACGTCCTTCGAGTCGGCGCTTTCGTTGTCGATCTCGCCCAGTTGCCGCAGGGCCTCAAGGCATGCGTCGTAGCGATCGACCGGCACGCGGATCGTCCAGGTTCCGCGGCGCGCCGCGCGTGAGGCGTTGTCCACGTCGGAGCGCGCCACGTATGCTCCGAAACGATCCGCGACGGCCGCGACGGCGCCGGGCACGGGGTCGAACTCCTCGACGGCCACGTGCAACGTTGCCGTGTGGACGATCTTCCGCACGTGGCGATCTGGCCCGGAAGACGGATCGTCCGATTTGACCTGGCCGATGACGGTGGACGGGATCGAGGAATCCACCCGTTCCAGCACGGCGTCCGGCGTGACGGCGTCGCGTCCGGTCACCGGCGCCTGTCCACACCCCAACGCGCATACCCCCAGCGCAAACCACGCAACGTATCTCATGGCCGTTTCCGTCCGGTTCGCTAGAGAAACGAGACTCAGCGCCCGTCTGTATGATCCGCGAGTCCGGCGAGATATTCCCTCGCGTCGCGCGATTGGCGCGCGAGGACGGATGGTTCGCGGTCAATCGCGTGGCCGCGCGCCGGGCCGGCCGGGCCAGGGAGGCACGTCGAGCCGGGGCGTCGCCAAGCTCGGGGCGGCTGCCGAGGGTTCCGGCGGCGGGATCGCGGTCGCCGGCCCGCTCGACGCCGCGGTGTTCGGCCGAAGGTCGGCAAAGAGCATGAAACGGATCGCGTCCACCGGCGAGCCCTTTTGACACAACGCGAGCGTGAGATTGGGCGTGTTGAAGCGTTCCGGCTCGAGAAAGAGCCGAGCCGGTTGGTCGAGTCCTTGATGTCGAGCCAATTGCCAAAGCGCCCAGCATTCGGACCAACGGAGCCGATGGGCGCGGCAGAGAGTCCAGAAGAGCCAAAGAGGGCTGTTGTACGGGCGGGACCGGTTTCGCCGGTCGACGTACCACGACCAGATCATCATGCCCACAAGGAGCGCGGCCATGATCGCGATCACGATCATCCAGTCGCGCGCATTGAAGGTTGTGGGGTGGCGGGCGCTGCGGCGGATCGCCTCGGAATCCCACTCGATCCGCGCCAACGCGGCAAGTCTCGCGAACGTGGTCATGGCAGACTGGTCTCGGGGTTTTCGGCGGCGGCGCGCTCCTCCAGGGCCCGGCGCGCGGCCTCGCGGACCGCGGTGGAGCGGTCGGACAACGCCCTGCGCAGCGCCCGACCCGCGGCGCGCGACGGCGATTGGCTCAGAACGTCCACGGCCTCGATGCGGACCAGGTGGTCCGGATCGCGCCGGAGCACGGCAATCACGTCCCGCTCCACCTCCTCCAGGACGTCCAGCACCACCACGATCCTGAGGGCGCGCAATCGGCGCGTGCGCAGCTCGGAATGAAACTCCCCGCGAAGCCGCGGGACGGTCGTCGGGTCGATCCGCTTGACCAGTTGACCGGTGTGTTGGCGGGCGGATTCGTCCAGAAGATCGAAGATCCCGACAAACCGGTCGAAACTGAATTCTTCAAGGCTTTCGCGAATGGCGCGGCGGACGATCTCGTGCGGGCTGTCGAGCAATTCGAGCAGGCGCTCCAGCACGCCGGGAATACCCCGCCCGCGCAGCCGTGGAATGACTTCCGCCTGCACGATGGCGTCGTCGTCGGCCAGCGCGCGAACGGCCAGGTCGTTGGCCTCCACGCCGCTGAATTCGGCCAGCGCCGCGGCGGCCGCGCGGCGGCCCTCGAGCTTGCCGTAGATCAGGAGGTGCTCGATCACGGCGAAGGCTTGGCGGCGGGAGACGTTCGATCGAACCACGAATTGCACGGCGGCCGCCTGGCCGTCGCCGTCCAATTCCACGAGAACGGCCGGCGCGTTGGCGAGCCAGGCGATCGACTCGATCCGCTTCAGGTTCCGCGACACCGCCTCGGCGGGCGCGCGCCCAATCCTCGTCATCAGCAACCGCACGAACGGCAGGTCGTACCGCTTGCCGATGACCGAGAGCATGGTGGAACACACGCCGGGCTCCTCCAGGCCGCCGAGCAGCAACTGGATCACGCCCGGCCGGCTGCTCTTGGATAGAACGTCCACCATGACGACGAACGCGGGATCGTATGGATCGTCGAGGATCTGGCGCAACGCGAGGTTCGCGCAGTCGGCCAAGGTCAGGAACGCCTCGATCGGCTCCCGCCGCCGGTGTTGGCCGAATCGGCTCACGGACGATTCCAGGGCGGTCAACAGGGAGGCGCGGATCATGCGTGGATCGCGGCGCCGTTGTCCGTCGTCGGAAGCGGCGGACAGTTCGTCCCAGAAGATGTCGATAAGTCGCAGCAGGGTTGCGCCCAGACGTGGACCGTTGGGATTGAACGGATCGCCCAAGGCGTTGAGCAACGTGGGGATGAGGTCGAACTCGTCGAGCCAGACGGCCACCTGACAACCGTTGGCGCACGTCTGCTCGTCGGGGCTCAACAGGGCGTCGCGCAGGGCGCGGCCCATCCGCCCGCGGCATTGGGCCACGGCCGCTTGGCCCGCCGCGTCCAACTGGTGGAGTCGCCGGATCACCTCGCGATGCCCCGCCGCGTTGCGCCGGGTCAAAAGGGCCCAAAGGGCCTTGTCCCGAATCATCTGCCAGCGCGAGTCCAGCGCCGCGATCAATACGTCCACGGCCGCTTCGTTTTCGGTCGTCGCCAGGACGTCGATGGTGGCCGCCAGGTGGTCGCTCACGTCGCGCACCCCTCCCGCCTCGGAGAATCCGACTCTTCCGGTGGTATCGGATTTGCAGGCAATTGCCTCTATTCCAAGCGATATAGGTGATTCAAATTGCGCACACTACCCAATCCAACCCCCTTTGGTTTGCCTCGTCGTGCAATATCAGCTTCTCGGGGAGGGTGACCGCGTGGGCGTCCCGGAACGTCCGGGTTTATCCACTCCGTGGCCGCAGTCGGCAACACGACTGGGTTATGTCATGCCCCATGTTGGGAAGAGCGAACGGGTCGGGTTGATTCCAGGCGGGAAAAATGCGCAAATGCGGCGTGTGCGGAGAAACACGGCATCCGTTTAGGAGGTGAGGTCATGGCCAATGCGGCTACGTCGGGTGTCCTTGACCGGGAATTCCTGCCCTTGCGAGCGAGGTTGATCGATCTGGCGGCGGCGCTGGACCGGATCGACCGGGCCAGCGGCCTGCCGGCGGCGGATCCACGCCGGGAGCAGATCGCCCACGGTTTGGCCGTGCTCAATTCCCCGGAGCCGAACCGCGCGGAAGCGGTGCTCGCGGCCTTCTCGCTCCCCTACGACCCCGAGTGGCGGGCCAAGACGCCGCGCGGTTAACCAGCCGCTCGCGGCTTCGCAACGAACGACACCGATCCAACTTTCGTGAAGGACCCCAACCGATGGACTTCTTCGATCCCCACATCCACGTCGCGTCGCGGACCACGGACGATCTGGCCCTCATGGCCAAGATGGGCTGCGTCGTGGTGGGCGAGCCGGCCTTTTGGATGGGCTACGACCGCGGCGGGGTGAATAGCTTCCACGACTACTTCCGCCAGTTGACCGAATGGGAGCCGAAGCGCTGCGCCGCCGCGGGCATCGAGCACTACGCCTGGATGGGGCTCAACGCCAAGGAAGCGGAGAATGTCGGCTTCGCCCGCGAGGTGATCGCCGAGTTGCCCGCCTTTCTCGAGCGCCCCAACGTGCTCGGCGTCGGCGAGATCGGGCTGCACAAGTGTACCCGCAACGAGGTGACGACGCTCCTGGGGCTCATCGACGCGGCGCTGGCATCGAGCCAGATGATGCTCTTCCACACGCCGCACCTGGAGGACAAATACAAGGGCACGCGGATGATTTTGGACGTCCTTGCCGACGACCGGCGCGTGGACCCGGCCCGGGTGTGCATCGACCACTGCGAGGAGCACACGATCCGGCTGGCGCTCGAGTCCGGCTATTGGGCCGGCGTGACGCTGTATCCCACCACGAAGGCCACGCCCGAGCGAACGGCCGACATGGTCGAGATGTATGGCCCGGAGCGTCTGCTGGTCAACTCGTCGGCGGACTGGGGGCCGTCGAATCCGCTGGCCGTGCCGGAATTCATCGCGACCATGCGGCGGCGCGGTCATCCCGATTCGCTCATTCGGCGCCTGGTGTACGAGAATCCCCTGGCATGGTTCCGACAGAGCGAGCATTTCCGATTTGCGCCGGCGCGGGCCACATGACGTCCCAGAAGAAGACGTACTTTGTCTCGGACCTGCACCTGTTCTCGAACCGGTCGCAGGAGCACCGGTACCGGGACGAGATTCTCGCCAAGGCGGCCGGCGCGGAGCGGTTTGTCCTGGGCGGCGACATCTTCGACTTCCGCTGGAGCACGATGGCCAGCCACGAGGAGACCGCCGCGCGCGCGGCCCACTGGCTCCGCGAGCTGGCGATGGACCGGCCGGACTGCTGGTTCCACTTCGTTCTGGGCAACCACGACTACCACGCCTCGTTCATCGAGCGGCTCGACCATCTGCGCGATCGGCTGGCCAATCTGTCGTGGTATCCGTTCTACGTCCGGCTCGGCAGCGCGGTCTTCCTGCACGGCGACGTGGCCGATCGGCGGATGACCGCCGAGAAGCTGCTGGATCGTCGCGCGCTGTGGTTGCACAAGCGGAAGCGCGGCCGCGCGGCGAGCCGGCTGTACGACCTGGCCGTGTCGGGCCATCTCCACCGGCCCGTGGTCCATCTGGCTCGGCGAAAGCGCACCGTCGCCCGGCGGATTCTCCGCTACCTCGAGGAGATTGGCGAGGGCCCCTCGACGGGCTTGCGGAACGTCTACTTCGGCCACACGCACGTCGCCGTGTCGGACTACGCCTTCGGCGGCGTCCTGTTTCACAACGGCGGGGCGCCGATCAAGGGCCTGCACTTCCGGATCCTCGAGGCCGAGACGTGAGACGTGGGGCGGTCGGTGGCACGGTCTCCGGCGCGCCGATTGAGTGCCACTGGCTCTGCCAGTGCGTGAGTCGCGGCATCTTCGACACTGGCAAAGCCAGTGGCACACGCGCGAGGGGCGGGGGGGCGGCACGGTCTGAGCGTGGAGAAGGCCGTGGTTGCCGACTACGGGGATTCGCCACGCCCTTTGCTACGCTCAGAGCGTGCCACCCATCAAGATGGCATGATTCCACCTACAAGATGGTCCAAAGCGGCGCCAGTCGCTTGCATGACGCCCGGCGACGACGACAATAGAGGGTTGCGGGGGGAATCCCCTGCCCGTCCGACCCGCCGTCTTCCTTCCCCAACGATCAACCCGAGAGGACCCGCCATGAGTCATTCGCAAGACAGCACGAGTTCGCGTCGCGCGTTTTTGAAGAGCACCGGCCGGATCGCCGCCGCGTCGGCGTTGGCGGGGGTGATGGTCCCGCGGGTTCACGCGGCCGAGGACAACACGATCCGTCTGGCATTGGTCGGCTGCGGCGGCCGGGGCACCGGCGCGGCGGCCGACGCGATGCGCGTCGGCGGCGGGCCGATCCAGCTCGTGGCCATGGCCGACGTCTTCGAGGACCGGGTGGCCGGCAGCTACGGCCATCTGAAGCAGGGTCTTGGCGACAAGATCGACGTGCCGGAGGATCGCCGGTTCGTTGGATTCGACGCGTACCAGAAGGCGATGGACTGTTTGAAGCCGGGCGACGTGGTGATCATGGCCACCCCGCCGGCGTTCCGCTGGGTGCATTTCGGCTACGCCATTTCCAAGGGCCTGAACGTCTTCATGGAGAAGCCGGTCACGGTCGATGGCCCCTCGACCCGCAAACTCTTGGCCCTGGCCGAGGAGTCGGTCAAGAAGAACCTCAAGGTGGGCGTGGGATTGATGTGCCGCCACTGCAAGGCGCGGGGCGAGCTGTACGATCGGATCAAGGGCGGCCAGATCGGCGATATCCTGACGCTGCGGGCGTATCGCATGCACCCGCCGGTCGGCTCGGCGTTCGTCGCTCCGAAGCCCGACGGCATCAGCGACGTGCTCTATCAGATCCGCCGGTTTCACGGGTTCCTTTGGGCCAGCGGCGGATGCTACAGCGATTTCCTGATCCACAACATCGACGAATGCTGCTGGATGAAGGACGCCTGGCCGGTTCGCGCCCAGGCCACCGGCGGGCGTCACTACCGGGGCGACGCGGTCGATCAGAACTTCGACAACTACGCGACCGAATACACGTTCGCCGACGGCACGAAGCTCTTCCTGTACGGTCGGTACATGGTCGGCTGCCACGAGGAATTCGCCAGCTACGCGCACGGCACGAAGGGCTCGGCGGTGATTTCCACGGCCGCGCACACGCCCACCAAGTGCCGCATGTACAGCGGCCAGAACTTCACGCGGAAGGAGATGACCTGGGCCTTCCCGGGGACGGAGCCGAGTCCGTACCAGCTCGAATGGAATCACCTGATTGACGCCATCCGCCAGGACAAGCCCTACAACGAGGCGAAGCGCGGCGCCGAGGCGAGCCTGGTCACGTCGATGGGCCGGATGGCCGCGCACACGGGCCGGATCATCACGTACGACGACATCCTCAACAGCGACCACGAGTTTGCCCCGGACGTCGACAAGCTCGCGCCGGATGGTCCCGCCCCGCTCGTGGCAGGCCCCGACGGCAAATACCCCGTGCCCATGCCCGGCATCAGCGTCAAGCGGGAGTATTGATGCACGTGTGCCACTGGCTTTGCCAGGGTGTGGGCGCCAATGGCTTTGCCAGTGCCCTGTGATACCCGGTTGCGCGCACTGGCAGAGCCGGTGGCGCGCAAGGCGGCCGATCGCGGTGGCGTTCAGTCCAACCCGACGAGGATGGGGTCGATAGCGGGTCGGAGCAAGGTGCGCCTGGTCGGTGAAGGCCGGCGCGCCGCGCGGGAATCGAGTTCGCCTAGCGACCACGCCAGGCGCGGATCGAGCGACGCTAGATCGCCGCGCGCTTGGGCAAGGACCTGATCGCGAAGACGATCCTGGTCCGCCGGCACGACGGTCGGCACGTTATCGGCCGTCGAGGCATCGGCGTCCGCCGTATCGTCCGCCGCATTGGCGCGCGTGGAGGCCGGCGCGGCCGAACCAGCCTCGTCCGGCGGAACGCTTCGCAGCGGCGAGAGTCGGCGAGGCTTCGCATTCGCGTCGGAACGTTGCCTTGGCCCCACGAACCGGGCGTCAAGTTCCTCGCCGGTCGTCGCCGCGTCTCCGCCCGGCGGCGACCAGTTGGCCGCGAGGATCGCCAGGTCGAGTTCGTCGACGCGGCCGTCGCCGTTGAAGTCGCCATCGTCCCAGGTGAACGCGCCGGGTTTGAGCCAGTGCGACGCCAGCACCGCGGCGTCCAAAGCGTCGACGAGATCGTCGCCGTTGGCGTCGCCAATCACGCCGTATTCGTACACGCCGGCGTCCACGGTCACGTGGATTATCCGCGGCCGGTTGTCCCAATCGACCGCCAGCGGATTGCCGCTGGCGTCCAGGGCCCACGCGTTGCTGCCGGCGTTGATCGCCGCGCTACCGCTGGCGACGTGCAAGTCGCCGTAGTCGTCGTTGGCCGATTCGTCCACGCCGGGCGTTGCCGGATCGTCTCCCCAGCCGTCGCCACCGTCGGACGGATCGCGGACGAACCGCGGATCGAGATCGATGAGGTTCCCCGTGCTCGGCTCAGTCAGCTCTCCGCACAGATTCGCGAAGTATGTCGCCTCGTTGCCGGCGAGGATCGAATTCATGGCCAAGAGCGTGCTGGCGGTGGAGTTGCAGATGCCGCCGCCGAGGTCGGCTTGGTTGCCAGCGAGCGTCGAATTGGTGATGCGCAGGACGCCGTACGCGCGGTTCGACACGGCGCCGCCCTCGGCGGCTGTATTGCCCACCAGGATGGAGCTGATGACGTTCGTCGCGCCGTGGAAGCTGTCGATCGCGCCGCCGTAGCCCTCGGCGGCATTGCCCTGGAATGTCGAGAACGTCACGGTCAGCGTGGCGTAGGCGCGGTTGGCGATTGCGCCGCCGAGCTGGGCCGAATTGCCAGCGAGGGTGGAGTTGGCGATGGAGAGCGTGCCGGCGTTCGCGATGGCGCCGCCGCTGGCGGCCGTGTTGTTCTCGATTGTGCAGTCCGCGACGGCGAGCGTCCAGGCGTTGTGGATGGCGCCGCCGTCGGTTTGGGCGTTGTTGCGGGCGAGGGTCGATCCGACGAGGCTCAGCGCGCCGAATCCGTCGTTGCGCAGGGCGCCGCCGCTGGCCGCCGCGTTGTCGGTCAGGGTCGCGCGAGTCAGGCCGAGCGTGCCGGAGTTGAACGCGCCGCCGCCGCTTCCACCCGCGGTGTTATGCGCGACCGTGGAATCGGCCAGGCTCATCGTGCCGAGATGGTAATTATAGATCCCGCCGCCGTGTTCGTTGGCCGTGTTATCCGTGATGGTGGAATCCGCGATGGCGAGCGTGCCGTGCATATCGCCGAAGACGCCGCCGCCGAGGTCGGCGGTGTTGTGTGAGATCGTGGCGCCGGCGACGCTCATCGTACCGAAGCCGTCGTTGTAGAGCCCGCCGCCGCGGCCGGCCGAGTTGCCCGCGATGAGCGAGTTGGAGACGCTCAGCGCGCCCGCGTTGGCGATGGCGCCGCCGTCGAGACCGGCGGAGTTGTCGAGGAAGGGGGAAGCGACAATGGTCGCGGCGATGGGCCGCCGGTTGTAGACGGCGCCTCCCGAGGCGGAGGCGGTGTTGCTTTCGAACGTGGAGTCGACGATGGCCAGCGTGCCGGAGGCGACGTCCTCGGCGCAGCCGACGGCGCCGCCGTTGCCCTGCGCGCCGGAGGCGGAGTTTCCGAGGAAGGTTGACTCGGCGACGATCGTGGCGCCGCCGCCGATCCAGATTGCGCCGCCGCCGTCGTCCGACGCGGAGTTCTCCCAGAAGGTGGAGTCGTCCACGTCCAGCGTTCCGAGCTCGTTGACGATTCCGCCGCCGCGGCCGGCCGAATTACCGGAAAAACCGGTTCTCGTCACGGTCGAATGGGCGGACTCGCCGGCATTGAAGATCCCGCCGCCCTCCGCGGCGGAGTTACCGGAGAACGCGGAAAAGGCGACGTTCAGATCGCCGCGATTGTTGAATATGCCGCCGCCGCGATCCGCCACGTTGTCCACGAGGTTCACGTAGACCACGTGCAGGGTCGTTCCTGGACTGTTATAGATCCCGGCGCCAAGGGTGGATGCGCCGCCGGCGATCGAAAGACCGACAATCGACACGTGAAGCCCGGAGCCAACGGAAAAGACGCCGCTTTGATGATTTGCATCGATCCGGAGCGAGCCGGCTCCGGGGCCGTTGATCGCCACGTTGCCCGCGATTTCCAGCGGCGCCCCGCCGAGAACGATGGCGCCGCCGGAGATATCGCGGGCGAATTGGATCGCGTCGTCCTGCGTCGCGCTGCCCGCCGGGGCGTCGCACACGGGGGCGTTCGTGTTGGCCGCCTCGAGGGCTTCGCGGAGGGTGATGACGCCGTCGAGGGCCACCACGTCGGCCAGGGAGTTCACCGTGTAGGCGGTCAATAACCGTCGGTCCTCGAGCGCCTCGCAGCGCAGAAGCCGACCGCCCGCCGCCGGGCGCGTGCCGCGCAAGCCCTGAAGCGAGGCTCGCGGCCCGCCGCGACGGAGCGGGGGGCGGCCCCAGAGTGCCCATGGCTTGCGCATCGTGGATGTCCTCCGCGGCGGAGATCGAGAAGACTCAACTCAAGGGTGCGAATCCTCCGCCCGACGGCGCGGGGTCGTTCGACGAGATCGGCTCGACCCACGGAAGCGCCACCCCTATTATTAACTCCCCGGGGTGACATTTCAATCCGCCAAGCAAGGGGGCCGGTCGCCTACTTCACGTCGCGGACCTCCCAGACCGTGTGCGTAACCAACGCGCCGTCCTCGACATAGACCTCGCGGGTGACCGAGCGGAGCGCCTGGGCGCATGCAAGCAGCGTGTCGACGTGTTCGAGAACGAGGGCTTCATCGGCCTGAGCGACGCCGAGTCGCCGAACGAGGTCCCGAGCGGCGTCCCGCACGGCCGGCGCGGCCAGCTCGACCAGGCCGGCCCAATTGACGTACGCGAGCGTTGCCTGCGGGCGTTTTGGATCCGCCGGCAACGTGGCGGCCTTCGGCGGCGTGTCGGCCGCGAGCCGCTGCGCCTGCCGCGGCGTCGAGGCCAGCACCCAGACGCGATCCGTCCGAACCCACGGTCCGGACGGCGGGGCGTCCGTCGGCGCCGGCATCTTCGCGGCGAACTGATCCGGCGGAACGTCGGCCAGGGCGTCGGCGGTTTCTTCATACAGCAGCCAGACCTGCTCGTAGGCTTTGCGAAGCCGATCGGCGGCGCCCGAATCGAGCACCAGGGCCGGCTGCAATTCCCGACCCGCTCCGCCCGGCGCGGGCTCGGCCGTGACCACCAGCGCGATCTGTCCATCGGCCAGCGTGGGTCCCACGACCTCGCGGGCCACGGTGTTCGCCTGCCGCAACGCCGCCCTCAGCATGGCCGCCGCCACGCGGCAGTGCTTCCGCCACGGCGGGTCCAATTGCCACAGCGCGTAGTCGTCGAAATAGCCGTAGGCCACGTCGAGCCACTTCACCCAGGCGTCGTGCCGGCCGGGCGTCCACGCGCTGCGGTAGCTCATCACCACTAGTGGGTCGCCGCCCAGATGGTCCAACAGGTCAAAGGGCCGATAGCCGTCGCGCCAGGGGTGTTCGCCGTAGTCGAACGTGTACCACTCGACGCCGCGGTCGGTCCAACGCGACACGCTCACGATCGCACCCGGCTTGCGCAACCCCGCGGCGACGTCCTCGGCCAGCAGGCCCAGGTCGCGGTGGAGCCGTTCCCGCGTTGGGGGATCGAGCGGGGCGGCGGACAAATGCTCCCGCGCGGCGGCCGCCAGCGCGGCGACGTGCCGGGGGCCGGCGTGGATCTGTCCGCGCAGGGCCTGACTGCAATAGCTCACCGACGTGCACACGCCGGTCATCGACCGCAAGCGTTTCAGCTCCTCGCGGTCGGCCAGCGACGCGCCCTGGCCCAAGCCGGCCAGCACGTCGAGCGACGAGCCGACGGAGACCAAGAGGTAGTCGCCCTTGACGCCCACGGCCACCACGAGCCGGAGGTTCCGCACGGCCTCGACCAGACGCCGCTCGGGCGTGGTCTTCTCGTCGGCCTGCGCCGGTGCATTGCCTAGCGGCAGCAGCTTGCCGTCGAGCGTGAGCGTGACGAACGTGGCGTCGCCCACCTGGGCGCGTCCCATCCGCCCGCGCAGCTCGGGCACGGACCAGCACAGGCCGCCGAGCGACAATTCGATCTTGCCCACGTGCTCGACCGCCCGGGGCACGTCGCGCACCTTGAACCCCACGACCACGTTCGGGAGCTTGATCCGATCCGCCCGCGAGGCCAGCGCGGCCACGAGCCTATCGCGATACGGATTGCGCCCCGGTTGAGAGGGCGCGCCCAGCAGTTGCGCCACGGCCGGGTCGTACACCGTCTCGCAGGCGACCTCTTGAACGAGCTCCGCCAGATCGACGAAGCCGGCGTCGCCGAAGACGAAGATCTCCTGGTCGAACATGTCGCGCAGCAAGGCCAACAGCCGCTGCGTTTGCGGATCGTTCCAAAGGGTGTGGACCTCGGCGGCGCCGGGCTGACCGGCGGATGCCATCCGATCGGCGCGCCGGGCGAGTTCCGCCTCGGCCGTGGCGGCCAGATCCGCGCCCGCGCGGCAGACGGGCATGGCCGCGAGCTTCGCCCAGGCGCGGCTCCCGCGGATCACGTCGATCTGCCAACCGGGGGCGATGCACGCCCGATAGAAGGCCGCGTCGCGCGGGACCAGATCGAGAGAGGTCGTTGTCGGATCGCCCGCGACGTCGGCGCGAGCGACAATCGAACAGCCCAGCATCCAAACGAATGCGATGGTCGCGGCGAGGCGCAGGGACACGCGGAGCGGGTGCGACATGGTGGTTCCACCTTGATTGGAGACGAGCGCGGCTGGTCGCGAACGGGTTGCCCGACGAACCGGCCGGCGCGACGGGCACGTTCCTTTATCCTACCCACGCCGCAAGGTGGTGGGCAATTCACTTGGGCGCGGCGGCGGGGGCCTTGCCGGGCGGTGTTTTTGTGGTAGTTTGGATGGAATCGGTACTTCGTTGCCGAGAGGGGCGTTGGGCGTTGGCATCCCGCCCATGCCCCCCGTGGTGGGTGTAGCTCAGTTGGTTAGAGCACTGGATTGTGGATCCAGAAGTCGAGGGTTCGAGTCCCTTCACCCACCCCTTTCCTTTTCTTGGCCTGCCGGGGTCCGATCTCGCCACGTCATCCCGAGCGAAGCGAAGGATCTCGTCGGCCCGGAGCTAGTCGGATCGCATTGCTGGGCACATGGGGCGCCGGCACGATGAGCACAGCCAGAAACGGGCCGGTGCTCGTGGCCCTTGTCGCGTGTGCGATCGTGGGCCTCGTGGGTGGCGTGTCGTGTCCCGCGCAAATTGTTCCCGTGCTGTGCATCGTGGGCATCGGTCTGGGCTTGGTTGCCGTCGCCATGGCAGTCAGGCATCATTTGTCCCAAACCTGCCAGGGTTGCGATGGCGAGGATGCCGAGTCCCATGGTGGGCGAAGATCTCTCGGGACGGGGCAACCCAATTCATTGCACGAAGAAAAAACGCACGCCGACAACCTGGATGGCAAGGGTGACGCGGGAGGTGGCTAAGGCCCCTTTTTGCTCGCCGCCGGCGGTGGCGCGCTTGTGGTACAATGGGGCGTCAAGTGTGTCGCCCCATTCCGGCTTCTTCATGAAGAACGGTGTTCCATGTCTAACGTCCCGTCCCCACGCCGACTCCGTTTCTCCCTCGGCGAGATCGGCGCGGTCGCGTTCACGGCGGTCTACATGGCGGTTTGGCTGGCCGTCTCGTTCTTGCTGAAGAACGACGAGTTCGTCTTTTACTTCGTCGTCATGTGCCTGCTGATCGTCGCCGTGGGAGCGGTGCATCTGCGGGTGCGGCTGCACGTGGGGGCGCTGTGGGGATTGTCGATCTGGGGATTGGCGCATATGGCCGGAGGGCTGATGCCCGTGCCGGCGGCCTGGCCCATCAAGGGCGACGCGCACGTGCTGTACAACTGGTGGATCGTGCCGGGCGCGCTCAAGTACGACCAGTTGATCCACGCCTACGGGTTCGGCCTGGTCACGTGGATCTGCTGGCAGTCGCTCCGCGCCGTCCTGGCCCGCCGGGCCGGGGACGGGCTCGGTCGCGTTGGGGACCGTCCCGGTATTCGTGTGGACGAAAACGGGGCTGTCCCCCTCGACGCGTCATCGCGCGACGTGCCCAAACCCACGCTCGGCCTGATGACCTTGTGCGTCGCCGCCGGGATGGGCTTTGGCGCGGCCAACGAAGTGGTCGAGTTCATCGCCACGCTCGCCCTGCCCGGCACGAACGTCGGCGGCTACGAAAACACCGGCTGGGACCTTGTGGCAAATCTCGTCGGATGCGTGGCGGCGGCGACGATCATTGCCATCCGGCATTCGTCCGCGCCGGCTTCCGGTGGGAGCGGGCGGCGGCCCTAGCGCCTCGCGACGCGCGGGCGCAAAAGAAAAGGGCGGCCCCTATCGGGGTCGCCCTGTCTTGTTGTCTTTGAAACCGCTCGGTCACGAGGTCTTCGTCCGGCGGCGGATCGCGCCGGCCGCAAGGACAATGGCGCCCATTCCGGCCCAAACGCCGAACGAGGCAACCTCCGGCACAACCGCCTCGGTACGGGCGATGCCGAATTCTCCGAGGGCGAAGTCGACGTCGGAACTCACCGTGATCGACGACAGGACATCGGCAAGGTCGGTTGTGTAGAATCCAAAACCTGCCGCGCCGGAACTGCCATGAATGTCTTGCGTGACGCTCACGCCGCTTGCCGTCTCCACCGTGACGAATGTATGCAACGCAAACGGATTCGGCTCGGCATAGAAATAGAATGCCCCGGTTTCGGCGGGCATACTCAGAGTAACGCTCGTCGCCCCATTCGAGAAGTACACATCGCCGGTGTAGCCGTGGCTCCACGTTGCCCAACCGGCGCCGATCTGGCGATGGTTCACCGAAGGCGAGAACGCGAGATCGCCGCCCAACGGCGACGCCAGCGACGACACGTTCACCCCGAGCAGACCCGTATCGTCCGGGAACGCGGTCATGGTGAAGGCGCCCAGGGCGCCCGGTGGCGCCGACGTGCCCAACGACACACCGACGATCGCTCCCGCCGCTTGCCCCAACCCCACGGCCAACACGCCGACGAACGCCAGCAAGGGTGACATCCTCCGCATCGCACAGCTCCTTGTAAGAAATCCCACGTTGCAGCCGAAAGAAACACCCCCTCCTCCGTAGCTCCTTTGGGCCGGTCGGGGCCGATCCTGACATCTTCCCGCTAGAAAAAAGCGATTTTGTTGGCTTTTCGGCGAATCGAACAAAGATGAGATGAATGGGGTAAATGGGGGTTCTTGTTCGCCAGTTCCCGGGCAACCGAACGAGACCACGGTGGTACCGCGAGTGCTTCCCCCCGCGGGGAACCCGACGGCAGGCAGGCGCGGGGCCAATCAAGTTCACTGCGCCGAACGCATACTTCCTGGTGGTGTGTCTGCAATGGTCTTGCCGTCTGCGCCGGCCATGCAGCCCCATGGGGTGTCTTTTGACCACGTTTTGTGTTGTCAAAAGCCCCCATGTTGCCCAAAGACATGCTACCTTTGCCATAGTCGGGCATCCTGTATTGCCCTGTTTTGTTTCAGGACGAACCCTCAGACGCCGGACGGTTTGGCATGAGGCGGGTCGGAATGGAAAGCCGATGGTGGCTCGTCGGGGCGGCGCTTGCCGCGGTCGCACTGGGCGGATGCGCGGGCTTGCGATCCAGCGGGATCGATCCGTCCGGCGAGCACGTCTTCGCCCAATCGCCCTTCCAGTCCTCGTCCGGGCCGTATTACCGCGAGTATCCCGGCGGGTCGCTCGCCTGGGACAACACCCAGGTGATCGTCACGCCCGCCAGGACCGTCGCCCCGGTCGGCAGCGACGTCGTTCTTCTGGCGGGCGTCCGCGGGCCGGACGCGTTTTTGCGGACCAACGAGCGGGTGGAATGGGTGATGTCGCCCGGCGGAGTGGGCCAGTTGGTCGATTACGGCCGCGGGACGTGGACCGATCTGGCCTTCGGCGATTTCAACTGGCCCCGCAAGGTGAGCCCCACCTGGGCGATCACGAGCACGTCGCGGCGATACCTGCGGCTGAACCAGGAGACGCCCACGCCCACCGACGACGTCCTGGTGCTCCGCGGCCAGACGTGGGTCACGGTCAACTCGCCCGTCGAAGGAACCAGCTACGTCACCGCGTTCGCGCCCAGCGTATACGGCTGGAACGAGCGGAAGCAGACGGCCGTGATCCACTGGATCGACGCGGAATTTGTCTACCCGCCGGCGGCGATCAACCCCGCCGGCGGACGCCACGTCTTTACCACGACCGTGACGCGGCACACGGATCATGCGCCGTGCGAGGGCTGGATCGTGCGTTATCAGATCCGCGGCGGCCCGCCCGCCGGCTTCGCCCCGCAAGGCACTCAGATGGTCGAGGTGCCCACGAACGAGGCGGGCCAGGCCAGCGCGGAGATCGCGCAGGCGCAGGCTGCCCCGGGCGTGAACCCGATTCGGATCCAGGTAATACGGCCGGCGGGTGCGTGGGCGGGCGGGACGCGGCTGGCCGTCAGTTGCGGCAGCACCACCGCCACGTGGAGCGCGGCGCAGTTGGCCATCCGGAAGTCCGGCCCGGCCGCCGCGGGCGTCGGCGCGGAGCTGACCTATCGGATCGACGTGACCAATCCCGGCGACCTGCCGGCCGACGACGTCCGGGTGACCGACGAGATCCCGGCCGGTTTGGAGTACATAAGCAGTGAGCCTCAGGCCCAACAGAGCGGCGCGGGCCTCGTCTGGCAGCTTGGACGGCTCGAGGCTCGGCAAACCCGAAGCTTCCAGGTCCGCGTGCGGGCCGGCCAGAGCGGCACGATCACGAGCTGCGCGGAGGCCACGGCGGGTGGCGGAGGGCTGCAAACGCGCGACTGCATCACCACCACGATCGGCGCGCCCGCGGTGAAGATCGACCTCCTCGGACCCAGCAAAGTCGGACTGGGCGAGGAGGTGAACTTCGAGATTCTGGTGACCAATCAGGGCCAGGTGCCCGCGACGGGTCTTCTGATTGAAGACCGCTTCGATGAGGGTCTGGTCCACTCGGAGGCGCCGAGCCCCATCAAAAAGGACCTGGCCGACCTTGCGCCGGGCCAAACCCACCGCATCGGCGTCACCTTCCGCACCACCCGGATCGGCTCGCTGTGCCATGAGGTCGAGGTGACGGGCGCGGCGGGCATCCAAGTCACCGGGCGGCGGTGCGTCGAGGTTGTGGCGGGCGCCGCGCCGTCCAGCGGGCCGGCCCCGGGGCCGGGATTGGTCGCGCCGCCGCCTATCCCGCCGGCCACCAGCCCCGACGTGACCGTGAAGAAGAGCGGACCAGCCTCCAGCGAGGTGGGCAAGGACGCGCTCTTCGACATCCAGGTCCGCAACACGGGCAACGCCACGCTCACGAACGTCCGCGTGGTGGACACGTACGACGCGGAGTTGAAGCCGGTCGAGGCGACGGGGGGCCACCGCCGCATCGGCAATTCGCTCGAGTGGACCATCGCGTCGTTGGCCCCGGGCGCGTTTGAGGAGTTCCAGGTGCTCTGCCGGTGCCAGGCCCCCAGCGCGCGGACGTGCAACCGCGTCACCGCCACGTCGACCGAGGGCGTCCGGCACGAGGGCGAGGCCTGCCTGAGCATTGCCGCCGCGGCGCCGGGTCCCGCGCCCGGCGGCGCGACTGGCCCCGGCACGGGTTCCGAGCCCGCCGCGCCGGCCGGCGCGGAGCTGTCGCTGAGGATGATGGCCTTGCACAATCCCGTGCGGGTGGACACGCCGTTGACCTACGAAGTATTCGTGGAAAATCCGAGCACGACGGCCTCCGCGCACGACGTGGTGCTCGTCGTCACCCTGCCTCCGGAGATGAAGCCGCTTTCCATCGGCACCATCGGACCGGCGCGGCACGCGATCGCCGGGCAGACGGTCCGATTCGAGCCCGTCGCCGAGATTCGTCCGGGCGAGACGCCACCCCTGTTGTACCGCATTCACGTCAACACGCTTCGCGCCGGCAACGTCGTCGTCCAGGCGGAGCTCACCAGCCGCGAATCGCCCCAACCCATCACGCGCACGGAAGAAACGGAGATTATCGCCCAGTGAGGTCGGCTCGTGCTAGTCGACGGTTTCCACGAATGGCAAAAACAGGGGCGCAGTCGCCGGCCGCACTGCTTTCGGATGCGGGACGACGACCGGCCGTTCGGCTTTGCCGGTCCGTGGGAATCGTGGGAAGACCCCGAGGCCAGCCCGATCGAGTCGTGCGCGATTCTCACAACGAAACCGAACACATTGATCGAATCCGTACACGACCGGATGCCGGTGATTCTCTCCGAGGCAGACTATGCCCGGTGGTTGAACCCGGCGGTGCGCGACGTGCGGCTACTTCTGCCGCCATTGCGCCCCAAAGTGGCCGCAACGCATTTCCAAACACGTTCTTATGCCGGGTGGCGTGCGTCCCGCGACGGGCGCTCAGAGCAGACTCTCCAGGAGGAGGCGGATTTTGCGCATTTCGGCGGGCTGGTCCACCTCGGGCGCGGGCGCGAGATCGACGGTCAACGCGCGGTTGTACTTGCGTCGCTCCAACTGCGAAACCAGCCGGCCGTATTCGACGTCCCCTTGGCCCACGCGGACCTGGACTTGATCCTTCGTCGAGTCGCGAAGGCGAACGTGGATGACGTACGGCATGATTTGATCGTAGTTCGCGCCGCCGTAGGGACCGTACACGAAATGGCTGGGATCGAGCGTCACGCCCAGTCCCTTGACGTTATCGCAGAGGACTTTCACCGTGGCCGGATCCTGCGTGATGCGGCCGGATTCGGTCAGAAGCCCCACCACCGCCCCGTCCACCGCGGCCAACGCGACCATCTCGCGGAGCCGCTCGACCTCGGCGTTGAACGGCGTGCCCAGCTCCGACGCGCGGACGGTCAGGGTGATCGCCTTGGTGGCCTTGGCCAGACGGCAGCACGCGGCGAACTGCGCGTAGTACCGGTCCTCGGGGGCCTCGATGTCCACGCTGTAGCCGACCGGCGTGAGACGGTGGGTCTCGCGGCAGATTTGGATCGCCCGGTCGAGATCGGCCTCCACCTCGGAAGGCTTCAAGTGGCCGCCCGACTCGTGGACCATGATCTCCACGGCCGAGTATTCCAGATCCACCAGCCGCGCCATCGCGGCGTCCAGCGGCAAGTTGGCAAAACAACGACTCGTAGCGGCGACAAACACGCGTGGTACTCCGTTTCCGTGGACACCCACCCCGTTCACGCTCAATATGCCCCGATAGCTTAATCCGAGCCGCCCTCCCAAGGCAACACCATCGGCCCGGGGGCGTCTGGCCGCGCCGTTGCCACGGGCTTAACCTAGAGTAGAATGGCGCGCCGGCGCGACAACGGGCGTGCGCGGTCTTCGCCGATTTCTTCCTCTGGGCGGTACACCGCCCGCAATCGCCGGGAGTCACCGATGGATACTGTCCCCACCCAAGAGGGATCACCCCAGTCGCCTTTCGTGGCGCAGATCGTGGATCGCCCTGCCCCGCCACCCCGCCGCGGGTCCCGCGTGTTCCGGACACTCCTGCTCCTGGCGTTTCTGGTCGTGCTGGCCGGTTCGCTCTTTCTGAACCTGATTCTCATTCCCGGCGGGTGGTCGGGCTTGAGCGGAGGGAAGAAAGTCCGCGAGGAGTACTTCTCCCACGAGCGGCTCGCGCGGGACAAAGTGGCCATCCTCACCGTGTCCGGCGTGATCCTCGACGGCGAGGGCTTCGTCAAACGGCAGATCGACCACGCCATGGCGGACGACAATCTCAAGGCCCTGGTGCTCCGCGTCGACTCGCCCGGCGGAACGGTCTCCGGCAGCGACTTCATCCTGCACCACCTTCGCAAGTTGGCCCGGCAGCGAGGCATCCCCGTCGTGGTTAGCATGGGCTCGGTGGCGGCCAGCGGCGGCTACTACGTCTCGATGGTCGTCGGCGACACGCCCGAGACGATTTTCGCCGAGCCAACCACGTGGACCGGCTCGATCGGCGTGAAGATCCCCCACTACGACCTTTCCGAGCTTTTGGCCGGTTGGGGCGTCAAGGAGGACACCATCGCCAGCCATCGGCTCAAGACGATGGGCAGCCTGGCCAAGCCGCTTTCCGAGGAAGAGCGGAAGATCTTCCAGAGTCTCGTGGACGACAGCTTCGCGCGGTTCAAAAAGATCGTCCGCGAGGGTCGGCCCAAGTTCGATGCCGATCCCAAGGCCCTGGACGCCCTGGCCACGGGCCAGATCTTCGACGCCGAGCAGGCCCTCGAAAGCGGTCTGGTCGATCGGATCGGCTTTGTCGAAGAGGCCGTCGATCGCGCGATCGAGCTGGCGGGCCTCGATCCGGAGGACGTGCTCGTGGTCAAATACAAGCGCGAGCCGAGCCTGGCGACGATGCTGATCGGCGAGGAAGCCCGCGGCGCGGCCTCCGAGTGGCAGACCCTCGTCGAGATGACCACGCCCCGGGCGTACTACCTGGCCACGTGGCTCCCCTCGGCGTTGGCGACCGATTGACGCGGCGGGCACTGCTGGACAAGCCAGCAGTGGCGCCCGTTCCGGCTCGGCAAGAGCCTCACCCTCCTGGACGACACCGCCGGCACGCCCAAACCCACCCCATTCGGGAATTCCGTGGGCCCGATCGGCGTCATATAATAAGAAGATGCCATCTCCTCGTCCCCTCTCCCTCCGGAGAAGGGTTGGAGTGAGGGCTTCCAGGCGTTGGGTGGCACGCCCTGAGGCACGAAGGGCGTGGCAAGTTGGCAATCACGCCCTTCGTGCCTCAGGGCGTGCCACCCCGTGTGCGATGGAGAGCGTGCCACCAACTCGGTCAACTTACCATGTCGATCCTTAGCCCTCCGGAACAGACCGTCGAAGCCGCCGCCCCCTCCCAGCCGGAGGTGGTGGTGGCCGAGCGTCTGCGCCGCACGGGCCGGCACGTGCGGGGCGTCGAGACGGCATCGGGGATCCTGGCGCTCCTGATCGGCGCCATCGGCTACCTGTTTCTCGCGGCGCTGGCCGATCATTGGCTCGTCGCCGGCGGGCTCGGTCCGCTGGGGCGATGGCTGGTGCTGGCCGTCCTGTGCCTGGCGGTTGGGGCCTATGGCTGGCGGTTCGTGGTCCAACCTCTCTTTCGCCGGGTTAATCCGGTCTACGTCGCCCAGACGATCGAGCAGAGCGGTCCCTCGTTCAAGAACAGCTTGATAAACTTCCTATTGTTGCGGCGGGAATCGCGGCAGGTCGCGCCGGCGGTGTTCGAGGCGGTCAGTCGCCGCGCGGCCGACGACGTCGTGCGGATTTCGCCCGAGGTGGCCGTCGATCGCGGGCACGTCCTGCGACTGGGTTACGTTCTGGTCGTTCTCGTGCTGGTCGGCGCGATCTACCAAGTGGCTTCGCCGAAAAGCCCGCTGCGGTCCGCCTTCCGCATGGTGTTGCCTTGGGCCGACATCGCGGCGCCCACGCGCGTGACGTTTGAAGACGTCGAGCCGGGCGACGCAGTCGTGTTCCACGGCGAGCGGATCGTCGTCTCCGCCGAAGTCACCGGCCTGGGCGACGATGAGCCCGTGCTGCTTTTCTACACCACGGCCGACGGCCAATGCGTCGATCAAGCCATTCCCATGGCCGTGCCCGAGGGCAAATACCGCCACGAATGCGCGCTGCCGCCGGACAGCTTCGGCATGCAACAAGACGCCCAATACTACTTGGCCGCGGGCGACGGCCGCACTCCGCGGTTCTCGATCACCGTGCAGACCGCGCCGACCATTGACGTGGAGTCGATCCACTACGACTACCCCGAATACACCGGTCTGACGGACCGGACGGCGGTGGGGCAGGGCGACGTGCGGGCAATCGAGGGAACCGAGATTACGGTTCGCGCTAAGGCCAGCCGCCCGATTGACTGGGCGCAGATCGACCTGGGCTGCAACGGCTTGCGCGGCGTTCCGATGACGATCGAGGGCGACGAAGCGGTCGGCCGTTTCACGCTGCGGCTCCGCGCCGACGAGCCCGGCCGGCCCGAGTTCGACGCCTACCAGATCCGTTTCGTCGACGCGTCGGGTCGGGAGAATCGCCGCCCGGTTCGCTATCAAATCGACGTGATTCCCGACGTGCCGCCCGAGGTCGCCTTCGTCGATCCACCGGCCGAGCACGTCGAGCTGCCCAGCAATGGCCGGCTTGAATGGACCCTCGAGGCCCGCGATCCCGATTTTGCCCTGCGGGGCGTCGCCCTGCGGGCGCAGAGCGAGGGCAAGAGCCTGCCGATCCCGTCGCTATTGGATCGGACGGCGTCCGACGAGCCGTATCGCGGAACGTTCCGCGGCAAAGTGCCCTTCGAGCCGGCCAAGCTCGAATTGTCGCCGGGCGATCGGATCGTCTATTGGGCGGAAGCCAAGGACAACAAGACGCCCCTGCCTGGCCGAAGCGAAACGCAGCACCGTTGGATCACAATCGCCGAACCAAGCCGCGATCCGCCGCCGGGTGAACAGCCTCGCGATCAAGGGCCCTCGGGCAAGGGTGAATCGGACCGAGGCGACCAACCGCCGAGCCCAGACGAGCCGCCCGGCCAGCCGCCGCCAGACCCGTCGCGCCCACCCGAGGAAAACCAACAACCCAACCAACAACAAGACCCGGCCAACGAGCAGCAAGAGCCCGGCCAGGAGCCCGGCGCCGGCGAGGGTTCCCAGGGCAATCCGGACCAACAGGCCGAGCAACAGCCCGGACAGCAGCCGCCCGAGCCGGGCGAGGACGCCGGCGGTTCGCCCGACGCGAATCAACCCGGCCAGAACACAAAAGACCAAGACAAAAACCAGCAAGGCCAAAACCAACAGGCTTCGGACGCGCCGGGCCCCAACGGGCAAGGGCAAGGCCAACCAAAACCGGGCGCGGCGGGCCAGGGACAACAGGGCGACTCGTCGCCGGAACGCCCCTCCGAGCCGCTCGATGGCCAGGCGAATCCCGGCGACGTCTTCGAGCAGGTGCTCAAGCAACGCGAGAAGGCCCAATCCGAGCAATCAACAGGGCAAGAACAACCCGGGAAACCACAGTCCGGACAACAACAACCTGCCGAGCAACAGTCGGCCCCGCGGCAACCGGGCCAACCCCAGCCCGCGCCACAGCAACCCGATCAAACGCAACAACAATCGCAACCGGGCTCGGGGCAGCAGCCCGGCCAACAACAGCCCGACCAACAACAGCAATCCGCACGGGGTGAGCAGCCGGGCGAGCAAGATCCCGACCAACGGCAACAGCCAGGCCAACCACAACCGGGCCAGCAAGGCGCGAGCGCGGAAGACACGGCCGCGGAGCCGGGCGGCCAGCCCGCCGGCGAGAATCCGACGGGCCAGCCGCAGTCGGGCGGCGACGCGGCGCCTTCCGGAAACCCCGCGCCCCGGCCCGATCCCACCGCCGGACCCGGCCAACAAGGCAACCAAGAAGCCGGCACGCCCGCCGCGCAAAAGGACGCTCGCCCAGGCCAGAAGCAGCCGGGCCAACCGCAGGGCCAACCCGGCGACGAACGACAACCTACCTCGCCCAGCGCCAGCCCGCACGACTCCAACGCCCAGGGCGACACCTCGGGCGACCGCTCCGGCGGCGGCGAAGAGGGCGGCGGTCAGCGGGCCAATCAATCCGGCACGGGCGCGGCCGGACGAAACACCGAGTCCGAACAGGGCGGTTCCACCGGCTCGCAACCGGGCCAAGGTCCCACCGGCGACCGGCCCGGCGATCGCGTCGAGGCCGACAGCCCCACCGGCCGCTCGGCCGAAAAGCAGCCTGGCCAAGGCGAAGGGCGGCCCGGCGACGCGACCGCGAAAGACGGCGAGCATGCCGATGGTCCCTCGCAGCAGCCCGGCGAATCCCCGGGCCAAGGCGATCCGAGCGGCGGGCCCCGCCAGCCTGGGCAGGCCCAGCCGGGACCGAGCGAGTCGGGCCAGGGTGGCCAAGGAGCCCAGCCCGGCCAGCAGGGCCCATCGCTTGGCGGCGGTCGCAACACCGGGCAGGGCCAGCCCGACACCGGCCAAGAGCCCGGCGGCGACGAATTCAACAAGGAGTTCGCCCAGAAGCAGACCGATCTCGCCCTGGAGTTTCTCAAGGATCAGCTTGCCAAGGAAAAGCCCGACCAGGAGCTGCTCGATGCCTTGGGCGGGTGGACTCGCGACGACCTGGCCGAGTTCACGCGCCGCTGGCAAGAGATGAAGCAGGCCGCCGCGGGCGACGATGCCCAGGCCGCGCGGAAGCAGCTCGACGAAGCCCTGCGGAGCCTGGGGCTGCAGAGCCGGCGGAGCGATCTTCGATCGGGCACGACCAACGACGCGCAGCGCGGCATGTTCGGCACGCGCCGCATCGCCCCGCCGCCCGGCTGGGAAGATCAGATCGAAGCGTATCGTCGCGGCATCGGCGCGGGGCGGTAGGGGACCGCCTTACCGCAACCAAGCTTCTCTGGTTGCGCGCTCGGAGCGCTGACCCTTTTTTTGCCGGTCTCGCGCGGATTTCGGCGGCGGCGAAGCGCGGCATCCGGAAGCCGTTATCCCGAAGGGGCAGATGTCCGGCATCGCACCTGACAATTGCCCCAAAAAGAAGGTCAACGGCGTAGCGTGTCGCCCCATTTCAAAACACGTTCTCAGCTCCTCGCACCTCCTCTCCCGCGAGAGCGGGAAAGGGGAGATGGGGTAGAGGCTGTTTAGCACGTCAGCGTGACTTCGACGCTCTGGCCCGGCTCGACGACGATCGGCTCGGCCAGGGCGAGGGTCACGCGGCGGCCGTCTTGTTTGGCGCTTACATTCAGCGCGCCGCCGCCCAGCGCGATGGTCGCCTCGGAGAGCTTGGCGTCCTCGGGCAGCTCAAAGGCGAGGGTGGCCAGGGGGACCTTGCCCCAGCGGACCTCGACGCGGTTGGTTTGCTTGCCGGCTGCGCGCTTCTGCGAGATCGTGCCCCAGCCTTCGGCCGTGGTGAACGCCGCGCGGAAGTCGTCGGGCGTGATCCGCGGGGCGAAGCCGAGATGACGCTTCGGCCCGTGGCACTCGAACCCGCACAGGCCCAGGAACACGCCATGCGAGGCCAGCGCGCGGGCGTAGTGGTCGCCGCACTCAACCTCGTTGTACGGGTTGCGCTTCGAGGGATGGTATCGCTCGTGCGCGCCGCGGCAGATGACCAGGGCCTCGTCGACCATGCCTTCCCAGGCCATGTGGCCGGCCACCTGGTATTCGATGCCGGTCCAGACTTCGTTCTTGTAGAGGACCGGCTCGGGCATGCGCTGGCCCTTGGGCCAGGTGCAGGTGAACAGGCCCGGCTCGCCCGGCATGGCGAACCACCGTTGGGGCTTGAAATGCTCGTTTTGCGGCCCGACGTCCGGCGCCCAGTTGTACTTCCAGATCGAGGCGAGCGCCTTGAGCACCGCGTCCTTCGGGTAGATGTAGCCCAGTCCAACCTGATGGGCCCACCCCTGGCCAAAGAGCTGGTCGGAAAGACATCCGATGCCGTATTGATGCTTGGGATGTTTTGCCAGATCGACTTCCTGGATGAAGTACTCGCCGTTGAAGAGCCGTTCCATGCTGGCCTTGCTGCCGCGATCCCAAAGCTCGTGGCATTTCTTGGCGAAGTCCTCGTCGCCCAGCTCGCGGGCCATCTCCTCGGCCGCACGCAGGGCGCCGAGGTACAGCGACCCGACCATCGTGTTGGGGCCCTGGAAGTTGATGTCGTACGTGTTGTGCTGCGAGCCCTCCAAGAGGCCGTTATCGTCCTTGTCCTCGCGGATGAGGAATTCGAGCGCCTTGCGGACGTGGGGCCAATTCCGCTTGAGAAATTCGTCGTCCGCCGACATTCGGTGTTCGCGAAGGGACTTGAGGATGGTTCCGCCTTGGCTGTCGCCGGCCCAGAAGTCGTTCGACTCGCCGCGGAAGTGGATCTCGCCCGTGTCGGCCACGAAGCCGGCCTTGGGGTTGAAATCCTGCATTTCGCGGACGGAGCGTTCGAGCCGGGGGAAGAGCCGGGCCATGCCGTGCTCGTAGTTCCACACGTGGGCGCACGTGCCGGCGCAGCAGCCGACGCCCTCCCACGCCCAAAACCGACCGTTCCCCCACCAATGGCACGTGCCCGTTGCCAGGTACGAGTTGGTCGAGAAGAGCCGATCCAACAGCCACCAGGGCAGGGTCGAGTCGTACCAGGTGTCACGCCACAGCCGCGTGTCGCGAGAGAGCGGCTCCAGGTTGTCCTGGACGTATTCGGCCACGTCTTGGGCGGTCTGGAAGCGATTGGCGTAGAAGTTCTTCTTGCCGCGGTCGGGTCGCTTGGGGAAACACCACGTCACGACGAACGGAACCTTCGCTTCCTCGCCCGGCTCGAGCGAGAGTTTCCGCCCGACCGCGCCCACGAGCGCGTCCTCGACGAGCGGCACGGTCGCCTTGCCGCCCTGAGCCAGTCCGCCGTTGGCGAAGAGGACCTCGCCGGGTTTGCCGGCCGGCAGGGCCGCGCTGGCCAGCGTCGTGCCGGGACCGGCCAACACGGCCAAGCCCATCGAACCGAAGTCTTCTTGGTCCTCGAGCTTGCCCTTGCGGCCGGAGCGGGGCCTGTCGCCCATTTCGATCTGGTCCACGTTCACGTGACCCCACGGACCCGAGGCCGCGTCGACGATCTCGATTTTCGCCTCCTTGCCGGCCAGGTCGCGGACGTCCCAGCTTTGCCAGGCAAGCCGTTCGGCGTCGCGCCCCGTGGCCGTGCGCATCTTCTTGCCGTCCACCAGCAGATTGATGCACGCGCGATTCGGCTGATTGCCGCCGCCAATCAGGAACGAGATAAACGACCGGTCGATCGTGAAGCGGGGCGAAGTGAGCTTGCCGTGGGCATTGTCGCCGCCAAGGAACGTGTTGACCATGCCCTTGCCTTGGAAGCCGGTCACATTCTGCTGGCCGGGCAGGGTGCCCTGGGTGGGTCCCTTGCCAATGGCGTCGCCCTCGGCCGTCCAGTCCTTGTAGCCGTCGTCCTCGAAGTCGGCCAGGACGCGGGGCTCGCGGTCGGGCGTCTCCGGCTCGATGCCCTGGGCCGTGCCCAACACCATCGTCAGCCCGTCGCGATCGACCACCTCGTTCGTGCGCGTGCCCAAAAGTTCCGACGCGCTGAACGCGGACACGGCGTTTCCGAGCCACCCGGCCAGCGTCACCTCGACCGTGGCGTCCGACGTGTTCTTGACCGTGAACTCCATCACCGTGGCCGGCAGGGCCGATTTCGCGGCCGCCAACGGGATGAAGGGCGAGAAGGCCTCGAGCTTGATCGACACCGGCAACTCCGCGTCGACGTAGTCGATCAATCCGATCGGATACTCGCCCCGGAAGGTCACTTCCGGAAAGCCGTCGCAGTCGAGCGTCTTGATCGTCGTCTTGCCGTCGGCGACGACGCGGACGGCGAATCCCTGCGCGACCGGCGACGTGCCGGCGCGGACCTTGTTGTAATTCTCCGCGCCCCAGCCGCTGAAGTTGTGCTGGTTGAAGATCTCCCAGCCCATCAGACGCCCGTCGCCCACCAGATACAACTGGCCGGCGCCGATGCCGCCGATGGGCATGCCGATCGTCTCGAGGTCCTTGCCGCGGTGGACGGCCGGCGCGCCCCTGGCGGCGATTTCGGCGATCCATTCCGGCTTGAGGCCCTTGTCGGCCGGCACGTAGTGGCCCGGCAACTCGGGCGGAGGCGCGTCCTGGGCCGCGGCGGCGCGCGGAACGCCCAAGCCGCCCAGGGCGGCCGTGCTGGCGCCGGCCATTTGGATGAACCGACGGCGGTCCATGCCTTCGCAGCCGCCGGGGGGGCAACCGCAAGCACCGTTCGACGTGTTTTCGCGAGCTTTCCGGTCGGCGGACATCGTGGATCCCCTTTCGGTTCGTGAGAGTTGGGATTCCTGAGAGGACATCCATGGCCACATGCCGCGCCGGCGGGGGGGTAGTCTGCGTCGTGCGTGGGGAAGGGAGGCGGAAAACGCTTCCCGGTTGGGCACGTCGGCGCGGCGGATGGTCGCTCATGGTAGAACATGTTCCCGCCAATTGCAACGAGCCAGCGCGTCGCCGCGCGCCGAACAAGGCGGCGCCGGTGGCCAGCGATCCCCCCGGCGGCGTTAGCGGCTTGCAATCGCGGGGCGATGGCGTACAATCGGCCCTTTTCTCGGGGGGCTCTTTGGGCTGTTCCCCTTGCGCGCCGCGACGTTGGGTATCCGATGATCTCGACTTCGATTGTCGCCTATTTGACGCTCTTTCTCGGCGCGAGTTTCGCGTTTCTCTTTGCGGCGCTGCTGGTTGGGTGGTTTTTGCGCGCGCGGGCACCCAACCCGGTGAAGAAGGAAATCTATGAGTGCGGCGAAGCGCCGATCGGCTCGAGCCAGGTGCGGTTTGATCTGCGGTTTTACGTCGTCGCGCTGGTGTTTTTGGTCTTCGACGTGGAAGTGGCGTTCCTCTTTCCCTGGGCGACGGTGTTTGGCGACGCGACGCGGCTGATGGACCCCGGCGCGGCCGCCGCGGTAACCGCGGACGGCGCGGTCGCCCTCTCGGCGACGGCGCAAGACGACCTCCGATCGCTGGGCGTCGCGCGGCCCGAGCTGCCCCTGCCCGGCGGCACGGTCGCAGTCAATCGGGCGCGTCTCGCGCAAGACGGCCGGCTCTTGGCCATGACGGCGATGGCCGACGTGGCCGTGTTTTTCGGGGTGCTCCTGGTCGGGTTCGTCTACGTGTGGTACCGGGGCGACCTGGATTGGGTACGCGCGATGGGGCGGCCGGCCCCTGGGTTGCGGCAAGGGTAAGCCATGGACGCCGAGGCGATCTTTCGCGAACTCCAGAAGCGCCACCCGAAGTGGACCCTCGCCGTCGACGCCGCGGCGATCGACCCGTGGATCGAGGTCGCCCCCGAGGGAATCCTCGACGCGTGCCGCACGCTCCGCGACGAGCCGGGGCTGGTCTTCGACATGCTGCACTGCATCAGCGGCGTGGACTACCTCGCGGCGGCGGATCGGAAGGACGCCGGCTCGGGGCCTCGCGTGGAGGTGCTTTACCATCTTTCGAGCATGATCCACCGGCATCGGATCGTGCTTCGCGTGCGGCTGCCGCGGTGGAAGGACGACGTGCCCGGCGAATTGCCCGAGCTGGCCAGCGTGAGCGGCGTGTGGCGGACGGCGGACTGGCACGAGCGCGAGGTGTACGATCTGGTGGGCGTGCGTTTCCTCGGCCATCCCGACCCGCGGCGGATCCTCTGCCCGGACGATTGGCAAGGCCATCCGCTGCGCAAGGACTACGAAGTGCCTGACGAGTACCACGGGATCCGGGTGAAGTAGTCCGATGGTGATGGAACGCATCAGCGCCGAGTTGGTCGAGTGCGACGTCCACACGGACGAGCTTCTGATCAACATGGGTCCACAGCACCCCAGCACGCACGGCGTGCTGCGACTGGTGTTGCGGACCGACGGCGAGCTGATCCTCGACGTGATTCCGCACATCGGTTATTTGCATCGTTCGGCGGAGAAGCTCGGCGAGAGTCTGGCCGCGCGGCAGTGGCTGCCCTATACCGACCGGCTCGACTACCTGGCGTCGATGAACATGAACCTGGGCTGGTCGCTGGTGGTGGAAAAGCTACTGGGCCTCGAGGTGACGCCCCGAGCGGCGTGCGTACGGGTGATGGTGGCCGAGTTGAATCGGATTGCCAGCCACCTGGTGGCCGCCGGCTGCTACGGGCTGGACCTCGGCTCGTTCACGCCGTATATGTACGCGTTTCGCGAGCGGGAGAAGATCCTCGATCTGTTCGAGGCGGCCTGCGGGGCCCGGCTGACGTACAGCTACATCGTGCCCGGCGGCGTGACGGCCGATCTGCCCAACGGCTGGCTCGACCGGTGCGCGGCGTTCCTCGACCAGTTCGATCCGACGATCGACGATCTGCACGCCGTGTTGACCAGCAACGACATCTTCATCCGGCGCACGGCCGGCGTGGGCGTCTTGGACATGAAAACGGCCATCGACTACGGCTGCACCGGGCCCGTGCTGCGCGGCAGCGGCGTCGACTGGGACCTGCGGCGAGACGGCGAGCCGTGGTACGCGCGGATGTACGAGGGCTACGCGTTCGACGTGATCGCGCCGGTGCACGGCCATTACCGCAACGAGGCGGCCTACCCCGCGGCGCCCCGGGCGGCCGTGGTGGGCGATTGCTGGCACCGGTTCTTCGTCCGGATGATCGAGGTGGTGCAGTCGATGGCGATTATCCGGCAGGCGATGGACCGCTACCGCGGGACGGACGCGTCGATGGGGCAACCGATCAAGGCCACGCAGAAGCTCCCGCGGGGCGAGGCCTACCTGGAGACCGAGGCCCCCAAGGGCCAGATGGGCTTCATGGTGATTGGCAACGACACGAAGACGCCGCACCGCGTCCGGGCGCGGAGCAGTTGTTTCTGCAACCTGTCGGTCGCCCCGGAGCTTTGCCGCGGCGGCCTCGTGGCCGACGTGCCGGCCGTGATCGGTTCGCTCGACCTGGTGCTGGGAGAAATTGATCGTTAATTAGCGCTGACGTTGAGCCGGCTATGTGCGAAGCCGCAAGCGGCTGACACGTTTTCCGCTTTCCATTTTCCGCTTTCCGCTTTCCCATGACCACTTTCCTGCTCCAGTGGCTGAACCCGCCTTGGCTGGCGTACGCGTTGGCGGCGCTGGTGCATTGCGGACTGTTGCTCGCGCTGGTGGTCGGGTCCGTGGCCGTGTGCAACTGGGCGGAACGAAAAATAGCCGGTCGGGTTCAGGACCGGCTGGGACCGGCGCGGGTGGGCGGGCGGTTCGGCTGGCTCCAATCGCCGGCCGACGGGTTGAAGCTGCTGTGCAAAGAGGACTTGATCCCCGCCGACGCGGATTCGTTGCTCTTTCGTTTCGCGCCGTACATCAGCCTCGGGGCCTCGTTCGCCGCCTTCGTGGCCATTCCGCTATCCAACGACTGGGTCGCCCAGCGCCTGGACGCCGCCGCGTTTTTCGTGCTCGCCGTGGCGGGGCTCGAGGTGTTTGGCGTGATCCTCGGCGGCTACGCCTCCGGGTCGAAGTGGTCGCTCTTCGGGGCGATGCGCGAGGCGGCTCAAGTGGTCAGCTACGAGGTGCCGCTGGGCTTGTGCGTGCTCGTGCCCGTGATGGTCGCCGGGACGATGAACCTCGTGAAGATCGGCAACATGCAGGAAGGCTGGTTCACCAACTGGCTCATCTTCCACGACCCGTTCACCTTCATCACGTTTTGGGTCTATCTCACCTGCGCGGTGGCCAGCGTGAATCGGGCGCCGTTCGACCTGGCCGAGGCGGAAAGCGAACTAGTGGCCGGCTTCCTCACCGAGTACTCCGGCTTCCGCTGGAGCGCGTTCTTCATGGCCGAATACGGCTCGATGCTCGCGGTGAGCTTCCTGGCGGCGATCCTCTTTTTCGGCGGGTGGAACGGGCCCGTTCCGATCGCGCGGTGGTTCGGCCTGATGCAGGAAAACGGTCCGCTGGCCGGATACCTGGGCAATCTGCTCGGCTTGGCCAACATGCTGGCCAAGGGATCGCTGGGCATCGTCGTGATGATGTGGATCCGCTGGACGCTCCCACGACTGCGGATCGACCAGGTGCTCACCACCTGCCTGAAATACTGCATCCCGCTGGCCGCCGCCACGTTCGTCGGCGCGATGGCGTGGACGTTCGTTGCCCGGGGGGGGCTGAACGCGGGGAATGACGACGCAACGACGCGACCAGGTGTGGCGACAGGGGGCGTCCAGGGTGAAGTCGCAATGACCAAATCACAATGACCAAAGAATGATCAAAGAATGACCAAGGGCCAAATCCCAATGACCAACGACGTTTGTGACAATGACCAAGAGCGAGGTTTGGAGCATTCGTGCTTCGGATCTTCCTTGGACATTGGGACTTGGTCATTGGTGATTTCGCACAACCCGGCTAACCAACTCGATTGAGCATGAACCCCATCAACTGGCACTCCTGTTTCTTCCTGCTGGCCGCCGCGGTGGCGTGCGCGGCGGCGCTGGGCGTCGTGGCGAGCAAGAACGTCGTCCGCATGGCGGTGTTTTTGCTGCACGCGCTGGGGGCGGTCGCCGGGCTGTTCTTCCTGGCGGGCGCGGATTTCGTCGGCGCGATGCAGTTAATGATCTACGTCGGCGGCACGCTCGTGCTGATCGCCTTCGGCGTGATGCTCACCGCCCGGCGGCCGTTCCTCTCGATGGACACCAAGCTCGCGCAGTGGATCGCCGGGACGCTGGTGGGCGGGTGCCTGCTGGCGGTGCTGCTGCGGTCGGCGTTGAGCGTGGACGATTGGGCCGGACCCGTCTCTGCCGCGCCGCGAGCCCAAGCCGAGGATCTGGCCACGGCCGCGCCCTTGGGAATGGGCATGTTGGGCGTTCGCGTGGATCGGCTCGACGAGCCCGAAGCCGCCCGCCGCGAGGGCATGTCCGGCTACCTGCTGCCGTTTGAAATCATCTCCGTGCACCTCTTGGTCGTGCTGATCGGCGCCGCGTATCTGGCCCGATCCACCCGACCCGGCGAGGCACGGCTTCGAGAGAACGTTGAGGACAAGATCAACGCCGGATAGCGCTCCCCGTGCGAAGCCGCGAGCGGCTGGCGAGGTCGGAATTCAACCATGTCGCTATTCACCCAACCCATTGGACTAACGCATTACCTCGTCGTCGGGGCGATTCTGTTCGCCGCGGGCGTGGTGTGCATGGTGACGAAGCGCAACGCCATCGGCGTCCTGATGGGCATCGAACTGGTGCTCAACGGGGCGAATCTGAACTTCGTGGCGTTCGCCAACCCGGCGCTGCGGGCCGATCCCGGCCGGGCGGTGGCCTGGATGGATGGGCACATGATCGCCCTGTTCGTGATCGTGCTGGCGGCGGCCGAGGCGGCCGTGGCCCTGGCGATTGTCTTGAGTTTCTACCACAATCACGCCTCGGTCGACGTCGACGAGGCGGATGAACTAAAGGGTTAACGGCCCGGCCGACGACGCGATGGACCTATCGACCACCTTGCCGATACTCCTGGGACTGGCCTGGCTGCTGCCGCTGGCCTCGTTCGCGCTGGTGGTGCTCTTTGGCCCCTGGATGGGCCGGCGGGGCGTCGGGGCCGGATACCTGGCCACCGGGGCCATCGCCGCCGCGTTCGTTCTGTCGTTCGTGGCCCTGTTGGGTTGGCTGGGGCAGCACGGGCTTGCCTCCGGCGAACACGGCGCCCACGCCGATCCGATACCTCCCGTGGCCGGCGAGTGGTACGCCCTGGGCACGTTCGGCGCCTTGACGATCACGATCGGCTACTACATCGACTCGCTCACGCTCGTCATGTTCATGATGGTCACGCTCGTGGCCACGTGCATCCACGTCTACTCGTTCGGCTACATGCACGAAGAACTCGGCGTGGTCACCGACCCATTGGTGACCCGGGCCAACGGCCGGCCGCTGAAGCGCCGGGGGCGGTTTCACCGGTTCTACCAGTATTTCTCGCTCTTCTGCTTCAGCATGTTGGGACTGGTCCTGGCCGGCAACGTCGCCATGGTGTTCGTCTTCTGGGAACTGGTGGGCATCTGCTCCTATTTGCTCATCGGTTTCTATATCGAGCGCCAAAGCGCCTCGAACGCGGCCAACAAGGCGTTCATCGTCAATCGGGTGGGCGACTTTGGGATGCTCATCGGCATGATGGTCCTTTGGTCCACGCTCGGGACGTTCTCGTTTAGCGGGATCTTCGAGCAGGTCCGGCCTGCCGCCTCGGGCCACGCGCTGGTCGTGCCCGACGGCATGGTGCGGGCCGCGGCCGCGGACGAAGTCGAGCGGATCGTGCTGGCGAACCCGAATCCGGCAATCGCGGAACGGAACATAGCCGCCCAGGTGCCCGCGTGGCGCGAAGCCGGCCATGGCCGGTGGCTCTTGATCGTGGCGGGGCTGGGCATTTTCTGCGGGTGCGTGGGCAAGAGCGCGCAGTTCCCGCTGCACGTCTGGCTGCCCGACGCCATGGAAGGCCCCACGCCGGTGAGCGCCTTGATCCACGCGGCCACGATGGTCGCCGCGGGCGTGTACCTGGTGGGACGGTTCTACCCGGTCTTCACGCCCGAGGTGCTCTTGGTGATCGCCTGCGTGGGCGCCATCACGCTCTTCATGGCGGCCACGATCGCCATCACGGCCACGGATATCAAGCGGGTGCTGGCCTATTCGACCGTGAGCCAGTTGGGCTACATGATGCTCGGCCTGGGCGTGGGCGGCTGGGTGGCCGGGTTGTTCCATCTGATTACGCACGCGTTCTTCAAGTCGCTTTTGTTCCTCGGCTCCGGCTCGGTCATCCACGCCTGCGGCACGAACGAGATGCCGCGGATGGGCGGCCTGCGGCGCAAGATGCCCTGGACCGCCGGCACGATGCTCGTCGGCGCGCTGGCCATCTCCGGGGCGGGCATTCCGCTTTTGATCGGCCTGAGCGGATACCACTCGAAGGACGCGATCCTCGCGCAGGTCTTCGCGTTCCGCAAGGATAATCCCGGCCAGGGCGACCTGTTGTTCTGGATCGCGGCGATGGGCGCGGCCATCACGGCGTTCTACATGTTCCGCCTGTGGTACATGACGTTTGCCGGCGAGCCGCGCGACGCGCACGCGGCCGCCCACGCCCACGAGTCGCCCCGGTCGATGGTCGCGCCGCTGGTGGTGTTGGCCGCGCTGGCGGTGGTCGGGGGGTGGAACGTGCCGTGGACGGGCCTGGGCGTGCGGCCGCTGGTGGATCAAGCCCGGCCGCTGGGCACGGAGGTTGGCATGACGGCTCCCGCGGCCGCCATTCCGGCCGAGAGCGCATCGCACGAGCCCGCGATCCACCGGATTGTCTCCTGGATCGCGTTTTTCGCGGCCTTGGGCGGCTTCCTCGTGGCCACCGGTTTTTACGGCCTGCGCCAGCTCGATCCGGAGAAAGTCCGCCGGGTACTGGCCCCGGTGCATTGGTTTCTGAAGAACAAGTGGTTTTTCGACGAGCTGTACCGCTGGGTGTTCGTGCGGCCGACACTCGCCGCGGCGCGCGTGGTGGCGGCGTTGGATCGTATCGTGCTCGATGGGCTCGCCCACGGCGCCGCGGGGCTCGTGCGGCTGGTCTCGCGGCTGGACGACCTGATCGACCGGCTCATCGTGGATCGGCTGGTCAACGCGGTGGGCGAGTGGACCTACGCGACGGGCTTGCGTCTGCGCGCGGTGCAAAGCGGCAATCTGCGGCAGTACGTCATGTGGATCGCCGTCGGCACCGTCGGCCTGTTCGTCTTGGTCAGCCTGTTCTGGAACTACGCGGCGGCGGGTAATTGACGAAACAGAAATTCAATCCATGGGAGTTCTCGGTCATCCTGAGCGAAGTGAAGGATCTCTCGTCGAGCGTTGTGCGGATTCTTCGCTTCGCTCAGAATGACGAGGACGTTCGGAATGACGAGAAGGTGACGCCTGATAACTCGATCGAGTCCTTATGTCATGCCTGATTTGAATAGTCCCATCGTGTTTCTGAGCTTGATCGTGTTTCTGCCCGCGGCCGCGGCGCTGGCGCTGGGGTTCGTCCCCGGCGGGTGGGGCGATCGGATCAAGGGTTTCGCGTTTGCCACGACGGTGGCCGTGTTCCTGCTCACCGTCTGGCTGGCCTTGCCCGGCGGAGGGGCCGACTCGATGCGGTTCGCGCTGGGCGATGGCCAAATGCAAAAGACCGTGAGCGTCGATTGGATCCCGTCGTTCAACGTTTATTACTTCCTGGGTATCGACGGGATCAGCCTGCCCTTGGTCGTGCTCACGTCGTTTTTGAGCATGTTGGCCATGGCCGCCAGCTTCACGATCCAGCGGCACGTGAAGGCCTATTGCATCCTGTTTCTCCTCCTGGAGACGGGCATGTTGGGCGTGTTCATGGCGCTGGACTTCTTCCTGTTCTACGTGCTGTGGGAAGTGATGCTCCTGCCGATGTACTTCCTGATCGGCGTCTGGGGTGGACCGCGGCGGGAATACGCGGCGATCAAATTCTTCCTGTTCACGCTGGCCGGCAGCGTCTTGATGCTCATCGCCATTCTGATGCTGTACTTCGCCAGCGACGTGCGGAAGCTGCCTCAGGCCCGATGGGACGCTTGCCACTTGAGCTCGGACGTGACGGCGCGGGCGCGGATCGACGCGACGGGCGAGCCGGTGCACACGTTCAATCTGCTGGCCCTGGCCGAGATGGGCCGGCTGGAAAACTCGCCGTTCGACAAGGAGTTGCTCTGGGGCAAGTCGATCCAGTGGTGGGCGTTCCTGCTCTTGCTGGTGGGCTTCCTGGTCAAGGTGCCCGCGGTGCCGATCCACACGTGGCTGCCCGACGCCCACGTCGAGGCCCCCACGCCCATCTCCATGATCCTGGCCGGGGTACTTCTGAAGATGGGCGGGTACGGCATCATCCGGATCTGCTATCCCATTTGCCCCGACGCGGCCTACGAACTAGCCTGGCTGGTCTGCGGCATCGGCGCGGTGAGCATGGTCTACGGGGCCCTGGCCGCCATGGCGCAGAAGGATTTCAAGCGCCTGGTGGCCTACAGCTCCGTCTCGCACATGGGCTACGTCGTCCTGGGCCTGGGCGTCTGGTCGATCACCCCGGGCAACCTGCTGGCGACCGACTACTGGAAGCTCGGCATGAACGGCGCCATGTTCCAGATGATCGCCCACGGCATCAGCTCGGCCGGCATGTTCTTTTTGGTCGGCGTGATTTACGACCGGGTGCACCATCGCGACCTGGACCGCTTCGGCGGGCTGTTCGCCAAAATGCCCGTCTATAGCGGCATTTCGATGGTCATCTTCTTCGCGGCGCTGGGTCTGCCGGGCTTGTGCGGTTTCATCGGCGAGGTGTTCGTCGTCCTCTCCGTCTGGAAATACAGCACCGCCCTGGCCGTGGTGGCCGCGTCGGTGGTGATCCTCACGGCCGGGTACATCCTTTGGACGATCCAGCGGGTGTACCTGGGACCGGAGTACAAAGGCCCGCACGGCGAAGCGATCACCCGCATGACCCGGCGCGAAATCGCCATTGCCGCGCCGCTGGTGGCGCTGGCGATCGTGCTGGGGGTCTATCCGCGGGCGCTTCTGGATTACACGAAACCCAGCGTCGCCCAGACGGTCGATAACCTGGCCGGGTGGATGGAGCGGGTCAAATTGCCGGAGCTTCGCGACCGCGCGGCGATGGAGGAACGAGCACGACCGTGAACTTCCACTTGTTGCTCCGTAGCGCGCTGGACGACACGCTTGGCCCGACGCTCGCGGCGTTTCGGCCCGAGTTGGCCCTATGCGCGACAATCGTGGCGCTGCTCGTGGTGCGGATGTTCCTGCCGCGTTGGCGGCTGGGGCCGCCTTGCGTCGCCGCGGTCGGGGTGATCGTCGCCCTGGTTCTCGCGGCGCCGTGGCACTACCTCTCCTCGGTGGGCATGGACCGGGCCGTGCCGATCTTCACCGGCATGCTCACGTTCGATACGTTCTCCGTCTTCCTGCGGAGCCTGTTGCTGCTGTTCGTGCTGCTCTTCGTGATGTTCACGCAGTGCTCGGGCGTGCCCCGCGAGGAGTCGGCCACGGAGTTTTACGTGCTCGTGCTGGGCGCCACCGTGGGCATGTGCCTGATGGTCTCGGCCAACCACATGCTCGTCGTGTTCCTGGGCATGGAGATGGCCAGCCTGCCGTCCTACGTGCTAGCCGGCATGATGCGCCACGAACGCCGCGCGAGCGAAGCCGCGCTCAAGTACGCCGTCTACGGAGCGGGCACGGCCGGCGTCATGCTCTACGGAATCAGCCTCCTGGTCGGCGCGCTCGGCTCGGCGCATCTGCCCACCATGGCCGGAGCCCTGGCCGACGCGCTGGCGGCCGGCCCGCTGGGCGACCGCGCGGTCGTCCTCATGCTCGGCAGTCTGATGATCGCCGTGGGCCTGGCCTTCAAGCTTTCGGCGGTGCCGTTTCACTTCTGGGCGCCCGACGTGTTCGAGGGCGCCACGGCCGAAGTGGCCGCGTTCCTGTCGGTGGCCTCGAAAGCGGCCGCGCTGGGCCTTCTCGTGCGGCTCGTGGTCGGTCTGGGCGGCGTCGCCGATCCGGCGGGACTTGAAGCCCTCGCGCCGGTGCGCCATTATCTCGGCATCCTCATCGCCTCTCTGGCGGCCGTCACGTGCACGTTCGGCAATCTCGCGGCCTACGGCCAGACGAATCTCAAGCGGCTGTTGGCCTATTCGACCATCGCGCACGCCGGATACATGATGATGCCCGTGGCGGCGATGGCCTTCCTCATGGGCCGCGACCCGGCCGGCGCACGCGCGGCCGCGGCCGCCGTGGTCTTCTACGTCTCGATCTACCTGTTCATGAATCTCGGGGCGTTCGCCGTCGTGGCGTTTGTGCGCAACGCGACGGGCAGCGAGCAGATCGACCATCTGGCGGGCTTGATCCGCCGCTCGACCGGTCTGGCCGTGTGCTTCGCCGTCATGCTTTTCAGCCTGGTGGGCTTGCCGCCCTTGGCCGGATTCGCCGGCAAGTTCGCGGCGTTCGCCGCGGTGTACGACGCGGGCTTGATTTCGCTCCTGGTCATCGGCCTGGTCAACACGGTGTTGAGCCTGTTCTACTACCTCCGCGTCGTGAAGGTCATGGCCCTGGCGCCCGAGTCGGAGGAGCACCCGGCGGCGGAGATCCCGCTGGGTTCGACGCCGGGGGTGTTCTGCCTAGCGCTGACCGTACCCCTGGTGGTCTGGGGCATCTGGTGGAACGGCCTGTTCACCTGGGCCCAAGCCGCCGCGGCGCTGCTGGTCCCGTGACCGCGGGCGCCCATTCTCGCGACCACGCCCTTCGTTCCTCGGGACGCATCACCCAAAAGAAGAAAACCCGGACTACAGCGCGTCGTCGTCCAGGTCGTCAACGAGTCTGTCGAGGTCGTCGTCCGCGCGACGGCTTGGGCGGCGGGCGGGCGGCGGGTCGGCGCGGCCCGCGATCGTCGGCTCGGGGCACTCCGGGAACACGATGGCCCCGGCCGGACATACGCGCGCGCACGCCGGGCAACCCGGCCGGCACGCGTCCGGCTGCTCGACCAGGACCTTCTCCGAGCCGTCCAGCCCGAAAACGCCAAACAGACAGAAGTTCAAACACTCCAGGCAATTGACGCACCGCTGGCCGTCGATGACCGGATACCAGCGCTCGCGCGTCTTCTCGGCGATCCGGCGAGGACCGGCCGGCTCCACCCCGCCCGCGACGCCGGCCACGAGCGGCTCGATCCGAGCCAGACACGCCTCGACGTCCTCGCACTGATCCAGATCGACGCACCAGATCGTTCGCGAGCTGGACGAATCGGCCCGTTTGGCCGCCGTGCCCCGGGCGCCGTTCACGCCAAACTGGTCCAACAGGGCGTGCATGGCGCGAGAGGCCATCCAACCCAGCGCGACCAAATCCCCGTCGATCGCCCGCAGCGCCGCGACGACCGGCCCGTCGGGCGCCAGGTCGTACGCGTGCGGCGCGACGAGCACCGTCAAGCCAGCGCGCCGCCCGAGCGCGTCCAACAGCGCCGTTTCCAGGGCGCGCCGATGGGGATCCGCCGCGCGCGACGTGAAGACGACGATACTCGGAGTTTCGTGCATCATGTTATTCCAGGGCAGGGCGTTTGGTAACATGGGTGCCACGTCCACGCTCTCACGATCGCAACGGCTCCGGCAGGACGAAGCGGACGTTTTCCTCACAGATGGTACGTTCGACGACCTCGGCGGGAAAGTGCCGCCGCAGCAGGGCCACGCACGCTTGGACCACGTCCTCCGGCGCGCTGGCGCCGGCGGTGACGAGGACGGTCTGGCCGTCGGAAAAGGCGTCCAGACGGATATCGTCCGGCCCGTCCACCAGGAACGTGGTCAGGCCGCCGGCACGGCACAATTCGGCCAGCCGCTGGCTGTTCGAGCTGTTCTGGCTGCCCACCACCAGCGCGGCGTCGGCCTGCCGCGCCAGTTCGAGCACGGCCTCTTGGCGGTTCTGCGTGGCGTAGCAGATGTCTTGTCGTTTCGGCCCGACGATGGCGGGGAATCGCTCGGCCAGCCGCGCGATGATCCGCCTCGCGTCGTCAATGGACAGCGTCGTCTGGGTGAGGTAGACGACGCGACCGGGATCGGGCACGTCGAGCTGGTCGACCTCCTCGGGCCGCCCGACCACGCGGATGGCCTCGGGCGCTTCGCCCAGCGTGCCGACCACTTCGTCGTGTCCTCGATGACCCACCAACACAATCGTGTACCCCGCCGCGGCGTGGCGGACGGCCTCGGCGTGGACCTTGGTCACCAGCGGGCAGGTCGCGTCGATCGCGCGCAAGGCGCGCCGCGCGGCCCGCTCGCGCACGGCCGGCGCGACGCCATGCGCGGAGAAAAGCAGCGTGGCTCCCTCGGGAACGTCGTCCACGTCGTCGACAAACACCACGCCGCGCCGTCGGAACCGCTCGACCACCCAGCGGTTGTGGACGATCTCGTGGTAGACGTGGATCGGCGCGCCGAACCGCTCGATCGCCCGATCGAGGCTCTCGATCGCCATGTTCACGCCGGCACAAAACCCCCGCGGGGCGGCAAGAAGGATTCGCATGGCGCCCTGAGTTTCATCCTCCCTACCTTGGACTCGCGGCCGACTCGTACGTGCGGCCCGCGACGCCGGCCAGGTAGTTCTCTTGGGCCTTCCGCGCGAGCTTCTGGCCGCAGGGCGTGGGGTAGACGCCGGTGATGCAGGCGCGGCAGAGACGGTCGGCGTCCAGGCCGATCGCGCGGGCGACCGACTCGACCGGCAGATACCGCAGCGAATCGGCCCCGAGGTCCGCGGCCATCTTCCGCTCGACCTCCTCGGTGAGCGGCCCGCCTTGCAGGTACGCCGGGGCGAAAAGTTCCGAAATCGTGGACATGTCGATGCCGTAGAAGCACGGCGAGACGATCGGGGGGCAGGCCACGCGGACGTGGATCTCGCGGGCGCGACCGAGCTTGCGGATCCGCTCCAACAGCACGCGCATCGTCGTGGATCGCACGATCGAGTCCTCGACCAGCAACACGCGCTTGTCCTCGAGCACCTGCGGCAGCGGCGTGTACTTGGTCTGCGCCTTGCGGGCCCGCGACTCCGTGCCTTCGATGAACGTCCGGCCGCTGTAGCGGTTGCGGATGAGCCCTTCCAGGCTGGGGATGCCCAGCTTGAACGCCATCGCGTCGGCCGCCGCCTTGCTCGTGTCGGGCACCGGCACCACGATCGTGTCCTCGTCGAGCGGAACGGTTTCGAGCCGGGCCAGCTCTTCGCCCAGGGCCTTGCGCGCAAGATACACGCTCCGCGAGTCCATCGTGCTGGCCACGTTCGAGAAGTACACCCACTCGAAGAAGCAGCTCGCCTGGCGCGGGCTGGAGGCGAACCGCTGGATCTCAAGCCGACCGTCCGCAATGGTCACCGCCTGGCCCGGCAGAAGCGACTTGATTTCCTCCGGGGCGAAACCCAAATTCAAGAGCGCGACGCTCTCGCTGGCGGCGGCGAACAGAGGACCTTGAATGGCGTAACTCAACGGCTTGACGCCCAGCGGGTCGCGGGCGACCAGCATGTCGCCCAGCGCATTGAGAAACACCAGGCTGTAGGCCCCGTCGAACCGCCGGGCGATCTCGCGGCACATGTCCACCAGCGGCGGCCGTTTGGCGTGCGACAGCGCGCGGCAGATCACGTGCATGATGATCTCGGTGTCGGTGTCGCGGGCAAGGTAGTTGTCGTTGTCGGAAAGCAACTCGTTGCGCAGCTCGTCGAAGTTGGCCAACTGGCCGTTGAACGCGAAGCTGAACCACTTGTGTTTGCGGATGTGGTGCCGCTCGAAGGGTTGGGCGTGGTTCCGGTCGGTGCGTCCGCAGGTGGCATAGCGGACGTGCCCGATGGCCGCGCGGCCCGCGTACTCCCGCATCAGGCTTTCGTGCTTCGCCCGGTGGTTGGTGCGGAACACCTCGCTGACCGTGCCCACGTCCTTGAACGTGTCGATCAACTGCTTCCGCGCGGGGTTGAAGGTGGTCATGCCGGCGGCAAGCTGCCCCCGGTTTTGGATGTCCAGCAGCATCCGCGGCATAAGGCGGGAAACGAATTCCGCGCCTTGTTCCGGGCAGAGCGGGCTGGTCGCGTCGCTGGGCAGATGGTAGATAGCCGCGACTCCGCATTCTTCGCGCAATGGGCTCATGGGTATCCTGCGACCCGGACGTGGAAGTCGCCGTGACGGGTTCGACAGAGGCTATCCGGATGGGCAAAAAACGAAAGCCTGTCCCGGGAGGTCCGCGTCTTGGTCCCCTCTCCCTCCGGGAGAGGGTCAGGGTGAGGGCGTTTCGGTCGGACCGATTGCATCGTCTGGGCGACGTGGATTCAGCTTCCCCAACAACCACCATTGTATCCGGTTTGTGCGATTTCTCAACCGACCGCCCCCCACCGCCCTTTTGGCCAAATCTGGCCGACGATATGCTGAGAGCCGTCAGGGTAGTTCCCTGTTTTCGTATCCGCGAAAATCGGACTGTCCCCTTCGACGCCTCACCGGGGCAGTCGCCGGCATACCACGTGTGGGGAAGTTGTGGCACAAGAGAAGGCGGGTAGGGGGGGTGAGTCAACAACGTGATCGCTGCCCACCAACATCATGGTTGATCCGAGTAAAGAAAGCGCGCAGGGGCTCTGCCCCCGCACCCCCGGGATTTTTCGAGGCATGGCTCCGGTGTCCAATGGCATTTGCAGCGGGAAGGCGATCGCTCGTTTCTTGGGGCGCACTGGCAGAGCCAGTGGCACACGGCAGGTCGTGTCGTGCCCACACCCATTGGACACCGGAGCCATGCCTTAAAAAATCCTGCGGCGAAGCCGCATCGGCATCATGCCTTGTGGTGGCGAATCCTCGAGTCGGATGAGCCAACGTCATCACACGACAAGAAATAAAGTTGTCTCTCAGCGAAAAGAGTCATCCTGAACCCAGCGAGGGATCGCTGGAAGATCCACTCATGTCATACCTATTACGCCAGGAAATCGCGACCACGGCGACGACGTTGGTCGTCAAGGTGGGTACCCGCGTGTTGACCCAGTCCAACGGACAGCTCGACGAAGACCGTGTCGCCCAGTTGAGCGAGCAGATCCATCGGGTAAAGGTCACCGGCCGGCGGATCGCGCTGGTCAGCTCCGGCGCGGTGGGGGCCGGCATGGGGCGGCTCGGACTCGCGCGACGGCCCGCCGACCTCGCCCACCTTCAAGCGGTCGCCGCCATCGGACAGGGGGCCCTGGTCGAGGCGTACGAAAAGGCCCTGCGGGCGCACGGCCACCATGCCGCCCAAATCCTGCTCACCGCCGAGGACCTCGACCACCGCACCCGGTACCTCAACGCCCGAAACACCATCCTCACGTTGCTGGACCTCGACGCGGTGCCCATCATCAACGAAAACGACACGGTCGCCGTCGACGAGCTGCAGACCACCTTCGGCGACAACGACCGGCTCGCGGCCATCGTCACGAATCTGATCCGCGCCCCGCTTCTCGTGCTGCTTTCGGACGTGGACGGACTGTTTGACCGGAGCCCCGCGGAGCCCGGCGCCGCGGTGATCCCCACGGTGACGCGGTTCGATGAATCGCTCCGCGGCCTGGTTCGCGACTCCTCCGGCGGCCTCGGCAAGGGAGGCATGGCCAGCAAGCTCGAGGCCGCGCGCGCGGCCACCGCGGCCGGCGAGAACGTCATCATCGCCGGCGGCCGGACTCCCGACGTGCTCACCCGCATTCTCGCCGGAGAGGAGGTCGGCACGCTGTTTCTCGCGCAAGGCCACACCGTCGCGGCGCGGAAGCGGTGGATCGGATTTACCGTGCAGCCGCGCGGCGCGCTGGTGCTCGACGACGGCGCCCGCGCGGCCGTCGTCGAACAGGGCCGCAGCCTGCTGCCCATCGGCGTCGTCGAGGCCACTGGCCATTTCAAGAAGGGCGACGTGGTGGCCTTGCAGAACGCGCAGCGGGTCGAGTTCGGTCGAGGGCTCATCAATTACAACTTCGAGGAAATCCAGCGGATCAAGGGCCTGCGGACCGACCAGATCCGCCAGGTGTTGGGCCATTACCCCTACGACGAAGTCATCCACCGAGACAACATGGTCGTCACTCGCTAGCGGGGGGCGTCGTGCGGATGTGACCTTATCCAGCGCGTGCCACTGGCTCTGCCAGTGCCAAAAACGCGTGCCACTGGCTCTGCCAGTGCTCCATGCCAGGAGCGCATCCCCACCGGCCGAGCCAGTGGCACGCGCCAAGGTCGACCTTCTCCGAGAATGTGAGCCAGCCGTGGCGTGGGATCCTTCCAAATTCCGCGAACTCGTCAGCGGGCGCCGCCGCGGCGCGACCGCCGCGTTGCTCCGGGCGGGCTTGCGCGCGGCGGAAGTGCCGTATCGGATCGCGGTCGGCTGGCGCAACCGGCGATACGACCGCGGGAAGATCGAAATCCACCGCGCGGGCGTGCCGGTGGTGAGCGTCGGCAATCTGTCGCTGGGCGGGACCGGCAAAACGCCGATGGTGCAGTGGATCGCCCGTTGGTTCCGCGGCCAAGGGGTCCGCGTGGCCGTCATCAGCCGCGGCTACGGCGCCGAGGACGGCGCGGCCAACGACGAAGCCCTCGAACTGGAGCAGAAGCTGCCCGACGTGCCGCATCTGGAGAATCCCGACCGCGCGGCCGCCGCCCGGGTGGCCGTCGAGGAGCTGGACATGCAGGCGATCGTGCTGGACGACGCCTTCCAGCACCGCCGGATCGCCCGCGATTTGGACGTCGTCCTCCTGGACGCCCTGGAGCCGTTCGGCTTCGACCACGTATTCCCGCGGGGTACGCTGCGCGAGCCCGTCTCCGGGTTGGCTCGGGCCGACGTGGTGGCCCTGTCGCGAGCCGACCTCGTCGCGCCGGCCGAGCGCGAGGCGATCCGACGACGCGTGCTGGAACACGCCCCGCGAGCGCTTTGGATGGAAGTCGTCCACCACCCGGCGGCGCTCTGGGCCGCCGACGGTCGGCAGCAGCCGATCGACGCGCTTCGGGACCAGCCGGTCGCCGCGTTTTGCGGATTGGGCAATCCCACCGGCTTCCGGCGCACGCTCGATGCTTGCGGCTATCGCACGATCGCCTTCCGCACGTTTCCCGATCACCACCGATACGACCGCGGCGACGTCGAATCGCTCGCGGATTGGGCCAAGGCCCTCGACGTTCGGGCGATTCTCTGCACGCACAAGGATCTCGTCAAGCTCGGCATCGACCGCCTGGGCCCCCACCCGCTGTGGGCGCTTTCCATCGAACTGGAGTTCCTGACCGGCCAGGCCGAGTTCGAGGAACAGTTGCGCCGTCTGCTGTCGCTGGGACCGGCGATGTAGAGAGCGACTCCTGTCGCCGCCCCGATGTGTGCCACGGGCTCCGCCCGTGCGTTGGCCAGCACATTCGAGCCCACGGGCACGCCCGTGGCACCGGGACGAAGACGGAATCCGCAGCGAAATCCACCCAATCCGGGGGGATTTAGATATTCTCCTATCTGTTTTGTCAGGATATGCCCTCGGGCGGCACATGCATGATAAGGGATGCGAGCGGCTTGTCCGGCTGTCTGATCGCCTTCCGTGGGCTTGGATTACACACTAATGAGGGGCGATGGTTACCCAGTTGGAGAGTTTGTGATGAGGAAAGTGCTTGTCCTTCTTGCCGTGGCGGCCATTGCCCTGGTGTGCTGCGACAACGCCGCCCGCGCGGCTTACCAGAAGATCGAGTTTGACACGCTTCTCGGAGGCGGGCTGAGCTACGACCAGAGCGGCGCCGACGTCGTCGCCAATGCGGCGGGCGCGTACCGCCAGGCCGTCAGCGCGTCCGGCGACCTCACCAGTCTGCAGCAGATCGGGGGCGACGGTATCCACAACCCGATCTCGGGCAATTTCGCCATGTTCGGGATCTTCCACTACGAGGACCCGACCGACGTCCTGGGTTGGGGAGCAAGCAATCCCACGACCCCGTTCGCCCTGGAAGTCCGGGCGTGGGGCGTTGGGCTCGATGCGAACATCGATCAATATGGTCAACCTGATCCCCTTGATGGCGAATTCGACTTCCCCGAGAGTTTCACCCTCAATGCCATCGACATGCCGGATGTGGACTACCTGAGCGCGACCTTCGCGCAACTCGGCGCGTGGGGCAACACCGACGTGACTCAGGGGCAAGGCGATGTCCGCGTCTGGATGGACATCACTCTCCTGCCGGGCCAGCTTGCTGCGCTGAGCGTCGTCATCGACGGCTTCGCGACGGACAACTGGCCCAGCGTGGAAGCCAATCTGCTGTTTGGCGCGTTGCAGGGCTACACGCCGGGCGTGACGCCCGGCTCCGGCTTCTACGCGGCCGTGCCCGAGCCGACCGCCTTATTGATCTGGACGGTCCTGGGTGCGTTGGGCGCGGTTGTCTTCGCCCGGCGGAAGTAGCCAAGCCCGGCCTCAACGAACAGATTTCAGGCGGCGAGGGGATCGACCTTCGCCGCCTTTTCTTTTCCGTTCTACCCGCCGGCGGCCAGGACGACCAAAAACGCGATCCAGCCGACCAGCAGCGCGGCGCTGGCGGCCAACAGCGCCCGTTGGGCGCGCGTCGGAATCGGCCGGGTCGTTGTCGGCGCCGGGGGATCGACGGGCACCGGGGCGCGGGCGGCGTGCTTGCGGCGGTTCATGGCGGGCTATTCCTCGTCGGCCGAGGCGATTTTGAAATCGCGGCGAAACGCCGTCTCGAAGTCGAAAACGTTGTTGAAATCCTCGCGGCGGTCCTCCTTCGTCTTGCGCATCTGGCCGATGCGGATGAGATTGAAGACGATCTCGCCGAAATCGCCCGTCTCATGTATGCCCCAGCTTGCCAACACGTCCTTGGCCATGTAGCCGAATTGGTGCAGGGCGAACTGGCGGATGGCCTCGCAGAGCTGCTGGCCGGTGACGTGCCGCTGGGGGCCGGCCTCTTCTTCACCCGACTCGGGCGAGACCTCGGTGCCCAGCTCGAGCACGTCCTGGGCGTAGCTGAGGGCCTCGAAGACGAACACGTACGCGTCGAAGGCGTAGCGCGAGTCCTCCTTGAGCAGTTCGACGATCGGGTGCGAGGGATCGAGCATGGTGGTTCCACTCGTGCCGGCGGCTTACGACGACGTCGCGGATTGCTCCTCGGGACGCGCGGGCGGCGGCTCGTCGGCGGCCGGCGCGGCGATATCGCCGACGTCGACGAGCTTGCGAACCCGATCGTCCATTTCGACCAGCAGTTGACCGGCCAGGATCTCCTGGCCGACAATCCGACCCGAGCCGTGGGGCGTCTGGACGCGGGCGCCGATCGGGGGCAGCCGCTTTTGGAGTTGTTCGTAGACCTCGTACTCGTATCGAAGGCAGCACTTCAACCGTCCGCAACGACCGGAAATCTTCGTCGGGTCGAGCGTGGCCTTCTGCAGCTTCGCCATTTTCATCGAGACGGGCGGCATTTGCGAGAGGTGGCTGTTGCAGCAGACCGGCTTGCCGCAATCGCCGAAGTCGGCCAGCAGCTTGGCCTCGTCGCGGACGCCGATCTGGCGCATCTCGATTCGCGTTTGGAACTCGCCGGCCAACATCCGCACCAGCTCGCGGAAATCGACGCGGCCGTCCGCCAGATAGTACACGACAATCCGCTCGCCGCCGAAGATGTGTTCGACGTCGACCAACTGCATCTTCAGGCCAAGCTTGTCGATGCACTTCTGGCACGTGGCAAAGTGCTCGGACTGCTGATCGCCGATCCGGCCGATTTCGCGCACGTCGTCGGGCGTCATCTCGCGGAGGATCTGGCCGTCGAGCGCCCCATCCACCCGGCCGATCACGTCGTCCGTGGCCTCGCAAAGGACTTCGCCCGCCTCGAGCCCTCGCCCCGTCCTGGCGATGACTCTCATCCCCCGCGTCCAGACCTTCTCCGCCGGCGCCGCGAAGGCCCCCAGAAGACGCATTGCCCCGAAACGAGTCAGGTATTTTGCCATGCGCGTGGATCGAAAACGGACGAGACGGATCAACTCAGGGCAAGTATACAGGCAGGGGGACGTTTGCAAAAGAGGGGGCCGATTCCCCCGGGAGAAGGCCCTCAACAGCTTCGCTCAGAATGACGGCCGCGGCCGGGCGTGCGCGAGGCATCACTTGAACACGTAGTCGGCCTCGATCACGTACGGCATGCCGCCCAGCGGCTTGACGGCCTCCTTCCGGTCGATCACGAGCTTGCCCCCCACCCCAACCGGGTGAATGCTGTAATCGATCAACAGGTCGCCCTGCAGACGGACCTCGACCATCTCGGTCGATTTGAGCTCGCGTTGGCAGAACTTGCAGTGGCCCAAGGTGGGCACAAGGACGAACTTCTGGATGTCCATCGCCTGACGCCCGGGGTACATGAAGCCCTTGAGGTAGATGTACTTTTCCTCCAGGTCCCACATCTCCTTTGGGATGATTTCGCCTTCGTTGGCCGGGTCGGGCTGCATGTCCTTGAATTCGAGCCGGGTGTAGCCGATGGGCACCTCGCTCACGGCGCAGAAGACGGCGTAGCCGCTGCCGACCAGCCAAAACGCGCCCGAAAGGATCATGCCCGCGATGGCCACGCCCCGGCCGGTCATCTCGCCGGTCGCCCAGCGGATCTGGTACAACGCGAGGTAGCCCAACAGCAGCCCGGCGATGGGCAGGAAGACCATCGCCCAGCTCACGGCCGTCAGCCACGACAGGGCGCCCAAGACGACGCTCAAGACGGCGAACCGGTTGATCGCGCGGTACATCTGCCCATCGCCCAGCAAGCGTTCCTCGAACGCCCGGCCTCGATAGCGCCGCTGCCGACCCGGCGTGGGCGATGGCTGTTCACCGGTCATCTCGCTGGCCTCTGTAGCCGTGGGGTAGGTCGAGGTCGCGACCACCTGCTTGACCCACCCTACATGTCGGCATAAGACACTGACTGCACATCACATTGCCCCGGATTATTGCGCCGTGGTGAGCGACTTGGCCACGTCGGTGCGGTAGGCCACCGCGGCGGGCAGATAGCCCACGATCGACGCCAGCACAACCAACCCGGGAATCAGGATCAATTCATTATACTGGAAGCTCCACGGGCTCACCAGGACGCCTGTTTGCTCGGCGATGGTGGGTCCCAGCACACCGACCAGCCCGTGGCCCAGCAAAATGCCCAGCGCGCCGCCGCCGAGCGACAGGAGGATCGACTCCAGAAGGATGATCGTGCCGACCATGACGCGACTGGCGCCCAGCGCCCGCATGACGGCGATTTCGTGCCGCCGGTCGCTCATGGAATTGTAGATGCTCACCAGAATGCCCACGCCGGCCACGATCACGACGAGGCAGGCCAGAATCAGCAGCATGAGCTGCACGTTGCCCACAATGCCCTCGAAAAGCTGCGAGATCACCTTCGACGGCGCGACGGCCTGGGCGACCGAGTCGGCGTTCACCAGATCGCCCAACTGCATGGCCAACTGCGGCTTGGACATGTCCGTGCAGACCAGCACGGCCGAAACCTGCCGCTGGTCGTACGGCACGCCGTGAACGTGTCCGTGCGCGGCGTGGTCGCGCGCTTCGTCGCCGTGTCGATCTGGGGCGTCTTCGCCGTGTTTGTCCGCCTCCTCGCCAGGCTTGTGTTCTGCTTCGGCGCGTTCGTCTTTCGCTTGGGACTTCTCCTCGGCGGGCTCCGTCTTGGGTTTCATCAGCTTCGCCGCCAGCGTTGGCCCGGCCGTGTGACAGCCGAAGCGGTAGAACCCCTCGACGTTCATGAAGATCGCCCGGTCGTTCGGCGTGCCCGTGTGCGCGAGAATGCCGACGATCTTGATCGACTGATGGGCGTGGTCGTCCGGATCGGCGACGTCCTGTTGGGCGTCCTTGGGCACGAACGTGTCGCCAACCTTGAGGCCCGTTTTGCGCGCGGCCACCGAGCCGGCCACCGCCTCGAACGGCTCGGCCAGATCGAAATTCCGCCCTTCGGCGAATTCGTAGCGCCGATCGTTCAGGTAGGTGAGCTTATCGAACATGTCGGGGATGGTCGCCACGACCATGGAGCCCTTGTAGTCGTGGCCCACGCACACCGGCACGGCCGTTTCGACCGCCGAGGAGAACCGGCCCTCGTTCAGCTCCTCGTAGTAGCTGTACGGGATGGTGCCGATCGACTCGCTCAGATGGAAAACGGTGTTGAGCACCAGTTGCAGCGAACTACCCTTGGGCCCGACGATCAGGTCGTAGCCCTGCGAGCCGCGTTTGAACGACCGGTCGATCACGCCGTGGATGACCAGCACGGCCACGACCAGGGCAACGCCCAAGCCCACGCCCAACGCCGTCAGGGCCGAGGCCAGCGCCCGCTGTTGTATGCTCCGCCAAGCGATTTTCCAAAGACTCATTTCACCACCACCGCGCGGTTAATTTCTTCAAGATTGTCGATGCGATCAAACTGCCGTGCGACCTCGGGCGTGTGGGTGACCACGATCAGCGCGACGTTCTCCTCGCGGCACCGCTCGCGGAGCATGTCCACCACCTGCTGCTGGTGGCCCGAGTCGATGTTGGCCGTCGGCTCGTCGGCCAATAGCAGCTTCGGCCGGTTGGCCAGCGCCCGGGCGACCGCCACGCGCTGCTGCTCGCCGACGGAAAGCTGCGTCGGCTTGTGCGTCATGCGGTGGCCTAGCCCCACGCGCTCGAGCAGGTCCCTGGCCCGGGCACGGTCGATCCGCCCGCCAGCGAAACACATGCCCAAGAGGACGTTCTCCAGCGCGGAGAAGCCGGGCAGGAGATTGAACGTCTGGAAGACGTAACCGATCTGCTCGGCGCGGAAGCGGTCGCACTCCGGCTCGGTGAACAGGGTGATGTCCCACTCGCCGACCATCACCTTGCCCGAATCCGGCCGGCTGATCCCGGCCACCACGTACAGGAGCGTGGACTTGCCGCATCCGCTCCGGCCGACCAGGGCCATCTGCTCGCCGGCGTCGAGGTGGAACTCCTCGATGTCCAGGATCGGCAGATCCCCCCCGTCGGGCTCGGTGAACGATTTCTTGACTTCGTAAAGTTCGAGCATGGGCGTTAGGGAATATGGGACATTTAGTAAGAGTAGGGAGTTCCTGCCTGAATTGGTTGCTATGCCGATCGGAGGGGATCACGAAAACACGAAAGGACGAAAACGAACATCGTGGTTCGCGGACGGTGAAACAGGGTCCCCTCTCCCTCCGGGGAAGGGGAGGGTGAGGGCATTTCCCTGAGACGGCACAAGAACCCCCACACCAACGCCCGAGCCCACCGTCTCGGTAGTGCCGCCTCAGAGGGGTAGTTGCGGCGCACCGCTAGCCTACCGTAACTCTTCTACGTGTCGGCAGGCGGGGCGGTTCGGGTGAAATCAGAGGTTTTCCGACGGGTGTTGTCGGCATCCAGGGGCAGCTTTGGCGGACCCATTTGTGCATGGCGGTGACGCCAAAGCGAGACCACAACCACGGCCGTGGAAAGGACTAGGGCCGCTCCCGCGACGCACCTCCCCGCGGGTGTCAGGGGGCGGTTCAACGTTGGGATAGCCTCTCTTCCCAGTGCGGCTACCGGCAGGATCGCCAGTACGGCGAACCAGAATGCGCCCACGGCAAACACGCAAAAACAGCCCGTCAATGTCCGCGACACCCGCGAAAGCACCTCGAAGAACGCCGAGAACGCAAGCGGAACCACGACAAGCAGAATCGCCGGCCACTCGGCCGCCAGAACCACGCCCGACCAGACGGCCACGGCCAGCGCCAGGAGCGACGTGATCGTGAACTGGAATCGGACGCGAGGCGGTTTCGAGGGGAGCTGGTTGGACAACGGTGAAACCACGAATGGTGGAACGAGGAGAGGAACCGCGAATGACGCGAATGACGCCAAGAAGGAGGGTAGTTGATGTTTCCTCTTCGCGTCATTCGCGAAATTCGCGGTTCCCTCCCCGTCTGTAGTTATTTCCTCCGCAACGCCCGGCCGATTTCGCGCCGGGCTTCGGCGCGTTTCATGGTTTCGCGCTTGTCGTGGCGCTTCTGCCCGCGGCAGATGCCCAGGAGGACTTTGGCCCGGCCGCGTTTGAAGTACATCTTCAAAGGCACGAGCGTGAGCCCCTGCTGATACGCCTGGGCGGCGAATCGTTTGATTTCGCGGCGGTGCAGGAGGAGCTTTCGCGGGCGGCGGGGTTCGTGGTTGAAGCGGTTGGCCTCGACGTACTCGGCGATGTCGCAGCCGATGAGCCAGACCTCGTCTTCCTTGACGCGGCCGTACGCCTCGGCCAGCGAGACCTTGCCGTTGCGCAGGCTCTTCACCTCGCTGCCGCACAGGACGATGCCGCACTCGAGCGCGTCGAGCACGAGGTAGTCGTGCTTGGCCCGGCGATTGTGCGCAATGGCCTTCTCGTTTTCGGCCCCGCCGGCCGTCTTCTTGCCCTGCTTCTTTGCCGTGGCTTGGGTTCCTTTCCTATTTCGCCGCCACGTCCGCCGGCGTGGGCTCGATCCACACGGCGTCGTTCGCGTACGCGCGGACGTATTCGTAGCTCATTCGGCCGACGCGGCTGGCCTTGCCCGAGTTGTGGATCAGAAACGTTCCGCCGCCGGGCTGGGCGGGGTCGTCCTGAAAGCCGACCAACAGGACGCTGTGTCCATCGACGACGCCCTCGCGAGGCGTCATCTCGAGCAGGTCGTCCTTCCAACGCGGATCCTTGGGCCACAAGAACCCGCCGCAGACGGGCCAACCCTTGCGCAGCGCGTCCTTCACGCCTTCAAACTCCGCGTCGCTCAAACCCTTGTTCGGATCCCATCGCTTGATCCAGTGCAGACGCAGACCGGATTGGGAAGCCGTTTGGGCCTTCTCGCGAGCGGCTTGCCCGGGACGATGCCGCCGCCGGAACTTGTCTTGGTAGGGCATGTCCTCCTCGGGGCACGCACCGAAACGCTCGAATCCATTCCACAAATCCGAGAAAAGGGAGCCGTCGTCCGGATCGCCGCCCGCGCGGTTCGACGCCCAGTTGAGATACTCGACGCTCAGCCGCGCGATGGGCTGCCGCTGCTTCTGCGCCATGGCGAACTCGATCGCGCCGGTCATGGTGAACACCGAGCAGGTGGGCCGGTCGCCCTGCGCCCGCGGCGGGATCTCCCATTTCGCGAAGACGGGCCGCAGATCCACCGAGTCGGCCTTGGCCGCGGCGGCCGGCGGCGCCGTGATGGACGCCGCCTCGCCGGCCCTGCCGACCACGGTCGTAACGGCGATCAAGCCGAACGCGACGATTCCGAAAACATGCCCCGTGATGGTCAACGTGGTACGCACTTTCTTGTTCTCCCTCCGCCCCGTGTGGACTCTGCCGAATGGGATTGATTATATTCAAGGCTCCTGGCCTGGGAAAGCGTCCAATTGTCGTGTGCCACTGGCTTTGCCAGTGTGGACGGTGTGTGCCACTGGCTCTGCCAGTGTGAACGTGGCGTCCGACCCGGCACTGGCGGAGCCAGTGGCGCCCCATTCGTAATGCCTTCCTACTCCTTCCCTCCTGACGAGATGAACCCACCATGATGAACCGACGTGAATTCCTTGTGCTCGGCGGCGCGGCCTGCGCCGGCTCGATGGCCATCGGCGGCCGCGGTTTGGGCGCTTCGCTTCTCGCCGCGACGGGCGACGAGATCGCCTGGCATCGGGCCGCCGGCTCGCGGCTGTTTGACCAGGTGGCCTGCAAGGGCCGGCCGCTCGCGCGCGACAAAGCCGCCGGCTTGATGAGCGGATTTTGCGCCCCGCTGGCCGAGGGCAAGCCCGGCGCGGACGTGCTCGTGGGTGGCGACCGCGTCGAGGCGGCCCGCGGGCCCGTGCGGATGACGCTGGCCCACCGGCTGCACCACTCGCGCGACGCCGGGCCGGAGGACCTGCTCGAGGTGACGTTGACCTTGACGAACGCGTCGGCCCAATCGCGGGACGTCTTGGCCGGCTTCCTCTGCGGCGCATGCCCGTGCGCGTCGGCCACGGACCAGCAGGTCTACGTGCCCTTCTCTTGCCGCGGAATCAGCAAGCCCGTGCCCCAGGGCGAGCATTCGCCGCACGACTGCCGCCAGCCGGTCGGCGCGGAGGGTTTTCTGGTTCACTATCTGGAAGCCCAGGCGAGCGATCCCCGCGGCGAGGCCAAGCGGCCGCTCTTGTTGGCGCCGGTGGTGGACGTGTTCGCCGAGGGCGGCCCGTGCCGGATCGCCTTGATCGGCTCGTCGGTCGAGCCCGTGTACTTCGAGGCCCTGCAAGGTCCCTCTAGCGGCGCGTGGCGCATGGCCCGGCAAGTGCGAATCGAGCCGGGCGGCACGCAAACGCTTCGGGCGTTTTTGCTGATTCACTCGGGCGAAGCGGACGAGGCCTGGGCCGCGTTCCATCGGTTTGGGCACGAGGAAGCGTTTGGCCTGGTGGATTGGGCCGGCCGGATTCGCGTGCACTACTACGACTTCCTCTCGGCGGCCGAGCCCGACGGCCCGCGCGGCGGCGGCTACGACGCGGACCTCGCCCATTTCGCGGAGTTCCACGTCGGCATGGCCACGCAGCACGGGTACTACTTCGCCCTGGGCGACTACCTGCGCCCGGACCGGAAGGAGTGGCAGGCCATGCCCACCGACCCGAAGGGCCCGGCGACGATGTCGCTGGCGAAGCTCCGCGAGCGGATCAAGGCCACGCGCGCCGCGGGCGCCCGGGCGATGGTCTACCTGCACTTCAACTTGTTCGACGAAGGCACGCCGCTGTACGAAAAGCTCAAGGACGCGATCGAGGTGGACGCGGAGGGCAACCCCGTGCCGTTCGGCTGGCAAGGGCCCGACTGCATCGGGAAGACGTGGAAGATGTCGGTGGCCGCGCCCGCCTGGCGCGAGCATCTGGTTCAGCAGGCCCAATGGGTGATGGAGCTGCTCGAGCCGGACGGCATCGTGCTGGACGAGACGTTCGCCGGTTGGGGATACGACTACCATCCCGACCGCCGCGGCCCGACGGCCCGGCACGGTATCGAACTGATGCGGAAGCTCCGCGAGGTGGTGCATGCGTTTGGCTCGGACAAGGCCCTGTTCGCCAGCGATTGCTCGATGGCGAATTACGTGCTCTGGGCGGACGGCGAGGGGGGCGATCATGCCTACGACCGCCTGTTGGGTCTGCCGCTGTATCGCCAGCGACCGGTTCGCTATCTCGCGGCGCTGGGCGCGAAGCCGTGGCGTCCGTGCGCCTGGTGTTTCCAGGAGCAATGGCCCGCTCAAATGGACCTCGCCCGGGCGATCGGGGCGGGCGTCGGCGTGAGCAACGGCTGGAACGAATACACCGGCCTGACGCGATTGCCCGCGGACGTCAAACGCCGCATGATCCGCGACATCGAGTCGCTGCTAAAGGGGTAGGGTGTTGGTGGGAGGGTTGTGGTGGGGAGATTGGTGGGGAGATTGGTGGGGGCGCCACTGCTGGACAAGCCAGCAGTGGCGCCCGACGTGTCGTCTTATTGCCGTCACGCCTCTTCAATCAGCTTGAGCTTCAGCCGATCGCACAGCTCGACGACCTGGGGCTTCAGGTCGCCGTAGAACGTGACGCGGTGCCAGCCGGGCCGCCACTTCTCGGTGAGCTTCTCGACGTCGCCCTTGACCACCGCCTCGAGCTTCGTGCGGCAGGCCATGTCGCTGGGGTTGTTGCCGGCGCTTTTGGCCTGATGGAAGAGCACCGTCTTGGCAACCGGGTCCATTTCGAGCGTCGTGGTCATGTAGCCGGCCGGCAGAAGCGACTGGATGGCCGCGCCCTTGCGGTCTTCCGAGTGCGAGCGAATCTTGAAGGGATTCGCCGCGCCGGAGGGGCCAAACGGCTTGGTCATCGCGACGCAGTGGGCGTAGATGATCGCGCCCTTGGCGGTGTCGATCACCGGGTCGGAGATGTACCCGGGCCGGCCCACCAGGGCGCCCATCGTCGCCATGGTTAGCGCGGAGATCTGGTCGGCCTCGCACCCGCCCACCAGGCCGTCGTTGTTGAACTGGCTGAAGCCCAGGCAGGGGTAGGCCTTCATATGGCCGCCGTAGAACCCGCCCAGGCAGTTGATGCTGATGCCCATCGCGCCGTGCTTGTCCAGGAGGTTCTTCATGGCCACGTACGCCAGACCCGCTTTGTGGATATCGTCGGGCGTCGGCTCGACGACTTCCCGCGCCGTGCTTGTCCAGCGATCGGCGAACTCCCGCGCGGCGTCCTCGTCGGCCGCATCATAGGCGGCGGCCATTTCCTCGAACGTGATGGGTACAAACGTCAGGCCGAACACCTCGCGCGTGGCCTTGCGGAAGGCGTCGCCGCCCCAGCCGCCGCCCACCACCAGGAGCTTCATCCGGCCGAGCCGCTCGAGCGCCTCGTCGAAGTCGGCCGTGGCGACGGGGTCCGCCTCGCAGGTCCAGTCGGTCGCCGAAGGCGTGCGGCCGCGCCGCGCGGCGCGGAAAGCCGCGGCCACGTCGGCCGCGCTCTTGCCCTGGGCCAACAACGCGAACTGGCCGGCGGACGCGGCAATGTCTTGATCGTTGGACGAGCTGACCCAATCGACCGGCTTGCCGGCCGACATGATCCTCGGCAGCTCGGTGAGGAACTTGCCCGATCCGCCGAAAAGGTTGTCCACCAACAGCGTCGGCTTGCCGGTGGCCGAGAGCTGGACGATGTTGTTGCCCCAGCCCAGCCCTTGCGTGCAAAGCATGTAGCCGTCCACCTCGCCGTTGCCGGCCAGGACGGCGTCGACGTGCTGTTGATTGTCGACCACTTTGGCCACGACGAACTCGACGTCCGGGCAGCTCTTGGTCAGAAGGTCGATGACCTGATTGCGCCGGGCGTCGAAGTCGTAGCCGATGTTGGGCCAGATGGGCGCGGTGTTATCCGCCTCGCAAAACACCAGGCGGACCTTCGGCTTCTTGCCGGACGTCGGCTCGGCGCGGCCCAGGCGAGGGTTCACCAGCGCGCCGGCCGCGCAGCCCGCGCAAGCACATGCGCACCCGGAGAGAAATCTCCGCCGCGTCAACGAAGTGCAACAGGACGACTGGGTCATCGTGGGAACTCCTTAAAGACAGTCTTGGAGGAATGAAGGCGGGAAGGTGGGCACGCGGTCGGCAATCGGAAGGCGCGCCAGCCATTTCCGGCGACGCGCTCCAAAATGTGTGCCCCGCTCTCCCGGAACAATGCGGGGCCGGGATGCCGCGACTCCTTTGAGTGTACACGTTTCGGGTCGCAAGTCCAGCAATTTTGGCCCTCGCGAGGGCCAAGACCCAGCGAGAAAAAAGTGTATAAATGGACACACAATGTGTACCACTAATGTTGCACCCGCTTCCCCTCATCAATACTATTTGACAACCGTGATTCCTTATCGCGATTTCCGCCTGTCGTGCCCGCGCTTTCTTGATTCCCCCCGATGACAACTTGGGCAATTCAGACGCGGAGTGCTCCCGGCCTCAACTCCAACGGGCTCACGAAAACACGAGAGGACGAAAGCACGAAGACGTTAGAGCCAATGAGCCGCTTGGGGCTTCGCAACATGGAACGCCGGCGCGGACTTCGTGGAAGATGCGCCGGTCCAATTGTGCGGTTTGTGCCGGATATTCGTTCAATGCGGGTGGTAGGGCGCGCCGATGCTCATAGTGACGGACCCAGCACTCCGGGCGCGGCCGGCACGCCGCGCCATCCTCACACACCTTGCCAGGGGGGAGAATTCCATGATTCGTCGGATGATCGCCGTTTCGCTCTTGGCCGCCGCCATCGTTGCGGTGTGGAGCGTTTCGCAGGCGCCAGCCCAGCAGGCCTACGGTCAGCAGTGGGGCCGGTCCTACACCACCCAGGACTGGAACCGCTTCTACCACTACCCGTACGTCTACTATCCTCAGAACTTCTGGGGCCAGGACTACTACCGCAGCAGCGAGGATCTCTACTACCGCTATCCTCCCGAGATGCGCGTGCCCGTCTACAACCGCCAGTGGCAAAACTACTATCCCCAAGGCCGCAAATACCACCGCGGCCACCACTTCATCCTCGATACGTTCTAGTGGCGTCTGCCCGTGCGGCTTCCGTCGCTCCCCTCTCCCGCAAGCCGGAGAGGGGTCGGGGGACGTGAGGCGAGAACGCGCATTGTCCCAAGTCGGGATGCGACGCTCAAAGCGTGGCCAGCGCCCGATCCACTGCCCTGGGCAGGAGTATCCGTCGCGCGGATGTGGTCGGGCGGTTGCCCTCGAGCGCGCTCTGAACCGCGGCTGCGAGGAACCAATCCTGCGCGGGGCCGACCGACGGCCTGATCTTGGGCTGGGTGACCGGCTGACGCTCCGCCGCGATATCGCGCGATGTCTCGCTTCGCGGGACGCTCCGTTGCAGGACCAGCCGCTGCGGCGCGGCCGGCGACGTCATCTGCCGCGGACCGACAAACCGCAAGTCCTGTTGCGTCGCGGGCTTGTCCTTCGCCGAATCGGGTACGGCGACGCACGCGGTCGCGGGTGGCGTGAACTGCGCGCCCCAGTTGGCGGCCACGATGGCCAGGTCCAGGTCGTCCGTGCATCCGTCGCCGTTGAAGTCACCCTCGGTCCAGGACATGCCCTCGCGCGCCAACCAGTGCGCCGCGACCGCCGCCGCGTCGGCCTTGCCCACCACGGCGTCCAGATTCGCGTCGCCCGGCAACAGGTACTCATACGCCCCCATGTCCACCGTTCCGTAGGCGATCCGCGGATGGCCGATCGCGTCCGTCCCTAGCGGATTGCCCTGGGCGTCCACGGCCAACGCGTTGCTGCCGGCGTTGATGGCGGGGCTATCTGATTGGAGACGCAGATTCCCAAAGTCGTCGTTGGCCGATTCGTCTACGCCCGGCGTGTCCGGATCATCCCCCCAGCCGTCGCCGCCGTCGGAGGGGGCGCGAATGACGCTTGGGCTGGCGTCGATGTTTCCATCGAGCCATTCCAGCAGCGCGCCGGAGTCCGCGCAAACAGCATCGGAACTGCCGGCGACGTCGCAATACGCCAGTGAAAGGCTTGCCGTGTGCCGCACCTGGACCTCGGGCCCCCAGATCGCGGAATTGGCGTACAAGATGCAGTTGGCGGCGGTCAGGCTCGCGCCATCGCGCAGCGTTAGTCCTCCGCCTCCGTAGGTGGCGGTGTTTGCCGCGATCGTGCAGTTCACCAGCGCCACGGGCGTCCCGTTGACCTGTCCTCGCACGGCGACGCCTGCTCCGGCCGCGGCTGAGTTTGCGACGATGACGTTGTTGGCCAGCATTGCCGCGGCGGAGATCAGGGCCACGCCGCCGCCGTAGAACCCGTCGGCGCAGTTGTCGAGGATCGTATTCCGCGTGATTTGGGCGATGGAATTCTCGACGCAAACGCCGCCGCCGTCACCGGCAATCGTGCGATTTCCGACGATCTCGTTCCGGTCGATCACGGCCTGCGAGTTTGCGCGAACGGAAATGCCGCCGCCGAACGCCGCCTCGTTACCGTGGATGTCGTTGTCGCGAATCGTAACGTTGGCGTTCCACAGGTCGACCGTGCCGATGCCGGATGCGGGAAGGTTGTCCATGATGGAATTGTTGAGAATCTGGGCTGACCCGTCGGCCACGAGAATGGCGCCGCGATTGGCCGAGATCGTATTCTCTTCGATCGTGGCCGTGGAATTGCCGCGGAGGCGGATGCCGCCGGTGGCGAAGGCCGAGTTTCCACGGATCGTGTTTCCTCGGATGGTGGCCGAGGCGGACGACCACAGGTCGATGCCGCCGCCGGAAGACGTTCCCGAGATGGCGACGTTGTCGGCAATCAGATTGTCGGCAATCGTACCGGTCGAGTTGTAGGCAAAGTGGATGCCGCCGATGTCGTAGGCGGCCGTATTGGCGACAATCGTGTTGTTCGTGATTTCGGCGGTGGCGTGCAAGACGGCGATTCCGCCCACGTTTCGTTGGGCGGAATTCCCTTCGAAGACGTTTTCCGAGATGCGTGTTGAGCCGGCATCCACGGACAGCCCGCCGGTGTCCACGGATGCGGAATTGTTTTCAAAGCGGTTGTTGATGACCGTGGACTGCTGAGCATCGTAGAGCATAACGCCGCCGGCCGAGCCGTCGGCGTGATTGCCGCGGAAGACGTTGGAGTCGAGCGTCACGGCGGTATTGATTCCCGCGTCCATGCCGCCGCCGTTGCCGCCCGCAAAGTTGTCTTTGAGAAGGTTGTCGAACAGGAGCAGCGTGCCACCGTAGTCCGGTTTGAGTCCTCCGCCGTGGCTGGACGCCCAATTATTGCGTATTGTATTGCCGGTTACGACCGCTTCCGTCACGCGATAGAGCCGCATGGCGCCGCCAACGCCGCCGGACGAGTTGCCCTCGAGAAGGCAGTCCCGAATGGCCACTTGCGGGCAATGGGCAACGTTCATGCCGCCGCCGTCACCCGAGGCGGTGTTATTGAGGAAACGGCTGTCACCGATGTCAAGGGTGGAATTCGTGCAATAGAGACCCGCGCCATAGTTTGCCGTGTTGAGCGTGAAGCCGCAGTGTTGCAGGGTCAGTTTGGAATTTGCGGCGCAGACGCCGCCGCCGATAAGGGCCCTGCCGTTGCGGAACGTAAGACCGTGCACGTCGACAGTACCGGCATTCTCCGCGTGGAGGCAGGAACCGGCCCGATCGCCGTCGAGGATCGACAGTCCTTCGCCGGCGCCGACCAAGGTGACGTTGGGATCGACGGACGTCAGGGTGATATTCTCTTGATAGACGCCGGGCGCCACGTTGATCGTGCCGATGTCGGCATAGCGGTCGATAACCGCCTGCACGTGGCGCATGGGAGTAAGCGGCGTCAGGCCGTCGTTTTCGTCGCTGCCCGGGCTGCTGCCGTCCTCGGCCACGTCGTCGTTGACGAAGTACGCGCGACTGTTGCCGACACGTTCATAAACGGCGACGCGGGTCGCGTCGTCGGCGAAGGTGAAGGCGCAGACCCGTTGATGCGTGACGACGTTGCCCTGGCCGTCTTTCCAGGCGACGAAGTTGTAGCCGGCAAGCGAGGGCGCCGTCAGCGAAACGGGGTCTCCGACCGCCAGGGAATAGTCGTAAGGCGCGTGACTGCCGGCGGTTCCCGATATCCAGATGGTGCTGCCGAACTCCGTGGAGGACGGCACGGTATCGACGGCAAGAAGGCCCATATCCAGCAGGCTGAAATCGCGGCGGGACTCGGCCGACAGTTCCGGCGTCTGGAGACTGACCACTCTGACTCGATATTGCGTTCCCGTTGTCGCGCCGGCGGTGTCCCAGGCAAACGTGCAGGCATTGAAGGGCAACTGTTCGGCCCCGGGCACCACCTGCCACGCGGCGCCTCCGTCCGAGGAGTAATCCAAACGGACCTTCTCGTCCACGGCGAATCCGGCGCCGTTGGCGTTCCATCGGATATCCACGGTGGAGCCCGCGTCGATCCGCTGGCATCCGTCGGGGGACACGATTTGCAGCTCCCGGCCGGTCTCCGGCCCGAGCAGCGCGAGCGCGGGATCGCCCTGCAAGCTGATGGCCAGATACGAATCGCGCCACCCGTCTTGCCATTGTCGAACCGGGTACTGCCAGGCGTGGGCGCGGGTCATCGCCTCGCCCAAGGTCGCCGATTCGCGATGCGAGAGCTCGCGCAGAATCGCCGCGTCGTTGAACGAATCGAACCACACGACGCGGGTATGTCCGATGAAGGCCACCGCGCCGCCGTTGGGGTTGCGGATCAATGCCTCGCTGAGGGAATACTCCACGTCATAAGCGCCCGTCGAGCAGGAATCCGTCACGAAGATGCTGGGCCGGTCGGCGTTGGTCATCGCCTCCGCGTGGTCGATGCCCATCCAGCCGACCGCGCCCGGGTTGCCGTGGGCGGTGATGTACACAACGTGATAACCCTTGTTCAGGACCTCCACGTTGTGTTCCCAATCGTGGACGTAGTCGCCGCAGAAGGAGGTGTCCCAACTCGTGTGATAAAATGAGTAGTCGTCGCACGGCACTGGCTGCCATGCCGGTCTGATGACGCTATCGAGAAGGTCTCGCACGTTGGCTTCCGAGGAGTCCAAAGGTTCGTGGTCGCAGTAGCGTTCGTCGCGGGCGCTGCCCGTGCATTCCCAGTCCCCGTGATAGGCGGAGTAGAGAAAGCTGTCGGAGAAGCCGTCCGCTGGATGCGTCTCGTATGCCACCACCTTGGCGATGTAACCGGCGGCCTCGTCCGCGGTTCGGACGGGAATACGGCCGACGTTGACTTCATAGGAATGGTCCGACTGGTCCTGCGGCGCCTCTCCGTAGGATCCGTCGGCGTCGGCGTTCCAGGTGCCCTCCAATCCGGCGTAGTAGAAGTCGCTGGGGAACTGATAGAAGTCCGCGCCGTCCCAGGGCCCAACGAGGCGAACCGGGACGACCGAGTCGTCTCCACCGAGACACACCCAGCGCGTGCCGTGATTCTCGTAGTAGTCGACGATGCAGTTGCGGATCTTGGTCTGGAGATCGCTGCCGCCGTCGGGCCGCGCGCCGTCGTAGTGCGCGTCAATCCATTCCACTGTCACCAAGGCGCCGGGCTTACCTTGGTCGGTGCGACGCGCCACCAACGGCGCGAACGCGGCGGCAAGCGATTCGTTGGTGATGAGCAGATAAACCGCGTCCAGTGTCGCGGAAATGGTCGGCGCGATCATCGAGAACTCGGACGTGTTACCCGCCGCGTCGGTCACGGTGGCGGTGACGCCTCCGGGCCGAACCGGCACGTCCAAGTAGCAGCCGCCCGCCGCATCGGCCGTTACCGAGCCGAGATACGCCCGCGCGTCGCCGCAGCCGTAGAGGTTGTCGGTCTGGAAGAACTCGACCGTCCCGCCCGGCGCTGCGGCGCCGACGATCCGCAGCCAGCCGGCGGCCGCGCCGGATGCGCGATGCAGTCCCGGCCAATTCAACAGGGCGTTCGGACCCGCGTCCTCATCGCCCGGGTCGTTGGGCGAGAAGCCGTTATCACCGAGGTCGACGTCGATGCCCGCGTTCTGATAGACGAGGTTCCTGGCGATGGTCACGCCCCCCGTGTCGCTAATCACGGAGATCCCCGCGCCGCCGTTTTCGGTGATGCGATTGTCCTCGATAAACGTTTGGTTTGCCCAGTCCACGCGGATTCCCGTGGACGCATTGCCGAGGATCTCGTTGCCGCGCACCAGATTCTCGGTGGCGCCCGCCAGATAGACCAATACTCCCCATTTGCCGTTCCAGGCGATCCGATTACCCTCGCCGGCGGCCGTGCCGCCGATCGTGTTTCCCGGGGCGTTCACGATGGAGACGCCGATGACGCCATTGCCCAGGGCGACGGTCCCGGTGGCGTCGGCGCCGATGCGATTCCCCCGCACCAGATTGCCGGTGGCCTTGCCGCCTTCGATCTTGATGCCTTCCGCCCCATTTCCCGAGATCACGTTGTCGCGGATGGTGTTGTAGGATCCCGCGATGATGATGCCGGAGCCGGTATTCGCGACGGCGACGTTCCCCGCCGCGTTTGTGCCGATCCGATTCCCCTGGACGATGTTTCCGCCGCCCGAATCGACTCCGATGACGATACCATTCCACGCGCTCCCCGAGATCACGTTGCCGGCCCCAGGGGCCGACCCGCCGATCGTGACCCCTTGGCACGTGGACTCCAGGCTGATGCCAGTGGCTTGGTTTCCCCGCGGCGCGTCGCCATCGGCCCCTACTCCGATGTAGTTACCCTGAACCGTCACGTCGATTGCGCCGATCAACTGAATGCCGTGGTATCCGTTGCCGGAAATGACGTTTCCCTCGTGGGCGCCAGGGCCACCGATCACCGTGCCGTGAGTGTTGCCTCCAACCCAAACGCCGCTGCCGCGGTTGGCCGTGCCGGCAGTGGTCGTGCCCGTCAGGTCGGTACCAATGTAACAGCCCAACACGCAGTTCCGGTCCGCCGGGGATCCACCGCCGTGGATATGCACGCCCGCCCAACCGTTTTGAATCACCAGGCCGCGGATCACGTTGTCCGAGGAGACGATGCCGATGGCGTCGAACGACTCGCAATGGACCACGATATCGGGCAGACCATCGGCGTTCACGTCCCCGTCGATGGTCGTGCCGCCAGTCGGGTCCGCCAGGGCCGGGAGAACACTCTTCACTTCGATAACGCTGCCGGCGGCTAGGCTAAAGCGGATTTCGTCCGGCCCGGAGTTCGTATTGGCCTGTTCGATGGCCTCGCGAAGCGACCCGAATCCGCTGTCGGCCGCGGTCGTCACCAGGATCGTCAGCAACGCCCGCGACTCCAGATGTTCGAAGACCAACCGGCGCGCGGCGTGGCCGGGCCAACGGTCGGCAAGTCCCGACGGCGCCCGGTGGCGAAAACGGCCCAAGGACGATCCCGTTGTTGCCGCACCCTCTGGATACCGACTCGCCACGCGCCGACATCTTCGGACCCCAGACATGTCTCTTGCCCTCTGCTGAAAGAAGCCAATTGCGGCCGATCGCGATGCCACACCATCCTGCGAATGAGGGGGGCACTGGCCCCACTTCTCGATGGTCAGGGATGACGACTCCCCCACGATAACCAGGAGCTGCGGCGGCTTCAAGCGCGGGCGAGAGCAGTCCACTGCCGTGGGGCGTTTTCCGCTCGGTGCGATTCTCGTGATCCGGATCGCCCCTGTCGGGTGAATCTTGCCCACAGGTGATCCGCTGGCCGCACCGCTGGAGGACCTCTCGCGGAAACTTGGCCAATCCCAGCCCTCATCGGGCGTTCCGCGACGCGAACCTCGGCGAACCTTTCTTGAAGCCACCGCGTATAATTACCCGTTGCGTTCGAGTTGTCGACACAGCCTTTCTCGGGTGGCTCCAATGCGGCTCTTTCGAGGGATATCTTTGGATTGCGCGTGGCGGCCGTTGGTCGCCGTCGCGATTTGCGCGATGGCGGCCGGCGCGCTGGCCGTCCCGACGCGCGGCGTCGTGCTCCGAGATACCCCTGGGACCACGCCGGACCACGCTTGGCTTCTGGCCCAAAGCCGCGACGCGTCGCTGGAACTTGTCGCCCTGGGCGCGCCGGGGGCGGCCGCGGACCGGCACGACGAGGCGGCGTTCGGCCGGGCGGACGAGTCGGCTAGCCATGCCGCGCTGACGAGGAAAGATGCCCGGTCTGGGTATTCAGGCAAGGCGCACGGTCCGCGCCGGACGGGCGAGGTTGGCCGCGCGTTGACGCGCGCGGGACTGTCCGCATCGGCCAGGCAGCCGCGCGCGCTCGCGCCGATCTCGTGGCCGGCGGGCCAGACGGCGTCGAAGACCGTCGTGGTTCTGCAGCGGCTACTGCTCTAATCGGCGGTCCCCGATTGTCTCGCCGCCGGCGAGCGTGCGCCGCGATGGCGCGCGCTCGCGTTGGTTGCCCCGTTGGCCGATGAGGCGACGGCGTCGTCGCGCCGCGAGAGCCATCTCGCCGATTCCCGAGACGTTCCTTCACAAAAAAACACGCAAACGGCGCTGCGCGTTGCGCGCGCCGAAAAAGAAACAGAAAGCCATGAGGTGTAACATGAAACGAGCCGCATTTGTCACGCACGACGACCGTCGTCGATTGGGAACGATGCTGGAAACCCTGCGCGCCGGCGGCGCGGAGCGGATGGACTACCTGGACGCGCTGGACACGCGCATCAGCGAGGCGCGCCGGATTTGTCCGACCGAAGCGCCGGACGACCTGGTGACGATGAACGCCACGGTCGTGTTGCGCGACGTCAAAAGCCGCGAGAAGGAGACCTACAAGCTGGTCTATCCGTCTCAGGCGGACGGTCGGCGCCGTCGCGTGTCCGTTCTCGCGCCCATCGGAACGGCGGTGCTCGGCCATCGGGTGGGCGACGTCGTCGAGGTCCAAACGCCCTCGGGGCGAAGACGCATCCGGATTGAGAGCATCCGCTACCAGCCGGAGCGCGCGGGCCATTACCATTTGTGATACCCACGAGAAAGGACGCGATGCCATGCGCGTACACGTTCGCTGCAAGAATGTGAAGATGACCCAGGAAATCCGGGGTCAGTTGCGGACCCGGCTGTCGTTCGCCCTGGGGCGTTTCGCCCATCGGATCAAGGAGGTGACCGCCCGATTGGCGGACGTGAACGGCGCCAAGGGCGGCGAGGACAAGCAATGCCGCCTCGTCGTGCGGCTTCATCCCAACAGCAAGGTCACCATCGAGGAAACGGCCGGCGACGTGCTCGCGGCGATTGCGCGAGCGGCCGGCCGCGCCAAGAACGCGGTGGGCCGCGCCCTGCGCCGCCGCCGCGACGCCCGGATTGGACGCGGCGGCTTCAGCCCTCAGACGGCGGAGTGACGCGCCGCGGGCGGTCCGGTATCGCGTCACGGATAGGCGTGGTATCTTGGACGCCATGCCCACGCTCGCCGTGGGCATGGCGCACGCTAGGATTTCGCGAAATGCGCACTAGCCCGCGCGCCGGCCGGACAGGCCGTACGCCACGAGGCCAAGGGCCAAGGGCACGAAACCCAGAAGGGACAACAACCGGGCGTACGTCAGGCTGCTGTGGAGCATGAACAGGCACGTGGCGCAGAACACCAGCGGCGGGATCGGGTAGCCGGGCACGCGGAAGGCCCGCGGGCGCGCGGAGTCGGTCGCGCGAAGCACGAAGAGCGACACCCCGGTCAGAAAGAAAAACGTCCAGAACACGGGCGCGGTGCCGGACACGAGCATGTTGAAGCCGCCGCCGTATTGTTCCCACGGTAGCGCGCGAAGGCCGACGCCCGTCAATGCGGCGTCAAACGCGCCGCGCCCCGCCGGCGTGCCCACCGCGAGAGTCAAGAACAGCGCCACGACGGCCTGCACCGCCAGCGCGGCGGAAGGCACCGCTGTTTTCGTGTTCCATCGGGCGAGCCAGCCGAACAGGCGATGGTCCTCGCCCACCGTGGCGTAGACGCGCGAGCCCGCCAGGATCATCCCGTTGATCGCGCCCAGCGCGGAGACCATCACCAGCACGCTGACGACCTTGGCCCCGGCGGGTCCCACCGCCGCGGCCAGCACGGCGGCGGCCGGCGTGGGCGTGGTCCGCGCGGCCTCGAACCCGAGCACCGCCAGATACGCCGCGTTGACGGCCAGATACGCCAACGTGATCCCCAGGATGCCCGCGACGAGTGCCCAGGGCAGATTCCGCCGTGGGTTGCGGACCTCGGCGGCGACAAACACGGCGTCGTTCCAGCCGCCGTAAGCGTAGAGGACGAAAACCATCGCAAGCCCAAGCCCCGACCATGACGGTTCGCCGGGCGCCTGGTCAACTCGGAACACGTCGACACTTCCCCAGAGTAGCCCCGCCAGCACGACACCCGCCAAGCCAAGGACCTTTGCCACGCTAAGCAGATTTTGAACGGACTTGCCGACCACGAGGCCGAAGAGGTTCACCGCCGAGAGGCCCGCCACGGCGGCGGCGGCGATCCAGGCCGTGGCCGCGCCCGGCGGAATGTCCCAAAGCGCGACGGCGTAATCGGCAAACGCGTAGGCCATCGCGGCGATGCTGCCGGTGAGAATCACCGCGAGTTGGGCCCAGCCGAACAGGAAACCCATCCAGGGGCCCAGCGCCCGGGTGAGATATTCGTAGTCGCCGCCGTTTCGCGGGTACGTGGTGGCCAATTCGGCATAACACAGCGCGCCGACCAGGCACAGCACGCCGCCAAGAAGCCACACACCCATCGCCTGCCACGGGCCGGCGACGTTCGCGAACACCAAGGGCGGGGAGCGGAAGATCGCCGTGCCGACGACGATGCCGACGATGATGCTCGCGGCGTCCCAGAAGCCAAACCGCGCGCTGGCAACGATCTCGCCCGACGGCCTCGCAGCCGGTCGCGATCCCGCATCCTCGCTAGGGTCGTGTCTGGTCATCGAAGAATCGTATCCCGGCGCGATTTCGAGTGCCACTAGCCTTGCCGCGAGTGCCACTGGCTTTGCCAGTGCCGCGCCACGCGGAAACGCACGCACTGGCAGAGCCAGTGGCACACGCCGGGCACTGCTGAACGAACTGGGCGCCATGTCCACGCTTGCGCGGACATGCCATTGATCTCGGTCAACATGCCCACGCAAGCGTGGGCATGGCGCCCCAATGTCCAATTATGATGCACCCTGCACGCATCGCCGGGCCTAGCCCAGCAGCCGGTCGACGCTCTCGACGAGCCGGTCCATGGCGAAGGGTTTGCGGAGGTAGTCGTCCACGCCGAGCAGCTCGGCATACGCCTGGTGGCGGCTGCCTTCGTTGGCCGTGATCATGATAACCCGCATCGGAACGGGCCGGGTCCGCCGCAGCTTCTCCAGGACGAGAAACCCGCTCCGCTTGGGCATCATCATGTCCAGAATCACCAGGTCGGGATCGTCCCGCTCGGCCATGGCCAGACCTTGGTTGCCGTCGCGGGCGACCAACACCTCGTAGCCCTTGGCCTCGAGCGTCAGCCGGAGCGTTTCGATGATCTCCGGGTCGTCGTCCACCAGCAGGATCCGCTTCGCCCGGACGTTGGCTTCCTTCGATTCACTCATGCCATGGGTCCTTCATACACACAACCGACAACCGACCGGCGCGATTCCAGTGTATCACGGATCGAACCGCGCCGGTATTGACCACCATGGCGAGTGTGGCCCTGCTCCCTGAACAGGGGTTAGCCTGCCCTGGTCGGCTGATCCGAACTGTCGTTGTCGCAGGACCCGCTTCGCGTGTTCAGACAGGCCAGGCGGATGGCGCGCACGGACGGGGGAGAGGTTGTCGAGATGCTCTTTCCCCCCGGTTGCGTGTCCTTTGCCGGTGGCCCTATAATTGACGCACCCGCGACGGTCCGTGTGTGATCCGCGATCCCCCGATTCCGAGCAAGGAGAGTCCCGTGGCCCAGGGCAAGTATCTTTTCACCAGTGAAGCGGTCAGCAAGGGACATCCCGACAAGCTGGCCGACCAGATTTCCGACGGCATCCTCGACGCCCTGTTGGAACAGGACCCGACCAGCCGCGTCGCCTGCGAAACCCTGGTGACAACCGGCGTGGCCATCGTGGCCGGCGAGATCACCACCAAGGCCGTGATCGACTATCCCGCCGTGGTGCGCAAGGTGATTGAGGACGTCGGCTACATGGACGACGAGATGGGCATCTGCGCCGGCACGTGCGCCATCATGGTCTCGCTCGACAAGCAGAGCCCCGACATCGCCATGGGCGTGAACGAGGACGCGGCCAAGGGCAAGGAGATTGGGGCGGGCGACCAGGGCCTGATGTTCGGCTACGCCTGCGACGACACGCCCGAGCTGATGCCCCTGCCCATCGCCCTGGCCCATCGTATCCTTGAGCGCCTGACCGAAGCCCGGGAAAACGGCGAGGCCGATTGGATCCGCCCCGACAGCAAGAGCCAGGTGACCGTCGAGTACGACGGCCTTTCGCCGGTGCGGATCGACACGATCGTCGTATCCACCCAACACAACCCCAAAGTCAATCAAAAGACGATCCGCGAGTTCATCATCGAGAAGATCGTCAAGCCCCTGCTGCCCGACGATCTCGACTGCGACAAAATCACGTATCACGTCAACCCGACCGGCCAGTTCATCGTGGGCGGGCCGCACGGCGACTGCGGCCTTACCGGCCGGAAGATCATCGTGGACACCTACGGCGGCTGGGCGCGGCACGGCGGCGGGGCCTTTTCGGGCAAGGACCCGACGAAGGTGGACCGCAGCGCGGCCTACATGGCCCGGCACGTGGCCAAGAACATCGTCGCGGCGGGCCTCGCCCGGCGGTGCGAGGTGCAACTGGCCTACGCGATCGGCGTGTCCGAGCCGGTGAGCGTGCGGGTGGATACCGAGGGCACCGGCCGCGTCTCCGACGAGGAACTGTGCAAGCTGGTGCGCGAGAAGTTCCCGCTCACGCCCAGCGCGATCATCCGCTACCTGAACCTCCGTCGGCCGATCTACCGCAAGACCGCCGCCGGCGGTCACTTTGGCCGCAACGAGCCCGAATTCACCTGGGAAAACACCGACCGCGCCGACGAGCTGGCCGTCGCCTGCGGCCTCGAAGCGGCCGTGCAGGGCCATTAGCAATTCTCAGAGGGTTTCACCACGGAGGCACGGAGGAAGGGAAGGAACCACAGATAGACACAGATGAACACGGATAAGGAGTAGATGGGGATAAGGGACCGCAGATGAACGCGGATAGACGCAGATGAAAGAGACGGCGGGCCCGGGGCAGGAAGCGTCAGCATTGAATCCCGGTTTGCCCCTTCTCGCTTTACCTGGTTTGTCACTGACACCTCAACTACATCCGCGTTCATCTGCGGTTTCTTAACCCCTTCCTTTATCTGTGTTTATCCGTGGTTCTGACTCCGCGTCCATGACCATCGTGCCTGCGCCTTTCGCTGACCGAACGTTCGCCGAGTTGGCTCGGTGGTCGGGCGGCGTGCTCGTGGGGCTTATGGGGCTCGTGGCCGCGATACTCGTTGGCCGCCGTGCGGCCACCGCCGAGCCGTTGTCGCCGGCGGCGCTCTTCATCGTGGCAATTCTGATCGCGGCGGCGGCCGTTGCGGCGAGGCGGTTGGGGGCGAGCGCGCCGGGTCGCCGGGCGCACGTCGGACGGTCGCATCGCGCGGCCGTTTGGGCGCCGCTTCCCATGGTGGTCGTGGCCGCCGCGGCGCTGAGCGTTCCCGGCACGTCGGCCGGCGGGCTGGCGATGCTCTGGGGCGTTCTTCTGCTGGAAGAAACCGCGTGGCTCGTCGTCCCCGCGATGCAAGGCGTGCGTCGCGGCAGGGCCGGATGGGCGTTTCGATGGCGGCGTCTGCGGGCGGACGGACCGCAGCGGCCCGCCCCGCTTGCGCTCGACGCGGCCGCGCTGGCCGATGCCGCGCCCGCCGACGAGTGCGTCCAGCAGCTCGTCCGCGCGCGAACGCCCGACGGCGGCCAACGCGTGTCCGGCTGGCTGCGGATCGACGTCGTAGCGGGCCAGCGAACGGCCAACGCCCACGTGGCCTTCTGCCCGCCGTTGGATCGAGCGCCCGCGGTCGAGGTCGAGCAATCCTCGGGCCCGGCCGCGCGGATCAAGACCGCGCAGTGCCTCGCCTACGGCGTCCGATTCGACCTGAAGTTGTCCCAGCCCCTTGCGCAGCAGTCGGTTGTAGCCATCCGTTTCTCCGCCGTGTCGGGACCGGGAGGCAAATATCACCACGGAGACACGGAGGGCACGGAGCCAGGCGTCGTGGCAGAATAACTTGCACAACCGTCATCCTGAGCGAAGCGAAGAATCTCCCGTGATTCTCGGACGAGATGCTTCGCTTCGCTCGGCATGACGGTGTTGTGCGGGTTCTGGGATAGGCTCTTGGTTATCCGTTGGTCCGTTCTTTCACCAACTCCTTGCCGCCGTGTTGTCATCCATCCTTAAACATCCTTGTCCTTCCTCCGTGTCTCCGTGGTGAATCCCTTTTCGTAACACCAATCGCAATTGGCCATCCATCCCCTTCCCATGTCCAACCTCCCCACGCACGAGCAGCTTCGCCAATGGGACCGCCAGATCGTCTGGCACGCGTTCACGCAGATGGCCGAGTACGAGCCGCTCATCCTCGAGCGGGCCCGCGGCTGCACGCTGGTGGATATCGACGGCAACGAATATCTCGACGGCGTAAGCAGTCTTTGGTGCAACGTGCATGGGCACTGCCACCCGACGATCGACGCGGCCATTCGCCAGCAGTTGGGCAAGGTCGCCCACGTCACGTCGCTCGGCGCGTCGAACCCAACGACGATCCGCCTGGCCCGGCGATTGGTGGACCTGACCCCGGAAGGTCTCGCGCACGTTTTCTTCGCCAGCGACGGGGCCTGCGCGGTCGAAGTGGCCCTCAAGATGGCCCTGCAATACTGGCGGCAGTGCGACGCGCCGCGGCCGGAGAAGACGGGCTACATCGCCCTGGGCGACGCCTACCACGGCGACACGCTCGGCGCGGTGAGCGTCGGCGGCGTCGAGCGGTTTCACGCGACGTTCGCGCCGCTGTTGTTCGACGTCCACCGCCTGCCCGCGCCTAATCCCTACCGCCCGCCCGAGGGCGTCTCGCCCGAGAACGTCTTGCCCGACGCCCTGGCCAGACTCGAGCGTCTTTTGGAGGAGCATCACGAGCGGATCGCCGCCATGGTGATCGAACCGCTCGTCCAGTGCGCGGCGGGGATGATTATGCACCCGCCGGGCTACCTGCGGGGCGCGCGCGAGTTGACGCGTAAGTACGACGTACTCCTGATCGCCGACGAGGTGGCCGTCGGCATGGGCCGGACCGGCCGGATGTTCGCCTGCGAGCACGAAGACGTCTCGCCCGACTTCCTGTGCCTCGGCAAGGGCCTCACCGGCGGCTATCTGCCGCTGGCCGCGACCCTCACAACCGACGCCGTGTGGCAGGCGTTTCTGGGCGAGTACGCCGAGGCCAAAACATTTTTCCACGGCCACACGTACGGCGGCAATCCGCTCGCGGCCGCCGCCGCGATGGCCACGCTCGACGTGTTCGAGCAAGAGAAAACGCTGGCCAACCTTGCGCCAAGGATCGCCCGGCTCGGCGAGCATTTGGACCGCATGGCGCAACTGCCGCACGTCGGCGACGTCCGCCAACGCGGCCTGATCGGCGCGGTGGAACTGGTTCGCGATCGGACCACGCGGGAGTCGTACCCCTGGGCCGAGCGCCGCGGGATCCGGGTCTGCGACCACGCCCGACGCGAAGGCGTGCTGCTGCGTCCCCTGGGCAACGTCCTGGTGATCATGCCTCCCCTGGTCGTCTCGCTCGACGAGTTGGACTGCATCGCCACGGCCCTGCGGCGCGGAATCATCGCGGCAATACCCTGACTCCGACTGCCGGGAGGGTAATGCCACAGCCGAGCCGCAGGACGCGATGCCTCCCCAGAGGGAAGGTGTATCCCGGGGCGAAGAACGAACTGCCCGCAACCTCGCGGATGCGGGCGCCTCCCGGCTTCAGTGGGCGATACGGGACTCGAACCACCCCCTAAATCGCCTTGTTTTCCACGGGTCTCTGGGCAAGGCGGTGCAGAATCCGGTGCAGTTGGCGCACGGGGCGGCACAATCTCGGGCGATTCCTGCCCGGCAGACCCCGGGGCATCGTTCCTACCGTCCCTGGACCCTGACCTAGCGGTCGTAGTCCAGGCGTGGCCTCACCTGCCCGAGTCCACCCGCCGGGCCGTGCTGGCCAGGTGAGGAGACACGCCCGATAACTCCCGACCGCCGGGATTGGGAACGGGACAACGCAGTCCTCGGCTCGACCGTTGGAGAGGCACCCGCCGAGCGAGCGGGTCCTCCGACGACTTGTTGCCTCGGAACGGCTTGGGGGACAATCCAATATCTCGGTAGTTTTTGTCTCGGACAGACATGGAAACCGACATCCTCAACGCCGTGGCCGTTGAGCTTGAGGTTTTCGGCCAAGCGCTCGAGCGTGGCGAGTGGTGGGTTGGCCCTGGGCAATCTGCCACCGATGATGGCCCACCCACCCGAGCCCGTCGAACGTCTTGGGCCGAAGGACGTCGTGATCCACGAGCGGCTGGGCGGCCTCTTGCGGCACTACGAGCGGAAGGCGGCGTGAGGCGAGTCCCCGGCGGCCGGTGGGTAGAATGGATCGCGGGCCACACTCTTTCTATTCCACCCCAACCACCCCACGATCCCCGTGACCGCCGAGAGTCCCGTCCCCCCGCTGCGCAGGCCTCTGCCCCGTGACTGGTCGTGCCACGTCCGCTCCGCCGTGCTGCACGTGATTTCGCTCGCGCGGTTCGCCGCGGCGCACACGCGGAGTTGGGCGGCCAATTCCGCCAACGAGCGCGTCTGACTCAAAGCGCGGAACGACCGGCTCCAGGAAGAGGTCTCGCTATTGCGGGAAGAGATCCGCGTCAAGGACGCGCGGATGGGCCGGATTGACCCGCGACACCGGCCGCATTATCCGCCGGTCGAGCGGATGGCGATCCTCGAGCTCAAGGCGGCCCGCGGCTGGTCGCTCGAGCAGACCGCGCGGACGTTCCAGCTCACCGCGGCGACCATCGCCGCGTGGATGAGGCGGCTCGACGAGCAAGGGCCCGACGCCCTCGTGCAGATGCGCAGCCCCGTGAACCGGTTCCCCGAGTTCGTCCGCTGCGCCGTCCGGCGACTCAAGACACTCTGCCCCGCGCTGGGCAAGGTCAAGCTCACCCAGACGCTCGCCCGCGCGGGCGTGCATATCGGCGCCACGACCGTGGGCCGCATCCTCCGCCAGAAGCCGGCCTCGCCGCCAACCAATCCGGACCAGTCTGTCCAAAACGTGAACAAGACCGGCTGCGTCGTCACGGCGGAGTATCCGAACCACGTGTGGCACGTCGATCTGACCGCCGTGCCGACCGGCTCGGGCTATTGGTGCTCCTGGCTGCCGTGGGCCCTGCCGCAGCGCTGGCCGTTTGGCTGGTGGGTCGCCGTGGTCGAGGATCACTTCTCCCGCCGCGCGATGGGCTGCGCCGCATTCCCCCAACAGCCCACCTCGTGTGACGTCCGCGCCTTTCTGAGCCGGACCATCGCTCGCGCGAGGAGAACGCCCACGTATCTCGTTTGCGACCGCGGAACGCAGTTCGATTGCCGCGGTTTTCGGGCCTGGTGCCGTCGCAAGGGCATCCAGCCCCCTCGTTACGGCGCGGTGGGCCGGCACGGTTCGATTGCCGTCGTCGAGCGATTCATCCTCACGCTCAAAACGCTCTTAGGCTGCTTGCTCCTCGTGCCGTACCGGCGCGAGAGGTTCCAGCACGAGCTTTCGGCCATCGTCGCGTGGTACAACGAGCATCGTCCACACGAACGGCTCGGCGGTCGCACGCCGGACGAAGTCTATTTCGGGCGCTTTCCCGCAAACCGCCGGCCGCGGGTCGAGCCCCGTTCATGCTGGCCCCGCGCGTCGCCCTGCGCCAAGCCCTGGGCCCTCGTCCGCGGCCAGCCCGGCTCGACGGTGGATGTCGAAGTCCGCTTCCTCCGCGGCCGCCGGCACCTGCCCATTATCACCCTCCGCCGCGCCGGCTAGCGCAGCGTCCGGTCCTTCGACCGCTGCGCTGGCCGTGCGCGCCGATAGTGTGCACGCGACCCGTTTTCGCAATCAATTGTCAAAGACCCGCGCGGCGTCAAGCCGCGCTGCCCCACACGCTCTCGGAAAACATCCCTTCAACGTCCCTATTTGCCCCTATTCCGCGGGAAATCCCGCTCCGTCTGGCCGGTTGTATGAGGTCGGTGGACGGGGACACCCGTGGTCTTCGTAAACGCGAGCTTGCCGGGGGCGTAGATGGTTTTTGTGTTCTTCCGGCCCGTGTCAGTCCAGCCGAGTGGTCAGTCAATCAAAGACTCCCGACCCCGTTTCAGTCCGACCCCGCTTCAGTCCCCGACCCCGTTTCTCGCGACCCCGTTTCTCGTCCCCCCTGCCGAGGCATAATAAAGTCAACAATGTCCCTGCTGCTCAATCTGACGATGACTGTCCGATACGGCTCAGCATCAACATCGTCAAGATCAAGGAGGTCGGAAGCTGAAATCGAAGTTCCTCGGGCTTCAACACCAGTGATGTTACTCCCTACCAGGAGAGCGCGTAGACTGGCGGGAGTCACGTCGGAATCTGATAGGTAAATCATATCGAGTGCCGGGTGATTAATGAGATACCGGACCGCCGCGTTGATCTGCTGGATCCCATCCAGGCCAATGCCACGAAGTTGACGAA
>JAFGDS010000018.1 GCA_016931995.1 Pirellulales bacterium
CGACGGCCGCCAACGCGATGGCGGCGCTTCGGCCGGCGTTTCCGGAGGCGACTTTTGGCCCCGGCTCGGATCCGCAACAGCTTGTCGCGGTGGCGCGGCCGGCGGACCAGGCGCTGATCAAGGCGGCGCTGGAGAATATGTCCCAGCCCGAGCCGGAGGAAACGGCGGCCCGGGCCGTGGTCTACACGCTGGCGGCCGGGCGGGTGCCCACGGCGATCCAGGCGCTGCGCACGGCGGTGCCCCGGGCGCAGATCGCCCCGGGCGCGGATCCGCAGCAGTTGGTTGCCTGGGCCCGACCGGCCGATCAGGAAACCATCAAACGTCTCTTGGACGAGATGACCCGCAAGGAGCCGGCGGAGACCGCGCCGCGGATGGAGGTGTACGCGCTCGAATCGGCCGGCGCGGCGGGCGTGGCCGGGGCTTTGACCATCCTGCGCGAGGCCTTTCCGACTGCCACGTTCGGCGCGGGCACCGACCCCAAGAGCCTCGTCGCCTGGGCACGGCCGGAGGACCACGAACTGATCCAGCGGGCAGTCAAGCAGATCGACACGGCCGGCGAAGCCCCGGAACTTCGCGCGCATCCGATTCCCGCCGGCGATCCGGTGAAGCTTTTTACGATGCTGCGGACGTTCTTCGCCCGTTCGCCGGGCGTGGAGATCTCGCTCGATGAAGAAAACGACACGATCATGGCCATGGCCCCGCCCAGCGACCACGAGAAGATCCGGCAATTGATCGGCCAGGTGGAGCAAGGCGGCACGGGCGAGGCCGCGCCGCAGCTTGAGGTCTACTCGCTGGAAGCCGTCGATTCCGACGCGCTGACCAGCGTGCTCGACAAATTGCTCGAGAAAGACAAGGCCCGCGTGCAGATGTCCGTCGATCCGCAGGGCGACCAGCTCGTCGTGATCGCGCGGCCGAAACAGCAGGAAATTATCCGGCAGACGGTCGAGAAGATGCGGGGGCAGAAGAAGGAGCTGGAGATCCTCCAGCTTAACGTGATCGAGTTGGAGACGGCCGAGCGGGCGATCGAGAAGCTCTTCGACCGCGGCGGGTTCGGCTACGACCCTTCGGCCCCAACCGTCGAAACGGACGAAGGCACCGGCCAACTCTTCGTGAGCGCCACCACCGAGCAACACGCCAAGATCCGCGAGCTCTTGGTGAAGATGGGCGAGTCGGGCTTGAAACGCATGAGCGCCTCCGACAGCCCCACGACCCGCGTGGTGCCCTTCGGCGGCGACGTGGACCGCGCCCTGGACGAGGTGCGGCGCGTGTGGCCGCGGCTCCGGGCCAACCCGCTCCAGGTCACCAAACCCGGCAAGGCGGTCGAGGGAGAATCGCAGACGCCGACGCCGGAGAAGAACGAGGCGACTCCTTCGGACAAGCCCGAGGCGACGGAGGGCGAGTCCGCGGCGAACGATCAGCCCTCCCCTTTCCCTTTGGGAGAGGGGTCGGGGGTGAGGGCGGCGCGAACCTCGGTGTTCCACTTCGCAAGCTTCCAGACCCCGCCGGGCGAGAAAACCAACGTGGAGCAGGCCCCATCCGCCCCTGTGGCACAGCCGCCCTCGGCCGTGCCAGATGAGCCCACACAACCAAAAACCACCGCGCCCGCCTTGCCGCCCGTGACTCTCATCCCCGGCCACGGCAGCATCACGGTCCAGTCGGACGATCCCGAGGCGTTGGCGCAAATGGAGTCGCTGCTGCGGTCGCTCGCGCCGCCGACGGACTACGCGGTGCGGAACATGGAGGTCTTCCGGCTCGAGCACACCGACGCGGTCCGCGTCGCCGCGCAACTGCGCGACCTGTTCGAGCGGATGCGGCCCCGCTGGCAGGAGTTCGGACGCGAGCGGACGCTCATCGTCGCCGACGAGCGGCTCAACGCCGTGGTGGTCCGCGGCAGCCGGTCCGATCGGGCCACCATCGCCGGACTGGTGAAGATCCTCGACGCGCCCGAGGCGGCCGAGGGACCCGGCGGCAATCAGCCGACACTCCTGCCCGTGGAAAACACCGACGCCCGGCGGGTGGCTTCGGTGGTGACCGACGTGTTTCGGGCGGAGCTTGCCCGCGGCGGCCAGGGCGAGGGCTCCGGCCGGCTTGCCCCGCAGGTGGCCGTCGATAGCGTGACCAACGCCGTGATCGTGATGGCTCAGGAGCCGCTGCGAGGCCGCATCACCGAGTTGGTCCTCTCGCTCGACCGGGCGGCCGGCGACGAGTCGAACCGAACGCTACAGCTTATCCCCCTGCGCAACACGAACGCCGCCCGGCTGCAAGACGCCCTGGAAGAAGCGCTGCGCCGCGGCCGCCACCGCGGCGGGCCGTAGGGCGCGGAAAAGGGACAGCGGCGGAAGTGGCGTTTTCCGCCAGTCCCTTATGCGGGCCACACGCGGCCGTGGCGTCCAAGCCCATCCTATCCATCCCCGTTAGCCGCCGCGCCGGCTTGTTCAACCGCCCGAATTGGGCTAAGCTGATACCTTCGTCCGGGGGCGTGGCCGCCGGGCGAACGTTGGCTTATGCGCGGACGATCCGCCGGCGGGAGCGAGAACCAATGCACGAGAGGAACACACCATGCGACTCGTGACGTACCGCGGCGACAAGGGGCCCCGCGCCGCGGGCGCGAGGCCGGACGGGGTGGTCGATCTCCATCAGGCGGACCCGGAACTGCCGCACTGCACGAAGACGCTCCTGGCCGGCTGGGCGGACTATCGCCCGCGGGCCGAGGCCGCGCTGGCCCGGGGCGAGGCGTTACCCCGCGAGGCGATCGAGTTGGCGCCGCCAGTGCCGAACCCACAGAAAGTGATCTGCGTCGGCGCGAACTACGCCGACCACGCCACGGAGAGTGGCATGGCTCCGCCGCCCGAGCCGATCCTCTTCGCCAAGTTCCCGACGGCCGTTCGGGCGGACGGCGACCCGATCGTGCTTCCGCGGGTCAGCGGCGAGGTGGATTACGAGGCGGAGCTGGTCGTGGTGATCGGGCGGCGCGGACGGAACATCCCACGCGAGCAGGCGCTGGCGCACGTGGCCGCGTACGCCTGCGGCAACGACGTTTCGGCCCGCGATTGGCAGCTTCGCAAGCCGGGCGGGCAGTGGCTATTGGGCAAGTCGTTCGACAGCTTCGCCCCGATGGGACCCGCGCTCGTGACGGCCGACGAGATTCCCGACCCGTCGGGTCTGGACATCCAGTTGCGACTGAACGGCCAGACGATGCAGCACTCCAACACGCGGCATTTCATCTTTCCGATCGACTTCCTCGTCGCGTACATCTCGACGGTATGCACGCTGCTGCCTGGCGACTTGATCTTCACCGGCACGCCCGAGGGAGTCGGCTTCGCCCGCACGCCGCCGGTGTTCCTTCAGCCGGGCGACGAGGTCGAGGTCGAGATCGAGCGGATCGGCGTGCTCCGAAATCCCGTCGCGGCGGAGTAGCCGGCCCTCGCGCAAGGGCGATTAGGAGGGAACCGCGGATGGACGACTCTTCATCCGCGTTCATCAGCGGTTCCTTCACCCTCCGGAACTCAAATGCGGCGCCAGAAGGATTCGACGAACGCTTCCAAGACGACGGAACCGATCGTCCAGTTTTGCGCCTTGAGCTTCTTCACGTTTTGCTCGAATTCGGCTCGGGCCTCGGGTGTCATCTCGTACAAGACCCGCGTGAGCTCGGCGGAGCAGACCGGACATTTCATGCGTGGGATTCCCCCGGATGGCCGTTAAGGGAATTCTCTCATCCACTGCTGCGTCCGTACACAATCGACACGCCAGCGAGCGAAGATAGGGCATCTACGTAATAGCTCCGGATTGCAATGATTTTAACAGAAGTGCCGATCGGGCGAATTCCGATATTCTGACTCGGAAGGCCCTCCCGGAGGGTCTATCGTAATAGGTACCCCCTTGATGTGGGCCGAACGATGCACGGAACGAGAACCACGCTAAGTGTTGCCCTGGTAAGCGGTTGGGTCATGCTGGCTTTGACCGGCCCCGCGCTGGCTCAGCAGAATCCTTGGGAACAACGGGTGTTGCGCGACCGCCAGGTTACGCGGGCGTCGGGTGCCGAATACGTCGACGGACCTTTGCTGGGGGAAGGCGAACAGGGCTTTGACTCGATACGGCTGGACCCCGTGCCCGACGGCACGATGGACGCCGCGGAGCCGATCGTCCCGTCGGAGCGGATACCCCGCTCGTCGGCCAACCCGATGGACTCGCGCGGCGGATGCCAAAGCTGCGGCTTGCCTTACGACGATAGCCGCGGGATTGCCTGCGACGACGAATGCGGCTGTGGGTTTCCCGACTACGGGACCTGCGGCCCCCGCCGCGGCGTGGGGCTGTTTGATCGCCTCTTGGATCGGTTTTCCTTATTCGCCGGGGTGCAGGGATTCAAGGGCCCGGTCGATCAAGGGCGCAATGGCAATTTTGGTTTTCACGAGGGTTTCAACTTCGGCGCGCCCTTGGGCGGTCCTTGGGGGATCGGCTATCAGTTGGGCGCGCGGGCCGTGCATGGCAACTTCTCGGGGGATCAGGTTGCCCGCGCCAGCCGGGACGACCGCAACCAGTTTTTCCTCACCGGCGGGTTCTTCCGCCGGGCGGTGGACGGCGGCCTGCAATGGGGCGTCGTGTTCGACGCGTTGCACGACCGATACTACGAGACGGCCGACCTCACGCAACTCCGCGCGGAAATCAGTTGGGTCGGTTTCGATCCGGACGAAGTCGGCTTCTGGGCTTCGATGGGCACGAAGAACGACCAGGTGGCCGGCGTTTCGTGGGAGACCACCGATTTGTACGCGATCTTCTATCGCCGCCACTTTTCCGGTGGCGGCGAGGGCCGGCTCTGGGGCGGTTTCACCAACAAGAGCGACGCCCTGGTCGGCGGCGATTTCCGCGTGCCGATGGGCAATAGTTGGGCCCTGGAGAATTCGTTCAACTATCTTATCCCGAAGGAGCCGCGGGGATTGCAGGGCCTCCGCGAGGAGTCGTGGGGTGTGACACTGCAACTGGTCTGGTATCCCGGCCGCTCGGCGGCGTGCGTCGGCCACGATCCCTTCCAGCCCGTGTTGAACGTCGCCGACAACTCGGTCTTCATGGTGGATTACGTCCACTAGGCCGTCGTCCACTAATCGCACGTCGGCGGTTCCCGCGAAGCCGCAAGCGGCTCGTCATTGCTGGGCGCAGCGTCCGTCATGCTGAGCGCGGCGTCCGTCATGCCGAGCGCAGCGTCCGTCATGCCGAGCGCAGCGAAGCATCTCGGTCGCGCCACCGCTGGACGAGATCCTTCGCTGCGCTCAGGATGACGTGTTGCGGCGGACAAAGCGCGGGTATACGCTTTTGGAGTAGCCCCGTTGCGTCCTCAAACCGCCGGCGATTCCCCCATGGCCAGTCTTTCGCTCGACCGCGTCGCGAAAACCTTCCCTGGCCCCATCCGGGCGGTCGAGGGGTTCTCGCTCGACGTGGAGGACGGTGCGCTGGTGGCGTTGGTGGGACCATCCGGCTGCGGCAAGACGACGGTGCTGCGGATGATCGCGGGGCTGGAGGCGCCCTCGCGGGGTCGGATCGCGCTGGGCGGACGCGATCTGGCCGGCGTGGCGCCCCGGGACCGCGACGTGGCCATGGTGTTCGAGAACCAGGCGCTCTACCCGCATCTGGACGTCGAGCGGAACATTGCCTTTGGGCTGCGGCTTCGCAAGATGCCCCGCGCCCAGATCGCCCGGCGCGTCCAGGAGATCGCCGAGCGGCTGGATATCGCGCCGCTGCTGGCGCGGCGTCCGGCCACGCTCTCCGCGGGGCAGCGGGGGCGCGTGGCCTTGGCGCGGGCGTTGGCGCGCCGCCCGAAGGCCCTGCTGCTGGACGAGCCGCTGGCCAATCTCGACCCGAGGCTCCGCGACCGGCTGGGCGAGCAGATCCGCCGCGTTCATGCCGAAGAACGACTCACCACGCTGCTGGTGACCCATCACCACGACGAAGCCATGCGGCTGGGCCAGCGGGTGGTGGTGATGCGCCAGGGGCGGATCGAGCAGGTTGGCACGCCGGACGAGCTGTACGACCATCCGGCCAGCCAGTTCGTCGCCGAGCTATCGGCCCCCACGGCGATCAACTTGCTGGTAGGCCGGCTGGAGCAACGCGGCGACGGGCTGCGTTTCCGCGCCGACGCGATCGTGCTGGACCTGCCGGCGCCGCAACTAGAGTGCCTGGCCGATCGGTCCGGTCAACCGGTCGTTCTGGGCATCCGGCCGGAGCACGTCGCGCTGGTCTCGGCGGGTGGGTCGCCGGCGGAGAGAGGAACGATCCCAGGTCGGGTGGAGCACGTCGAGCGGCTCGGGCCCGACACGTGGGTTCGCGTCCGCGTCGGAGCCCAGTGCCTGACCATCCGCGCCGGCCCCGCGGGCTCCCGCCAGTTGGCCCCCGGCCAAGGGGTAGCCCTGGCATTCCCAACTGATCGGCTGCACTTTTTCGATCCAGCGACCGGCAAAGCGTGCCGCCCTCCCGTCGGTTGACGCTCCTCGGGGCTACAGATAGACTGGATCGTTTCATTCTCCGCAATCTGCGTCGGACAGAGCAGGCGGGCGGGCACCGGCGACGTGAGTTCCCACCTTCGGTGCATTCTGGCCCCCTCCTTGCTGGCGAGATCGAATCAACCGCTCACAATTCCTCCTACAACATTAAGGACAAACCGCGATGGCCAAGTACGTTTACTGTTTCGGTTCCAAGGGCACGGATGGCGATGCCTCGATGAAAAACCTGCTGGGCGGCAAGGGCGCCAACCTGGCCGAAATGGCCAAGCTGGGGATGCCCGTCCCCGCCGGGTTCACCATCACCACCCAATGCTGCACCGACTTCTTCGCCAACAAGAGCCAGTTTCCCGCCGGGCTCAAGGAAGAGGTGGCCCAGGCCCTGGCTCAAACTGAAGCCGCCATGGGCATGAAGTACGGCGATCCGGACAACCCGCTGTTGGTCTCCAGCCGCAGCGGCGCACGCAGCTCGATGCCCGGCATGATGGAGACGGTGCTGAACGTCGGCCTGTGCACCAAGACGATCCCGGGACTCGTGAAGAAGTCGGGCAACGAGCGGTTCGTCTACGACGCCTACCGCCGGCTGATCACGATGTATTCCGACGTCGTGATGGAGAAAGCCGAAGGCATCGAGCCCGCCGAGGGCCGGAGCGTTCGCGTCCAGCTCGAGAAGATCATGGACCACCTCAAGGAGTCGAAGGGCCACAAGAGCGACACGGACATGACGGCCGACGACCTCAAGAAGCTCTGCACGGAATACAAGGCCAAGGTCAAGGAAGTGCTCGGGCGCGAGTTTCCCGACGACGCCATGGAGCAACTCTGGGGCGCGATCGGCGCCGTGTTCAAGAGCTGGAACGGCAAGCGGGCCGTGTCCTACCGCCGCATCGAGGGCATTCCCGACGACTGGGGCACCGCCGTGAACGTGCAGAGCATGGTCTTCGGCAACATGGGCGACACGTCGGCCACCGGCGTCGCCTTCAGCCGCAACCCCGCCACGGGCGAGAACAAGTTCTACGGCGAGTGGCTCGTCAACGCGCAGGGCGAGGACGTCGTGGCCGGCATCCGCACGCCCAATCCCCTCAATGAAGCCACGAAGAACGATCAGAACAAGCATCTGCATTCGCTCGAAACCGAATGGCCCACGTCGTACAAAGAGCTGGTTGCCATCCGCGATCGGCTCGAGACGCACTACAAGGACATGCAGGACATCGAGTTCACCATTCAGGAGGGCTCGCTCTACATGCTCCAATGCCGCAACGGCAAGCGGACCGGCACGGCGGCCTTGAACATGGCCATGGAGATGGTCGATGAGGGCCTGATCGACGACCGGACGGCCGTCACCCGAGTGGCCCCCGCCCAGCTTGACGAGCTTTTGCACCCGATCGTCGATCCGGCGGCCGAGAAGAAGGCCGAGCCGGTGGCCGTGGGCTTGCCGGCCGGGCCCGGCGGCGCGTGCGGCGCGATCGTGTTCACCTCGACCGAGGCGGTGGCCTTGGCCAAGGCCAAGAAGAAGTGCATCCTCGTCCGCGAGGAGACCAATCCCGAGGACGTCGAAGGCATGCGCGCGGCCGAGGGCATCCTCACCGCCCGCGGCGGCATGACCAGCCACGCGGCTCTCGTGGCCCGCGGCTGGGGTAAGTGCTGCATCGTCGGCGCCGGCGAGCTGAAGATCGACGTCCACAAGGGGGTTATGACGGTCGGCGGCAAGACCTTCAAGGCCGGCGACACCATCACCCTCAACGGCACGCGCGGCCGCGTCTACGCCGGGGCTCTGACGATGATGGACGCCACGGAAAACCCCCGGTTCCAGGAATTCATGAAGCTGGTGGACAAGTTCCGCACGCTGGGCGTCCGCACCAATGCCGACACGCCGGCCGACGCCAAGGTCGCCCGGACGTTCGGCGCCGAGGGCATTGGCCTGTTCCGCACCGAGCACATGTTTTACGGCGCGGGCGCGGAGGAGCCGCTTTTCGTGTTGCGCAAGATGATCCACGCGGGCGGCGACGCCGAGCGGAACAAGGCCATCGACGAGCTGGCCCCGTTCGTGAAGCGCGACATCAAGGCCACGCTCGAGGCGATGGACGGGCTGCCGGTCACGGTGCGGCTCTTGGACCCGCCGCTGCACGAGTTCGTGCCGCAGGACGCGGCGGCCCTGGAGAAGCTGGCCAAGGCCCTGTCCATCTCGGTCGACGAGGTGAAGGAGCGGGGCGCCGCCCTGCACGAGGTCAACCCGATGATGGGCCACCGCGGCGTGCGGCTGGGCATCACGTACCCCTACCTCACCGAGATGCAGATCCGCGCGGTCCTCGAGGCCGCCTGCGAGTTGAAGAAGGGCGGGAAGGATCCCCATCCGGAAATCATGGTCCCGGTCACCTGCACGGTGAAGGAACTCGACTTCGTCAAGCCGATCTTCGACCGCGTCAAAGCCGAGGTCGAAAAGGCCGCGGGAGTCCAGGTGAAGTGTCTCTACGGCACGATGATCGAGATTCCCCGGGCGGCCTTGTGCGCCGACAAGATGGCCGAGACGGCCGAATTCTTCTCATTTGGCACGAACGACCTGACGCAGATGGGCTTCGGCTTCTCGCGCGACGACATCGGCGGGTTCCTCCAGGACTACCTGGACAAGAAGATCCTGCCGGCCGACCCGTTCCAGACGATCGACACCGAGGGCATCGGCCAGTTGATCCAGATGTCGGTCGATCGCGGCCGCGCCACTCGCCCCGACCTGAAAATCGGCATCTGCGGCGAGCAAGGCGGCGACCCGGCCAGCGTGGACTTCTGCTTCAACTCCGGGTTGAACTACGTCAGTTGCTCCCCCTTCCGCGTTCCCATCGCCCGCCTCGCCGCCGCGCAGTCGGCCATCGCCGCGAAGAAGAGCGGCTGCTGCGGGTGTAAGAAGTAGCGAAATGTAGCGCGGGGTACACTTGCCCCACCACGCGCTGCAACCACCGCCCCTCTCCTGGAAAGCGGGAGAGGGGCCGGGCGCGAGGGGCATTGTGCGAAGGAAGACCGCGGATTTCGCGAATTCCGCGCAAAGCGAAACCCGACGTCCGAAGCTCCGCGTCTTTGCACCTCCGCGCGATTTCTATGTCGCTCGATTCCGCGCCCTCACCGCGGCCAAACGCAGGCCGATAGGCAGCCAACGGCGACGATCAGGGCGAGGAGAACGATGGTGCATCCGCTGGCCTTTCGCCGTTCGAGTCCGAATGACTCCTCCGCCCAGCGGACCTTCTCCGCCTCAGCGGGGAAGCCGCGCGAATGGGGCTTCATGTCGGCGAACCGCAGCGCCCCGCAACCCTACTTGACTCTTCTTCCCCCGTTGTCTCACCGAGACCATGCGGCCGGCCATTCTCCTTTGCGAATGGATTCCACGAGACACGCAACCGTCACGGGAATAAGGCCTTCGCCCTCCTCGGGTGTGGCGCGCGACAGATATCGCCTATAAAATCGCCTGATGGCGGTGAATGGCAGGACAACGAACTCCTCGAGCGAGTAGGCCTCTGGTAAGAAATGACTCTCAAAGCAGAGTTGGGACAAGTCGATGCCAAAACGCTCTTGAAGTGCTTTCAACAGTTTCGCCGCATCATCGCCATAGATGCCTAGATCGCCGAAAAGCGTTGTATCCATCGTTATCGGCGGTCTTTTCCCGACATGCTCTCGCAGCAGTGCAAGGACTTCGACGACCACGGCATCTTCGGTGCTCATGGAATGCCCGGCATCTAGGAGTTTCAAAAAAGTGTCTGGCCATCCGGCAGCTACTCCTCCCCCGCCAACGTCTCTCTCAGTTGCACCTCAAAGACGATCCCGGGGCCCTGGGGCGGATCCTCGATGTGGATGCGGCCGTGGAGGCGGCGCAGGAGGGTGCGGACGATGTAGAGGCCCAGCCCGGTGCCGGCGCGGTCGCGCTCGAGTTCGGACCCGAGGCGGACGAACCGGCCGAACACCTTGCGGCGCATGACCATCGGAATGCCCCGGCCGTTGTCGCGGACGCGGACGGTGGCCACGCCGGTCTCGGCGTCGCGCCGCAGCGTGACGCGCACCTCGGGCGGATTGCCCGCGTACTTCACCGCGTTGTCGATCAGGTTGCGGAAGATTACGCCGAGGTCCACCTGCCGGGCCTTGATCGCGCACGGCTTCAGATCGAGCCGAACAATCTCCAAAGGCGTTCGATAGCGAAGACACACGGTCGCCGTCGCGTCGCGCAGGACCGCGGGCAGGCTGACCGGCTCGGGCTCGGCGGGGGCGGGCGGGGTTTCCACGCGGCCCGCGTCGAGCATCTGGTCCACAAGCTGGTCGAGCCGATCGAGGTCATCGAGCATCGCCCGATGAAATTGGGTCTGTTCCTCGGGCCCAACCTGGTGGCGGCTGAGCGTCTGAAGGTAGAGCTTCATCGACGCGATGGGCGACTTGAGTTCGTGAGTGACCGCGTCGATGAAATTCGACTGCCGCCGGGTCAGATTGATCGCCTTGACCGACAGCCCCAGGTAAAGCGACACCCCAACCAAGAGCAGAACGTAGAAGACCGACCCGACCGAAAGAAACGCCCAGAAGAGCGCCGGCGGCTGCGTGCTTGTGAGCGCCCCCAGCACGGCCAAGAGAACCCAGCCGACGATGAGCACGACCAAGAGCAGGATCATCACAACGCCGAGCGTGATGGGAAATCGCCGGGTGAACATGGGCTTACTTGGACAGGGGTTGACCGCAATGGGGGCAGGTCAGGTCCCGTGGCGTGACGGGTCCGCGGCAGTGCGGACAAAGCCGTTGGGCGCCGCCCGCGCGACCGGATTTGGCCAGGACCACGACCAGGACAATGACCAGGACGGGCACGCCGACCAATGCGGCGAGAATCAACAACTCGAAGAACCCCGGCATTGCGAAGAATCCCAACATGGGGCGCCTCCTGAATCTCAAACGCCTGACCATCGGCGTCATGCCGAGCGCAGCGAAGCATCTCGGATCGTATCGGGACGAGGAGATCCTTCGCTTCGCTCAGGATGACGGGTCGAAGAGACCCAAGAGCCGAGACGGCTCAGGTTCTTCGACGGACCCTACGCCGACTTGCTCAGTTCGGCGGCCTGGTTGAGCTTATTATAGAGGGTTTTGAGGCTGATGCCCAGCTCTTCGGCGGCCTTGGGCTTATTGCCGGCGTGGCGGTCGAGCGCGTCCTGGATGGCCTGCATTTCCATCTCGCGGAGCGTTTGGCCCGCCGCGGGCCCCTCGGTCCGGCGGAGCCGCCGCGAGGCGAACCGGCTGGGTAGGTGCTCGGGCAGGATGGGACCCTCGTCGCAGAGGATCAGCGCGTGCTCGATCACGTTGGCCAGCTCGCGGACGTTGCCCGGCCAGCAGTGGCTCGACAGGGCCGCCATGGCCTCGGACGAGAAGACCTCGGCCCGCGGGCTGAAGTTGCGGCGGAAGCGCCCGGCGAGCGCCTGGGCCAGAAGCGGCACGTCCTCGATCCGGTCACGCAGGGGCGGCAGGGCGATCTCGAACGTGTTGATGCGGAACCACAGGTCCTCGCGAAACTCGTCCCGAGCGACCATCTCGTCGAGCTGGCGATGCGTGGCGCAGACGACGCGGACGTCGCACTGAATCGAGTCGTTCTCGCCGACGCGGCGGATCTCGCCGCTTTCAAGAAACCGCAGGAGCTTCGCCTGCATCGCCTTGGGCAGCTCGCCGATCTCGTCGAGGAAGAGCGTTCCGCCGTGGGCGACCTCGAACAGCCCCACGCGGTGCTCCTCGGCTCCGGTGAACGCGCCGCGGCGATGGCCGAACAGCTCGCTTTCGATCAGATGCTCCGGCAATGCGCCGCAGTTGATGGCGACAAAAGGTTTTTCCGCGCGAAGGCTCTGGTCGTGCACGGCCCGGGCGGCCAGCTCCTTGCCGGTGCCCGTCTCGCCCAGGACGAGCACGGTCGAGTCGGTCGGGGCCACCTTGGAGATGAGGCGGCGGACACGATCCATGCCGGCTGACTGGCCGATCAGCTCCGACGTGCCTTCGAGCCGTTCGAGCCGCTGTTTCAGGGCGAGGTACTTGTTCGTCAGCTCGATCTTCTGGGCGACCTGCGCGAGCACCGATTCGATCTCGACCAGGCGGCAGGGCTTGGTCAAATAGTCGAACGCCCCGTGGCGCAGGGCGGCGATGGCTGTCTGGAGCGACGACTTGCCGGTCAGGATGATCGACTCCGCGCCGGGCGAGAGATCTTTTGCCCGGGCAATCACCTCGATCCCGCCCGGTCCCGGCATGTCGAGATCCACCAGCAGGCAGTCGTAGGTGTTGCGCTCGAGCGCGGCCACGGCCGTCGCGCCGTCGGGGCAGACGGTCACCTCGTGGCCCATCCGGGGCAGTTCGATCCGCATGAGTTCCTGGAGCGAGCGTTCGTCGTCGGCGAAGAGGATCCTGAGACGTTTAAGCGGCTTGGTGTTGATGGTGCACCTCCTTGTGCATGGCGCCGAGCGGCAGGCGGACGCGGAACGTCGAGCCTTGGCCGGGGCCGCGGCTCTCGGCGTGGATCTCTCCGCCGTGCTCGCTGACGATTCGATAGGTGATCGAAAGGCCCAGGCCGGTTCCCTGGCCGGAGCGGCGTCGGGTGAAGAACGGCTCGAAGACGTGTTCGAGCACGTCGGGGGCCATGCCGCAGCCGTCGTCGTCGAACACGAGTTCGGCCTGCCCCTCGCGGCTGGCGAGCCGGACGCGGACCGCGCCGTCGCCCTCGAGGCTATCCAGGGCGTTGGTCAACAGGTTCAGCACGACCTGTTTGATTTCCTGGGCGTTGACCGACGCGACGACCGGGCCGTCCATGGCGAACTGGATCGTCTTGTCGCGGTATTTGCCCAAGTGGCCGATCATTTCGATGACGCCCTGGACGAGTTGGCCCAACTCGATGGGTTGTCGCTGCGTCGGGCCGGTGCGGGAAAAGTCGAGCAGCTTCTCCGTGATGTCCTTGCAGCGAAAGGCCTCGCTTTGGATCATCGTCAGATAGTGCGCCACGACGTTGTGCCGCGCGTCGGCGGGGTCCAGGATCTCGTCCACGCGGCTTTCCAGCGATTCGGCGCACATGGCGATCGACGCCAGCGGATTGTTGATCTCGTGCGCCACGCCGGCCGCCAACAGCCCGACGCTGGCCAACTGCTCGCCGCGGACCACCTGGCGGGTGCGCTCGCGGACCTGATTGTCCAGATCGTCGCGGATGGCGCGGAACCGGGCGGTCATGTCGTTCATCGCCCGGGCAAGCTCGGCCATTTCGTCGTCGGTTTCGAGCCGGATGCGATAGTCGAACCGACCCGAGGCCACCCGACGCGAGCCCTCGATCAATACGCCGAGCGGGCTGAGCACCCAGCGGTAGAAGAGCCGGACGAACAGGGCCAGGATCAGCGCGGCGGCCGCGCCGGCGATCCAGCTTCCCACGATGAGCGCGCGGTATTGGCCGCGGACTTCGGCGGAAAGGCCGCGGAGCTTGTTGTGCAGATGGCTGGGCAGGTCGGCGGCCAGCGTCTGGAGGTTGTCCAACTCGCCGGCCAAGCCGCCGATGCGCTGGGAGTCGAACATCCATTGGCCGTCGCGGTCGGCGTCGTGGATCCGCGCGAGCGAGGCTTCGATCTGGCGGACCGTGTCCCACTCGGCGCGGTTGTCGGCCATGCGCGAGCCCGAGCGGAGCTTCTCCTCGAGCTTCGCCTTGTAGTCGGCCAGCTTGCTGTCAACCTCGTCCAGGCCAACGTGAAATTCGGCGCGGTACATCGTCAGCAGCGAGCCGCCGGGGCGCGACTCGGTGGGATAGTCAAAGGATCGGAGCCCTTGCAGGCGGCTGACCGTGAGGCGGAGCTGGCTAACCTGGCGGCTCAGCTCCGCGGCCGGCGGAAACTCGTCCGCCCGGTCGCGCAGCGCACGGACCAGGTTGCGGTAGGCGTTGCCGGTGAAGATGCCGGCCCCGGCGAGAATCGCCACGACTAGGAGCAACAACCCCAACCCGATAAGCACCTTAACCCGGATCGGCCACTTCCCCAACAACGGCGACCTCCTTGCCGCGCGTGGACGAGCCGACCGCGTGCCGGAGACCTCCCGTCCCGGCGAAACCGCGGCCGACAAAACGGCTGGCTAGTCTACCACGCCTTGGGAAAATGGGGCAAGACGAAGGTACAACCCATGGGGCAGGCGGGCAGCGGAGGAATCACCACGGAGACACGGAGGACACGGAGCGGGGTCTTGATCCGAGACCCCTGAAAACGGTGCCCCTTGTTATTAGCGCTGTCGGTTCACGGATCGTTCTTTGGTCTTCGATCGCATCGTTCAGGACCACAAGTCGTTGTGCTGCAATTCATTACACTCCGTGTTCTTCGTGTCTCCGTGGTGAATCCCGGCCGTTTGTGAGGTCACGTGTCAAAGATCCTTCGCTCCGCGCAGGATGACGGACATCGTTTCTCATCTGTTTGCCATATGCCCCATTGGTGTTATCTCCCGCTGTAATAGGGCTTCAGGGCAGGGCAATGCTATAATGTCCTAGGCAACCCCCAGGGGAGGTATAGGCGAGGCAGACTATGTTCGTGCGTCAATGTGTCGGAGGTCTTGCACGTCGTGCGGCCAGACTCCTGCTGGCGATCCTTCTCCTTGTTCTAGGCGGTTGCGGCCAAAAGGACGACAGCTCGGAACAACCCGTGGCCAGGCCGGGTGACCCCCTGGCCGTTGCGGTCGAGCATCTCCGGCAGAACCGCACCGATGAGGCGGCCGCGAGCCTCAGCGAGATTATCCAACGTGAGCCGGGCAACGCGGAGGCGCTTTACTATCGCGGCGTGGCCTGCCGACGCCAGGGCAACGCGTCCGGGGCAATCGACGATTTCACGGCCGCCATCCGGCGCGATCCGACGCGCCGCGAGGCGTACTTGGCCCGGGGCGAAGTGTTCTTGGCCAAGGGTTTGGTGGAAGTCGCCCTGGCGGACCTCTCCCAGGCTGTCGAACTCAGCCCGGAGTTTCCCGAAGCGCTCCGCCAGCGAGCCAGCGCGTACACGTTGTCGGGCATGCCCGACCGGGCCATCGACGACGCGGCGGCGTCGATCCGGCTTGACCCGGAGTCGGCCCGGGCCTACCAGGTTCTGGGCGCCGCCCATCTCGCGCGCGGCGATTTCGGCCAGGCGGTTTCCTGCTTCGAGGAGGCAATCCATCATAACGACGCCCTCGCGACCGCAGTCAATCCAGACCTTGCCAAGGCGCTATTCCGTCTCGGCATGGACCTGGATTCGCAAGGCCGGCGGGCCGACGCCCAACAGGCGTTTGCCCGAGCGCAGTCGCTCGATGCGGCGTTGGAGGAGCCCGTGCGGGAATATGAGGCCAAAAAGGACGCGGGCGAACCCGCGGGCCGCGCGCGGAAACCGGCAGCCGCCTACCTCGACCGGGGACGCCGTTGCCTTGAGAAACGCCAGTGGGACGAGGCCCTAAGCGCGTTCACCTCCGCGATCCAGAGCGATCGGACGTCCGCCGAGGCGTACCGCGGCCGCGGCGCGGCGTTTCTGGAGAAAGGTTTTCCGGACTGCGCGATCGAGGACTTCCGTCGGGCGATCTATCTGGACAGCGGCAACGCCGAGGCGTACCGCCAGCGATGCCGCGCGTACACGATGATGGGCGACGTGTATCGAGCACTGGCCGACGGCACGGAGGCGATCCGACTCGCGCCCGACTCGGCCGAGGCATACCGCAACCGGGGACTCGCGTATCTGGAAAAAGGTCTCGGCGAACGCGCCGTGATGGATCTGAACGAGGCCGTCCGCCTCGACCCCGCCATGGAGCCCACGACGCGGCGCGACCGCGCGCGGGCCTATCAGACGCGGGGATACCAACAGCTCGAGCGGGGTTCGATCGAAAGCGGCGAGACGGACCTCGACGAAGCGATCCGGCTCGACCCGTCGCTAACCCCGCGGATCCAATCCGAGCGCGCCCAGGCCCTGCGCCGCCGCGGGCTGGCCCGGTTGCAAAACGAGGACTACTCGCGGGCCATCACCGATCTGAAGAGGGCCATTGCGTTGGAGCCCATGTTGGAACTGTCTCTGGGCGTCGATCTGGCCAACGCCCACCGGCAACGGGGTCTCGCGCTGCTCCGGCTCAACGACCGCACGGGGGCGCTGGCCGACCTGAACGAAGCGGTCCAGCTCAATCCGGACTTGAAGTGGCAGGTCGAATCCGCCCTGGGCCCGCAGCCCACCGTCCACAACGTCGCCCGGCCGTAAGGCAGAGCCTCCAACGAGCCCAACGGCTCCGCGGATTTCTCAACGCAGGTTGTGTATCCGTAGCTGTCTGGTCTGCAAGGATGAAAAGCCCAGAAGGGGACTGTCCCCGTTTCCACGCCCCTACCCACGCTCAGCACTGCTGGACAAGCCAGCAGTGGCACCCGCGCGTGCTCAGCCAATCGTTGGCCTAGCTGTACACTTCGTCCTTGGTAACGATATAATCCCGTCGTGAACGCATGGCTTCCCTCCTTGGAATGACCTGTTTTGCCCCAAGTCATTGTCCAGAGGGACCTTGCGTTCACCCATATGGATCTCGCGATAACGATGCTCTTCATTCCGAACTCCGGTTGACAATGGCGGAAGGGGCCGCGATGGCGATTTCGATGCGATGTCCAGGGTGCGGGCAGGAGTATCGCGTTCGGGACGAATTGGCGGGCAAGAAGGTCAAGTGCCGCTGCGGCCAGACGTTTGCCGTGCCGGTGCCGGTCGTCGAGCCCGCGCCCATGGCGACGCTTTTGGAGGAGGAGAGTTTGTTCGGCCCGACGTCGGCGGACGCGATGCTCATGGACGCGGCCGGCCCGGCGCTGGACAGCGCCTCCACGACGCTGGCGCCCTTGCCGCGCAAGCGTCGCCCGCGTCGCCAGGGCACGAATCCCGCGGTGATCGTGGCGCTCGTCGGCGCCGGCGTCGCGGGGCTTCTGCTGATCGGTTTCGTCGTCTTCTTGTTGACCGCTCCGGGTTCGGCGCCGGCAACCACCTCGTCCGCCGGTTCCGCCGCGTCGTCCGCCCGCTGGCCCACGCCCGAGTCGGTTACCCGCGACTTCATCGAGGCCGGCGTCAAACGGGACTGGAAAACGTTTTACGAGACGTTCGCCCCGGAGACCCAGGAATTTCTGGTTGGAGGCGTTGCCTTCGCGGCGGCGATCGCTTCCCAGGAGTCGCCCGATATGCAGGCCCTGGTCGCCAAGCACGGTCTGGATCCGGCCAAGACGATGGCGGCCGGCTTTCGATTGGGATCGGACCCGGACGGCCTACGGCCCGAGACGATGCTGCGTCTGTTCAAGGAGACTGCCGAGCCCATTTCGGATCGCCCCGGCTTCTTCGCCGAGGCGATGCGCATTTTGCCAACCACGTCCGTCGGCAGGCAGATGGGCACATTCGGCTTTGGTCTTCGCGACCTCCAAAAAGAATTCGAGAAACACAAGAACAATCCCAAGGCGCTCGGCGACGTGGTGATTCGCGGCGACACGGCCTTCGTCAAGTCTTCCCGCGGTTTAGAGAAGCTCCCGGTTCGCCGGATCGACGGCAACTGGCGGATCGTCCTAGACCCGACCGACTTCGGCCAACCAGGACCACGCCGTCGTTAGAGCGGAGGTTGGCGTGGAGCGTGGGGAGTGGCAACGCGGAGGCCGCCGGTGCAGTGATTCACGCTGTTGGGGTCTTATTCAGTGAGTGCCACTGGCTCTGCCAGTGCGGGATTCCACGGGATTTCCCACGACGGCTCGCACGGGCAGAGCCAGTGGCACTCAAAAGACGGCTTTCAATACGATCCCATAATTCGGAATTACTACAATAGCATTGCCGAGTCGGCGTGTCGGAGCGTGTAACACAGCGATTGCCCTTACCGCCGGTCGGAAAAGGCTTCGAGCCGGGCGACGTGGGGCTCGCGCAGGGGGCTCTGGGCATCCAGACGCCAGGCCTGGACGCCGGACTTCGTGGCCAGGCACATGGTAATCAGGCGCATGGGCTCCTGCTCGCAGAGCGATATCCGCCAGCCCGCCCGCTCGAGTTCGCGGGCGACCTCGCCGCTGCCGCGCAGCCGCATGTACCACCCCAGGCCGTTTTCGAGGAACGTGACGCGATCGTGGAAATCGGTCTGGCTCAGGACGAGGCCGCCGTCGGGGCGGGTGCAAGCGTGGATCGCGCCGAGCATGCCGGCCAGGGCGTCGTTGGCCTGGGAGCCGATGTCCAGATACTCGATGATGCCCTGGCACACGGTGACGCTCAGTCCGTCGAACTCGACGCCGAACCGGCGCGAGGCCGCGGCGAGGGTTTCTTCCACGTCGCTTCGATCGGCGATGCTGCCCGTGCGGGTGAAGCCGCGATCTTCGAGGCCGTGTTTTTCCAGGACGGCGCGGTTTTCGCCGACGGCCCGCTCGTCCCGGTCCACGCCGCAATAGTAAACGTTGTCCAGGCCCGCGCGGGCGATCACCTCGGCCTCGAGGCAGCCGTCGCCGCCGCCGATGGCCATCACGAGCCGCGGCGGGCCCGGCGGCATCGCCCGCAGGCACGCGTCCAGCATCCACTGGGCGATGTGCCGGCGGTTGCGCGCGGCTTTGATCGCGGGCGAGTGCATCAGGACGCGATTCAAGAGATCGCCGCGAGCGTGCGGCTGGTCGAAGGCGTACATCGTCCGCAAGACGCGGTACGATCCGCCCTCGCGTTCGACGAACAGCAGCCGGGCCAGTTCGCCGCGGCTGCGGCTGAAGAACTTGATGGCCGCCTTGGGAAACCGGTTCATGAAGCCGGCGACGACGTACGAGTTCACGGCGCGGCGCAGCCACGAATCGGTCTCGAGGGGCCGCCCGACGCCGTAGCGTTCGTTCCAGAACCGGACCAGGGGTTTCATGGATGGACGTTCCCGAGCGAGCGAACGCCTTCCTTGAGGGTCAGGGGAACCGCACGGACCTCGGCTTCCTCGAAAAGGTCGGCGAGCTTCTCGATCACGGGATCGTGATCGGTCCCGATTCCGAAGTGGTCGATCTCGCACTCGTGCAACACGGCGTGCGGGATCATGGCCGATGCGCGGCGGCGGTAGTCGTCGCGCCCTTCGGGCACGTTGAGCCCGAGAACGTCGTCGTGCCGGCCGAAGAAGAAATTGCACGGAATGGACGGCGGCACGCTCATGCCTTCGAGATAGCGGGCCTGGGCAAGCTGCAGAAGCGTCTGGGGAATCTCGACGCGATGGTATTGCAGCTCCTCGAAGAAGTCGCGTCCCACGCGAAGCGTGGGAAACAAACCCCCGAGGTATTCCAAAAGGGCTTGGCGGAACGCGTCTCCGTTCCAGTCAAAAACGTTTTCGGCGATTCCCTCGATCAACGCGGCCTCGTCCAATTCCACGCCCAGACGCCGGGAAAACAAGGGAGCGAAATCTCCGAACCGGATCGTTTGGTCCATGCGGAACAGACCGGAGACCGCGCTGAGGGACCAAAGCAAATCCTGCGCGCCGGGACCTCTGAACTGCGCAAGCAGCGACACCAAACCGTAGCACGTGGCGAAGCCGTGCAGGGGAAGCCCGTGCGCGCGGGCGTAGTCGGCCGCCCAGATCAGGGCGTACTGCGTGTCGATAACCGTCCCGTCGAGCGTGAAGAGCCCGGTGGAGTGTGGATGACCGCGATATTCGAAGGACAGAAGAATCGTCCCTCGCCGCGTGAGATTCCGGAAGATAATAAGAGGTTGCGACGCGCCGGCGCCAATTAGCGGCGGAATGACCACAAGCCGCTTGGGAACCACCGGCGACTTGGGGCGCATCATCTTGGCGTGCAGGACGTCCGAACCCTCCGTCGGGATCTCATGCTCTTCAAAGAGCCGACCTCGCGGTAGCATGGGAACCATGGCGTGCGAATGCAGAAAAGAGGGATTGCCCGCTTTGAAAAGCACTGTCCCATCCGCTCCGACTCCGCCATCATCCTCATGATTTTGGCCGTAGTGCTAAGCTCCATATATACCATGGCAGGTGGCGTTTTTCCATAGTCAAAAACTGACGAAAAGTCGATTTTGGGAACGGAGGAAGGCCCCCTGCGTGGTGGGATTCCGTCGGGACGTAGCGATTCCGGGCGACTTTGCGGGCGGCCGTGCGCCTAGAAACGCCGCAGGAAGCTGAACGACAGGGCGTGGGTCTGTGCCCGGTGGACGCTGTTGTTGAAGTCGCCGCCCACGATATCGCTCGTGCCCACGGTCACCTCGGGCCCGAAGGCGAACATGTAGGACAGGTCCACGTTCCACGACCGCCACGTCCAGCCGTAGCCCAGCGAGAAGGCATGCTCCATCGTCGCTTGGATGAAGGGAGTCAGCGTGCCGTTGGGGATGGGATTGCGGTGGTACACGTACCCGCACCGGATCACGCGGTCGCCGGCGAACGTCCGTTCATAGCCCAGCCGCACCGACACGGTGTCGCGCCACCGGAGCGGCAACTGCTCGTGGAGGGCGGGGAATCCCAGGGTGGACGGGTTGATCAGGTGGATTCCCAGGTCGTCGAAGGCGCCCGACCAGTTGTACCAGATCACGTCGGTGGAGAAGACGCGGCAAGGGTCGATCTCGTGTCGAACGCCCAGGCCGAGCGACTCCGGCCAGGTGATGTCCAGCCGCGAGTCGTAGCTGCACGGCCCCATGCCCGGCACCCATACGCGTGTGCTCCCCTCCGCCCGGAACCGGCTTTCGCTCTGGAAGGCCAAACCGAGCGTTGTTGCCTCGGTTAGCTCGTACTGAAGGCCGAACGACCAGCACATGGCCGCGCCGGTGGCCTGGAGATCCATCAGCATGGGCGTGCCGACGGGAACGGGGCCGCCGGGGCTCTGGATGAAATAGGGGCCTTCCAGTTCGTCGTGGCTGATGGCCGCGCCGAAGGTCGCCCCGAAGGACAGCCGATCGTTGGCCCGGAAGGCCACGCTGGGTAACACCTTGACCAGCGAACCGAATGACTTATAGCGTTGCTGGCCCGATAGGAACGGCGGCGGACCTTCGAGATCGTACGTCTCGCAGAATCCCGCCGGCGCGAACACGCCGAGGCCGCAGGCCACCCGCCCGTCGTTGCTACGGCGAATGAGCGAAATCTCCGGCAAGGGCAGCAGGCTGTCATCCGCCGACGACCGGTTGCGCGGGTTGGCGAAGTAGAAATCGTTCAGAATCATGTTCGCGCCGACGTCGACCATCGTATACCCGTCGATGTTCACGGCCGCCGCCGGGTTGTCGAACAAGACGCCGCCGTTGTCGCGATGCGCGAGGTTGGTTCCGCCGCGGCCGATGGACCGCGCGGTCGTGCCGTTGAGCACGACGCCGTCGGCCAACGCGCCGCTGGCCACGAACATGCTCCCAATGCCCAACACGATCCACGACAGCCTGGTGCGGTTCATTGCCAGCTCCTTGCGCAACGGGGAAATGCGCGGCGGGCACGGGGAATCGCCCGGCGCGCAACAGCGCTTTCATCGGCCGGCGTGGTCCCGCCCCCTTAGCCAACTGGGGGATCAGACGTGCCCATGCCGCCGCGCGTGCCGGTTGTAACGGTCACGGAGACTGGGCAATTTTTCGAGGCCGCTCAGACTGAGGCCCGGTGGGAGGAGACGAAGTCGGCCGCCGCTTGGGTAAACCGCCGCCACTCGTCCTTGAGGTCGGCTAGCTGGTCCGCGATCCCGGACAGGGGGCCGTTGGGGGCGGCGTCCTCGATCTGGGCAGCCAGCGCGCGGATCGCCGTCGCCGACGCGTTGGCCGAGGCGCCTTTGATCCGATGGGCGAGGGCAGCGACGGTTCGGCCTTCCGCGGCGGTCACCGCGCGATCGAGAGCGGCCAGGTCCGCCGCGCATCGGTCCTGGAACTTGGCGAGAATGTGCCCGGCGAAATCCGCGTTCCCCAGGCATCGCGCCATGAGGTCATCCGTGTCCAACGCCGGCCCTCGCGTCGGCCTATCCATGTGGTCTTCTCCCGGTTGCGGGCGAGGTGGCTTCACTCGGCCTGGAAGACTCTACCATGTAATCCTGGGAGGGGCAAAACCATCATGCGATTCCTGGCCTTTTCGCCGTCGGACGTCCACCCCCAGCCCCCGCTACCCCGCGGCAAATCGATACATCCGATTCCCGCGGCGCGACCGTCCCGACGTGACCGCGAAAGGGCATGAGCCAGCCCCCCAATTCCCCGACAACCTTTGGGACAATCTATACTTGCAGCAAGGCGAACCCCCATTCTCGCCAGGGGCGGTTTGGCGCAACGCGAGGGTCGTCTTGTCCACGCCGACGGTCGGTCGGATCGACGATCCACACCCCCGCGACGCGGCGACAATGCACACCAGCGCGGCACACGCGCGGTTGGCGGCAAGGCACCAGGGTCACATTCGTCCGAAGGTGATGCAGGGCCACGCGCAATGAACGAAGCAGCGAAACCCAGCAGCCAGACAGAGACAACGCGCTTGGCGTCCGCCGCCGCCAAGATCATGATTGTCGACGACGATCCCACCACCGTCGATCTGGTGACCTTCCATCTGGGTGAGATGGGCTACCGCAACTTCGTCACCTGCACGGAGGGGCGGGACGTCGTGAAGCTCGTCGAAACCGAGCGGCCCGACGTGCTCCTTCTGGACCTCGTCATGCCGGACGCCGAGGGATTGGTCATCCTTCGGGAAGTCCGCTCCTCGCACGAACCCGCCTGTCTGCCCGTCATCATCCTCACGGCCATCGAGGATTCCCGCGCCAAGATCGAGGCGTTCGAGCTCGGCGCGACCGATTTTCTGAACAAACCCGTCAACTTCGTCGAGCTGGCGCCCCGCATCCGCAACGCCCTGCTGGTTAAATCGTATCACGACCAGCTCAAGCGTCACGCCGAGGAGCTGCAGCGACTCGTGGAGCTGAAAACGGCCAGCCTGAAGGAGTCGCACGCCAGCCTGGAGCGGGCGAACCTGGTGCTCCGGCGCTCGTGCGAGGCCGCGGAGACGGCGGCCCGCGCCAAGAGCGAGTTCCTCGCCAACGTCAGCCACGAGCTCCGAACGCCGCTCACCGCGGTCATCGGATTCACCGAGGAGCTCCTGGCCGATTCCGGCCAAGCGGCGCTGCCGCCCCGCTTCGCCGAATTGCTGCCCGTCATCCTCCGTAACGGCAAACACCTGCTCCAGATCGTCAGCGACATCCTGGACGTGGCGCGGATTGAACGGGGAAGGTTGGCCATCGAACGCGTCGAATGTTCGCCCGAATCGATCCTCAAGGAGGTCATCCATCTCCTTGAACCCAGCGCCCGCGCGAAACAACTTTCCTTGAGTTGGGACGCGGCGGGTCCCATGCCCCCGGCCATCCACAGCGATCCCATGCGGCTGCGGCAGATCCTCATCAACCTCATCAGCAACGCGATCAAGTTCACCGAGAAGGGGTCGGTCCGCGTCGTGACCCGCCTGCTCGGAGCGGGCGGTCCCGCGCCCTTGCTGCAATTCCAGGTGATCGACACGGGCATCGGGATCAAACCCGACCAAATCGCCGAGATTTTCAAACCTTTCACGCAAGCTTTGGCCGCCGACGGCGGCAAGTACGAGGGCGCGGGATTGGGGCTGACGATCTGCAAGTACCTGGCCGAGGAGCTGGGCGGCCAGATCCAGGTCGAGAGCCAGCTCGGCGTCGGCAGCGCGTTCCGCGTGACCGTCGCGGCCGGCGCGCCGCGGGACGCCGCGGCGCCCGACAACGCCGGCGCGAAGCGACCCGACGACTCCTCGTTGCCCAATGCGCCGCCTCCGCGGCAGTGTCTTGCCTCGAAGCGCGTTCTTCTGGCCGAAGACGCGCCGGACAATCAGCGGCTGATCCGGTTCATCCTCGAGAAGGCCGGCGCGACGGTGACCATCGCCAACGACGGCCGAGCCGCCCTCGAGCTGGCCACCAACGCGTGGCGCGCCGGCGAACCGTTCGACGTGATCTTGACCGACATCCAGATGCCCCACATGGACGGCTATCAACTGACCGCCTCGCTGCGTTCCCAGGGCTATCCGGGCGCCCTCGTCGCCGTGACCGCCAACGCGATGGCCGGCGAACACCAAAAATGCCTGGCCGCCGGCTGCGACGACTACCTCAGCAAGCCGATCGACCGGACCAAGCTCGTCTCGCTGGTCGCCCACCACGCGAAGTGACCACTAGGGAGCTTGGCGGAGGTTCTCAACGGCGTCCACGGCGAATGTGCCGTCGTCCCGCCGGCTGGTGGTCACTCGCCAAAGCCCGTGCAGACGATCCTCGGGCGAGATCTCGGCGGTGCCGGTCCAAGAGTCCAGAAGGGCCTCGTCGTCCACGAGCCAGAGGGTGAACTGGTCTGCTTCGTGGACCAGACGGGTCGAAAGCTGCACGGCAGTCGCTCGGGCGTCCTTTTCGGCGCACTCGGCGGCAGCGAAGGCGAGGATGACGCTGGGTTGAGCGAACGGCGCGATCCGGTAGACGTGTCTTGGTTCGCCTTCGCCCTGTTGAGGTCCGTCCTCCGCCGAGGATTGCGCAAGATCGCGCCTCGCGGCCGCCTGGGACCGCGCGGACGGCGCCTTGGTCGGATGATGGGCCGGCTCGTTCATCTTCCGCAACTGCGCAGCCTTGGCGCCGGCGACGGGGTCGGTGGATGCGGCCTGTTCGTCGCCGCCAAACCAGCCGCGCAGCGGCCAGACGTACAGTGCGCCCGCCGCGCCGAGAATCAATGCGACGGCCACCACGGCCACGAGGATCTTCCCGAACGTGCCCTGGGGCAGGCGATCCCAAATTGCGTTCATGGCGAGGTTTCCCCGGTCAGACTCCTCCCGCGGTGCGCGGCCCGCGGTCGGGCCGTCTTCCGCCACGTCCCCGCCGCGAGCACAAAACAGGCCAAGAGGAGCGACTCGCCCGCCGTCGGCTCGGGAATAACCACGCGCCGTTCTCCCTCGGCTTCGTCCACGGACCAGTTGGCGGCGAGGATCGCCAGATCGAGATCGTCGACGCAGCCGTCGGCGTTGAAGTCGCCATCGGTCCACTGGGCGCCGGACAATTGGCCCCAATGATGGGCAAGGGCCGCCGCGTCCAGGGCACCCACCTGTCCGTCGCGATCGGCGTCGCCCGGCCACGGGGCGACGAGCGTCGTCGAGAGCAGGAGCGACCAGCCGAGGAGTTGCCCTCCTTCGCTGTCCGGCCAGTTGTCTACGATACGGAACTGCCAGACGCCGGCGGCGGCGAGACCGTCAAACTCGCTGAGATTGCGGCTCGCGCCCCCTTGCGGCAAGGACGTCGGCTGATACGTGCCCGACGCGAAGGGCGCCGAGGCGGCGTTGATCGGTTGGTCGGCCTCGTCGTCGAACACGATAGACGGGAGGTTCTGCGTACCGGGTCCGTGCTGATGAAAAAGATGCACCTGGCGGCCGTCTCTGACCAGGAAGATGTCCAGGTCGCCGACGTCCTGGTGCGCAATATCGACGAAGACGTTGACGTCGGCGACGATGCCGGATAGGTCGCAACTCACGGTCGACATCGTGGTCAAAGCGATTTCCGGGATGGTGCGCGGCAGATCGGTTGCAGTCAATTCGATCGACTCGCCGGCGGCCGTGCCGGCAGTCGCCACGACGAGCAGCCACCCCAGCCACCGGATCACGATCGACAGGGTCCGCCGCGCGATTGGGATTGGCTGGTGATCCGCAACCCAACGCAGGGAGATGAGTGAGCACGTCATGGAGCGTCCCCCGGAATTCGAAGGTTTGTCGTTCACGCGTCAGAGTTCGTGGTCCGTCCGTTTTGCAGGCGTCGCAAGAGGCCGTGTACCTGGAGACCGCCGCCGACGCCGGCAATCCGGACGACTTCGTGCGTCCGGTGGGCGTTGGCAAACAGTAGCAGCGAACGTTCGACCTCGGCGGCCAATTTGTCAAAAAGTGGATCGAGCGCCTCGTAGACGGCCACAAGGTCCTTAGCCGTGGTCGGATTGCGTTTGAGTTGCTCCGCCTGCGCGAAGGGAAGGCGGAAACACTGCGCCAGCGCCCGGGTGAATCGATCCCCGCCCAACCCGCCGGTATTGCTCCACACCAGGCCCGGCGCCCGTACGATCAGACTGGTGGCGTCGCTTCCGACGTCGAGAACGGCCTGGGCCGGCGCGGGCCGACCCTCCCCCGAGGACTTGTCGGTGGCCGGCTCACCTTGGCCTTCGAAGCCGAAGAAGTTGTACAGGGCCAGAGAGTCGCTTTGGATCACCTGGGGATGCACGCCCAACTCCGTGAAGACGGCCAGCCGCTGCTGAAGGTAGTTCCGTTTCGCCGCCGCGAGGAAGACGCGGGACGACCGCTCCTCGGTCGCGACGGGGCGATCGAGCGGTTGGTGTTGCCAGATCAAGTCCTCCAAGGCACAGGGGAATTGGTGACGGGCTTCCAGCGCGATGGCCGACGTCGCCTGCGAGCCTCGCAACGGCGGCATGTCCATCGCGCGATACAGGGCGTGGCGGCCGGGGAACCCGATGCACACGCGATCCGTTCCGAGGACGTGTCGCTGGAGAAACTGCGCAATCGTGTCACGGATGCACTGTAGCTTCTCGGCGGCGTCGGCGGTTTGGCCAAGCGGTTTGGCGTGTTCGATCAGATCGCATCGGCCGATCGCGACGCGGCCGTCTTTGCCCGACACGTCGAGCTTCACGGCCTTCAGCCCGCTGGCGCCGAGATCGATTCCCCAAGCGGTTGTAACGGGCCGCAACCGCGGCGGGCCAACCCAGCGGGCTAGGCGTCCGCGGGCGTCGTGGGGCATCAGATTGACCGAGAGGGAGCCTTTGCCAAGCCCCTGAAGGGCCAATCCCGCGGCCACCCAAAATCGGGCAGAGTATTGCCGGAGCAGGCCGCGGACCTCGGCGTCGCCGACGCCGATCCGGCCGAGGCCAGTGGCCCAGTCCACGGGACAGCCCAACGCCGGGTCGGCGGGCGGCGTCTGCCACGCGGGAAATTCGAGAGCGTCGCTTTGCAGGAATCGCTGCGCCCGCTGGCGCACCGTCGCGGCCACTTGCGTCAGGCGGGCGTCCTGCGGCCGTTGACTTGCCAGGCGTTGGGCCACAAGCGGCAGGATCGGATCCACGACGGTCGCCGTCTTGAGATCCTCCAACAACCACGCCACCTCGGCCACGTGCGCCCGCAGCTCCTCGGTTTCGCCCGTGGCCGCCACGTCGGGGATCGCCTGAAGCGCTCGGTGCGCCTCGCGATAGCGGCACTGCTCCAAGTACTGTCTGCCCGCCGTAAGAAGGCTCCGGCCCAATTGCGACGCCCGGCGGGTGGCCGCGGGATGGGACGGCGCGAGGGTCAGGAGCCGCTGCACGTTGCGGGCGTCGGCGAGCGACACCCGGCCGTCCGGCGCACTGGCCAACGTCCGTTCCAGCGACGCTACCTCGTGGCGGGCGTCGTCGGCGCGCTCGTAGAGCCGGCGCAGCGGTTCGTCGCGGAGTCCGACGGGCAGGCTCTCGATCAAGCGGACCGCCTGTTCGTAGCGCGCCCTTTCGACAAAGGCCTCGGCGCGAGAGAGCACGTCCGTGGCCCGGGCGCGTCCCCGCTCGTGCTCTTCGGCCAGGCTGCGGATCAACTCGCCGGCGCGTTCGGCCAACTGGCCGTTTCGCGATCCGTTCTCCTGGCGGAGCGTCTGGAGCAGGCCGATGGCCTCCTCGTGGCGTCCTTCTCCGCGAAGCTGATCGGCCCGTTCAAAGACTTCTTCGAGTCGGCGCCGCCGTTGGGCCAGCACGTCGTCCCTTTTCGCCCCGCACGCCCCGCAGAACGCCTGGCCGACGGGGCCCGTTTCATTGCAGTTCGGACAGGGTTCCCACAGCGCGGCGCCGCAGTGGGTGCAAAACCTCTGCTCGGCGGCGTGGGGCTGCTGGCACCGGTCGCAGTGCAGCAGGGCATGATCCGGCGTGGCTCCTTCCGAATCGGTCGAATCGCCCGCTCGGTTGCCGCCGAGACCCGCGTGATTGGCTGCGGTCTTGATCATTGCTGTTCACAAGGGGTTATCGTGGGGACGGTCCCGCGTCCGCGTCGAGAATGGCAAAATCGACGTCGAAGCCCAACATGGGCAGGTCGGGGTGATCCGTCAGGAGGCGCACGGCGCCCTTGTTCGATCCCATGTGGTTGCCCGCCGGGGCGCCGGCCGGGATCTCCACGTCGAGGTGGATGAGCCCCGCTCGGGCGGCGCCGCCGCCTTGCGGCAACACGCGGGCCCGCAGAAAGTCCGGCTCCGTCTCGATCGAGCGTATCGCGACCGGAGCGTGGACGTCCCGCATCCGGAGCACCACGCGCTCGCGGACCGGCGCGCCGCCGTGGACCACCCCCAGTTTGAGCGCGCCGCGGCCGTCGATCTTTCGACCGAAGAGCGATACGTTCTGTCGGGTAGTTCCGCTCAATACGATTTGGAGTGACCGCGGCGACTGCGGTTTGTCTGCCGGAGCGGCCCGAAGGTGAATCGTCGCGTAGAACCGCGCGTCGGTCGACCCGATCGCGCCGGCCGGTACGGTTAGCTTCACAAGGTATCCGCAGCGGGCGTCGAGCTCGTCCAGTCGTCCGGCCGGCGCCGGCGCGACCTCCCATTGGACGCGGTCCAAGGAGGGTTCTATCCCCTCGATCGCAAAGCTGTCCCACGTCTGGGAGAACACGACGACTTCGGCCGTGGCCGCCTTCGACGAGCACAGGTCCGTCCACGTTACCCGCGGCGGATCGCTCCCCAGAAACGTCCGGATTACGCCGCGAACCTCGAAGGCCAGCGCGGGCTGGTTTGGGTCGTTCGTTTCGATCTCCACGCGGTCGGCAAACGATCCGCTCCGATCGCGCGCGTGCGCGACAATCCGGACCTCCGTACTCTGGTTGGGCTTGAGCACGCGCGCGGGCAGTTGGCTGACGACGCACTTGCAGGACGATTCCCGGCTGCGGAGCGTCAGGGCGGCGGCGCCCGCGTTGCGAATCACAAACGTGTGCTCGCAGTCCTGATCCGCGTCGACCACGCCGAAATCGTGGACGGCGTGATTGACCACCGCCCGGGGCGCTCCCGCCGACGCGCCGGGCTGCGCGTCGTTGCCCGGCTGCGCGTCGGCGGCCGGTTCCGCGCCGGTCCGAAGGACGGCCATCCCGATGGGCAAGGCGCCGCCCAGCAGGGCAACTCCCACGGCGATGGCAACCGATCGGCCGATCATGTCAGAGAGGATGGTTTGAGATTGTTCAATACGACCGTGTCTTTTTCGGAAGCTCCCTCACGCCCGACCCCTCTCCCGCGCGTCGGGAGAGGGGAGGGACGAGAGAAGATAATCGCAGGCGAGGAAGGGGCTCCTCGCCTGCGCGGGTCTGGGCGGACTCGTGAGGTGCAAAACCAAGCTTTTGTAGTTCCCCCCAGATGCCTTCCCGTTGCCGACGAGTCGGGAGCGGATGCGTGGGCTTAGAAACTCGTCTCCAGGTCAACGGGCTTGCTCTTGCCGGCGTCCAGGAACACGCCGCAGTAGATACGGGCTTCGTGCAGTTCCTTGGCGCCGCTGCGATAGCCGATCTGCTGATACTGCTCCTCGGTCAACCCACGCGGGATGGGGAAGCCGGGGTTCAGGTAGCCGTCGCCGTCCGTGTCGACAAACGTCTTCACGCTGCCGTCGGCCATGAGGATATTGCACGTTCCGTTGTGCAGCGCGGCCCAGTCGCGGGTGTCCTGGAGCCATCCGCCGCCGGCCGTGTCGGCGTCCGGGCAGCCGCCCAAGCCGCCCTCGCACGCGATCTGGTTGGTCACGTCGGTGCCACCTTCGATGAGGACGACGCCGGCGCCGTTGAACTGAGCGGGACCGTCGTTGAAGGCCTCCGTCAGTCGTTCGCCCTGCTCGATGTAGACCTCGGGTGTTTCGTTGGGTGAAGCGCTAAGGCCGACCGAACTCATCCATCCGGACGCCGCGGCGTTCTTGGCGATGGTGGTGGTCAGGATGGCCTCGCTCGGGTCGCCCGGTCCGCCGTCGCCCAGAAGGGGCACATTGGAGCTCGGAACACTCGATGACTCGAGCAACCGCACCGTGAGCGGGCCGCGGGTTTGATCCAGTCCCTTCGCGTTGCCGCTACCGGTGATGAAGGTCGTCACGCCGGAACCGTCGTTGTTGAGCTTCAGCGCCGAGCGAACGAGATACCAACTGGCGACATAGTTCGTGTTGTAGCCCTTTTCGACAAAAGCCCGAGCGAGGAAGTCGGCCCGTTCGGGGGTATCCTCGGACGTTCCCGCGAAATACCCGGAGTACCCGCCGCCGCCGGTGCCCGTCGCGCCAAGACCGCATGCGCCGTCGGCCAGGCGCGCCGGCGGGCAGCCGTTCTTCCCGTTGGTCGTCGTGGTTCCGCCGACCAGGTCGTTCCACTTTTCGGGGCCGCGCAGCGGGTTGGTGGAGCACAAGAGCTTGCCCGGCTCGCACACGCCCGTGTTCACCAGGTCGGCCACCCAACCCCACGTGTCCGGGCAGCCGTCGCGACGCCAGTCGAACGCGCCCGTGCAAAGGCGTCCTTCGGGGTCGCGATCGGAGAACATCATCAATCCGACGCCCATCTGGCGAAGGTTGCTCTTGCACTGCGTGCTCCGCGCCGCCTCGCGCGCGGCGACCAACGCCGGCAGCAAAAGCGCCACGAGCAGTCCGATCACCGCGATCACCACCAACATTTCGACAAGGGTAAAACCTTGTCGGACCAGTCTCGTCTTCATCACGTCTTCTCCCATTGTGAATTACTTCTCTTGTGATGCGCCACGGTCACAACGGCCGTGGACTTCCATTCGTTCTCGATGTGACACGCCGCAACACGTACTTCCGGGCGACACCTCCTTTCCCTGCTATTGACGTCCCAATGTCCAGCGACTGGCAACCTCTTCCGGGGGCAGCTCGACTTCGTCGTTGGCGAAGCCGTTGTCCGCCGTGGCCTCGAATCCGTTGTTCAAGAGACCGTCATCGTTTTTGTCTAGATAGCCTCGCACGCTGCCGTCGGCGAACAGAATATTGCACGCGCCGCGATGCACGGGCGCGAAGCCGCGATAGTCTTGGAGAGTGTCCTCCCACGCCGCCCACCAGCCCGACGGACCCGTGCGCGGCGTGCCCGCCGAGAACGTCGGTGCGTCCATCGACGGATTCGCGACTGGTCCAGCCGTGAACGGCGCGGCCAACGGCGTGCCGGGAGCGTGGGGGCCCACGGCTTGCGTCAACTCGCCTCCCCACCCTCCGCAAGCCAAAAGCGGGACGAAGCTCGAGGCGGATTTCGCCGGTTTGTCGGCCAGCCCCTGCGAAAGCGGCCCGAAGGTGCATTGGCGGGACAGAAGGGACTTGCCCCCGCCGGACGCCTTCTCGACGAGATTCCCGCTGCCGTCCAGCGCCACGCCCGAGCGGACCAAATACCAACTCGCGGTGTAGTTCGTGTTGAAATGTTGTTTGAAGACGGATTCTTCGACCAGCGCCCGTCGCGAGTCGCTCCCCGGCGCAAGCGATTCCTCGACGATTTGCCGACAGGGACTTACTTCGAGCGTCCCGTCGGGGCGCGTGGCGGGGGCACGGCCCTTTAGGTCGACAAAGCTTGGCACGGAAGTCACGTCAAGGTCCAATAGGTCGTTGTATGTCGCGCCGAGTCGGCATTCGTTCGACGGGCACAGCATCTTGCCGGCCGGAATCCCCGCCTTGACCAAGTCGGCCACCCAGCCGATTTCCGTCACGCACCCGTCCCGCTTCCAGTCGAACGCCCCGGAACAAAGCACCCCGTGGAATTGGGCATGGGACTGCAGTCCCACGCCGAACTGGCGAAGATTACTCTGGCAATTTGCCGCTCGGCTCGCCTCGCGGGCCGCATGCACGGCCGGCAGAAGCAGAGCGACGAGCAGCGTGATGATCGACACAACCACGAGCAATTCGATGAGAGTGACGCCTCGGCGATTCGCCTCCCGCATGTGTTGTTGGAACATGTGACCTCCCCGGTGATTCGCGACCGCTGACGCCGCGCTGCTGGGGGCAGAACCAGCCAGCGCGACCCCGCGTCGCATACCCCGAGGCTTGGACGAGCAAACCGTGCCGCCCGCGCCTCACACCCCCAGTGGCCCAGAGCAGACCTGACGCTCCGCCCGAAAACTGCCCCAGCCAACCGCGAATTTAGCCGAGCGTCGTTAGCAGTTTTTTCGAGTTTTGTTTCTTTTGTGTTAAAACCGTGGAGCCCCACACCGGCCGGATTGCGTGCTGGGCCCGACTCGGCTAGTTTCGCCAGAGTGGGGGCGCTGTGCGCAAGTCGTTGCGCCAAACAACTTGAATGGGAGAGCGTCACTATGGACGAATCAGCACTGGCAAAGCCAGTGGCACACGCATAAAGCCCCCCCTTGAGTGCCACTGGCTCTGCCAGTGCTCCGTTCATGAAGCGAGGTGAACCCATGATGAAGTCGAAAGCTGTCGCCTGTCCTGCCGCAATTCGAGGACTCTGTTGCGCCGCGTGCGCCGCCGTGGTTCTTCTGGGCGTCGTCGGCTGCGGCTCCCGCGAGGTCGCCAGCCAGGAGAACGTCGACCAGATCAAGCAGATTCGCCGCCAACAACAGGCGAAGGAGGCCGAAGAGCACAAAAAGGACCTGGCCGAGAAACAGAAGATCAAGCAACAGAAAGACGCTGCAGCCGAACGACAGCGGCAGGAGCAACTCGCCCGCCAAACCCAGCGGGCGGCCCCTCGCCGTCCATCGCGACCGGACGATGTTCGCCTTTGGCGCAAGCGGGATTTTCGCGACGCCCGCGCGCAAGCGGATCCGCGGCTCGTCCAGGCGGTTGGTTTCCTGGGCCGCGACTTCGTCGGGAAGGCAAATGCCGCGCGACTGTTGGGCGAAATCCTCTCGCCGCAGTTGCCGGGAGGCGGTTCGATGTCCACGTCGCGGGCAGCGTCCGCCTACGTCCGACCGGGAGCGGACGCCGCGACCGACGCCATCGTCCTGGCCCTGATCGAGAACGACACCACCTTGGCCCACGGCGCGCTGGAGGCAGTGGTCACTGCGTCCACCGACGGCGGCAGCCAGTCGGTCGCCCAGCGGGTGTTGCAGCGATTCGCCGAAGCGCCCGACCCGCGGACCGAACCGTTGCTCGTGCGTGCGCTGACCCAATCCTACGCCGCGCAGCCGTCGGCCACCGGCCGCGCGGATGCCCGGGACCGACAACAAGCTCGGCTGGCCGAGACCGCTCTTGCCCACGGCGCCTCGGAATCGTTTCGCGAGGCGTTGGCCAAGTACGTTGTGGAGGCGGGCACGCCGTTGACGCTGCGGTCGCTCTACGGCGGTCTATTGGAGGAGCCCCGGGCGGAAAATCTGCCGGCGCAGATCGTTCTCTATCAAAGTGCGAACTACCCCGAGGTCTCCCGCGTGGGCCTCGAGAGCCAATGGGCGGCCTACGGCTCGGAAGCGGTTCGACGGACGCTGGGCTGCCCGGCCGATGTCCCGAACGTTCAGCGGCCAACGCGCGGGGGTTCATCGGGTCGGCGGGCCGTCGCGGCGCAGGCCGCCGTGGCCGATCCCCTGATCGTCGCGCGCGTCGCAAAACACCTCTGGAGCGAGCCGGCGACCGCGGCCATCGAGACGCGGCTGTACCGCGCCGCCTCCTTAAGGCAATCCGCGTCGACGGTCCTTCTGGCCGGCACGATCCCAAAGGACTCGACCCGACGGCGCTTGCACGACGCCCTCTCGCGCAACTGGCAGGACGGCCCGCAGCCGCTTCGCGACGCAGGCTTGGCCGACACAATCGCATGCGAGCCCGGCGTCTGGCTGGTGCTGAAGAGCTGCCGTTTCGCCCAGGCTAAGAATGAGGGCGCGAAGCGATCGCCGTCGGTTGGACGCCCTGACAAGAAAGACGCCGCCCCATCGGATCCCTGGCACGCGGCGGCCGGGGAACTGCTGCTGGCAACGTGCCGCCGACTGGAGAAGGCTGCCGAGCAACGGCGATTCCTGCTTGCCGGGGGTCAGGCGTCGTCAACCGCTGCGGTGCCCGCCGATTTCCCGCTCGAACTGCACGAGCAGGCGCGTCTGGTGGGCGAACTGCACGTCGCCTGGCCAGATGACGTCGCGGACGCCACGTCGGCCGGCGCGCCGGATCATACGAGGCTCTGGTACGCCCAATTCCACGAAACCGCCGTTCTGGATCGCGTCACAGCGCACTACCGTCGCCAAATGACATCGCCGCGGGTCCACACGGGCCCCCAGGGCGTTTGGCTGGAATGCCTCGAACCGGCCACGGATTCCCGGTTGGTTCGATCGATCGACGTGGTGATCCAAACGACGCCCTCGGCGCTGGCCGAGCCGGCCGACGGACGCCAGCGGCTGTCGATCGACGTCCTGACCGTCGAAATCCGCGCCCCGGCGGGATGACGCGCGAGCGCCGCGTCGCCGCGTCTGTAAACCGCGTGCGGCTTCGCTGGGCGATCGTCGCCGCCCCACCACGTGCGGTCCCCTTCGGCACCGCTCAAAAAGGGCCGGGGGGTGCGTCCTGCGAAAAAAGGGGAGGCCCCTTCCCGCCCGGGGTCGATTTTCGACCTATATTTCAGATAGGCTCTAGCCCCTTGAAAAGATACTCACACCTTGAAGAACTTGTCGCGTCGCTCCATCTCCTGCTTCACGTGCCGTCCCAACGGCGCACAAAACTGTTCCCATATTGCCCAAGAGTTCGCATTTATTTGAAGGGAGCCAGTTATGTTTGGCGCTGAAATACCGCGTCAGCTCGAGAGGTTGGGAAAACGCGACGACCGAAGGCGGCGTGGGGCGGTTCTCGTCCTCGCCGCTTTGCTTATGGTATTCATGATGCTCTTGATGGCCCTGTCCGTCGACCTCGGCTACATGCTCGCCGTGCGCACGGAAATGAAACGGGCCACCGACGCGGCGGCCCTGGCCGGCGCGGGCATGCTCATCGACGGGTCCGACGTGGCCCAGGTGCAGGCCTTCGAGTACCTCGTCCGAAACCCCGTCGCCAAGGTCAACCTGGCCGAGGCCGATCCCGAATGGCAAGAGCACCTCGCGGAGCTCTTCGCCCAGCACCGGGATCACGTCACGATCGAGGCGGGTCACTGGGATCCGACCGCGCCCAAGCCGGGCCCCGGCGAAACCGACCTGCGATTCAGCCAGTGCGACTTTTTGCCCTCGGCCATCCGCGTGAGCTCGACCCATCAGGGCGCGCCGTTGTTCTTCGCCCGAATCTTCGGCGAGAGCGAGTTTGACATCACCTCCGAGTCCATCGCGCGCTATCAGCCGCGAGACATCGTCCTCGTGCTCGACTTTTCCGCGTCCATGAACGACGACAGCGAGTTGAAGATGATCACCTCGGCCGGCGCCAACCGCGAGGCGGTCGAGGACAGCCTGCTGGAGATCTACCAAGGTCTGGGGTCGCCGGCCTACGGCAGCCTGCAGTTCGCCCCGCAGTATCTCACCGTGGTGGGCCAGCCGCCGTCGGGCCCGCAGATGCCGCAGATCACCGTCACCTTCCAGGCGGACGACGTCTTCGTCGAGTCCACCAAGGACTTGTCCAACGTCGTCATGCAGTTCACCGACGGAACGACGCAAAAGATCGAGGGTCTGTCCGGTCTGACGGGCACGTTCCGCGGCACCGGCGGCAACTACTACAAGCAGATCGCCAAGATCTGGGTCAAGTCGGGCCCGAACGACAGCGGCGAGGGCCCCGGCTACGGTGAACGGTTCGAGGACAACGCCGATTGGGTCAAGGCCGCCTTCGGCCTGAACGCCGTGGCGTATCCTTATGCCTCGGGAAGCTGGAACGACTACATCAACTACGTTCGCACCAGCTCCGCGGTCAAAACGGCCGGCTACAAGAAGAAGTACGGCTTCATGACCTTGATCAACTACTGGCTGGAAAACAAGCCCTCCTACAATCAGACGTGCGACTTGTGGAAGGGCGATGCCCAGCCGATGGGCGCGGTCAAGGACGCCGTGGACGTCTTCATGGATTACCTCCGGGAAGTGGACACCGAGGACCAGGTGGGCTTGGCGATCTACGACTCGCCCGACCAGACGGCCCTCATCGAGCATAGCCTGACCATGGACTTTGACACGGTCGTCAACACGGTTCAGCACCGGCAGGCGGGTCACTACGATCAGTACACGAACATCGGAGCCGGCATCCTCAAGGGCAAGCAGGAATTGGACGCCAACGCCCGAATCGGCTCGTTCAAGCTGATCGTCCTGATGACCGACGGTCAGGCCAACAAGCCTTCCGGCATCGACGCCGACCAGTACGCCCTGGCCCAGGCCCAGTTGGCCAAGGACGCCCACTACCCGATCGTCACCATCAGCCTCGGCAGCTCGGCCGACACGTGGCTGATGCAGCAGATCGCCGATCTGACCGGCGGGGCGCACTTCAACGTGCCCGGCTTGTGCGGCTCGGTGACCGATTACCGCGACCAACTGCTCGAGGTCTTCCGGCGGATCGCCGACGACCGGCCGTTGGTCCTGGTCAAATAGCCGGTCGCCGTGGTAGCTCCCCTCTCCCGCCCGTGCGGGAGAGGGCGGGGAAACCGTGGCTCCCCTCTCCCGCTTGCGGGAGAGGGGCTGGGGGTGAGGGGACGCGGCGATACCCGGCGCGCCCCTTCACGCGGAACCACCCCGGCCAGCAATCCATCGACGCGTCCAGACGCGACGCCTCCGCCAAGACTCCGGTCCCGTCGACCGGGCCTCTTGGCGGAGGGTTCGTTTTCTTGCGTGCCACTGGCTCTGCCAGTGCCGCTGCGTTGAGTGCCACTGGCTCTGCCAGTGCGCCGTCTGAAAACCCTGTTCACGACACTGGCAAAGCCAGTGGCACACACCCGACCATCAGTCATCGCCGGAACTGCTGGCACCAGTAGATGGTCCCGCTCTCCGTGACGTAGGCCGCGACGCCGATCCGCCGGTGGCTCCCGTTGAGGATGTTTGCCCGGTGGCCCGACGAGTTCATCCACCCCCGAACCACCGCCAGGCTGTTCGCGTAGCCCATGGCGATGTTCTCGGCCACGGGGTGACGGGTGTGCTGGAGCCGGCGGGAACGCGTCATCCAAATGGCGTGCTCCCGGGCCGACTTCATGAGATTGTGGTCCACCTTCAAGGGCGGCAACCCCCGCCGCGCTCGCTCCTCGTTGGTCAAACGGACCACGTTCTTCTCGATCGCCAGAAGCTTGACTTCGTGGACGGTCAGCGTCTCCGGATCGGCGTCCTCCTCGGCCACGTCCGTCTTTTCCGCCTGGGCGGCGGGCGGTTCGGACGCGGTCGGCCTGTCGTCCGCCCGAGCCGAGACGCCCCATAGCGCGGCGCATGCGGCGCACAGCCCGAACAACATGCAAAAGGTCACTCGACCAACCATGGGAACTCCTCCTCTTCCGCCAAGATTCTTGTGGACGCGGGTCAGCGGCGCGACGAGCGTCCAAGCGAGGTAGATGGGTAGGAAAGGGGCGGCATCGTTGTCACCTTCAGTGGAATGGAGCCGTCCCCGGTCGATGACGCCGGAGCACGTCAGCCCCGGCGATTGTGGCTCTGGGAAGGTTGGGATGACCTTGCGGGCATCGAATCGAGCCTAATCGAACCAAATGCGTTTGCAAGAGCCCGCGTGCCCTACGGTCCGCCTGGATGCGGCATCATGTGAATTTAGGAAGTTTGGGAAACTATCCCATATGGGTGGGTCCGGGGCAACATGCCCCATTTGGTCTATCCCCCATCAGCCGGTTTGGCCTATCATGCCCTCGGACGCGAGGTGTTACATCGATCGCGGCGCCTCGCCCAACAGGGTATGACCCTGCAATCCACGTTGTCCTGTCCCGATATTTCACGCCCCGCCGAGCCGTTGCCCGCCATGGAGTCCACGGCCGCTCTGACAACCAGCCGCGATGCCGGCGACGACGTCCGCGTCGAGCCCGCGCCGATCGAGACGGCCGACCTCCGCGGCGGTCTGTTGTCGCGGAGCTTCCTGGGTTTCCTCGCCACGCAATTCCTCGGCGCGCTGAACGACAACATGTTCCGGTGGCTCGTCGTGCCCATCGGCAAGGACCTCGTCGGCGAGGAGCACGCGGCTGCGGCTCTTTCGGCCGGGCTCGCCTGCTTCGTGCTGCCGTACGTTCTCTTGGCGGCGCCGGCGGGCTATCTGGCCGACCGCTTCAGCAAGCGGACGGTCATCGTCGGCTGCAAGGTGGCCGAAATCATCATCATGGCCCTCGGCGTTGCCGCGATCCTCTCGCGGAACGTCTACGTCATGTTCGTTGTCGTGGCCTTGATGGGCGGCCAAAGCGCCCTGTTCGGCCCCTCGAAGCTGGGTAGCATTCCCGAGCTTGTCCGCGCGCGGTCGATCTCGGCGGCCAATGGGCTGGTGGGCCTGACCACCGTGCTGGCGATCGTGCTGGGCACGGTGGCGGGTAACTGCCTCTACACGCTCACCTGCCCGCTGGGAAGCCATCTCTGGGGCGTCTCCGCCGCGGCGCTTCTAGGCGTGGCAATTGTCGGCTGGTTTGCCAGTTTGCAGATTCGCCCGTTGCGGCCGGCCAATCCCGCCAAGACGCTTCCGGTCAACTTCTTCGGCCAGACGCTTCGCGATCTGAGGGCTTTGGGACACAGTCGGGCGTTGCTCCGGGCCGCGCTGGGGACCGCGTTTTTCTGGTCGCTCGGCGCCATGGCCCAAATGAATATCGACGTGTTTGGCATCACCGAACTGGGCGTCCAGCAGCAGTACATCGGCCCGCTTCTGGCCACGTTGGCCCTGGGCGTGGGCGTCGGCAGCGTCCTGGCCGGCGTGTGGTCGGCCGGCAAGGTCGAGCTGGGCATCGTGCCCCTGGGCGCCGGCCTGATTGCCCTGAGTTCCATCCTCCTGTTCGGCGTGCCCACGCCCGCCGAAACCTCGATCCAAGACGCCTACGGCTGGACCTGCGCCTGCCTGTTCGCCCTGGGCCTCGGGGCCGGCCTGTTCGACGTTCCGCTCCAAGCGTTCCTTCAGGAGCGAAGCCCCGAAGCCTCGCGCGGGGCCATCCTGGCGGCGAGCAATTTCATCACGTTCTCGGGCATGCTGCTGGCGGCCGGCGCGTTCTGGGTGTTCCGCAACCCGCTGGGGCTGTCCGCCCGAGGCATCTTCCTCGTCGCCGGACTGTCCACCGTGCCGGTGTTCCTCTACATCGTCTGGCTCCTGCCCGGCGCGACCGTCCGGTCGCTCGTCTGGCTGGCCAGCCGAACGATCTATCGGGTCCGCGTGGTCGGAATGGACAACCTACCGGAACGCGGCGGCGCGCTCCTGGTGGCCAACCACGTCAGTTGGATCGACGGCGTCCTGCTGATTCTCACCTCCTCGCGGCTCGTGCGGATGGTCGCCTTTGCCGACTACATCGACCGCTGGTGGATCCGTTGGCTGGCGCGCGAGATGGGCGCCATCCCGATCCGCGACAGCCGCAAGTCGATGGTCGAGGCCATCCGCGCCGCCCGCGACGCCCTGCGCGCCGGCGATCTGGTTTGTATCTTTCCCGAAGGGCACCTGACCCGCACCGGCACGATGCAGGCGTTTCGCCCCGGCTTCCTGTCGATCTTGAAGAACACCGGCGCCCCATTGGTGCCCGTGTACCTGCACGGTCTGTGGGGGAGCGTGTTTAGCTTTGAAGGGGGGAAGTTCTTCTGGAAGTGGCCCCGGCAGTGGCCGTATCCCGTGTCGATCCTTTTCGGCAAGCCGCTGGTCGAGCCGACCGATATTCAGAACGTCCGGCGAAGCGTGGAGAAACTGGGAGTCGAGGCCATGCGCGGCGACCCGAACGCGAAGATGATCCCGGCGCGGCGGTTTTTGCGGATGTGCCGCCGGGCCATGCGGCGGTCCAAGGTGGCCGATTCCACCGGCGCGGAACTGACCGGGGCGGGCCTGCTCGCGCGGTCGCTCATTCTGCGCCGGCTGTTGCGGCGCGAGGCGCTGGCCGACGATGAGCGGAACGTCGGCGTGCTCATGCCGCCCACCACGGCCGGCGTGGTGGTCAACGCCGCGCTGGCCCTGGACGGCCGCGTCGTGAGCAACCTGAACTACAGCGTCCGGTCGCCCGACACGCTCAACGAGTGCCTCCGTCAGGCCGGCATCCGACACGTCATCACCAGCCGCCGCGTCATGGAACGGCTCCAGATCCCGCTCGACGCGGAGTTCGTGTATCTCGAAGACCTCGTCGGCCGGATCACCTGGGCGGACAAGGTGCTCTGCGCGGCGGCCACGTGGCTTTTGCCTGTGGCCGTGCTCGAACGCCTGCTGGGCCTCACGCGGATCGACCCGGACGACCTCTTGACGATCATCTTCACGTCCGGCTCCACGGGCGCGCCCAAGGGCGTGATGCTCACGCACCACAACGTCGGCTGCGACGTGTCGTCCTTTGCCGGCATCATGCGCCTGCGGCGCGAGGACGTGCTGGTCGGCGTGCTGCCCTTCTTCCATTCGTTTGGCTACACGGTGACGCTTTGGGCCGTGCTCATGCTCGAGCCCAAGGGCGTGTACCATCCCAATCCGCTCGAGCCCAAGCCCATCGGCCAGCTCACCCGGCGGCACGGCGGAACGCTGCTGTTGTCCACGCCGACGTTCCTCCGGTCGTACCTCCGCCGCATCGAGCCGGAGGACTTCGCCACGCTCGACACCGTCATCACGGGCGCGGAGAAGCTGCCCAAGGACCTGGCCGACGCCTTCGAGGCGCGATTCGGCGTCCGGCCCGCCGAGGGCTACGGCACCACCGAGCTTTCGCCCGCCGTGGCGGCCAACATCCCTGCCTGCCGCCTGGGCGACACGTCGCAAGTGGCTCTGCGCGAGGGCTCGATCGGCCGACCGCTGCCCGGCGTGGCCGCCCGCGTGGTCGATCTGGACACCGGCAAGGACCTGGACGTGAATCAGACGGGCATGTTGCTCGTGACGGGTCCCATCGTGATGAAGGGCTATCTGGGCCGGCCCGACCTCACGGCCGAAGTCCTCCGCGACGGTTGGTACGTCACCGGCGACGTCGCCCGGATCGACGAGGACGGATTCATTTTCATCACCGGCCGGGTGAGTCGCTTCTCGAAAATCGGCGGCGAGATGGTCCCGCATATCCATGTCGAGGAAGCCATTTGCCGCGCGCTCGACCTGGACGAGGACGACGTTCGCGTGGCGGTCACCGGCGTGCCCGATCCGCGCAAGGGCGAGCGCCTGATCGTGCTGCACACGCCGCTGACCGTCCCGCCGGAGGAGATCTGCCGCAAGCTGTCCGAGGCCGGCCTCCCGCCGCTTTGGATCCCCTCGCCCGACAGCTTCTGCGAAGTGAGCGAGATCCCCGTGCTGGGCACCGGCAAGCTCGCCCTGAAGGACGTCCGCGACCTGGCCATGGCGCGGTATAGTGGATCCAAGAAACTGGACCACGACATTGGGTCGAATCCCTGGTAGGATTGGTCTGGTTTTTGGGAGAAGGGCATGGGAGCGAAACGGCGACGGATTGAAGCGGCCGTGAAGGCCAAGGCGGCGTTGGCGGCGGTGCGGGGGGATCGATGGCCGGCCCGACGTGATCAATCGTCGCCAGCGGTACGGCGACTGGGAAGGCGACGCGATGGTCGGCAAGGGCCGCCGCAGTTCGTTGGTAACCTTGGTCGAGCGAAAGAGCGGCTACCCGCGAGCCGGCCGGGCCGACGACATGACGGCGGCCACCACGACTCGCGTGATGACGCGCCGGATGAGAGATCCGCCGCCGGCGTTGCGTCGACAGGCCCCCGTGAAACGTGAGTCGTCCACGATAGCGCGGCAACAGATCGCCGACCTCCTTGGACTCGCACCGATTCCACACCACGCCGAAATGATCCCGCGCGGTCGTCTCCCAAATCCTCGAAATGGTTGACGGCGCCGCGCGTCAGGGCGTGGTTCAGAAAGAGGACGTGGTTGCCGGCCAGCGCGTGCGGATCGTCGCTTCCATGGTGATCGCAGAGCTTCCGTCGAGCGCCGCCGGTGAACGCGCATGCCCAAGGCACGTAGGGTGGGCGCCGCCCTTCCAGAACGGCCCTGACGATGTCGCGTTGTGTCATGTCGCCCGACAGAGTCGCCGGGCGCTCGTCCCCGACGAGGCTGAACCACTCTTGCAGCTTCGGAACGCGGCCCTCGCCGGCGGCTTCGTCGTGGTAGCGCATCAGGTTCGCCCGCCCCGCGCCGCGGCGGACGACGTAGCCGATCTTGCCGCCGACGTTCAGCCAATCGGTCTTCAGCGAATGGACGGTCCGCGGGTTGCCCAGGGCCACGATTTCCTTGCGGCCAAACCGCCCGAAGAGCGTCCGCGTGTTTTGGCCCAGCGGGTATTCGTGACCGACGACGCCCGTTTCACGCGACTTTGGCGTGAAGCCATCCTTTGCTCTCAATCGCTCGACGTAGACAACGACGTCCTTCCCGAGCGAGACGAAGGCGAAATCCTGCGCGACCTTGCCGCCGCTGGAGCGTTCCGGTGACGGCAAAGCGATCCGACTCCACTCGCGGGTTCAATTCCCCGACGACGGCCTTGGCTCGCCGCGAGGCGTCTTGGCCGTCGATCAGCCTCGCGGACAACGGTCCTCATCTATCATACCGCGGCGTCCCGTCCGTTGAACCGCCGCCCGCGTCGAGCGGGGGGACAGACGACCTCCTCACGCACGCCGGCGGGCTCGAACCGCAACCAACGCGAGACCCAGGATCAACAGCGAAAGCGTCGACGGCTCGGGAATCGCCACCAGGGAGACGGTTTTGGCCGCGTCGTCGTACGCGACGGCGTATCCGACCGGGGCCGCGCCGCCGGCCGCGCCGGTTCGCGCCCCGGTGTAACTCAAGAATACGTAGGACTCCTCGGTCAGGGCCGCGCCGTATTGCGAGAAGCCGAACAGCCCGCCGTCGAGGTCCACGTCGCCGGTGAAGGCGTTGACGCCCTGCAGCGTGAGCGGGCCGGCGCCGCCGAAGGCGTAGTCCCGGCCAGCGTCCACCGTCACGGAGCCGGGATTCAACGTGGTCGTGAGGCTGACCGCGTCCGGGTTGGCGCTGGTGTCGTCGAACGTGACGGCGTCGCCTTCGTTGTAGACCGTCGCGTCGCCGGTCCAGTTGGCCGTGGCGTTGATGTCCCAATCGGCGTTGACGCCGCCGGTCCAAGCGATCGACGCGGCGCTCGCGGCGCCGGCGATCAGGCCCAACGTCAGGGCCGCGGCCAGAACGGCCCCCGGACGTGCGTGATTCAGTCGCGGACTCATGGTTGTCTCCCTTCGATGCAAGACAAGGACAGTGGCTGCCAAGCGAGAGGCCACGACTTCACTCTAAGAAGCCCCGACGACCCGCGCCAATGAGTTTTTGCACGTTTGGACTACGATATTTTGGAGGGATCCGTTGTGGCACAGCCGCCCTCGGCCGTGCCGGGGGATCACACAGCCGAGGGCGGCCGTGCCACGGCATGTCACTGACGTGGAAGAGGTTACGGTCGCTCGTGGGGGCGAGACTTGCGAGACAGTTTCCCAAGGCCGAAGTGCGCCATGACGAGGGCCGTGACGAGAAGCAACGCGGAGAAGACGGCGAGCGTCACCTGCTGCTCCTTTGCCAAGACGGCGATGACCACCATCAACAACCCGAGCGATCCCATCGAGACGGCCACGATCCGCGCCGGCAGCCGCGAGGCGACCGCGGCCGGAGGGCGTTCCGCGTAGTTGGCAAAGGCCCGTTGCATCCGATGCCAGCCGGCGTCGAGTCCGCCACGTCGGGAAATCGCTTCCACAACCACAAGAACGCACAGCGGGATCGCCAGCCCCAGGACGGCGTCCGTTTCGCGCGGATTGGCCGCGAACCAGCGGAACGTCGCCGCCAGCGCGGTGGGCACCCTGGCGATGCAATCGCACGAGAGCGCCCACGGCTGTTATCCGCCGGACGCCTGCGACCAGTATTTCCACGGCATCTGGGTCCGCATGTCGCCCTACCTGGAACAGGGCGTCCTTGCCCAACAGTATCATTTCGACGAGCGGGCGGACTCGGCCTACCACGTCGAACTGACCACCCGGATACCCCTGGCCGTGTTCTTGTGCCCAAGTTGCGCGACGACGCACAACTGCCACGAGCCGCGCAAAACCGTCTGGACGACGCACTACCATGGAAACACCGGACCCATCGGCGTCAACGCGGCCACCGGCGCGGCGTATCCGGACGAAACCACCGGCGTGTACGACGTGGCGAGCGAGGGCGTGTTCACGTTTCCCCACGGCGTAACCGTCCAGGAGATCGCCGACGGCACGAGCGCGACGATCGCCTTCGGCGAGATCGCCTGGGACACCCACCTCGGCGAGGATTCCGATGCCGTCATTCCGAGCGAAGCGAAGAATCTCCTTGGCTGTCGAGAACTCCGCTTCGCGCCGGATGATCTGGAGGGCAAATCCAGCGCTATTGAGCCTTGCTTTCCCGCCCGGTTGGAATAGACTCGGTAGAATTGCGATAGGCGCGTCCAGGGGCCAAGTGCCTGCGCTGCGGGTTTATTTGCGTGGGAGTCCGCTGGCGTGGACAAGTATGCCACCATCGGGGCTATAGGTACTGTCGTTTCGAGGTAAGACCGTGGACGTTCCTTGGGCGTTGTTCTCGCCCGGTCCGGGTGAGATGATCGTCATCGGAGTGATCGCCGTGCTCTTGTTCGGCGAGCGGCTGCCGGAGGTGGGGCGAAGCCTGGGGCGAAGCCTCATCGAGTTCAAAAAAGGGCTTCGCGGAATCGAGGACGAGCTCCGCTCGGCCACGACGTCCGCTCCGACGCCGGCAAGGACGTCATTCGATTCCGTCGAACACGAGGAGGCCGCCGGTGTCCGTTTTGAACCTCCCGCCCGCGAGCCCCAAGACGAATCGCCGGCATCCTGACCGTTTTCTGGCCAGCCCCCCTTTTCGATCATCCACCCATCGCGGAAGATAGAAACTGATCAATCCCTCGGGCGGCTAGCTCAGTTGGTTAGAGCGCCATCCTCACACGGTGGAAGTCGTTGGTTCGAGTCCAATGCCGCCCACTTGACGTAAACCAAGCCGAAATCAGCACTTGGATTTCCTGTCGGCGGTTGGCATCGCGGCCTGAAGTCGAGCAAAAAGTGTGTAGTACCACACACTGGGCTGGGCTGGGAGTTGCTATGTCTAACCAGGCGGCCAAGATACCAAGGTATTGTCTGCACAAGCCCACCGGTTGTGCCTACGCCGGGGTGTGGGGCCGGATGATCTATCCGAGAACCCTCGCCCGGACCGCGCTTCATCCTGAGCGTAGCGAAGGATCTCGTTGGCGTCAAAGGAGTTCAGATGCTTCGCTTCGCTCAGCATGACGACGGCGCCCGGGTTCTCGGATAGGCTCTTAGTGCATGTTGCGACATCTGCTTGGAGATTGGTTGCGGAACACGGCGAGGCGGCGGATTCGCCAGGAGGTAATCCACACCGCGCGGGGGAAGATCGCGCCGACGGAGCAGCCGGGACAAATGCCACCCGACGAGGGGCCCTGCGCCGTCGGCTTCGTGTTCGCGCTGGGAATCGAGGCCGGTGGGCTGGTCGATCTGCTGGAAGACCGCACAAGCGCCCGGGTGCGCAGCGGGCTGGTGCGCCAGGGGCGGTTGGGCGGCCGGCGCGTCGTGCTGGTCGAGTCGGACGCGGGGGCCCAGCGGGCAGCGGCCGCCGCCGAGACGCTTCTGGTCGGGCACCGGCCCGAGTGGATCGCGTCGGCCGGATTCGCCGGCGGGCTCGCGCCCGAGGTGAAGCGGCACGACATTGTCCTGGCCAACGCGGTGGCCGCGCCGGATGGGCGGCGGCTGTCGATCGACCTCCGCGCGGAGCCGGGCTCGCTGGGACCGGGCGTGCATGTGGGCCGGATCCTCTCGACGGACGAGATTGTCCGGCAGCCTGCCGACAAGCGGGAGCTGGGCCGGCGGCACGAGGCGCTGGCCGTCGATCTGGAGAGCCTCGCCGTGGCCGAGGTGTGCCGGGATCGCCGGGTGCGCTTCCTGGCGGTTCGCGTGGTGACCGACACGGTCGACGAGCAGCTTCCGGCGGACGTCCAACGTCTGACGGATCAGCCCAGCACGGCCGCCCGGCTGGGCGCGGCCCTGGGCGCGGTCTGGCGACGCCCCGGCAGCATCAAGGATCTCTACGCCCTGCGCGAAAACGCCCTGGTGGCCTCGGATCGGCTCGCCCGGTTTCTGGCCGGGATGATCGAGACGCTTTATTTCACGGCAGGGGTTTGTGTTTTGGAGGTGTGGTCATGGACGATCTTACGCGGTTTTGTTGTCTGAATTCGGACTGCCCAGACCACGGTAAACGTGGGGGCAAAAACTTGTCGGTATGTGATCGTTACGGGGCGAGGAAGCAATGGCGGATGCTCCGCTGCCGGACGTGCAAGGCGAGATTTTCCGAGCGTAAGGGGACGCCACTGTTTGGCTCGGACCTGCCCAAGGAGACAGTTTTAGCGATTCTGGAACACATCGCGGAAGGCTGCGGGGTTCGCGAGACGGCCCGGCTGGTGGGCGTTCATCGGGACACGGTGATGCGTTACAGCCGGCTGGCTGGCAACCATGCTCGGAGGGCCCACGACGAGCTTGTGGCTTTTTCCCCCGAGGACGCGCGAGGTCCAGTTCGACGAAAAGTGGTCGTTTGTAGGCAAGAAGGAGAAGCGTTGCGATCCAGAAAACTCCGCTGATGCGCGGCAGGGAGATAACTGGGACCATGTGGCTTTTGATCCCGAACCTCGCCCTCGTCGCCGGACTGACCGACCATGTCTGGTCACTTTGGGAATGGCTGACCTTTCCTGTGGTGCATAACAAACGTAGGACACCAGGCATTTTTGAGCATAGACCGAAAAGATCGGCACCAAGACTACACCCCATGCAACGGGGGGAACAAAAGATGCGGCCGTGTGCCGCCGTCGGGTGGGTCGTCAGTGCAGGAACGCATTGTTCAAGACGATGCACATCCGGCAGCCCCCCCACCTCGCCCCCTACCTTGTCACAGAACCTCTTGTACCCCCTCACTCAACACGCTCTCGACCGCGTTTCTCAGATGTTTGGGCAAGGGAAGAGCGGAAACCTCTGTTGCCCCGCCCCAGAGTGGGGTGTAGCGGCGTTGCCTGCCTGGCAACACACCGTTAGGACAGTACCGACTGCTTCATGCGCCCGCGCGTGGAAACCGCTCCCGACCGTGAGTATACTGGAGACAGATCGGCGGGGATTGTTTCTCGCCGCGCGGGCGCGGCTCTGCGGGAGCTTCGCCCTCCGAGGGCTGGTGGGCATGGCTCTTTCTATCGGCGAAGGACCCTCAGGAGGCGGACTGTGGCGAGCTTTGACGGCGATCCGAAGGACTTTGATGATCTGAATTTGCCCACGGAGGAGTTCGAGAGCCTCTCGATCGAGGGCATGCCCGACCCAACGGCCCAACCGGTTGCCGCGGCCGCCGAGCCAGCCGCCGACGAGCCGGGGTCGCTCGACTCGGTCGCGCGGAAGCCACGAAAGGGCCTGATCGACCGCATCGCGCAGTCCAGCGCCTACACGGTCATGCTGGCCCTGTCCCTGGCGTTCATCCTGCTGGCGATCTTCTGTCTTTTCAGCGAATACGCCGCGTATCGTTTCGATCGCGCGGCCAACGACGCCAGCACCATCTCGGCGGCTTCTCACACCGCGCTGGGCGACTTCCTGGCCTGATGCAGTCGGCGTTCCGAGAGCCGCAGCAACTGATCGGCCCGATGCAGGAGCGTTCGCGGCAGAGAGAACGCGCCGACGCGCGCCGCGGCGTTCTCGCGCGCCACGAAGCTTCCGCCGCAGTGGGGACACGCGACGCGGCGTCGCAGCAGGTCGTCGGCGATTTCGAGCGGACGGCCGCACACCGGGCACTCTTGCATCACGTACGGAAATCGGATCATGGCAACGGATTCCTCTCCCCCCTGAGCAATCCAGACACGCCCTCGCCCGGCGAGGTTCGACCTTCCCGGTCAATGGAGCCTATACGCGGCCCGGGGCGTTTGGGTTCGCGGCTTTGCGAAGCCGCAAGCGGCCCGTCACGGCTGGGGGGCCGCCACTACGCGGGCGCGGCCGTTCTCCACGGTGTGCTTGAGCCCTTTGGTGGAGAGGACCTTATCGAGCGCTTCGCCCACCGTGGCGTTCTCGAGGCGGACGCTCACGCGGTCGTCGAGCGAGACGCCCTTGGCCGCCAGCGCCGCCTGGTCGAAGTCGATCTCGACCGCGCCAAGGTCCTTGAGAACCGCGACCACGTGCCCAAGTGGCACGTCGGCGAACTCGATCTTCGCGATCCGCGTCTCCAGCGAGGCCTTCGCCTTGACGTCGGCTGGCGAGGGCGCCGGCGGCGCGGCTTGGGCGGGCGGGTCGGGCAAGGCGTCGGCCGGTGGAGCCGCCGCGGGCGGCGCTTCGGGCGCGACGGCGGGCAGACCACCAGGATCGAGCGAGTCGACCGTCGCCTCCTTGCCGCTGTTCACCGTGGCCAGTTGTTCGAGAACGGTTGGATCCACGTCCTTGGACACAAACCGCACCGAGCCGTCGGCCATGCCGGCCAACATGCCGTCGGGCTGGCCCGTGCCGAAGCCGTCCGGTCCGTTGACGTAGGGGCGTTGCGCGAGCGGCCGCACCGTGGCATGTCCGCCCGCCGCCCAAGGCCCGAGCTGGCCGCTGGCGCCCAGCGTGGCGATCGTGTTGCTCGCGCCGTCGGGTATCTTGCTAGGGTCTACCTGCCGGCCGAATCCGAACACGCCCGCCCTCGGGTCGTCCGCCGGCAGCCGGCCCGCGTCGGCCCCCACGCCCGCCACGCCCACGAAATGCGTCGGCGGATAGCCGTCGGGCGCGTCGGTGGGTCCGAGCGCCGGATTGAGCACCTCGGGCAGGCGTCGGACGGCGACGGGCCGGTTGCGCTCGGCGTCCCACGAATACGCCATCGCGAGCTGGCGATGCCAATCCTCGCGGCCCAGATACGGCAACATCGCGGCGATCCAGCTTAGCCGCGTCTCGGGCGGCAAGAGCGCCCCGCCCACGGCCCCGTCCGGAAACCGCTGCTCGGCGGCGGCGTACTGTTGGAGCCCCTCGCCCAGCGCCTCGTGGCGCGAGCGATCGAGCCCTTGGGCCGACGCGATCCAATCGGCCCGGATCGCGCCGCGGCTTTCCAGGGCGGCCAGGCCAGTGGCCACCGGATCGCGGCCCCAGTCCGTCGTCACGCGAACCGCGTCGTCCGCAAGCTCGCAATGCGTCAGATCGAGCCCCGCGCGCAGCTCGCCCAAGAGCGTCTGGTATCGCTGGGCGTCCTCGGGCGAAAGGCGACCCTCGCGGACCAGCTCCGCCGCCGCCTCGACGCGCCCGGCTAGCGACGTCTTGACCGCCGGCAGAAGCTGCGCGAGCGCCGCGTGGACCTTCGCGGCGGCCGCCGGCTCCCGGCAGACGATCTCCAACTCGCCGCGCAGCGTCGCGCCGAAGCGGAGCGAGAGTCCCAGGCCCTCGGGCAGGGTTTCGAGCGCGTCGGCGGCGTCGCGGTCCGGTTGCCACACCTCGAGCACGGCCGGCGGCAGCGCGCCGCCCGAACGACGCACGGCTTGCAGATCCAAGAGCATCGCCAGATGGGCCTCGCCCGACACGTCGGCCAAGAGGCGGGCGATCGGCTCGCTGGCCCAACGGGGTTTGGCCCGGGCCGACAACGTCGCGAGCAACTCGGCCTCGCCCGTGACGACCACCGGCCCGTCGAGCACGACAAACGGATGCGGCCACGCGCCGCCGGGCAGCCGCCGGCACGCCTTGCCGGCCACGAACGCGTCGATCGGCGAACCCCGACCCGCCAACGCGTCCGGGTCAACCCCGGCATCCACGTGGAACACGAGCACGCCGGGGACGGTCCCGATTTTCGCGCCAGCGAAAAGGGGACGGTCCCCTTCATGCTCTCGATCGATCGCGCACACCGCCCAACTCACCCGGCGAAGATCGGCGATCGAGAGCCCCAGCCCGTCGAGCACGGGCGACAAAACCGGCGCCCACCACGGCCGGGCCGCCTCGAACAGCCGGTCCGCGCCCGACTGACCGGCCAGCGGCGCCGGGGCCACGGTGACAACCCAGCGCGCGTCGTCGGGAATCCACCGCGGATCGAGCCGGGCGGGCGGCGGTTCGTCGGACGCGCGGTCCGGCGGAGCCGGCGCGGCGGCGGCCGCGGGCGACGGCTCGACGACCGGCTCGAGCGACCGGCCGGACAGTGCCCAAGTGAGGATCGCCGCGACGACGATCAAGCCCGCCAGCGGCCCGCCAGCCCAAAGCAGCCACCGCCGGTACAACATCTCCGTTGGCGAGACCCAATCCGGCCCTGGCAGCATCGGCTCGTCCACGCCGCTGCCCGTCCCATCTTCCGCCGGGCGAGGGTCAGTGTGAGAGCTTCCCGACAAACCCTGCGGCGGCGCCGAAGGCGGCACTACCAAACCCACCGGCGCGGGCTGACCCGGCAAACCCGGACTCGTCTGTTTCGAGACCGGTTGCGACAGGCCGGCCGCGGGCGCCGTGGCTTGGGATTCACGCCCCGCGCCCCCCGCTCCCCGCCCCTGGCCCCCCGTCCTAGCCTTGTTCCACCCCGGCGGCGCGACGACCTGGACCATGCTGCCGCACTGGGGACACGGCAGGATCGCCCCGATCGTCGCCGGATCGCGGACCCTCAGCCTCGCCTGGCAGGTCGTGCAACGGATCGTAAACAAGCTCTGTTCCACGGCTTGGGAAGAGAAACGCCTGGACCGGTCGGGCCGTTTACACAAGCCACGTTCAATTGTAGGCTGTCAGCAGGGTCTCCCGCCAGCGCCTGCGGCGGGTTTTCCCGACAATCGGAAAAGCCCCCCCGCACCCACCACTCGTTGGAGTGGTTTTCGGTCGCCCCGCGATTGCCCGCCGGAGTGGCCCAGAACCGGAGAACGCCGCGCATGCCACCGCAATCCCCCGGCCTTCACCTCCCGCGCATCGACAGCCGCCGGGACGACATCGGCGCGGCCATGGACGACCTGCGCCGCCGGCTCAGCCCGGAGGGCGACGTGGTCAGCGAGGCGGGTCGACGGCGGACGATCGAGATCTTCGGCGAGGCGCTGGCGCCGGCGGCCGTGGTCGAGCGGATCTGCCGCGACGTCCGCGATCGAGGCCTGGCCGCCGTGCTCGACTACTCCGCCCGGATCGACGGCGCCAAGCTCGACGCCGGCTCGCTCCGCGTCGCGCCCGACGAGCTGGCCCAGGCCCACGCGGCGGCCGATCCCGAATTCCTCGCCGCCGTGCGCCGCGTCCGCGGACGCATCGCCGAGTTCCAACAGGCGATCTTGCACGAAGACGTCCGCGTCGAGCGGCCGGGTGGGTTTCTCGCCGAGCGGTACCGGCCGCTGGCGCGCGTGGGCTTGTGCGTGCCGGGCGGCGCCGCCGCGTATCCATCGAGCGTGCTGATGACCGCCGTGCCGGCCCAGGTGGCCGGAGTCAGGGAGCTGGCTCTGGTCGCGCCGCCCACGCCCTTCGGCTCGTATAACCCCGACATCCTCGCCACGTGCCACGAGCTAGGCATCACCGAAGTCTATCGCCTCGGCGGGGCGCAGGCCGTCGCGGCGCTGGCCTACGGCGTCGAGGGTATCCCGCGGGTGGACAAGATCGTCGGCCCGGGCAACCTGTTCGTCGCGCTGGCCAAGCGATTTGTTTTTGGCCAGGTGGACATCGACTCGATCGCCGGCCCGAGCGAGGTGGTGGTGATCGTCGATCGTTCCACCCGGCCGGAGTTCACGGCATACGACCTTCTGGCGCAGGCGGAGCACGCCCCGGGCGCGAGCATTCTGATCGGCTGGGAGGCGGACGTGCTCGACGCGGCGGTCGAGGAGCTCAGCCGGCGGATCGCCCAGATCGAGCGGGGCGAGCTCGCGCGGCAAAGCCTCGAGGCCTTCGGCGCGGCCATCCTCGCCCGCGACGCGGACGAAGCTTGCCGGCTGGCCGACCAGATTGCCCCCGAGCACCTGCACATCGCCACGGCCAACGCGGAAGCACTGGCGGAGAAGATCCACCACGCGGGCGCGATCTTCCTGGGCAACTACACGCCGGTGGCCCTGGGCGACTACGCGGCCGGCCCTTCGCACGTGCTGCCCACCAGCGGCACCGCCCGCTTCGCCAGCGGCCTGTCGGCCAACGATTTCCTCCGCGCCGGCAGCGTGCTCTCGTTCGACCGCGAGGGCCTCGTCGAACTCGCCCCCGATGTGGAGATCCTCGCCACCCGCGAAGGTCTCACCGCCCACCGCGCCAGCGTCGCGATCCGCAAGGCGTAAAGCGCGTCGTGGACACGCGTGGCGTCTGGGACGGCATGTCCACGCTTGCGTGGACATGCCGTAAATCTCGGTCAACATGCCCACGGCGAGCGTGGGCATGGCACCCCTCGTTTTCAATCTTGACGGGCCACGGGGCATCATCCCGTCTTGCCGTCATCCTGAGCGCAGCGAAGGATCTCGTCGTCTTGCGCTCTCGGTGGCACGGCCCGAGATTCCCTGGTGGGGCTCGGTCGCGGCAACTCGGCGTGCCCAGCCAGGGTGCTCCATGCAACTTGGCTGGTTCGCATACCCCCAACAAAACCGCGCGACCTCGACCCACCCTACGCCTTGGCCGTGTATTCGTCCAACAGGCGGCGGTAGAGGCGGTATTGGTCGAGCGTGACGTGGGGCGGGGTTTGGTGATCGACGCTGGGGATGAATCCGCCGGCGCGCATCAAGGGCATGAGTCGCTCGAACTCGCCGCGGATGGCCCGCTCGCCGCGGCTCATCACCATCTTGTCGAAGTGGCCCACCAGGCGGACCCGCGGATAGAGCCGGCGGATGGCCGCGCCGTCCACGCCGGCCTGACGCTCCAGCGGCAGCACGCCGTCGACGCCCACGCCCGTAAGCCACGGCACCAACTGGGTCACGTCGCCGTCGGTATCGACGATGACGCGGATGCCGCGGTCCAGAAGCGGCGCGAGCATCCGCCGGTAGTAGGGCCGCATGAACTCCTCGAAATGCCCTTGCGAGATCATCGGCCCGTGGTTGTAGCTCACGTCTTCGGCGATGGTCACGAACGTCGGAGGGCAAGCTTCGAAGAACTGCTCGATCAGGCCGAGGTTGAACCGGCACAGATCGTCGTTGATGCGGTGGATCAATTCCGGCTGGTCGTAAAAAGCGTAGACAAGCTTCTCCATGCCCATTAGCGTCCGCGGGAACCAGAAGAAGCCTTCCAGCGTACACCACACGACGGCGTCGCCCTTGGCCTGGCGGGCGGCCCAGGGCCGCATGGCGTCGATGGCCGCGCGATGGTCGGGGAAGAGATGCGGCAGCGCGCCGACGTAATCGTCCAGGTTCGAGACGATGCCTTCGACGTGGTGCTGCTTGGCCTCGATCGTCGATTCGGTGGTCGAGAACCAGAACTGCTGGTACGGGTCGAGGTCGAAGTACGCGGCAATGTCGAAAACCGTGTCCAACTCGGCGGGCAGGCCCTGCGCGCGCCACGCGGCAATGGTCTGGTCCCACCACATGGCCCATTCCCAGCGGGGCAGCCGATCGACCGGCTGAAAATCCATCACCGCGCGAAACCGCTCGACGTGGTTCATCATGCCCGCCGTTGTAATCCCGCCGTTCCGCGCCGCAAGCTCCGTGTCGCAAAATGCCGGATCACATTCGTGTGCCACTGGCTGGCTTGTCGGCAGTACAACTTTTTAAGTGCCACTGGCTTTGCCAGTGCCTCTGGCAACCCAAGGCGTCCGGCACTGGCGGAGCCAGTGCCACCCTACGCCGTTAATCTTTTTTTCTGTTCACGTTTGACTTGCATTGCTTGTTGGACTTGGGCTCGGGTTGCGGTGCGGAGCGTGGGGGAGCCGGTTGCTTGGCGTTGTTTTTTTCGGGGATAGTCGCGGCTGGTTTTGTTTGTTCGCGGGTAGGGGTCGAGGATCGCTCGGTCGATGAGCTGATGCATGCGTTGGCCGGGATCGGGAGGGCCTTTGTATTCGCGCATGGCGCGTCGATAGGCTCGCCAGACGCCGGCGAAGCTGATCCGCTCCGGCGGGACGTTTTGGCGGACCAAACGGTCGTGCGCGTGCAAGCCCATCGCCCACATGCCCGGCAGGGACCAGTGCCATTCGACCATGGCGTTGTCGGGGTTGCGGCTTCGCAGCTTGCGTCGTTCGAAGGTTTGTTTGCAGTGGCGATAGTACACTTCAATGCCCCAACGTTTTCGGTAGATGGCCGCGGCTTGCGCATCGCCCAGCGCCGCGCGATCCATCACGCTCGTGACGAGGTAGACGGGGCCACGCTTCGGGTTGGTCGCGACCACCAGACGCAACACCAAGGGCGGCAATCGTTTTTCGGCGTCGGCGGTCAACAGCGCTCCGTCGGGCACCGAGCCGAGCATGTCCCGAAAATGGCCACGTTCGCTGCTGTCGGAAGGCCCGGTTCGCCAGTCCCACGGCGAACACCAACCACCCCTCCACTTTCCAAACCGCCCGGAGCGTTTGGGCCATCCGGCGTCGAAACGCCGCCACAAGCGACTCCAGCAAGGGTTCGGTCCATTTGCGCGGCAACTTGAGGAACGCCTGATAACTTCCCGCCGGTTCGCCTTGCCCGGCGTGACAATGGATGATAATCTTGCGTGCCGTGCCGAACCGCTCGGTCAGCGTCTTTTCGTCCGACCACGCCCAAAGCAACCCCGCAAACGCCAACGTCTGCGCCGTCCACGTGCAGTCGGGCCGAAACACGATCCCGCTCAGGCACGCCCCGACCATCAACCACTGCCGCGCGTTGTCCAACTCGTACGCGTACGAACACTCCAAATCACCGCGTCCTCGGTCTTGACGCGCCATCGACCACTCCTTTGGGGTTGCGAGTCTTTTGGTAAAACGCGCAAATCCCAAAAGATGGCTAACGCATCAAGACCATTTTCCTGACTTTCCAATAAGGTTAACGGCGTGGAGTGGCACCCGCGGGTTCTTTCGTACTCCTTGGTGTGGGGGCCCTCAAAACCATTGACAATTCCGCCAAGCAAACTAGTGTAGAGTCTAATTTCCACGCTTCTTCGGAGGTGTTTTGCCTCCCACGTCCGCTGGCACGAGGAGAAGGCTAATGTTCCTGAAGTTCGTGTTTCGATCCCTTGCGGCCGCGACGGTCCTGACCATCCTCACCACGACGAGCCGTGCCGATACGTTCGGCGCGGGAGCCAACCAGTTCACGCTCGACTTCGTGGCGATCTCCGGCAG